>NZ_JBFAZZ010000021.1:0-129754 GCF_040689425.1 Actinoplanes sp. NPDC051475
GACCGTGACCGTGGCGGCTATCAGGGTGGCGCTCCGCGTACCGGTGGCGGCGACCGTGGTGGATATCAGGGTGGCGGCGACCGCGGCGGCTTCCGGGGCGGCGACCGCGACCGTGGCGGCTATCAGGGTGGCGGCGACCGCGGCGGCTTCCGGGGCGGCGACCGCGACCGTGGCGGCTATCAGGGTGGCGGCGACCGCGACCGTGGTGGCTACCAAGGTGGCGGCGACCGTGGCGGGTTCCGGGGCGGCGACCGGACCGAGGGCGGACCGCGGAGCAGCTTCCAGGGTGGATCCGGCGGCTTCCGGGGCGACCGTCCCGGCGCTCGCAGTGGGGGCTTCCGTAGCGACCGGCCCTCCGGCGACCGGCCGCAGGGCGACCGGGGAGCACGTGACGGCGGTTTCCGTGGACCGCGCGACGACCGTGGTCCCGGTGGTGACCGCGGGCCTCGTGACGGCGGTTTCCGTGGACTGCGCGACGACCGTGGACCGCGCGACGACCGTGGTCCCCGCGATGATCGTGGTCCCCGCGATGACCGTGGACCTCGTAGTGACCGTGGACCCCGCGAGGGCTTCCGTGACGACCGGGGACCGCGTGAGGATCGCGGGTTCCGGGATGACCGGGGACCGCGTGAGGACCGCGGCTTCCGGGACGACCGTGAGTCGCGGGAGGACCGGGGGTCGCAGGACCGGCGGGACGCGCTGCCCGCGTTCCAGGCGCCCGAGATCCCTGAGGAGGTCGTTGCTACCGACCTCGACAAGGAGGTTCGCTCCGAGCTGCTGAGCCTGTCGCGGGACACCGCTGACCGGGTTGCGCGGCACCTGGTCGCTGCCGGGACGATCATTGACGAGGATTCCGAGCTGGCGTTGCAGCACGCTATCGCGGCTCGGCGGCTGGCGTCCCGGATCGCCGTGGTGCGGGAGGCCGTCGGGCTGGCCGCATACGCCGCGGGGGACTGGACGACCGCTATCGCTGAGCTGCGGACGTACCATCGGATGACCGGGCGGCAGACCCACCTGGCTGAGCTGGCCGACTGTGAGCGGGCCTTGGGGCGCCCGGAACGGGCGATCGATCTCTTCCGTGGTGCCGACCGGGAGACGCTCGACAAGGCCGGTGCGATCGAGCTGCTGATCGTGGCGGCCGGCGCGCGGGGTGACCTCGGCCAGCACGATGCGGCCGTGGCGATGCTGCAGGTCAAGGAGCTCACGTCGGAGGACGACGCGGAGTGGGCGGCGCGGCTTCGGTACGCGTACGCCGACGCCCTGCTCGCCGCTGGTCGCCGGGACGAGGCGCGGGAGTGGTTCTCGCGGGCCGCGGCCGTCGACGAGGACGACCTGACGGATGCGGCCGAGCGGCTGCTGGAGCTCGACGGGGTCACCATCGAGGGTGACGACGACGAGGATGAGGACGGCCCGGCCGGCGCGGCGCAGAGCGGCGCGGATCTCGACGACGAGGACGACGACGCGGACGTCGACGGCGAGGACCAGGACGACGAGGACGACGCGGCCTACCGCCGGGAGGCGTTCCTCGACGACGACGTGGACCACGGCGACGACGACGAGGACGACGAGGACCGGGACGAGCTCGGTGCCGATGGACTCGACGACGAGGACGAGGACCGGGACGAGCTCCGTGACAGGCTCGACGACGACGATGAGCCCGCCGACGATGAGCCCGCCGACGGCGAGGACATCGACGTCGACGCCGGGATCGACGCGGCCGAGGACGGCAAGGGCGGCGGTGACGAGTTCACCGCCGGGCTGCCGGACGACGGCGACGACGAGACCGGCGAGGACGACGACCGGGAGCCGCGCGCGATGGGGGACCAGGCGTGAGCGATGCCCTGGCCGACGGGTACGACCTCGTCATCTTCGACCTGGACGGGGTCATCTATCTGATCGACAAGCCGATCGACGGCGCCGCCGAGGCCGTCGAGCGTTTGCGGGCTGCCGGTACGGCTGTGGCGTACGCGACGAACAACGCCTCCCGGCGTGCGGGGGACGTGGCGGCGCTGCTCACCGGCATGGGTGTCCCGGCGGCCGCCGGCGAGGTGCTGACCTCGGCCGGCGCCGCCGCCGCGATGCTCGCCGAACGGCTGCCGGCCGGGGCTCCGGTTCTGGTGGTCGGGGCTGAGGCGTTGCGGGCCGAGGTACGCGACGCCGGCCTTACACCGGTCGAGCGCCTCGACGACGAACCGGCGGCCGTCGTGCAGGGCTACGGGCCGGACGTCGGCTGGAAAATCCTCGCCGAGGCGTCGCTCGCTGTGCGGGCGGGCGCGCTGTGGATGGCGACCAACACCGACCGGACGCTGCCCAGCCCGCGCGGGCCGCTGCCCGGCAACGGCTCGCTGGTGTCGGTGCTGCGTACGGCGCTGAACCGGGAGCCGGACGTGGTGGTGGGCAAGCCCGCCCCGGCGCTGTTCGAGACCGCGGCGTCGCAGTCGGGTTCCCGGCGTCCACTGGTGGTCGGCGACCGGCTCGACACCGACATCGAGGGTGCGGTCGGCGCCGGCATGGACAGCCTTCTCGTCCTGACCGGAGTCAGCGGGCCGGCCGACCTGCTCGCCGCCCCGCCGTCGCGGCGGCCGGCGTACGTGGCTGCCGACCTGTCCGGGCTCTTCGGTCCGGCCGAGGCGGCCCGCGTGCCCGCCGGCGCCACGGAGCTGGGTGGCTGGAAGCTGGCGGAAGGACGGCTTTCCGGGGCCGGGGCTGAGGTGGACGCGCTGCGTCTGCTCACCGGGTTCGTGTGGGACGGCGGGAAGCCGCAGGCGGGTTCGGACGAGGCGGGCAAGCTGCTCGGGGAGTGGCTCGGCTGACCGCCCGGGCCTGGCCTCGCTCGCGGAGCAGGGGCCAGGACCCGCTGGAGCAGGCCGCGCTGATCAGCGCGGCCTGCGGCCTGCGCTCTACAGCAGCTTGCGGAGTTTGAGCAGGTCGAACGGGTTGGCCTTGACCGACACCTGCCGGGCGGCGATCGCCCGGGTGACGTCCAGCCGGCCGCTCACCAGGGCCACGAGGTCGTCGCTGTTCGCGGTCAGGGCGATCTTCGCCTTCGGGTCGTCGCCGTCGGCGATGTCGATCAGGCGGCCGCCGGTGAGCCGGCCGTGGAAGGCGGTGCCCAGGTCGGGCACGCGACAGGCGAGCGTACGGTCCAGATCCAGCTTGCCGCGGGTCTCGGCGTTGGCATCGAGCCGAGCCGCCAGCCCCTGCAACGCCTGACGGCACTCGTCCACGCTGGCCACTACGGCACTCCTTCCGCGACACCCGGCGACGTTCCGCACGGTACCCGACGGGCGTGCCGGGTATGCCCGGTAGCGTGACACCAGCACGATCGTGGCGCGAGCGCGAAGGGAGAGGCTCATGCAGGACGCATGGCGGGCGTATCTGGAGATGGCGCTCGGGTTGACGGAGGCACCGCGCAAGAGGGCCCAGAAGGTCGCGGGCGAGCTGCTGAACAAGGGTGGCGCGACCGCCGGTCAGCTGCAGGGCCTGGTCGAGGACCTGATGTCCACGGGCATGGCCAACCGTCAGGCGCTGACCAACCTGGTGCGCTACGAGGTGGATCGGGCGCTCGGGCTGGTCGGGCTGGCCACCGCCGAGGAGGTTTCCGACCTCACCACCCGCGTCCGCGACCTGGAGAAGGAGCTGCGGTTGGCGCGGGCGAACGCGGCCGGCGGCGAGGCGGCCGGGGACCTGACCCTGGCCGAGCCCGGTCCCGTGTCGGTCGAGGCGCCCGCGAAGAAGGCCGTGGTGAAGAAGGCGGTGGCGAAGAAGGCGGCCAAACCCGCCACGCCGAACGCGATGCCGGCGGCCGCCACCACCGCTACGCCGCCGCGCAAGGCGGCGAAGAAGGTCACCCCGGCGACCACCGGGCCGGCGAAGGCGGCGCCCGGCAAGGCCGTGCCCGCCAAGGCCACGAAGGCCGCCAAGGCCGCGCGCAAGACCGCCACGCCGGGCGGCGAGCCCGCCGGAAGTGCCGGTACGCCCACCGCGCCGGCCGGGACCGTCGCAGCGCCCAATGCATCGGTGAAGGCTGCCGCCGCTGAGACGGTGCTGCCGACGCCGGCGAAGAAGGCGGCTACCAAGAACGTGGGCGCCAAGAAGACGGCCGCGAAGAAGACCACCCCCGCGAAGAGCACGCCGGCCGAGAACGCGGCCGGCGCGGACACCTCGACGCCGGAGGTCGCCCCGTGACGTACCCGAATCAGCAACCGCCGCGCCCGGGCCCGCCGCCCGGCGGCTTCCGGCCCGGCCCGCCGCCGGCACAACCGCCGGGACAACAAGCCGCGCAGCCGCCGGGGCATCACGCCGCGCAGCCGCCGGGGCATCACGCCGCGCAGCCGCCGGGGCATCACGCCGCGCAGCCGCCGGGGCATCAGGCCGTGCAGCCGCCGCGGGTGGAGACGACGCCGGGCCTGCTCGACGGCTCGGAGAAGACGGGTCACCCGGCCGTGGACGCCGTGCTGCAGGCGCTGGCCAACGCCGCGACGCTCGCCCCCGCCGACCAGATCGCCGAGTACGAGGCCGCGCATCAGGTGCTCCAGGAGACCCTGGCGAGCATCGACCGTTGATGAGCCGTACCCGCGAGAAGGTTGTGCACTGATGGCCCGTCGCGCGCGACTGGACGCCGAACTGGTCCGTCGCAAGCTGGCCCGGTCCCGGGAGCAGGGCGCCGCGCTCGTCGCGGCCGGCCGGGTCCTGGTCCGGGGCGTCGTGGCGGCCAAGGTCGCGACGATGATCGACCCGGCGGACCCGGTGGTGGTGACCGGCGAAGATCCCGCCGACGAGTACGTTTCCCGCGGCAGTCACAAGCTCGCCGGGGCGCTGCGGGCGTTCCCGGAACTGGTGGTGAAGGGCCGGCGGTGCCTGGACGCGGGCGCCTCCACCGGCGGCTTCACCGACGTGCTGCTGCGCGAGGGCGCCGCCCACGTGTACGCCGTCGACGTCGGCTACGGTCAGCTCGCCTGGCCGCTGCGTACCGATGAGCGGGTCACGGTGATGGAGCGGACGAATGTGCGGACGCTGACCCCGGCCATGCTCAGCGGTCCTGTGGCGCTGACCGTGGCGGACCTGTCGTTCATCTCCCTGCGACTGGTGCTGCCAGCCCTGAGCGTGTGCACCGCATCGGACGGGGATTTGGCGCTCATGGTGAAACCTCAGTTCGAGGTGGGCAAGGAACGTGTCGGCTCCGGCGGGGTGGTCCGCGATCCGCAGCTGCGCGCCGAGGCGGTTCTGGACGTCGCGGCGGCCGCCGCCGAGCAGGGGCTCGGGGTCGTGTCGGTGGCGGCCAGCCCGCTGCCGGGGCCCAGTGGCAATGTGGAGTTCTTCGTGTGGTTCCGTCGTGGCGCGCCACTCGCCGACGCCGCGCGGGTACACGCTGTGGTCGCCGCCGGCCCGTCCGGCGCGGTAGCCTCCGGCGGGCCGGCACAGACGCCGGATTCGTCCCCGTTGGAGGAAACATGACCGCGTGCACGTTGGCCGCGGCCGGCTTGGCCGGCGAGCGTATGCCGGAGAGCGTGGCATGACCCGCTCCGCGCTCCTGGTGACCCACACCGGCCGGCGGCAGAGCACGCAGCACGCGCAGACCGTCGCCCGGGACCTGGTGGCGGCCGGCTTCGAGGTGCGGGTCATCGCCGAGGAGGTCGACGACCTGGAGCTGCCGCCCGGCGTCACCCCGGTGCACGGGCTGTCCGCGGCCGAGGGCGTGGAGATCGTGTTCGCGCTCGGCGGGGACGGCACGTTCCTGCGCGCCGCCGAGCTGGCCCGGCCGGCGAAGGCGCCGCTGCTCGGCATCAACCTCGGCAAGGTCGGCTTCCTCGCCGAGGCGGAGCTGCAGAACATCGACCAGACCGTGCGGGACATCGTCGCCGGCGACTACACCGTGGACGAGCGGCTCACCCTCGACGTACGCGCCGAGTACGACGGCCGGCTCATCGCCGACTCGTGGGCGCTCAACGAGGTCAGTGTCGAGAAGGGGCAGCGGGCGCAGATGCTCGAGCTGCTCGTCGACGTCGACGGGCGGCCGCTGTCGCGCTACGGCTGTGACGGTGTCGTGTGTGCCACACCGACCGGCTCCACGGCGTACGCGTTCTCCGCCGGCGGGCCCGTGGTGTGGCCCGAGGTCGAGGCGCTGCTGCTGGTGCCGATCAGCGCGCACGCGTTGTTCAGCAAGCCGATCGTCACCGCGCCGACGTCGACCTTCGTGCTGACCGTGGACCCGTACACGTCGTTCGCCGTGCTCTGCTGCGACGGGCGCCGGACGTGGGACCTGCCGCCGGGTGCTCAGGTGACGGTCGAGCGCGGGCAGCTTCCGGTGCGGATCGTGCGGCTCAAGCCGACGCCGTTCACCGACACTCTCGTGGCGAAGTTCGCCCTGCCGGTGGAAGGCTGGCGAGGTAATCGACGCTGATGAGCGTGGGGCCAGTGGGCAATTGTCGGGGGGCACCGATACTGTTCGCCCTGTGCTGGAGGAACTGCGGATCACCGGGCTGGGCGTCATCGACGACACGACGCTGCGGCTGACCACGGGCATGAACGCCATCACCGGTGAGACCGGCGCGGGCAAGACGATGGTGGTGACCGGGCTCGGGCTGCTCTTCGGCGGCCGGGCCGACGCCGGGCGGGTGCGTGCCGATCCCGGCCGCGCGATCGTCGAGGGCCGGCTGCGGCTCGAGGGTCCGCTGGCCGACACGGTGCAGACGCGCATCACCGACGCGGGCGCGGAGGTCGACGACGACGGGTCCGTGCTGCTCAGTCGCACGGTGACGATCGAGGGGCGGTCGCGGGCGCACGTCGGGGGACGCAGCATGCCGGTGGCGATGCTCAGCGAGGTCGGCGAGCAGGTCGTCGCGGTGCACGGGCAATCCGACCAGCTGCGCCTGCTGCGCCCGGCCGAGCAGCGTGCCGCGCTGGACCGCTACGCCGGCCCGGAGCACGAGAAGCTGCTGGAGACCTACCGCCAGGCCTACACGCAGTGGCGCACCGTGGTCGACGACCTGGCCGGCCGCCGGCGCAACGCGCGCGAGCGCAGCCAGGAGGCCGACCTGCTGAAGCTCGGCCTGGACGAGATCAGCCGGGTCGACCCCCAGCCGGGGGAGGACGACGAGCTGCGCACCGAGCTCCAGCGGCTCGAGCACGCCGAGGGGCTGCGCACGGCCGCGGCGCTCGCGGCGCAGGCGCTGGCCGGCGGCGTCGAGGCGGCCGACGAGGCCCCGGACGCCACCCAGCTGCTGGGCACGGCCCGGCGCACGCTCGAGGCGCAGACCGGCGTGGATCCGGCGCTGGGCGAGCTCGCGGCGCGGTTGGAGGAGGCGGCCACCCTGATGGGCGACGTCTCCGCCGAGCTCTCGGCGTATCTGGACCAGCTGGACGCGGACCCGGCCCGGCTGGAGGCGATCTACGAACGGCGGGCCGCGCTGCGAGCGCTGACCCGTAAGTACGCGGACGACATCGACGGCGTCATTGCGTGGGCCGACCATGCCCGTTCCCGGCTCGCCGCGCTGGACACCTCCGACGAGCTGCTCGAGGAGCTCGACAAGGAGCGGCTGCGCCTCGCCGGGCAGGTCGCCGAGCTGGCCGGGCGGCTCACCGCGGCCCGCACCGACGCCGCCGGGCGCTTCGCCGCGCAGGTCAGCGTCGAGCTGGCCGGTCTGGCCATGCCGCACGCGCGGGTGGAGATCGTGGTGTTGCCGCGCAGCGCCGGGCGGGACGAGCCGGTGATCCACGGCCTCGCGGCCGGCCCGGACGGCGCCGACGACATCGAGCTGCGCCTGATCGCGCACCCCGGGGCTCCGGCGCTGCCGCTGCAGAAGGGCGCCTCCGGCGGTGAGCTGTCGCGGGTCATGCTGGCCATCGAGGTGGTGTTCGCCGGCGCGGGCGGCCCGCCGACGCTGGTCTTCGACGAGGTCGACGCCGGTGTGGGCGGTCAGGCGGCGGTCGAGATCGGGCGGCGGCTGGCCCGGCTCGCGCGTACCCATCAGGTCCTGGTCGTCACCCACCTGCCGCAGGTGGCCGCCTTCGCCGACCGGCACCTGGTGGTCGCCAAGGACACCGGTGGGGCGATCACCACCAGCGGCGTCAAGATCGTCGAGGAGACCGAGCGGGCCCGTGAGCTGGCCCGCATGCTGGCCGGGCTGCCCGACTCCGACCTGGGCATCGCGCACGCCGAGGAGCTGCTGGCGGTGGCCGAACGGGAGAAGCGCGGCGGGTGAAATGCCCCTTTCCGGGGGTGACCTTGTGCATGTCGGGTGCGAACCGCTCGATCGGGCGTGTCAGGATGGCCGGGATGCGACTTCCCACCTTGCGCCGGACCCGGAGCGTCGAACCCGGGGCTGTTTCCGGCACCGCTCGTCTCGACCGCCGGACCAAGCGCCTGGTCGGGCGGCTGCGCCCCGGTGACATCGCCGTCATCGACCACGTCGACATCGACCGGGTGGCCGCCGACTCGCTGGTCGCGGTCGGCGTCGCCGCCGTGCTGAACGCCAAGCCGTCGATCTCCGGGCGCTACCCCAACCTCGGCCCCGAGGTGCTGGTCCAGGCCGGCATCGTGCTGATCGACAACCTCGGCGAGGAGGTCTTCGACCGGCTCAGCGAGGGCGTCGTCGTCAGCCTGGACAACGACACGGTGCTGCTCGACGGCGAGCCCGTGGCCACCGGCATCCGGCAGAACGCCCAGACCGTCGCCGCGGCGATGGCCGACGCCCGCGAGGGGCTGTCGGTGCAGCTCGAGGCGTTCGCCGCCAACACCATGGACTACCTCAAGCAGGAGCGCGACCTGTTGCTGGACGGCGTCGGCGTGCCCGACGTCGAGACCCGGGTCGCCGGGCGGCACGTGCTCATCGTGGTGCGTGGCTACGACTACAAGGCCGACCTGGACGTGCTGCGGCCGTACATCCGGGAGTTCAAGCCGGTCCTGATCGGCGTCGACGGCGGTGCCGACGCCCTGGTGGAGTCCGGCTACACCCCCGACATGATCATCGGGGACATGGACTCGGTCACCGACGACGTGCTGCGCTGCGGCGCCGAGGTGATCGTGCACGCGTACCCGGACGGCCGGGCGCCCGGACTCGCCCGGGTGCACGGGCTGGGGGTGCAGGCCACCACGTTCCCGGCCGCCGCCACCAGCGAGGACCTCGCGATGCTGCTCGCCGACGAGAAGGGCGCCTCGCTCATCGTCGCCGTCGGCACGCATGCCAACCTGGTCGAGTTCCTGGACAAGGGCCGCGGCGGTATGGCATCGACCTTCCTCACCCGGCTCAAGGTGGGCGGCAAGCTGGTCGACGCCAAGGGCGTCAGCCGGCTCTACAAGCAGAACATCTCCGGGTCGTCGCTGCTGCTGCTCGTGCTGTCCGCGGTCGCGGCGATGGCCTCCGCCGTGGCGGTGTCGACCGTCGGTCAGGCGTACCTCGCCGTGGTGTCCGAGTGGTGGGACAATCTGGTCTTCCAATTAGGACAGCTCTTCTAGCAGAGGCATTTTGGCGTGATCAACTTCCGGTACCACGTGGTGTCGCTCACCGCGGTCTTCCTCGCCCTCGCCATCGGGCTGGTGGTGGGCACCGCCGCCCTCAACGGGCCGGTGGTCGACACCCTCAAGGACCGCGTCGACGCGCTGAGCAAGGACAACGGCAACTACCGCGAGCAGGCCAACCAGTACCGCGAGGAGCTCGGCCGTACCCAGGAGTTCGCCACCGAGCTCTCCCCGGCGCTGCTCAACGGCAAGCTCACCGGCCGCAAGCTCGTGGTCGTGGTGCTGCCCAGCGGCAAGGACTACGCCGACGGCGTGACGTCCATGCTGAAGGTCGCCGGCGCCACGATCACCGGTCAGGTGACGGTGCAGGACAAGTTCTTCGACCCGGCCAACTCCGTGGAGCTTCTCGGCCTCGCCGAGCGGGCGTCGCAGCCGACCGTGTCCGTCGACGGTCTGCCGCTCAACAGCGACGGCGTGGAGACCTCCAGCGCCCTGCTGGCCCGCGCGCTGCTGGAGAAGGCGCCGGCGGTCGCCGCGCAGGATCTGACGGCGGTGCTCACCGCGTACACGGAACCGGGTTATGTCGGGGTTTCCGATGAGATGGCGCCGGGCGCGGAGGCCGCGGTCGTCGTGTCGGGTCTGCCGCCGGTCGACCGGGACGCGGGCAAGAAGAACCAGAACGCGGTCACCCTCACCAGCCAGTTCGCGACCGTGAAGCCGGTGGTGGTGGCCGGGAACGGCATCGGCGAGGGCAACCTCGTCTCGGAGGTGCGCGGGGACCCGAAGCTGGTCCAGGACGTCTCCACGGTGGACAACGTGACCACGACGCAGGGTCAGCTGGCGACCGCACTGACCGTGGTCGAGCGGGTGGTGGCCGGCAAGGTCGGCCAGTACGGTCTGTCGGCCGGCGCCTCCTCGCAGGTGCCCAAAGCCGCCGGCTGATCCGGCGCGCCCCGGCGGACGCGTCCGTGCTCGGGAGGCGGCCAGCCCCTAGACTCGGCGGTCGGCCACCGAGGGGGCGGTCCCCGGTGAGTCAGGAGAGCAGACGCATGGCCAGCAGGGTGAAGTCGTCCGGCCTCGGCGCGCTGGCCGCCCGCGCGGCGCTGACCTGGATCCGCCGCGACCCGCACGCCGGCGTCCTGGAGCGCACCAACTTCCACGGCCGTACGGTCAGCCTCGCCGGCGGCCCGGCCCTCGCGGCCGGCGCCACCCTGGCCGCCGCGGTGGGCGCACCGACGGTGGCCACCACCGCGGCCGCGATCGCGGCCGGCGCCACCTCCGGAGCGGTGGGCCTCTACGACGACGTCGTCGGCAACCGGCCGGAGCAGAAGGCCAAGGGTTTCCGCGGCCACCTCGGTGCTCTCCGGGAGGGACGGGTCACCAGCGGCCTCGTCAAGATCGCCGGGGTGGGTGCCGCCGGCCTCGCCGCCTCGGCGCTGCTCTCGCGCGATGCCGGGGTGCGCGCTCACCGGCGCCGCCAGGACTCGGGCGCGGTGCGCCGCGCCACCGACGTGTTGCTCGGCGCGGGGGTCATCGCCGGCACGGCCAACCTGCTCAACCTGCTCGACCTGCGCCCCGGCCGGGCGATCAAGGCCGCCACGATCATCGGTACGCCGCTCGTCGCCGGCCGCGGCGGCGCGCTGACCGCCGGAACGCTCGGCGCGAGCGCGGCGCTGCTGCCCGCCGACCTCGGCGAGGAGATCATGCTCGGTGACGCCGGGGCCAACGCCCTCGGCGCCCTGCTCGGCGTGGCCCTCGCGGCGAAGACCGGGCCCGCCGGGCGCGCGCTGGCCCTCGCCGTACTCGCCGGGCTGACCGCCGCCAGCGAGAAGGTCAGCTTCACCAAGGTCATCCAGGACACGCCCGGGCTGCGCGAGCTGGACGCGCTCGGCCGCCGCCCGGCTCCGTGACCTCGGCCCGCACCCGCGCGGGGGTGGCCGGGGCCGCCGCCGTCATCACCGTGCTGACGATCCTGTCCCGGATCGCCGGCTTCGGGCGCACCTTCGTCTTCCTGCGTACGGTCGGCCACCACGGGCTCGCCAACGCGTACAACGCCGCCAACGTCATCCCGAACATCATCTTCGAGGTGGTCGCCGGGGGCGCCCTGGCCGGCCTCGTGGTGCCGCTGATCGCCGGGGCGGTCGAGGCGGAGGACCGCGAGCGGGTCGGAGCTGTCGCGTCGGCGCTGCTCACCTGGGTGCTGACGCTGCTGGTGCCGCTGGCCGTGCTGGTCGCCGTGCTCGCCGGGCCCATCGCCGGACTGTTCGACCTTCCCGCCGCGGACCAGCACGTCGCCGCGCGCATGCTGCGGATCTTCGCCCCCCAGCTGCCGCTGTACGGCATCGGCATCGTGCTGACCGGGGTGCTGCAGGCCCACCACCGCTTCGCCTGGCCGGTCATCGCGCCGCTGCTGTCCAGCGTGACGGTGATGAGCGCGTACCTCGGCTATGCCGTCGCCGACGGGGCCCGCAGCGACGTCGCCGGCCTCAGCCCCACCGGCGAGCTGATCCTGGCCGGCGGCACCACCCTGGGCGTGGTCGTGCTGGCGCTGTGCCTGCTGATCCCCCTGCGCAAGCTGCGCCTGCGGCTGCGGCCGGGCTACCGCTTCCCCGGCGACGAGGGACGCCACGCCCTGCGGCTGGGCTGGGCCGGGGCGGTCACCGTCGGATCCCAGCAGGTCATGGTGCTGGTGGTCGTCATGCTGGCCGCCAAGGGGCCGCTGACGGACTACCTGGCGGCGCAGACCGTCTTCCTGCTGCCCTGGGCGGTGCTGGCGGTGCCGCTGGCCACCGCCGTCTACCCGCGGCTGGCCGGGGCCGTGGCGCGGGGCGACGACGAGGCCTACGCCGACGCCCTGTCCCGGACCGCCCGGTCGGTCGTGCTGCTGGCCTGTCTCGGCGCCTCGGCCCTGGGAGCGCTCGCGTGGCCGGCCGCGTACCTCGTCGGGACCCGCGCCGCCGCGCCGGGCATCGTGGCGTTCGCTCCCGGGCTGCTCGGCTACGCCCTCTTCGCGCTGCTCTCCCGCGCCTTGTACGCCCGCGGCGCGACGGTCGCCGCCGCGTTCGCCACCGCCGCCGGCTGGGCGGTCGCCGCGCTGACCGCGGTCGTCCTCGCCGCCGTGCTCGGCGGCCAGTGGCAGATCGCCGGCTTCGCCGCCGCGAACTCGATCGGGATGTCGGCCATCGGACTGCTGCTCGTGCTGGCGATTCGCCGCCACGCGGGCCCGCAGGCGCTTTCCGGACTGCCGCGGGCGGCCGCCGTGGGTATCGTGGCGGCGGTCGTGGCCGGCTTCGCCGGATGGGCCACTACGGAAGGCGTGCGCCACGCTGCCGCGGGCACCCCGGGAGCCGGGGTGAGCATCCTGCAGGGCATGCTGGGCGGGGTCGCGGTCGCGGTCGTGTTCGCCGCTGTGGTCTACCCGTTCGACCGCCGCGACCTCCGATCACTGGTCTCGAGGTTCACCAGGAGGCATCGCCCGTGACCGACGCAGCGCAGGCGGCACCGTGGCAGGGTTCGGTCGCGCTCGTGCTGGGCTCCAGCACCGGCGGGGTCGGCCGGCACGTCTCCTCGCTCGTGCGCGGCCTGCTCGCCGCCGGCTGCCGGGTGCTGGTCTGCGGTCCCGCCGCCACCGACGACCTGTTCGGCTTCGCCGCCGCCGGTGCCGACTTCGCCGCGGTGGAGATCCCGGCCAGCCCCGGTCCCCAGGACTCCGGCGCGATCCGGTCGCTGCGGCGCGCCCTGGCCGGGCGGGACTTCGACGTCGTGCACGCCCACGGGCTGCGGGCCGCGTTCGTCGCCGCCCTCTCCCGGCCCGCCGCGCCCCTCGTGGTGACCTGGCACAACGCCGTCCTCGCCCGCGGCCTGCGGGCCAGCGCCTCGGCCCTGGTCGAGCGGATCGTCGCCCGCTCCGCGGACCTGACGCTGGGCGCGTCCGAGGACCTCGTGGCGCGCGCGGAGCTGCTCGGCGCGCGCGAGGCCCGCCTCGGGGCGGTGGCCGCTCCGGTCGCCGCCGCGCCGAAACGCAGCCGGGCCGCCGTACGAGCCGAGTTCCGCGTCGCCGCCGACGTGCCGCTGATCGTCTCGGTCGGCCGCCTGCACCCGCAGAAGCGCTACGACGTGCTGCTCGAGGCGTCCGCCCGGTGGCGCGACCTGGACCCGGCGCCGGTCACGGTCGTCGCGGGCTCCGGACCCAGCTACATGCTGCTGGCCCAGCGCGCGTCGGAGCTGCACGCCAAGTTCTACCTGCTCGGGCACCGTACCGACGTGCCCGACCTGCTCGCCGGCGCCGATCTCGCCGTGGTCACCAGCGACTGGGAGGCCCGCCAGCTGTTCGCCCAGGAGGCGCTGCGTGCGGGCGTACCGCTGATCGCCACCGCGGTGGGCGGGCTGCCCGGGCTGGTCGGCGACGCCGCGGTGCTCATCCCGCCGGGCGACGTGGACGTCCTCGACCGGGCCGTGCGCGAGATGCTCGCCGACCCGGCAAGGCGTGCGGATTACGCCGCGCGCGGTCCCCGCCAGGCTGCTAGCTGGCCCACCGAGCAGGACACCGTCGCCGATGTGCTGGCGGCGTACGCGTCGGTCGCGCCGGTCCGGGCGGGCCAGGGGTGAAGGCGACTGTGCTGGGCCGACTGCTCGCCACGGTCCGGCGCGGTCGCCGGCCGGACTCCGCGCCGCCGTCGCGGTCGCGCCGGGGCCGGGCCTGGGTGCCGTACCTGCTGGTGGTCCTGGCCGCCGCCGCCAGCCTGGCCGGGCTCGTGGTGCGCCCGGCCACCGGCGTGCCCGGCGACACCGCCGACTACGTCATCGTCGCCGGGGCGGCCGGGTTGCGCTGGGACGACCTCGATCCGCAGCGCACCCCGGCGCTGTGGCAGGAGGCGACCCGCGGCTCCATCGGCTGGCTGTCCGTACGCTCCGCGCACCACGCCACCTGCCCGGCGGACGGCTGGCTCACCCTCGGCGCCGGCAACTACGCCGTCTGGAACGCCCGGCGGGTCAGCGGGCCGTGCCCGGCGCTGGCACCGGTCGTGGAACGGCCCGACGGCATCGGCGCCAACCTTCCCGAGCTCGGCGGCGTGGTACGCGCCAACGCCGACAACCAGCCGTACGGGGCGGTGCCGGGCGCACTCGCGGAGTCGGTGCGCTGCACCGTCGCCGTCGGCCCCGGAGCGGCCGTCGCCGCCGCCCGGCCGTTCGGTCGCGTGGACCGCTACGCCCCCACCCTGCCCGACGACCCGCAGGGCCTGTTCTCCCAGTGCGCGCTGAGCATGGTCGACCTGGGCACGATCACCGGTACGGGCCCCGCCCGCCGCGACCGGGTGGCGCAGGCCGACGCGGCCCTGGCCCGGGTGCTGGCGGCCCGGCCGGAGCGGTCGCTGGTGATCGTCGCGGGCGTCTCGGACACCGACACGACCTCCCGGCTGCACCTGGCCATCGCCGAGGGTCCCGGCTGGCAGGGCGGCTGGCTGACCTCCGCCGGCACCGGCCGCGACGGCTACCTGCAGCTGGTCGACCTCGCGCCCACGATCCTGACCTCGCTCGGGCGCCCGGCCCCGGAACGCCTGTTCACCGGCCGCGCCGCGAGCACGGTGCCGGGACGCCCGGCGGCGCCGGACGAGTCGGTGCTCGGCGACCACGACGCCGACAAGCGGGCCGGCGCGCAGCTGGGCCTCGCGGGGTCGTTCTTCACCGGGCTGGGCGCCGTCCAGCTGGCGATCTTCCTGCTCGTCGTGCCGCTGATGATGCGGGCCCGCCGCCACGCCGGTCCCACCGGGCCGGCGTCGGCCCCCCGCCTGCTCGTCCGCGCGGTCGAGGTGCTGCTGATCGCCGCGGCGCTGGCCATCCCGGCCGCGCTGGTGGCGGACGCGATCCCGTGGTGGCGCTCCGGGCGCCCGGGCATCGTCTTCGCGCTGCTGGCCCTCCTGCTGACGGCGATCGGCACGGCGGCGGTGCGGTCGGCGCCGCGCTACCACCGCACGCTGTGGCCGATCGGCGTGGTCGCGTTGTCCGCCGTCGTGGTGGTCGGCGTGGATCTGCTGACCGGCGCGCAGCTTCAGCTCAACGGCGTCGCCGGGTATTCGGCCATCGAGGGCTCCCGGTACGCGGGCGTGGGCAGCGTCGGGCTCGGCGTGTTCGTGGCGGGCGCGCTGGTCGTCGCCGGCTGCGCCGCCCAATGGGTACGCCGTCCGTGGCGTCCCGTGATCGTCGTGCTGGTCGGCGGCTTCGCGGTGATCATGGTGGGCAGCCCGTACCTGGGCGCGGACCCGATCGGGGCGATCGCCGTCACGGCCGGGGTGTGCGTGGCGGCGGCGATCAGCACCGGCGGCTGGCTCACCTTCCCGCGCGTCGCCTGGGCGACGGTCGCGGGCCTGGCCGTGACGATCGGCTTCGCGGTGCTCGACCTGCGCCGCCCGGCCCTCGAGCAGGGCAGCGTCGGGCGCTTCCTGACCGCGCTGCTCGACGGCTCCGCGGGCCCGGCCATCCAGCGCGCCGCGACGGCCGGCGGGCACGCCCTGGACAGCCCGCTGACGCTCCTGGCCCTGGTCGGTGCGCTGGCCCTCGCGTTCAGCCAGTTCTCGCCGTGGGGCGGCCTCAACCGGGTCTTCGGCCTGCACCCGGCGCTGCGCGCAGCGCTGGCCGGCACCACGGTCACGGTCGTGCTGGCCGGCGTGCTCGGGGGAGCGGCCTTCGCCGTCGCCGGGGCGGCCGCCGCGATCGCGGTGCCGCTGTACGTGCTGACCACGCTGCGGGTGCTGGAACACGCGGCCGACCGCACCCGGCCCGACGGCGAGACGGACGGCCCCGGCGGCCCGGGCCTGTCCCCGCGCCGCACCGACGGCCCGGCGCCGGACAAAAGCGGCGCCGAGGGCGTGATCGTCCGTTGACACGCGCGCCGAGCAGCCCGAACGTGCACGCGCCGGCGTAGGTGTTACTGTGAAATCCCGTGGATGGCGCGATCGGAAAAGATGGTCGACGCCGGTCTGCAAGACCGAACTGACCGACCACGGGAGCAGGCCTTGGCACCAACAGTGCGCGAGACGCGGCACATCTTCGTCACCGGGGGCGTCGCCTCCTCGCTGGGCAAGGGCCTCACCGCCTCCAGCCTCGGCAACCTGCTGACCGCACGCGGACTGCGGGTCGTCATGCAGAAACTGGACCCCTACCTGAACGTCGACCCGGGAACGATGAACCCGTTCCAGCACGGCGAGGTCTTCGTCACCGAGGACGGCGCCGAGACCGACCTCGACGTCGGGCACTACGAACGCTTCCTCGACCGGGCGCTGACCGGCAAGGCGAACGTGACCACCGGCCAGGTCTACTCGGCCGTCATCGCCAAGGAGCGCCGCGGCGAATACCTGGGCGACACTGTGCAGGTCATCCCGCACATCACCAACGAGATCAAGGAGCGCATCTTCGCGATGGCCGCTCCGGACGACTTCGGCCGGATCCCGGACGTCGTGATCACCGAGGTCGGCGGCACGGTCGGCGACATGGAGTCGCTGCCGTTCCTCGAGGCGATCCGCCAGGTGCGCCACGAGATCGGCCGCGACCACGTCTTCTACCTGCACGTGTCGCTGGTGCCGTACCTGGCGCCGTCGGGCGAGCTGAAAACGAAGCCGACCCAGCACTCGGTCGCCACGCTGCGCAACATCGGTATCCAGCCGGACGCGCTCGTGTGCCGCAGTGACCGGGAGATCCCGGACAAGCTCAAGCACAAGCTCTCGCTCTACTGCGACGTCGACCGCGAGGCCGTGGTCGCCGCCCCGGACGCGCCGAGCATCTACGACATCCCCAAGGTGCTGCACCGGGAGGGGCTGGACGCGTACGTGGTGCGCCGGCTCGGCCTGTCGTTCCGCGACGTCGACTGGTCCACCTGGGACGACCTGCTGGAGCGGGTGCACCACCCGCGCCGCACGATCACCGTGGCGCTGGTCGGCAAGTACGTGGACCTGCCGGACGCGTACCTGTCGGTGAGCGAGGCGATCCGGGCCGCCGGCTTCGCCAACACGGCGAAGGTCCAGCTGCGCTGGGTGCCCAGCGACGACTGCGACACCATGGCCGGTGCCGCGGCCGCCCTGAAGGGCGTCGACGGCATCTGCATCCCCGGCGGCTTCGGCATCCGCGGGATCGAGGGAAAGATCAACACCTCCCGGTACGCGCGGGAGAACGGCATCCCGATCCTCGGCCTCTGCCTGGGGCTGCAGTGCATGACGATCGACGCCGCCCGCAACATGGCCGACCTCGAGGGCGCCAACTCGCTGGAGTTCGACGAGCGGGCGCCGTACCCGGTGATCTCGACCATGGCCGACCAGCAGGACATCGTGGCGGGCCGGGGCGACCTGGGCGGCACCATGCGGCTGGGGGCCTACCCGGCGGCGCTGACCGAGGGCTCGGTGGTGGCCGAGGCGTACGGCAGCACCGAGATCTCCGAGCGGCACCGGCACCGCTACGAGGTCAACAACGCCTACCGGGACAAGCTGGCCAAGGCCGGCCTGAAGTTCTCCGGCACGTCGCCGGACGGGCGGCTGGTCGAGTTCATCGAGTTGGACCGCGAGACGCATCCGTTCTTCGTGGCCACCCAGGCGCATCCGGAGCTGAAGAGCCGGCCGACCCGGGCGCACCCGCTGTTCGCCGCGTTCGTCAAGGCCGCCGTCGCGTACGCGGCCGCCGACGAGCTGCCGGTCGAGGTCGCCCCGTCGGTCGAGTCCGACAGCGACAAGACGGCGGTCGCCACATCGTGACGGCCTTCGCGCACGAGACGAGGTCGCGGACGGAGAAGTACGCCGGGCCGGTCTTCACCGTCTACACGGACGAGGTGACCATGTCCGGCGGTGGCACCGCCCACCGCGACGTGGTCGTCAACAAGAACGCGGTCGGCGTGGTGGCCGTCGACGAGGTCGGCCGGGTCGTGCTCATCAGGCAGTACCGGCACCCGGTCGGCGAGCGGCTCTGGGAGCTGCCCGCCGGCCTCTGCGACGTGCACGGCGAGGACCTCGTGGTCACCGCCCGGCGGGAGCTGGCCGAGGAGGCGGACCTCGTCGCCGCCCGCTTCGACCTGCTCGTCGACCTGCACACCTCGCCGGGCTTCAGCGCCGAGACGATCCGCATCTTCATCGCCCGGGACCTGGCTCCCGTGCCGGACGACGAGCGGCATCAGCGCCAGGAGGAGGAGGCCGACATCGAGATCGTCTGGGTCGACCTCGACGAGGCCGTGGCGATGGTCCTGCGCGGCGAGATCACCAACGCGGCCGCGGTGGGTGGGCTGCTCTGCGCGGCCCGCGCCCGCGACGATGGCTGGGCCACGCTGCGTCCGGCCGACACCCCGCCGCTCGCCTGACGCCCTGCGGCTAGCCTGGGGGGCGTCAAGGTCGGGAATCCGACGCAGGCTGCCGGGAAGGTCCGGCGGCCTGCTCGGCAAGGGGCCGGCGGGCAAAGGTCGTCCGCCGGTCGCCACTTCTTGATCTTCGAGCACCAGATCGGCAGTATCTTCCACTTGGTGGGACGGTAATCTGCGAAGCAGCCCCGTCTCGGGTATGAGCCATCGACGTCTCTCCCGGAAAGGACGGTGTCGACTCGTGAAGGTCGGCATTCCGAGCGAAGTCAAGAACAACGAGTTCCGGGTGGCGATCACCCCGGCTGGGGTCTTCGAGTTCACCCGCGCGGGCCATGAGGTCTACGTGCAGGCCGGCGCGGGCGCCGGCTCCTCGATCACCGACGCCGACTACGTCGCCGCCGGCGCCACGATCCTCGACACCCCCGACGACGTCTGGGGCACGGCCGAGCTGGTGCTCAAGGTCAAGGAGCCGATCGCGGAGGAGTACGCCCGCATGCGCGAGGGGCAGGTGCTCTTCACCTACCTGCACCTGGCCGCGTCCAAGGAGTGCACCGACGCACTGATCGACCGCAAGGTGACCGGCATCGCGTACGAGACTGTCGAGCTGTCCGACCGCTCGCTGCCGCTGCTGGCCCCGATGTCCGAGGTCGCCGGCCGGCTCGCGCCCCAGGTCGGCTCCTACCACCTGATGCGCTCCGGCGGCGGCCGCGGCGTGCTGATGGGTGGCGTCCCCGGCGTCTATCAGGCCAAGGTCGTCGTGATCGGCGCCGGCGTGTCCGGCATGAACGCGGCGGCGATCGCCCTGGGCATGCAGGCCGAGGTGCTGGTGCTGGACAAGAACATCGCGCGCCTGCGGGCCGCCGACGCCGACTACCGCGGTCACCTGCAGACGATCGCGTCGAACGCGTACGAGATCGAGAAGGCCGTGATCGACGCGGACCTGGTCATCGGTGCGGTGCTGGTGCCCGGCGCGAAGGCCCCGAACCTGATCTCCAACGAGCTGGTGTCCCGGATGAAGCCGGGCAGCGTGCTCGTCGACATCGCCATCGACCAGGGCGGCTGCTTCGAGGACTCGCGGCCCACGACGCACGCCGACCCGGTCTACAAGGTCCACGAGTCGATGTTCTACTGCGTGGCCAACATGCCCGGCGCGGTGCCGCACACCAGCACGTACGCGCTGACCAACGTCACCCTGCCGTACGCGCTCGAGCTGGCCAACCGCGGCTGGCGCGACGCGGTCATGGCGGACCCGGCGCTGGCCCTGGGCCTGAACACGCACGCCGGGCACGTTACCTACGGACCGGTCGCCGAGGCCCACGGCATGCAGGCGCTGTCGCTGGCCGACGCGCTCAGCTAGCGGCCCGCGACGCAAAGACGGTGTTGCGGCGGGCCGTGCAGACATACCTCGACCACCTCACGGTCGAGCGCGGCCTGTCGCGCAACACCCTGGAGTCGTACAGGCGGGACCTGGACCGCTATCTGGAGTCGCTGACCGCGGCCGGGATCACCGATCTCGCCGCGGTCACCGCGGCCGACCTCACCCGCCACCTCGGGCAGCTGCGCGAGGGTTCCGGGGAGCATCCGGCGCTGTCGGCGGCGTCGGCCGCGCGGGCGGTCAGCGCCGTGCGCGGCCTGCACCGCTTCGCCGCCCGCGAGGGCCTCGCCCCGCACGACGTCAGCCGCGACGTCAAACCGCCGGCGCCGCCCAAGCGGCTGCCCAAGGCTCTCGACGTCGACCAGGTGACCCGGCTCCTGGACGCGGTAACCGGCGACGAACCACTGGCCCTGCGCGATCGGGCCCTGCTCGAATTCCTCTACGGCACCGGCGCGCGGATCTCCGAGGCGGTCGGGCTGGCCGTCGACGACCTCGACGACTCGGTCGTGACCCTGCACGGCAAGGGCGGCCGGACCCGGCTGGTGCCGCTCGGCTCGTACGCCCGTGCCGC
The DNA here is from genome assembly GCF_040689425.1 of Actinoplanes sp. NPDC051475. Lineage (NCBI taxonomy): Bacteria > Bacillati > Actinomycetota > Actinomycetes > Micromonosporales > Micromonosporaceae > Actinoplanes > Actinoplanes sp. NPDC051475. The sequence continues at coordinate 20,738 of NZ_JBFAZZ010000021.1, forward strand.
CCTCGACGCGTACCTCGTCCGGGCCCGCCCGGCGCTGATCGCCGCGGGGAAGGGGACGCCGAAGGTGTTCCTCAACGCGCGCGGGGGAGCGTTGTCGCGGCAGAGCGCCTGGACGATCCTGCACCGGGCGGCGGGCGCCGCGGGGCTGCCGGTCGACGGGCCGCACGCCGTGTCGCCGCACACGCTGCGGCACTCGTACGCGACCCACCTGCTCGACGGCGGCGCGGACGTGCGAGTGGTGCAGGAGCTGCTCGGACACGCTTCCGTGACCACCACTCAGGTGTACACCCTGGTGACAGTGGACCGGTTGCGCGAGGTCTACGCCACCGCGCACCCGCGCGCTCGTTAGGCGTTGGGCACCAGTGGACGACACGCCGACGGGTGACCCCGGATCGACGGCTTGCGTGGCGTACAGTCGGGCAGCGGGCGAGAGGGGGGCGAGCGGGACATGGCGGGAAATCAGCAGCGTGCGGAGGCCTGGACCTCGGCACTGCGCGAGCAGCAGAGCTCCCTCGACCTGGGTGCCGACCTCGGCCCGGCCGATCCGACGGCGTACACGATGCGCCGCCCGATCCCCGAGCCGATGCCGACCGACCGGCACGGCCCGGCGCGGATCATCGCCCTCGCCAACCAGAAGGGCGGCGTCGGCAAGACCACCACGACGATCAACCTGGGCGCGGCACTCGCCGAGTACGGCCGCAAGGTCCTGCTCGTCGACTTCGACCCCCAGGGTGCCTGTTCGGTGGGCCTGGGGGTCAACCCGCACAACCTCGACCTCAGCATCTACAACCTGCTCATGCAGGACGACGTCGCGGCCGAGGACGTCATCATCAAGTCGGACGTGGCCGGCCTGCACCTGCTGCCCGCCAACATCGACCTGTCCGCGGCCGAGATCCAGCTGGTCAACGAGGTCGCCCGGGAGATGGCGCTGGCCCGGGTGCTGCGCAGCGTGCGCAAGGAATACGATTTCATCCTGATCGACTGCCAGCCGTCGCTGGGCCTGCTCGCGATCAACGCGCTGACCATCGCCCACGGCGTGCTCATCCCGCTGGAGTGCGAGTTCTTCAGCCTCCGCGGCGTGGCGCTGCTGCTCGACACGATCGACAAGGTCCGCGAGCGCCTCAACTTCGACCTCGAGCTCGAGGGCATCCTCGCGACCATGTACGACAGCCGAACCACCCACTGCCGCCAGGTGCTGCAGCGCGTCGTGGAGGCGTTCGGCGACAAGGTCTACCAGACGGTCATCACCAAGACGGTGAAGTTCCCGGAGTCCACGGTGGCCGGCGCGCCGATCACCACGCTGGACCCGGCCTCGTCGGGCGCCCGCAACTATCGGCAGCTCGCCCGCGAGGTCATCGCCGCGAAGGCGGAACGAGGCTAGCTTGCTCTTCGCCCTCGGCGAACCGGTCGCGTTCGTCGCGCTGGTCGTCGCCTTCCTGCTCGCGCTCGTGCTGCGCGCCGTCGCGATCCGGTTCACCGCCCGTACCCTCGGCCTGGTCGACCGCCGGGAATCGCTCAGCCCGCGCCCGCGCGAGGACATCGACCCGTTCGGTGCCGTCGCGGCCGGGATCGGCGGCATGGGCTGGGGCAAGACCATCAGCGTGGACGAGGTGCCGCGCTGGCGCGGCCGGGGCCGCGCGGCGATGGTCTTCCTGGCCGGTCCGCTGTCTTGCATCGTCGTGGCCCAGCTCTTCTTCGCCGGGTACGCGCTCAGCACGCCGGAGAACGCTCTCGGCTGGATCGACCCCTCGATGGTGCTGCGAGGCTTCCCGCTGCCGCTGGTGGACCAGGTGCTGGTCTCGGCCGGAGCGGCCCTGCTGACCTTCGGCCTGCTGGCGCTCATCCCGATCCCGCCCCTGGACGGCTTCGGCGTGCTGTGGTCCGCCCAGCGCAAGCCCGGCCCGGGCATGCAGTGGATGCGACTGTGGTTCGAGGACAAGAACATCGGTGTCCTGATCCTCCTGATCTTCTGCTTCTTCCCGCTCGACTTCCCGGTCCTGCTGCGCATCCTCGACGTGCTCGGTGTACTTTTCCTGCGTCTCTGGGGATGATCGACCGGTGTCGACCCTCAACCTTTCGCACCGGCCGGGACGTCACCACAGCAGGGGCGGACGCCCGCAGCATCGACGGGGGACGGGAATGGGGCGACCGCAGTGTCACTGCAGCCGACGTTGACGACCACATCGCCCGACGTCGCGGAGCCTTCCGCGCCCACGGCGGCGCCGGAAGCGGGTGCCCGGCCTGAGCGCCGCTGGCCGGTGCACCTGGTCGCCGTGCTCGCCTACGTCGGGCTCGCGCTGGTCGTGATGGCGAACTTCGCCGCGCACCCGATGGACCGCGTCTCCGACCACCTGGCCAACGACAACACGTGGTTCCAGTGGTTGCTGTCCCACGCGGTCTACTCGGTCCGGCATTTCGAGAACCCGCTTTTTTCGGTACGCCAGAACTACCCGGTCGGCGTGAACATGATGGCCAACACGTCGGTGCTGGGCGTCACCCTGCCGCTGGTGCCGGTCACGATGCTGTTCGGCGCCCGCGTCGCGTACGTGGTGTGGATGGTTCTGGGCCTGGCCGGCACCGCCTTCTCGACGTACTACGTCTTTCAGCGCTGGGTGGTGCGCTCCCGGGTAGCCGCACTGCTGGGCGGCGCCTTCGCCGGGTTCGCGCCGGGCGTCGTGCACCACGCCAACGGGCAGCCCAACTTCGTCAGCAACTTCGCCCTGCCGTTCATCGTCGTCATGGTGATGCGGCTGGGCGTGTCCGGGCGGTGGCTGCGCGACGGGATCATCCTCGGGCTCCTGGTGACGTACCAGGTCTTCGTCAACGAGGAGATCCTGGTGGTCGCGGCCGGGGCGTGCGGCATCGCCGTGCTCGCGTACGCGCTGCTGCAACCGCGCGCGGCCCGGGAGCGGGCGAAGCACTTCGCGACGGCGCTGCTGGTCACCGCCGCCGTGGCGACGACGCTGTGCGCCTACCCGCTCTGGTTCCAGTTCAACGGGCCGCAGACGTTCACCGGGCTGCCCGTCTTCCACTCGTGGGGCGAGGACCTGACCACGTACGTGACGTACTCCCGCGACACGCTCGCCGGCGACGCGATCGTGGAGAAGACGCTGGGCCGTACCGAACAGAACAGCTGGTTCGGCTGGCCCCTCACGATCGTCGTGCTGCTCGCCACGCTCACGCTGATGTGGCGTTCCACCGTCGTACGGGTCGCCGGCCTCACCGCCGTGGTGCTGCTCGCCTTCTCCCTCGGGCCCGAGATCAGGTGGGCGGGCAAGATCACCGAGGTGCCCGGAGTGTGGCACTGGATCCCCGACGACCTGCCCGTGTTCGGCCTGCTCACCCCGAGCCGCATCACGTTCGGCGTGGTGGGGATCGTCGCGCTGATGATCGCGCTGGGCTACGACGCGGCTGCCCGCGTACGGGAGAAAGCCATGCCGGGCCGCATCATCTCCGTGGCCGCGATGCTGGCCATCATCGCGGCGCTGGTGCCGCTGATCCCGAGGCCGCTGCCGGTGCGCGCCGACGACCGGCCGCCGGTGTTCATCACCTCGGGAGCGTGGAAGGCCTACGTGCCGCCGGGTCACGCCCTGGTGCCGCTGCCGCCACCGAGCAAGTCCGCCGGGGCGGGGCGCGACGCGCTGAGCTGGAGCGCCTGGACCGAGCACGAATTCCCGGTGCCGGAGGGGTACTTCCTCGGACCGGACGACCGGGGCATCGGGCACGCGGGCGTCGCGCCCAGCACGCTGACCAAGCTGGTGACCAGGACGGCCAAGGACCACCGGGTCCCGAAGATCACCCCGGAACTCCGGGCCGCGGTCCAGGCCGACATCCAGCGCTTCCGCGGCTCGGTGCTGGTGCTGCGGGCCCGGGCCGGGAACGAGGAGGTCCGGCGGACGGTCGAGCTGCTGGTGGGCCCGGGGGAGCAGCACGGCGACGTGTGGCTGTGGCGGGTGGGCTGACGGCGCTGTCGCATATACCTGCCATCGGTATATGCTGCCCGTCATGACCGATGGACCACTGCGCGAGCCGACGTTCCTGGTGCTCACCGCGCTCGCCGAGCGCCCGCAACACGGCTACGCGGTGATCGAGGACGTCGCCCGGATGACCGACGGCCGGGTACGGCTGCGCGCCGGCACCCTGTACGCGGCCCTCGACCGGCTGCGCACCGAGGGGCTCATCGAGGTCGACCGCGAGGAGGTCGTGCAGTCGAGGCTGCGCCGCTACTACCGCCTGAGCGGCCTGGGAGAGCAGCGGCTGGCCGCCGAGACCAGCCGCCTCCGCCAGCAGGCCACACTCGCGGAACGCCGCCTCAGCGCCCGCCGCCACGTGGGCGGTGCTCCGGCGCCTGCTGGGGGCGTACCCGGCTGAGCACCGCCGCGCCCGCGCCGAGGAGATGCTCGGCGTGCTCCTCGCCGGCGCACCCGGGCCGGCCACGGCGTCAAGGCGCTTTATCTGTCAGTTCTGAACCGACCCGATATGCCGCATGTCGTCCGCTCGACCGGTGCTGTCCGGCACCGCGTGCGAGGCTGCGTGTTATGGCCGCGATCGCGCTCTACGGCGCGTCCGTTCTTGCGGGAGGTAGTGCGGTGGAGTTCACACGACTGGGTCACACCGGGCTGACGGTGAGTCGCATCGGGCTGGGGTGCATGAGTTACGGCAAGGCCGCGGCCGGCATGCATCAGTGGACCCTGGACGAGGATGCCGCGGCGCCGTTCTTCCGGCAGGCCGTCGAGTTGGGAGTGACGTTCTGGGACACCGCGAACGTCTACCAGGGCGGCACCTCGGAGGAGTTCGTCGGGCGGGCCGTCACCCGGTTCTCCCGCCGGGAGGAGATCGTGCTGGCTACCAAGGTCAGCGGCAAGATGCACGACGGCCCGGGTGGCAGCGGCCTGTCCCGCAAGGCCATCCTCGAGCAGGCTGACGCCTCGCTGCGACGGCTGGGCACCGACTACGTCGACGTCTACTACATCCACCGCTTCGACCCCGGCACACCGGTCGAAGAGACCATGCAGGCCCTCGACGACCTGGTCAGGGCAGGCAAGGTGCGCTACCTCGGCGCGTCGTCGATGTGGGCGTGGCAGTTCGCCAAGCTGCAGCACGCCGCTGTGGTGAACGGGTGGACGACGTTCCGGGCGATGCAGGACCAGTACAACGTGCTCAAACGCGAGGAAGAGCGGGACATGATCCCCATGTGTCTCGACCAGGGTGTCGGTCTGACCCCTTACTCGCCGCTGGCGAAAGGCCGGGCCGCGCGGCCCTGGGGCCGGCAGACGTCCCGATCGTCGTCGGACACCGTGGCCAAGGCGTTCGACCGCGACGCCGACGAGCAGGTGGTCAACGCGGTCCAGAACGTCGCCGAGGCCCGCGGCGTCGCGATGGCCCAGGTGGCGCTGGCCTGGGTGCTGTCCAAGGCGGTGGTCTCCTGCCCGATCGTGGGTGCCACCAAGCCGAACCACCTGCAGGACGCCGTATCCGCCATCGAGCTCCACCTCACCGATGGTGAGATCGCCGAGCTGGAAGCTCCCTACCTGCCGCAAGACAACTACTGGTGGTGATCGAAGGTACGGTCCGCCACTTCACCATCTCGGTGCGGCGCCGCGACGGGTGATGAACACGTACTCGCGCCCGGGGCGGTCCGGCGCCTCCCGCACGTCGAGGACCTGGAAACCTGCTGCAGCCAGGCCCGTCTCGATCTCGTCGCGCTCGCGGAATCGCAAGGTCGAGTCGGAGAGCAGGACAGCGCCGTCCGTGCGGAACCGGTAGGCGTACCGGAAGGAGACCAGCGGCAGGTCGACCGCGGTGAGCGCGAACGTCCGCTCGACCGGCCCGACTCCCTGGACGTCGCGGATGACCGTACCCGTGTCCGCGGCCCACTCCTCCCATGCCCGGAAGCCGGGCCGCCGCGTCTCGAAGACGAAATGGCCCCCGGGGCGAATCGCGCCGCGAACACCGCGCAGGGCCGCGAGCCAGTCGTCGTCGGTGAGGAAGACCTGTGCGACGTTGCCGGTCATGACCGCGAGATCCGCACCACACGCCGGCACGCCGCCGGCGTCACCGAGGCGCCACTCGACGGCCGCGGCCCCGTCTTTCGCCCGGGCCACGTCCAGCGAGGCGGCCGCCGGATCAACCCCGATGACGGTACGCCCGGAGCGGGCGAGCACCACCGCCAGCGACCCGGTCCCACACCCCACATCAACCACCCGCCGAGCCCCCACCTCGTCGGCGATCGCTAGGTAAGCGGGCAGATCCCCACGGTCACCGTCGAAGACGTCATAGACAGCGGCGAGCCGCGGATCCGCGAAAATGGCATCCGGCACACCCGGACCCTAGGCCCGCCACGGTGGCCTGCACTCCTGGATTTCGCCGCCGGCTTTCTGCGCCTGGCGCCGGTCTCCGTGACTAGAAGAGGGTGTCGGGTCCGACCGGCGCCGGCTGTGGCAGGGGCTCGAGCTGGGGCAGGCGCGCGCGGACCTCGTCGTGGAAGCGGCGGGCGAGGCCGGGGGCGTCGGCGTTGTCCGGGGTGTGGACGAAAACCGTCGGGGAGCGGCCTTCCCGCAGCCATTCCGTGACGGCGTCGACCCAGTGGCGCCAGCCCTCGAAGGTCCGCTCAGGATCGTCGCGGCCGAGGTAGCGGACGATCGGGCGGTCGGTGAGGGCGAGCGTACGCAGGGGCATGCGTGGCTTCTTGGTCCAGGCATCGCGTTCCGCGTCGCTGGTCGGTGGGCTCCGGAACAGCGCGGTGGTGTCGAACGGCACCCATTCGGCGGCGACGGGAGCGAGGGCCTTCTCGAGCATCGTGGTGGCGGCCGGGTCGTCGAAGAATGCGGGGTGGCGCACTTCCACGGCGTACCGGTGAATTCGGGGTAGGTGGGTCAGGAACTCGGCGAGCGAGGTCGTGTCGGCGGGGGAGAAGGAACCGGGTAGCTGGATCCAGAGGGCGTGGGTGCGCGGGCCGAGGGGTTCGATCGCGTCGAGGAAGACGCGCAGGTCCTCGTCGGCGCCGACCAGGCGGCGTTCGTGGGTGATGCGTTTGGGCAGCTTGATGACGAACCGGAAGTCGGCGCCGGTCTGTGCCGCCCAGGTCTGCACGGTCTCCCGCGAGGGCGTCGCGTAAAAGGTGGTGTTGCCCTCGACCGCATTGCACCAGCCGGCATACGCGCGCAGGCGTTCCGTGGCTGCCAAGGGATGCGGCACGAAACGGCCCTGCCACGATTTCAGATTCCACATCGCGCATCCGACGTGAAGACGCATGAATGTCGTCCCTCTCCACCCGCTCGGTCGCGACGTTACCGCACCGCCGGCGAGGGCCTTCGCCGCGAATTGATGATCTCTCCGTCAGTTACCCGGCGCGCGCCGTGGCGTTTGACCCACGAGAGGCTGTTCGCGAAGGTTGTGGGGGTTGCACGAGTGAGCCGGGAACAGCTTGTCGGGCCCGTGGTCTACGGTCAGCACGTGCCTGAAGAGCCTGCTCTCCCCGCGCCCGGCGAACCGGGCGGTCCCGGTCCGGCGCCGACCGGCTCCGTCGCCGACCCGCCGGCGCCGACGGCTGCCGTGGACACCGCGGCCCCGTCCGACGGTCCGGGCACGGCGGTCGAGAGCGAGGCGGACACCGGCAAGTTCACGGTACGGCTGACGAACTTCACCGGCCCCTTCGACCTGCTGCTCCAGCTCATCGGCAAGCACAAACTCGACGTCACCGAGGTGGCGCTGCACCGGGTGACCGACGACTTCATCGCGTACATCCGGGCGATGGGCGACGACTGGGATCTCGGCGAGGCGAGCGAGTTCCTGCTGGTCGCCGCCACCCTGCTGGACCTCAAGGCCGCCCGGCTGCTGCCCGCCGCCGAGGTGGAGGACGAGGAGGACCTCGCCCTGCTCGAGGCCCGCGACCTGCTCTTCGCGCGGCTCCTCCAGTACAAGGCCTTCAAAGAAGCCGCCGCCCACATCTCGGATCTGGAAAACATGGGGGCCCGGCGCTGGCCGCGCGCGGTCTCCCTGGAGCCACGGTACGCCGAAGCGCTCCCCGAACTGGTCCTCGGCATCGGGGCGGAGCGCCTGTTCATGCTGGCGCTCAAGCAGTTCACGCCGAAGCCGGGGCCGCCGGAAGTCTCGATCGCGCACATCCACCAGGTGCGGGTCAGCGTGCGCGAACACGCCAACCTGATCCGCGAGCGGCTGCGGCGGGCGGGATCGTCGACGTTCAGCCTGCTGGTCGCGGACTGCGAGAACACCCTCGAGGTGGTGGCCCGGTTCCTGGCGCTGCTGGAGCTGTACCGGGAGGGGCTCGTCGACTTCGAGCAGCCGGTGTCGCTGGACGAGCTGACGATCCGGTGGATCGGCGGGGAGGACGCCGAGGTGGACCTCGACATCGACGACTACGAGGGCAGCAAACCCGAGCCGGACACCGCCGCCATGGAGCTGGACGACGCCGCGACCGAGCCGGATGCCGCCGATGCCGAGCGGGAGACCGCTGGCGTCGAGCTGGGCGCGGAGGGCGACGACCCGGAGTGGGGTGGCGGCCCGGAGGTCGGCGGCGGCCTGTCGTTGGGTGACGTTCCGGAGTTCGGCGGCGGGTCGGTTGGGGATGACGACGGGCTTGATCAGGACGGTCCGGGGGCGGAAACCGGGCCGGAGGATTCATCGGAAGAGGACAAGGCATGACCGACGAGCGCCCCGATTCCCTTGCCGCGCAGGCGGCCTCTTGGGTTCCGCCGTGGGAACGCCCTCAGCGCCCGCCGGATCCCGCCTACGCGGACGCGCACCGGGTGGAGGACGAGGAGCAGCTCCTGCCCGAGGCAGCGCGGTCGGACGACGACCTGGACGCCGAGGCTGAGGCTGCGGGCGCGGCCGAGGTGGCGCAGTCGAACGATGACTTCGGTGTCGAGGACGCAGCCGACGTAGCGCGCTCGGACGACGACTTCGACGTCGAGGTTGCGGGCTCGGCCGAGGGCGACGGTTCTGCGCAGGACGACGGGCTCGTGGGGGCTGCCGCTTCGGCGGTGGCCCGTGCCTCTGGTGAGGACGCCGGCTCGGGTGATGACGCTGAGTCGGCCGGTGGTGACAGCGAGGTGCCGCCGGAGCTCCCGCCGGTTCCGGGTGAGGTGTCGGGGCCGGCGACCGTCGATGCCCCGCAAGAGCTGCCCGGGGAGGGTGAGCTCGATCCGACCGATGTCGGGGTCGGGCCCGAGCTGCCGTTGCCGGGGGCGATCGAGGAGGCTTCGGAACACGAGGACGAGGCGTCGCCGCTGGTGGATGCGCCACTGCCGGTCGGTGGGGACGACGCGGGGGACGTGTTCGATCACGCCGCGGATGATGAAGTGAGCGATGGCGGCGAGGTGGATCTGCAGGTCGCCGAGGAGGTGCCGGGTCCGGAGGAGGACGCCGACCTTTCGCCGGGGGCGGGGGAGGCCGGGGCTGGTTCCGGGATTCCTGCTCAGGGCCGTCGGGTCAAGGGAGGGGGTGCTGCTTCCGGTGGGTCGTCGACGCGTACCGAAGAAGAAGTAGAGCTCAAGCCCCTCGATGACGGTGAGCTGCGCGCGGCGCTTGAGGCGATCTTGCTTGTCGTTGACGAGCCGGTGGCGGAGATGCAGCTGGCGCAGATCGTGGAGCAGCCGACCGAGCGGGTTGCGGCCATGCTCGAGGACATCTCGGCGCGGTACACGGCGGCCGGGCACGGGTTTGACCTGCGGCGGGCCGCGGGTGGGTGGCGGCTTTACACGCGGCCGGAGTACGCGCCGTACGTGGAGCGGTTCGTGCTGGACGGGCAGTCCGTGCGGCTGACGCAGGCCGCGCTGGAGACGGTGGCCGTGGTTGCTTACAAGCAGCCTGTGACCCGGTCGCGGATCTCGGCCATCCGCGGTGTGAACTGTGATGGCGTGATGCGTACCCTTGTGACGCGCGGCCTCATCGAGGAATGCGGCACCGAGGGCGAGACCGGGGCATTCCTGTATCGGACCACGGCGCTGTTCCTCGAGAAGCTGGGACTCAACTCGGTGGATCAGTTGCCCCCGCTGGCCCCGTTCCTGCCCGACGATGTGGAAGAAGTGCTCGATGCCTCAGGCTGATCCGGACAGTTCCGTACGGCTGCAGAAAGTTCTGGCAACCGCCGGAGTCGGATCCCGGCGCGCGTGTGAAGATCTGATCTTCCGGCGGCGCGTGACCGTCAACGGCCGGGTGGCCAAGCTGGGTGACAAGGTCGACCCGGCGACCGCGGAGATCCACGTCGACGGGCAGCGCGTCGTCACCGACACCAAGCTGGTGTACCTGGCGATGAACAAGCCCCGCGGCGTCGTCTCCAGCATGGACGACGAGAAGGGCCGCAACGAGCTCGCCGACTTCCTCGGCACGTTCGAGCAGCGGATCTTCCACGTGGGCCGGCTCGACGCGGACAGCGAGGGCCTCCTGCTGCTCACCAACGACGGGGCGCTCGCGCACAAGCTGATGCACCCCTCGTTCGGGGTCTCGAAGACGTACCTGGCCGAGGTGGCCGGACCACTGCCGCGCAACGTGGGGCGGCGGCTGCTGTCGGGCATCGAGCTGGAGGACGGGCCGGCGAAGGTCGACGCTTTCAAACTCGTGGACGCGATCGGCAAGACGGCGCAGGTGGAGCTGACGCTGCACGAGGGGCGCAAGCACATCGTGCGGCGGATGATGGAGGAGGTCGGGCACCCGGTGTCGCGGCTGATCCGTACGGCGGTGGGGCCGATCCGGCTGGGGGACATGCGGCCGGGTGGGTTCCGGCACCTGTCCAACGCCGAGGTGGGTTCGCTGTTCAACGCCGTCGGGGAGTAAGCGCGGGCCCGCGCCGGGCGCCGGGCCCCGAAAACCCGGGAGCACAAGGCCCCGGGCCGGGGGCCGGAGCCGGGGGTTTGGGGCCGGGGTTCGGGGCCGGTCACAGGTCACTGGTCTGGGACGAATAGTTGTCACAGTCGGGTGGCAGAATCGCGGTCGTGGACGGTGATCTCCGAGTGCTGAGGGGCGGCGACGGGGAGCCGTTGCTGATCCTGCTGCACGGGCTGGGCGCGACCGCTGACGTCTGGGCCGGATGGCGGCCGGTCCTGGCCCGCCGGTGGCCCGGGCGGTGGGTCGCGCCGGACCTGCCGGGGCACGGCAGATCTGCGCCGCTACCCGAGTACACGTTCGATAACCTGGCCGCCGCGGTCCGGCCGCTCGTGGAGCCCGGTCGCACGGTCGTGCTGGGACATTCGCTCGGCGGCGTGGTCGCCCTCGCGCTGGCTGCCGCCGGGGCACCGGTGGCCGCGGTCGCCGGCCTGGGGATCAAGGTCGCGTGGAGCGACGAGGAGCTGGACCGCGCGCAGGCGATGGCCCGGCGGCCGGTGACGTGGTTCGCTACGCGGGACGAGGCGGCCACCCGGCACCTGCGCGTGTCGGGGCTGGCCGGACTGATCGACGCCGGCGACCCGGCCGTGGAGGCGGGGCTGTCCGAAGAGGACGGGCGGTGGCGGCTCGCGCTGGACGGCCGTGCCTTCGGGGTCGGGGTGCCGGACATGGAACGGCTCGTGATCCACAGCCCGGCGGCGGTGACCCTGGCGCGGGGCGAGCACGACCCGATGAACACCGACGAGCAGCTGGGGCGGTACGGCGTACCGGTCGTCACGCTGGCCGGGCTGGGTCACAACGCCCACGTGGAGAGCCCGGAGCGGTGCCTGGCGCTCCTCGAGGACATCACGGCGGCAAGCCGTCCAGGAGCTGGTCCAGACCCCAGATGAATTGCTCCGTCGTGGTGTAGCGAGCCATGACGCCCGCGCTCGCCGCGGTGCGCGGATACTGCGCGGCGGGGACGGCGTCGAGGCCCGCCTGCCGTGCGGCCACGCGTTCCTCCTCCGGGGGTGCGGGCCGGGCCGGGTCCAGCTCGGCGGCCTCCAGGGCGACGAAGCCGAGCAGGTAGACGATGACGAGGTAACTGGCCCGCGCGGCGTCGTCCTGGTCCAGGCCGGCCTCGGCCAGCACGTCGAGCAGCCGTTCCCCCAGCGCGAGCGCCTGCGGGCCGTCCATGGGCGCGCCCAGCAGGAAGCCGGCGGCGCCGGGGTGCCCCAGCAGGCCCGCGCGCAGCTCGAGCGCGAGGTCGTGGAGGCGTTGCCGCCAGGGTCGCCGGGTGTCCTCCAAAGCCGCGAGGGCATGGTCGCCGATGAGCCGGTCGACCACGGCGCGCAGGACGGCCGCCTTGTCCGGGGCTGCTGGCGCCGGTCGCCCTGCGGCTGTCGCGGCTCGCCGGACCCAGCCGGCCATCCGGACCCAGCCGGCCATCCGGACCCAGCCGGCCATCCGGACCCAGCCGGCCATCCGGACCCAGCCGGCCAGCCGGACCGAGCGGGCTCGCCCCGGCAGCGAGCGGGCCAGCCGGACCCAGCCGGCCAGCCGGACCGAGCGGGCCCGCCCCGGCAGCGAGCGGGCCAGCCGGACCGAGCCGGCCCGGACCGAGCTGGGTGGCCCGCGTGGCGGCGGGCATCGGCGTGGCGGCGGCCGTGGTGCAGGTCGTCGGGCTGCTGCGGTGCCTTTCGGTGTGCCCGGAGCCGATCTGACCAACTTCATCGGGTACGTCGCGTGGAGTCTGTGGCTCGTCGCGGTGGGTGTCGGGCTGATCCGGCGTCGATGAGGCTGCGTGTGTGCGTCCGGCCGTGGTGGGACGGGCTGGGCGTGGGGCTGGGTGTGGTGTCCCATTTGTGCCCGGCCTCTGACGCCCGTCGGTGGTTCTCTGCGGTTGGGATGGGGTGGTCGCCGTACTTTCAGAATTAGAGTCGGCACCCTCACTTGCGGGAGGAATACGACGGGCCTGACCAGCCTTGTGCCTCCGGACGAAATCCTGTCGGAGGGACCGGGCACAATGGGGAAGGTTGTCTTCCCCCGACGTTGGAGGTAACGGTGGCGCAAGCAGTACGGCCCGAGCGGTGTGTGGTGGCCGTCGACGGTCCCTCCGGATCGGGTAAATCCACCGTTTCCCGGCGTCTCGCCACGGCGATCGACGGCGTCTACCTCGACACGGGCGCGATGTACCGGGCCGTCACCTGGTCCGTGCTGCAGGCCGGCGTCGATCTGACGGACGTCGACTCCGTGATCAAGATCGCCCAGGAGACCGACCTGTCGATCGGCACGGACCCGCGCGCGCCGCACTTCGAGGCCAACGGGGTCGACGTCGACGCGGCCATCCGCGGGCCCGAGGTCACCGGCGCGGTCTCGGCCGTCGCTGCGATTCCGCAGGTACGCGCGATGCTCGTGCAGTTCCAGCAGGACATCATCTCGGGCGCGCCGCGCATCGTCGTGGAGGGCCGTGACATCGCGTCGGTCGTGGCGCCGGACGCCGACCTCAAGGTCTACCTGACCGCGTCGGCCGCCGCCCGCGCCCAGCGCCGCAGCGCGGAGGACGCCACCGACGTGACCGCGACCGAGGCCGACCTGGCCCGGCGCGACAAGCTCGACTCGTCCCGCGCGACCGACCCGCTGCGGCAGGCCGACGACGCGACCGAGCTCGACACCACGGGCATGGGGATCGACGACGTCGTGAACCGGCTCCTCGACATGCTCAACAGCAAGGTGAGTTCGTGACTGACTTTCCCGTCGATCTCTCCGAGTTCGACGACGTGACCTTCTCCGACGGCTCGACCCCCGACGGGGAGGAGCCGGCGGGTCCCCAGCCGATCGTGGCGGTCGTCGGACGACCCAACGTCGGCAAGTCCACCCTGGTCAACCGCATCATCGGCCGGCGCCAGGCGGTGGTCGAGGACGTGCCGGGCGTCACCCGCGACCGCATCCCGTACGACGCACAGTGGAACGGCCGCCGCTTCACCGTGGTCGACACGGGCGGCTGGGAACCGGACGCCAAGGACCGCGCCGCCGCGATCGCCGCCCAGGCCGAGATCGCCGTCCAGACCGCCGACGTGGTCGTGTTCGTGGTCGACGCCACGATCGGCTCCACGGACATGGACGAGAAGGCCGTCCGCATGCTGCGCCGCAGCGCCAAGCCGGTCCTGCTGGTGGCGAACAAGGCCGACAACCAGGCGATCGAGCTCGAGGCGACGTCGCTGTGGTCGCTCGGCCTCGGCGAGCCGTTCCCGATCTCGGCCCTGCACGGCCGCGGCTCCGGCGACCTGCTCGACGCCATCCTCGCGGCGATGCCCCCGGCACCCCCGATCATCGAGGGCGGCCCCCGCGGCCCCCGCCGCGTGGCCCTGGTCGGCCGCCCCAACGTGGGCAAGTCGTCCCTGCTCAACCGCCTCGCCCGCGAGGAGCGAGCGGTCGTCGACTCGGTCGCCGGCACCACCGTCGACCCGGTCGACAGCCTGGTCGAGATGGACGGCGACATCTGGCAGTTCGTCGACACCGCAGGCCTGCGCAAACGCGTCAACCAGGCATCTGGCACCGAGTACTACGCATCCCTGCGCACCGCCGGAGCAGTCGAAGCCGCCGAGGTCGCCGTCGTGCTCCTGGACGCGGGCGAACCGATCAGCGAACAGGACCAGCGCGTCCTGACCCAGGTCGTCGAGGCCGGCCGCGCCCTGGTCATCGCCTTCAACAAGTGGGACCTGGTCGACGCCGACCGCCGCTTCTACCTCGACAAAGAGATCGACCGCGAGCTGAAGCGCATCCCCTGGGCGATCCGCGTCAACATCTCGGCCAAAACCGGCCGAGCAGTCGACAAACTAGCCCCGGCGATCCGTCGTGCGCTCGCAAGCTGGGAGCAGCGCATCCCGACCGGTGCCCTGAACCAATGGCTGACCGCCCTGACCCAAGCCACCCCCCACCCGGTCCGCGGCGGCCGGGCGCCACGAGTGCTGTTCGCCACGCAGGCCGGAGTCGCGCCGCCGCGCATCGTGCTGTTCACGACAGGACCGTTCGACGCGGGCTACCAACGCTTCGTGGAGCGCAAGCTGCGCGAGCAGTTCGGCTTCGAGGGCAGCCCGGTGGAGGTGGCGGTCAAGCCCCGCAAGAAGCTCGGCCCGGGCGGACGAGGCAAAGCACACGGGTGACGCCCCGGCATGCCGGTGTGAAACCGGTTGAGGGACTGGGGTAGGGTGATGGTGTTGCCGCGCACTGGGTATCCGGGGCGTGGCATCGGGCTGTAGCGCAGCTTGGTAGCGCACTTGACTGGGGGTCAAGGGGTCGCAGGTTCAAATCCTGTCAGCCCGACCAGGGTTTTCGAGCCGCTGGCGAGGACGAAAGTCCTGGTCAGCGGCTTTTCTCATGGACGAGCGTCGTTCGACCAAGATCGCTCTAGTGGATCTTGTGGTCACAGGTGTGGTCACAGACGGGCCTACCGTTGATGAGGTCAGCTCAGCTCTGTGACCACGGGGGTGCCCAGATGACCGTCGGCTCGTACCAAACTTCCACCAAGACGCTCTGGTTCTTCGTCATCGACCTGCCGGTCGGCGACGACGGGAAACGGCGGCAGCACAAGCGACGAGGCTTTCCCAGCAAAACCGCAGCCGAGAAAGCCGAAACCGAAGCACGCAAGGCGTACGGCGAGGCCGCCATCGGCGCGGACGGCAGTGTCGCCGCCGAGCTTTCCGGCTGGCTGTCGGAACGTGAGCTCGACATCGAAGAGACCACTCTGGACAACTACCGCAACCTGTTCCGGATGTACGTGATCCCGCACATCGGTGGGCGGCAGCTCTACAGCCTCGACAAGCGCGTCGTCCAGGACATGTACAAGACGCTCGTGAAGGAAGGCGGCTCTGGCAAGAAGCCGTTGTCGGAGACGACCGTCCGGACCGTGCACCGGGTGCTGATGAAGGCGTTCAAAGACCTCGGTATCGACCTCGGCGCGGTGCGGCAACCGCGGCCGGCCCAACGCGAGGATCAAGGGCGCAAAGGGGTGTGGACGCCGAAGCAGTCGAAGCAGTTCCTCCAGTTCCATCGTGACGCTCGCCTGTATGCGGCATGGGCGCTCGCGGTGGTCGCTGGAACTCGGCGCGGTGAGATCGCCGGCCTGCGCTGGTCCAAGGTCGACCTGGAAAACGGGGTCGTTTACATCCACTGGCAGCGCACGATCTCCGGCAACAAGGTCATCGAGAAGGCGCCGAAGGGCAAGAGCCGGCGCCCGATCGCGATCGGGCCGGCGATGGTTCGTGTTCTGCGCGAACACAAAGCGCGCCAGGACGAGGAGAAGGCAGCCGCCGGGCTGCTTTACCACGATCATGACTGGGTCTTCCCGCGCGAGGATGGCGAGCCTTACTACCCGCGCTACTACACCGATCAGTGGGAGAACGCGTGTATGGCGGCCGGTGTGCCGGTCATCGTGCTGCATGACGCCCGGCACACCTCGGCCACGGCCGGTGCGGACGCCGGTGTTCCGGAGCACGTTATGCAGAAGCGGCTCGGTCACGCCGACGCCCGGACAACGCGCGAGGTCTACACCCACGTCCTGCCCGAGAGCGAACGCAAAGCCGCCGAACTGATGGACTTCGCCCTCGGCGAAGAAGCCGCCTGATGATCCGGGGCGCGCAAGCGTCCCGCCCATCACGTCGCTCGCTCTAGTGGAACAGTCGGTGACAGCCCCGGACAACTGCCGCCGTTGTGCTCGTTGTGGTGCGCTTTATCAAGGAGCGGACCTCCCTGCTCGTCCCGAACGATTACAAGAAATGCGGGCCGGGGAGTGCCACGTCGGGAAGGGGAACCGGATGCCCAAGCGCGCATGGACGGTGGCGCAGGTGCGAGAACTCGGAATGGCGACGGACATCGAGACGGCGGCGTCGGTGCTGGGCATCGGCCGGACCACCGCCTACACGCTGGCGCGGTCCGGCGACTTCCCGGCGCCCGTCATTCGGATCGGCCGGCGCTACGTCGTCTCCGTCGAGGGCCTACTGACAGTCCTCGGCGCGACCGGTGCGGCCAGGCCGGTCGACGACGGAGTTCCATCGCACGGATGAATCGCCGCAGAGGTCGAAGAGCGGGCGTCGACGTAGTTCGCTTATGAGCGGAAGGATGGATAGATGAGTGACTCGCAGGCGCAGGAGCCCGGGGTCGACTGGCACAAATGGACCATGAACCACGCTGGGCTGGTCCGGGCCTTCGAGCCGGCCACCTTCGCCGCCGACGGCGACGAGGACGCGCCGCGGCTGGCGGCGGGAGCTCTGATCATGGCTGCTACGCAGATCATCGACGAGCTGTTCCAGGATATCGAGACGCTGGCCAGGGACGGCGGCGGCAGCGTTCCCGACAGCGAAGGTGCCTACTTCGTTCTCGAGGACCTGCCGCAGCGATTCGCTCACCAGTACAACGGTCGCTTCGCTCGCAACTTCCACGTCGCGGCAGTCATGGTCACCGGCCGGTTGTCGGCGGAGCAGTGGATGCCGCCGGCCTCGGTCGGGGAAGCTCTCGCGCTGTACCTCGTCATTCAGCGGGCGCAGTACCTGCTCGTGGATCACGAGATCTTCGACCGGGACCAAGCCCGCGAGCTGTACCTCGGATTCGAGGACGCTGCGTTCGAGGACGTGGACCACGAGTGGCTTTACCGGGCAGACATGGACGGCTTCGAGGACGACGACAAGTTCGCCGCTCGATTCGGCACGGCCGACATGCGCGTGCAGTCATGGTTCCAGCCCACCAGCCACGGGCCCGCACACGTTCACGCCTTCTCGATCGACTTGGAGGCACCAGAGCAAGCCTGATGCCGAGGCAGTCACTGCCCAGAGCGAACGTGCCGAGGACATCGAGTCGATGCGGGGAAGGGTAGGGAGAGGGCTGCCCAGCCCTAGAGTGGACCTCAAGCCCAAGGACTCCGCGGGATGCACCGGCAGTGACTGACACACTGGCAGTGTGGGGGTCAGGGGTTCGAGTCCCCTCAGCTCCACCCTTCTGAGCAGGGCAAGCGCACCGTCTGACTCTCCAAGTTAGACGGTGCGATTTTTTTTGCGCACACATGTGCACACCTAATGATCTTGAGGTCCTGTCCCAGCGGCGCCGCCGGAGGGCCGGATTCTAGGCCCTAAACCGCCTCTGAGCTGCGCAAACTTCCAAGAATGACGGCGTTTTACCTCGAAACGGCCGCTGGCGAGGCTGTCTAAATCCTGGGCTCCAGTGGCCCAAATCACACCCCACTTCTTGGGTGGCCCGTCCTTCCCGTGGCGGGATTGGACCCCCGCCGACCACCCCTAGGCCGCCTCCAGGGCGACCGCTCGCCCTCAAACGAGACAGCCCCGGACAGCGTCAGTTAGGGCCTCTGCGGCTGTCTCCAGCCGCCAACCTCGGCAAGGCTCGGAAGAGCCAGCACGAGCCCTCCTCGAGGCTCCGACTGGCAGCCGCGGACACCTCCGTAGCGGTCCGGCCCTACGGCTGGCCTCCACTGGCCGCACCACAGGCGTCCACACGACGGGGAGGAACGAATGCCACAGCACGATGCCCAGCAACCGCAACACCGGGACGCCGACCAAGATCTCTACTTCTCCGTGGAACAGGTGGCCGCCCAGCTGAAGGTCTCAGCACGATGGCTCGCCGATCAGTGCCGTGATGGCCGAGTTGAGCACGTGCACCTCGCAAGGAAGCGCAAGTTCACTCCCGCGCAAGTTCAGAAGCTCCTCGACAGCCACACAGTCAAGCCGGCAGAGGTTCGAGAGAGAGAACGAGGGCATGAGCGAGCGGTGCAACGCGTGCGCCGGGAACGCGCGCGACAGCGCCGCTAGAGCCGCCTAATGCGCGTCTGAGTGGCTTCGGGAAGGGTTTGACTCCCACAAGAATTTCTGTGGGGGTCGCCCCTCCCTGGCTGCAATCAAATTGCGCTCTGACCTCCCGAAGAACTGTATCCCAGCGGCGCCTACACCGCCAGCGGCTCGACAGCTCTATGTCGTCGATGCGCGCAAGTAACTCAATGGGGACTAAGTGAATAGCACACCAGACACCCTCTCGGCAGCAATGGTCTGGCTCGACGCAGGCTGCGCAGTTATCCCGATCCGCGCAGACGGGAGCAAGGCTCCTCTCGTCCCGTGGCGCAGTTATATGCACGCGCCGCCAGATCGAGGACAAGTCGAGGAATGGTTTACGGGCAATCCCCCGGGAATGGCGATTGTGTGTGGCAGCGCCTCCTCGAGGCTTGAGATGCTCGAGCTGGAAGGCCGCGCAGTCGACGAGGGGTTAGGGCAGGCGCTGATTGAGCTTCTAGTCGAAGCTGGCCTAGCCGATCTATGGAGACGTATAACGTCCGATGGCTACTGGGAGAGGACACCGTCCGGAGGGGTCCATATCCTCTATAGGATCGCCGATGCCGCAGTCGATAGAAACCTCAAACTTGCGCGGCGACCCGCGACCGAGGACGAGCTCTCGATCAATGCGACTGACAAAGTCAAGACGCTTGCCGAAACC
The DNA here is from genome assembly GCF_040689425.1 of Actinoplanes sp. NPDC051475. Taxonomy (NCBI): domain Bacteria; kingdom Bacillati; phylum Actinomycetota; class Actinomycetes; order Micromonosporales; family Micromonosporaceae; genus Actinoplanes; species Actinoplanes sp. NPDC051475. The sequence goes on from NZ_JBFAZZ010000021.1 coordinate 40,052, forward strand.
CGAGGCGAAGGCGGCTACACCATCGTCGCTCCGTCCTACGGCACGGTGCACGAAACACGCCGCCCGTGGGTGGCCCTGAACGGATCGACGCCAGCGCGGATTCCGGCCATCAGCGTGATCGAACGTGCGGCGTTGTTGGACGCGGTTCGAGCGCTTGATGAAATGCCACCCCCGCCACCCGCCGTGCAGCATCGTTCGTCTGCGCCGCTAACTGGACAGGACGTCACACCAGGGGATGACTTCGAGCGACGAATGGATTGGAGCGACCTATTGGTGCCTGCGGGGTGGACGCTCGTACACAGCATGGGACGTACGCGGTATTGGCGACGGCCCGGGAAGAGCGCTGGAATTTCTGCGACAACGGGCCGCGCTGACGACCGTGACCGCCTCTTCGTATTCAGCAGCAGTACGGAGTTCGAGACGGAGACGCCGCTGACGAAGTTTCATGTCTTTACGGTGCTGCACCATGGCGGTGACCATCGCGCTGCCGCCCGGGCGTTGCGCCATGACGGATACGGCCGACGTTTGGATGCGCAATCGGGGTCAGGTGGCTCGGCTACCGGCTCGGGGGCCTGGGGGTCTCGGGACGCGGCGCCAGTTCGCGCCGGTGTCGTACGCGAAGCGGTGTCGCCGCCGGCGGCATGGGGACCGACGGAAGACGGACTGGCTCGCGCCCTGGTCGCGCACCACGGTCACGAGCTGAGGTATTGCCCTCAGCGAGGAGCTTGGCTGTTGTGGTCGGGGCATCGGTGGGTCTGGGACGACGCGGAGCGTCACCGGGAGTACGTGAGGGGGCTGGCTCGGCAGTTGCCCACCGCCGGTGGATGGCGTCGTTTCCGATCTCAGGCGTTGTCTGCTGGCGGGGTATCTGGCGTGGTGCGCCTGGCGCGTTCGGACCCCGCGGTGACCGTGTCTTTGGCTGCGTTGGACGCCCGTCCTTATGAGCTGAACACACCAGCAGGTGTCGTGGACCTTCGGACCGGTGAGGTAAGTTCCGCGGATCCCACGCTTCTGCATACGCGATCGACCGCGGTGGCGCCGGACTTCGAGCGGCGGTCGGAGGTTTTCGACGCCTTCTTGCATGACACCTTCGGCGACGATGACGAGCTGGCCGGATATGTGCAGCGGTTGATCGGCGTTTCGGCCATCGGCAGTGTCCTCGAGCAGCTGCTTCCGTTCGCGGTGGGTCCTGGAGCGAATGGCAAGTCGACGCTGTTGGAGGCGGCGATGCATGCGCTGGGCCGTGGTGATGACGGCTATGCCCGGGCGGGGTCGTCGGAGATGTTGATGGTGCGCAAGCATGCCGAGCATCCTGCGGAGCTGGCGCAGCTGTCCGGTGCTCGGCTGGTGGTGTGCGCTGAGCTGGATGAGGGGCAGCGGTTCGCGGAGGCCCGGGTGAAGCAGCTGACCGGCCGGGACTCGTTGTCGGCGCGGTTCATGCGCCGGGACTGGTTCACGTTCGAGCCGAGTCACACACTGTGGCTGCTCGGCAATCACCTTCCGGTCGCCCGGGCGGGCGGGCCGGCGTTCTGGCGTCGGATTCGGGTGCTGCCGTTCAACCGTGTGGTGGCGCCCGAGCGGCAGGACAAGAAGCTGGGCGAGCGCCTGGCGGAGAACGCGCCCGTGGTGCTGGCGTGGATCATCGCGGGTGCCGCCGCGTACCACGAGGGCGGGCTTCGTGAGCCGGCGTCGGTGTCCTCGGCGACCGCGGCGTATGCGCGGGATCAGGACACGGTCGGGCGTTTCGTTGAGGAGCAGTGCCGTGTGCAGGTGGCTGCGGGGCACTTGCGCACGGCGGTGAGTGTGCTGCGGGACGCGTACGAGCAGTGGTGTGAGCAGCTAGGCGAGCGGCCGGTGTCGGCCAAGCGGCTCACGCAGGAGCTGCAGGGCCGCTTCGCGGTGGCGGACGCACGGGGAAGCAAGGGCCGGCGCTTCTACACCGGCGTTGCGCTGGTGAACGGCGAGGACGGGCAGGCTGCTCTGCCGGTTGAGTCATGATCGCCCGACGCTCGCCCGCCGGGTCGGGGTGACGGGTGACAGATGTTCCGCGTTTTCCCGGTTGAGCGCTATACGCGCGCGGGCGCGCGCGTACATGGTGCGCGCGCGTTGCTGGTGAACTGGATTGTGGGGTTGATCTGTCACCTGTCACCCGTGGGCTACTGTCACCTACCCGACACCTTTCTGAGTGATAAACGTCGATAGGCGGTGTTGTGCGTGTCGTGGATCTTGCACAAAGATGGCGGCATGGGGGGTTCGCTCTATACGCGAGGACTGCACGCACTCGACCGGGAGACGTTCGCCTATCTGAGTCCGCCGGGGACGTGGGGCTGGAGCAACTGTGGGCTGGTGGTCTCCGGTGACCGGGCGCTGCTGGTCGACACGCAGTTCACCGTGGCGCTGACCCGGGAGCTGCTGGACGCGATCGGGGCGCAGTGTCCGGGCGTGGTGATCGAGACGGTGGTGACCACGCACGCGAACGGCGATCACTGCTGGGGCAATCAACTGCTCAGTGACGCGGAGGTCATCGGCTCGGCCGCATTGGCGCATGGCCTAGCTGACGAGGTGCAGCCCGAGCAACTGGCGGCGCTGAGCGGGCCGAGTTCGCCGGACACGCCGCTGGGCGACTATATGCGCCGGCACTTCGGCATCTTCGACTTCACCGGCGTGCGCGTCACTGCGCCGACGCGGACCTTCACCGGCCGGCTGGAGGTCCCGGTGGCGGATCGTACCGTCGAGCTGATCGAGGTCGGCCCGGCGCACACCGACGGTGACGTGATCGTGCACGTACCCGATGTCGGGGTGCTGTACGCCGGGGACATCCTGTTTGTCGGTGGGCACCCCATCATGTGGACCGGGCCGGTCGATAACTGGATCGCCGCTTGCGACCGGATCCTGGCCACCGGAGCAGACTGCATCGTGCCGGGGCACGGCCCGGTCACCGACCCGGCCGGCGTGAAGACCTTCCGGGCCTATTTGGAGTGGGTGGCGCAGCGCGCAGAGCAGGCATACGCGGCGGGGCTGTCGTACTGGGAGGCCGGGTCTCCGGCAGCGATTCCCCTGGCGTACGGCGGGTGGGGTAACCCGGAGCGTTTGGTGATCACCATGGCGGCGGCCTATCGGGCCCTCGGCGACGGCGCGCATGATCTCACGGAGGTTCTGGCGCACGCGGCGGACGCGGAGCCGCGGAAGGTGTCGCGGTAGCTGCCGTGATCAGTCTTGGGAATCGATCGGGATCAGCATCATGATGCGGCTACCGGGTGCGCGCATCGGTGCGAACGCGACCAGCTCGATGGGCTGCACCTTGCGGTGCAGCGGCAAATGCAACGAGCGGCGGTCGCCGTCGGGATGCGGGTAGGTCAGCGGCTGCTCTTTGTACCGTCGGGCGTCGGGGTTCAGCGCGAGGATCTCGTCTATGACGGCGGCGAGGCGCTTGTTGTCCGGGGCTCGGGCCTGCGCGAATTGCATCTGGGCGAACATCTGCGGCGCCCAGTCGGTGTCCCAGCGGTGCAGTTGGGTGCGGGCCTCCGGGAACGTGAAGACCCACCGCATGATGTTGTTCTCGTGGCCGGCCACCCAGGGGAACCACTTGCGCATTTCGCCGTTGTACGCGACTAGGTCCCATGCCTCGTCGCTGACGTAGGCGGGCCAGGGCTGTGCCTCGAGGATGCGCCGGATCGTCGGGGTGCAGCGCATCGTCGACTCGTCCGCGGCGGCAGTTAGCGCATGCCCGGTGGCGAGGAAGAACAACAGGCTCTTCTCGGCGGGGCTGAGTCTTAGCGTGTACGCGACGCGGTTCAGGAAGTCGTCGCTGTAGTTCTGCGGCTCACCCCGCTCCAGGGCGCTGTACCAGCCCACGCTGCAGCCGGTCAACGTGGCCACCAGTTCCTTGCTGGCTTGCCGTCGGCGCCTCGTCCGGTGGTAGTCCAGACCTGGGAAGGCGTCTTCGGGCTTGAGCCGGAGCCGCCAAGCCTTGACGTGGCGGGCCAGCTCATTCGGTTCGGATGTGGGCCGACGTGGCGTCGCTGCGCTGCCCCTGTACGCAATGCGAGGTGCCGACGGGTGCGGACCTGAGGTTCCGGTAGTTTCTGGGGCTGTCATGGGCGGTTTTCGTCGGTGACGTGTCGACGGTTCGAATCCGTGTGACGGTCAACCACGTATTCCGGTTGCAAGGTGCAAAGCCTCCAAGGATTTACTTCAACCTTCGCTGTCTGCGCTCTCGCTCAGCTATTGACTCGCCCCTACTGGAAGTTCATACGTCGCTGGCCGCGGCCATGGATCCGCTCCGGCAACCTGATGACCAATTGAAGCGGCCGGTTCTCCTAGCGCAACGGAGTCCACGGCGGAGCTTCGCCGTCGTAGAGGGTCAGGTACGTAGGGCGGACCACCACCCCACGGTGAAGACGCCGGCGGCGCGAGCGGCGTCCAGCGCTTGCTTGCCGATCCTGATGAGCTCGCCGGATCTGCCTTCGTACGTCATCCAGACGTCGGGTGCCTCGGTGCTGCCCATGCAGAGTTCACCGGCGAACTCGTCTTCGGCGTGCGTGACGTCGAAGCCTGCGCTGCGCATCATCGCCGTATACGAGTCGAGGGTGCCCATGGGCCGCGCCAGGCGGAAGTGTTCGCAGACGGGATCGATGAGCGAGGCGATGTCGTCGCTTGTCTGGTACTGGCCGTAGGGTCGCTGGATCCAGTCGAGACCGACGAGGCGGCCGCCTGGCTTGACGATCCGGTGGGCGGCCTTGAAGAAGGCCTTCTTGTTGGACAGGTGACAGACGGACTCCATGAACAGCACCGCGTCGAAGGACTTGGAAGGCCACGCGGCCAGCTTCTTGTAGTCCTCATCTCCGACCGTCACAAAGGCGGTTAGGTCGCTCACCCCGCGCTCGGCTGCCAGCCGGCGGGCGCGCACGGTGAGTGAGTCCGTGTTCGATAGCCCGACGACGGTCGCTCCGGTCATGGCGGCCATCTGCACGGCGCCGCCGCCTGCACCGGCTCCGAACTCCAGCACGCGGCTGCCAGGGCGCAGTCCAGCGTGGTCGGTGAGCCGGCGCAGCATCGCCGTGGCGGCTTCCTGCGCCGATCCGCCGGCCTTCTGGACGGCCCAGTCCCCATGGAACCAGGTGTCACCCATCATCGCGATGTAGGCGAGGGCTGCCGCTTCTCCGTCCGGGCCCTCGTCGTAGAAACGCCGTACCTGTGACTCGTGAGTTACATGGACCGTGGCGGCCTCGCTAGGAAAATGCATTTCTGTCCAATTCGTTTTACAGCCGGATTGTGAATGCGACCTCGATCACACCAGGTGGTTTTTAGTGTTGGCCGCAACGGGGCAACTAAGGGCAAACAACGATCCTTGCCGATGCAGCGGCCGAGATGCATCGCCATGACGGGGTAATCGGCGACGCGGTGGTTACCTACTTCGGGGTAATCTCCGTCGATGGTCGCCGGGGAGATCAGGGGAAATCTGCCGCTGGACATTGGGCCGTTCGTCGGCCGTGACGCTCTACTCAAGAAGGTTCGTCGTCTGCTGAGTCATGTCCGTCTGCTGACGCTGACCGGCCCCGGGGGTGTGGGCAAGACGCGTCTTGCCCTGCGCGTCCTCAAGCAGGAGTCAGCCGACGGCACTTGGATGATAGATATCGAATCGGTGGCTGCTCAAGCCGACCGAAGCCCGGCAAGCTTCTACGCTCATCTGGCTTTGGAGCTCGGCATTCACCGCAACGGTGTCGCCGGGCTGGACACCATCCTCGACCATCTGCGCGGCCGACGTGTCCTGCTCGCTCTGGACAACTGCGAGTCGTTGGTTCCTGAGGTCAGGGCGTTCGTGCGGGCGCTTCTGGTGGCGGCACCGCACGTGCGGATTCTGGCGACATCACGGCAGGTGCTCGGCTTGGAAGGCGAACACACGCTCGTCGTGCCGCCGCTCGATCTGCCCGCCGCGAGTCAGCTGTTCATCGAACACGCCGCCGCGGCCGGCGCGGACCGCAAGGCACTGGACGCCGACCCCGGTGTGGAAGAGCTGTGCACTCGCCTTGACGGTCTGCCCCTGGCTGTCCGGCTGGCCGCGGCACGCATGTCCGTGCTGTCGGTGAGCGACCTGCTCGATCGCCTCGACGACCGGTTCCACGTGCTCAAGGGCATCGAAGGCGTCGTGGCGTGGAGCTACGAGCAGTGCAGCGATGACGAGCAACGCCTGTGGGCCGTGGCGTCCGTCTTCGCCGACGCCTTCGATCTGGAAGCCATTACGGCGATCGCCGCCGGAGCCGGCATGGATCCTCTGCAGGTCCTGGACAACGTAGCCGGGCTCGTACAGAAGTCGGTACTCACGGCGCACACCTCGACCGCAACCACCCGCTACGCGATGCTCAACACGGTGCGTGAGTACGGCGAGCGCAGACTCGCGGATACCGGTGACGTCGAACGGCTGCGCGACCTTCACTGCGACTACCACCGCGATCTGGTCGGTCGCGCCGCTGCGTCGTGGCTCGGGTCGGCCGAGCTCGACGTCATGGCGGCAGTCCACCGGCAGCTTCCCGACATCCTGGCCGCCATCGAGCACGCCCACGCCGGAGGTGACCTCGCCGCAGCCAGGGCGATCTGCCGCGCTCTCGTGCGCTGCCGAGCCCCGTTCTTCTTCGGCTTCCTGGAACTGGTGAGCCAGCACTTGCAGCGCGTGATCGACGCTTCCGCGGCCGCGATCTCGAACCCGGCAGAGGCCGCTGACGTGGCCGCCGTCGCCGCCATGGCCGGCTGGATCGCCGTGACGGTGGGACGCGCTGATGACGCCGACAAGCTGATAGCAGCCGCCAACGACATCCTCGAGCAGTGGCGCGTGGGCGCGATCCCCCCGCTGCTGTTCGCCGAAGGCGGCCGCAAGGCCCTTGGCCTCGGTGCGCGCGAGGGCTTCGGCATGCTCGCCGCGGTACGAGCGCTGTTCAGCGAAGAGGAATACGCGGGGGACCGGCACATGGCCACCATGACGTGGGCTATGGGCTTCGCCTTCGCAGGTGAGCCGGAAGCCGCCGTCGAAGCCACTGCCGAATATCTGCGGCAGGCCGAGGCGGCGCAGGCTCCCTGGGCGATCTCCTGGGCGCTGTGGACCTCCGCCCTATCAGCCTTGCAAGCCGGCGATCTCCGTCAGGCCTCGACGTATCTTGATCGATGCCTGATCTTGCAGAGGGACATGGATGATCACTGGGGCCAGACTTGGTCTATCGAGCTGGCAGCCTGGGTCGCCGCCGCCGGGCTCGAGCTGGCCGCGAAGCCGCGCGATCGCGCGCGGCGTGCCGCGTGGCTACTCGGCGCCGCTCAGGCTCGTCAGGACAAGATCGGCGTGCTGATGGCCGGCCTCAAACCCTTCGCGGACCGGCGCGCTCTCGCCCACGAGCAGATCGCCAGCGTCCTGGATGAGGTCGCTACCGCTGCGGCGTCGGCTGATGGCAGACGTGCCCATGCCCATGCGATCCGAGTGGCGCTCGGCGACCCGATGCCGCGCGGCCCCCGGGCGGTCATGCGTGACGGATTGACTAGACGCGAACTGGAAATCGCCGAGCTGGTTGCCCAAGGCCACACCAGCGCCGCGATCGGTAAAGAACTCCACATCGCCTCGGCGACCGTGGACGCCCACGTGAAGCGGATCCTCGCCAAGCTCGGCCTGCGCAGCCGCAAAGCGCTAGCGGCCTGGGTGGCGTCTCGCCAGACGTAGACCCGTGCGGTCTCGGTGAGCCACGCGATTGGACCACAGCTCGTGGTTCATGGCGCGGCGTGCGCCTTGGCCGCCGCTGCATGAAAAGCGTCGCAATGCACCGCAAAGCACTGCCTTAACTCGACAGTGACAATGCCGCAATCGCAGTGTGTAGTCAAAGATCGTCAGCGCGTGCACGATGTTGACTTCGTCGACGCGAAGCCGTCCTCCCAGGACGGCATGAGCCGCGAACCAACGGCTCTCACCCACCGCGTCCTGTGGAGAGGAAGTCATGACTCGAACGGCGCTGGTCATCGGAGGAAGCCGCGGCATCGGGCATGCCACCGCACTGCTGCTTGCACAGCAGGGACATCGCGTGGCGATCACTTACCGCGACGCGGCACCGTCGTCGAGCCTGATGTCGGTCCGCTGCGACGTCAATGACCCGGAGACGGTGGAAACGGCATTCGCGGCGGTCGAAACGGAGCTGGGCCCGGCCGAGATGGTCGTGATGAATGCGGGCCTCACTCGGGATCAGCTTCTGGTGCGGATGGCCGAGGAGGACTTCGCGTCCGTTGTCGACACCAACCTGACGGGGGCCTTCCGTATCGCCAAGCGGGCCACCCTACCGATGCTGAAGGCCAGGTGGGGCCGGCTGATCTTCATCTCGTCGGCGGTGGCGCTGCGCGGTGAAAAAGGACAGGCGAACTATGCGGCCTCCAAAGCAGGATTGGTCGGCTTCGCGCGCTCACTGACGCGCGAGCTCGGCAGCCGCAACATCACCGCGAACGTTGTCGCTCCCGGCTACACCGAGACGGACATGACCGCGTCCCTGACCGACGCGCAACGTGAGCACATGCGATCGCAAATCCCGCTCGGCCGCGCAGCTCAGCCTGAGGAGGTCGCGGCGGCGGTCGCCTTCCTCGCCAGCGACCAGGCCGGCTACATCTCCGGGGCGGTGCTGCCCGTCGACGGCGGCGCCGGCATGGGTCACTAGCAATCCCAGCAGGGCGCTAGCCAACACACATCACCATGGGGGAGAAGGGCGTGCTGAACACCCGCGACCAATCCACATATGTGACGGGCGCCGACCGAACGGAGCGCCCGCGAGCCGGAAGGACGAGATTCCGCACGGAAGGGGGCGAAGCGATGGAGCCGGCCCAAGCGCAAGCGCACGACGGGTCGGAGGCAGCCTTCACCTTCGGTCGATGCCTACGCCGTGCCCGGATGGCCAAGCAATGGTCGCAGCTACAACTGGCGCACCGGATGCGTGAGGTCGGGGCCGGGCACCATGGCGCTGCCACCATCGCCTCCCTGCTGATCATGCTCAGCAAGTGGGAGAACGACCGGAAGCATCCCAACCAGTACAACCTGCATCTGCTGGCTGCGGCGCTGGACATCCCGGTGGAAGGCCTGCACCTGCCGGTCGATCCCGACTTCGTCTTTTAACAGCACGCGCGCCGGTGCAGCAGCCTGCGACGTTCTGCGGCGGCCCGTGCAAACCTCAGCGGCCCCCAGCAGTGCCAGCGTGCTCAGGATGCACTCCGCTGAAGACGCCGAGCGCCCATACCAGAACACCGGCATAGACGTGCAGGGCATCGGCGAACTCGACCAGTCGATTGACGCCACCGACATCGCTCACGGTCACGGTCGCGATGTCGTCGTATGCCGACGCTGGATCGCCCTGCATGCGATCGGTGATCAATTCGCTGAGTGTGCGCCGGGCATGAGCCACGGTCTCGTTCTGCTCCGACGCCACCCGGTCGTCACCGTCGCTGCTAAAACGCACCTCCGGCAGGTAGTGGCCCCACGCGGCAATCACATCGGACGGAAGAATGACACTGGAGCCCGGTGGCGGCGGCATCTCATCGGCCACTACAGCCTGGGCGACCTGAGTGGCATAGACCGCGTAGACCGTCGCGGCCCGGGCAAGCACCACGATGGCCTGTTCGAAATGCTGATCGGTGAGGCGCTGTAGATCGGTGAACGCTTGCGGTGCCGGCGTGCCCGCGCAGTCGGCGGCGCGTTGGGCCTCCAGGATTGCTTCGATTTGCATCCCCTGGGCCGATACGGCTTGCAGGTAGACAGCGGACTGGTTGCACGCTGTTCCCATCGCGATGAGCGACCGGCGTACGTCCGCTGGCAAGCGCACTCCCATGTGCGGCTGCAACAGCTGCTGCGTGGTCACACCCATGCGCGCCCGTCTCCTGTCAGTCGGCTGCCCGATTCGCACGCCCCGCGGCGGCATCCCGTTCGGTTGCAAGCTGCATATCGGGCGGCGCGTCGCGCGTCAAGGCGGCGCAGCAGACAGCCCCGGACAGCCCCAGACAGCTACCTCGGCGAGGCGATCTCGCGGAGGGTTGAATCCGTGGTCGAAGTTTCCCAAACTGTAGACGCTGAGCAATCCGGCGCCCCTTCCTACCTTGGATCGCGCGCTGAGTCTCAGGCACCGCTAGCCCGCCCGGCTCGCCTGCCGAGCCCGGTCTGGAGCCTGGCCGAACTGCCCCGGCACCGCCGCAAGACACTCGCCCGGCGCCTTCTCGTCCTCGCGTGCCGACGTGCCGAGGCGACAGCGCCCGACGCGGCTACCTGACCGCTGCGCTCCATCTCCGCGTCGCTATCCCGCGGCGCTGTCTCTGCGAGAGGTTGTTTCCTCATGCATCTGCGTCACCTCACGGCGTGCCTGCTGCCGCAGCGCCGATCGCCGATGCAACAGCTGCTCCAGCCGCGGCCTCGCGGTCCCGGCCTGACATCGCAGCACCCACCGTCGGCTCTGCAATCATCGGCATGTCGGCTAACCGCATTACCGCCGGTCGCAGCGGCATCGCTGCGGCGGCCGGGCTGGCGGCTGGACTCGGCACCTTGCTTAGGTTCACTGGCCGGCGCCGCGCGTGGGCCCGTGTCCGGCTGGCTCAACGCCACCCGCGTCACGAGCGCAGCAAGCCGCCAAGAAATCCACGTCCACCTGGGTACGGCGCAACTTCAGCTGCTGCATGACGGCCGCCTGACTAGCACCTGGCTTATCGCCACCACCCCCAGGATCGCGCTTCCCGCAGGACGCACGTTCCTGCTCGCCATTGTCCGCCGCACACCCCCACACGCGGCCCCCGATACTGCTGAGCCTGGCCGCCCGCGGTTGAGCGGACCAGCCGCGGCTGGTCACCTTCTACCCCCAGCCCACGGCAGGCGCGGAGCTCCACAACGGTGTGCCCGCCGCTGCGATAACCGCCCGCACCGCCGTCGCCCCGGCTGCCTCGTGAGCATCTGCACCCGCTGATTCGAGGGGCGAAGCCCACTCCACAATCGCTCAAGGAGCGCCCATGCGACTCGATCCGTTCAGCGAGCCCTACAGCCGCGATCCCGCCGCGACCTGGCGGCGCATGCTGGCCACCTCGGCACCCGTCAGCTACGACCCGAAGCTCGGCATGTGGCTGATCGCCGGGCACGACAACGTCCGCGATGTTCTGTCCGACACCATCCAATTCAGCAATGCGATGACTCTGGTCCCCATCACGCAGGTCAGCGCACTGGCGGGCGCGATCCTCGCCGCACTCGATGCCCCGGCCGTGGCCGTCACCGCCGACCCGCCGCAACACCTGCGCACCCGCGCGATCTTGCGCGCGCTGTTTCCCACCACGACCCTGCGAGCGCAGCAGCAATGGGGGGCGCTCATCCAGGTCCGCGTCGACCACCTGGTCACCGACCTGGAGCAGCAGAGCACCGCGGACCTGATGGTCTTCGCCGTGCACCTACCGCTGTACGTCATCCTCGACGTCCTCGGCCTGCCCCTCACTGACGCCGCCGTTGTGCGCGCCTGGACGGACGACTTTGCCCAGCTCCTCTGGGGCAACCCCACCCCGCAAGCGCAGATCGCCTACGCCCACTCGAGTGTCGCGCTATGGCGATACTGCGTCGACGCGGTCACCGCCCGCGCCGACAGCGGTGACTACGGCAGCGGGCTGATCGGCGACCTGCTGCGCTACCGCCACAACCACGACGCCAACCTCACCGTCGCCGAGATCGCCGCACTGGCCCTCAACCTCGTCGGCGCCGGCTGGGAAACCACCGCCGGAGCCCTCGGCCACGCCCTGGACCACGCCCTCACCGAACCCGAGCGCTGGGCCCGGCTGGCCGACGACGAGCACTCCCTGAGCCTGCACATCGAAGAAGCGCTGCGGCACAGCCCCGCCATCGACGGCTGGCTGCGCCACACCACCACCGACGTCACCCTCGACGGCGTCACCATCCCGGCGGGCAGCCGCTGCCTCGTGCTCATCGGCGCCGCCAACCACGACCCCGCCGTCTACGACGAGCCCTACGCCTTCGACCCGCTGCGGGTCCGCGCCGGTCAGCACCTGGCCTTCGGCGCAGGACCGCACTACTGCATCGGCGCGGCCCTGGCCCGCCTCGAACTGACCACCGCGTTACGGACCCTCGCCCGCCGCCTGCCCGACCTCACACTCGCCGCCGGCTACCAGCGACAGTTCACACCCAGCGCCGCCCTGCGCCAGCACACCGCATTACCGGTGCAGCAGCGACCGGCGCGATGCCCTGTGGCCCGCTACAGCTCCTGAGGCACCGCCACATCGCGGCGAATGTCCGATCGATGACGTCTGATCATGCAGCCGTCAGGGCGGAACCGATCTCAACGGATGCGCAGGACGCTGCGGTGGAGGAAAGCAGGCCTGCCACGGGCGAGGCAATAGTTTGCGCTAATCACCCGTGCCCAGCGCGAGCAGTATCCGCCTTTGTGCTGCACGGGTCCATGGTGGCCTGGGCCGACGACTCCCACTTCACCGTCTTACAAAGACCTTGAGGTACGTGGCGTCGCACAAGCCCGACGCCTCGCTCGTGGCGCCACAGTGGCACCGGCACGGCCCGCGGTTTCGAGCCGGGCCCAGCCCATGCCGTCCGGCGCCTCCCCGCCACGCCGCGAGCTTTGTGACGGCGATCCGGAGCAGCCTTCCATGGCCCTTCCCAGACGTACCGCAGGTGGCACGCCAGTGCGTGCTGGCGGGCGGCATCGAGCGCGCCCGGGTTCCAACCGCGTATTCGTGCCAGTTGACAGCACGCTTCGTGGGCGGAATCGAGCGCCCAGATGCGCTGCCGCGCCGCCGGGAGCGCGGCGAATCTGGCCGGCACCCGGACGTGCCCGCTGTCGTACGTCGACATCGCGACCGCGGCGCTCACCGGATCCTCCGGGCGCGGCGGCGCGACGCCGACATGGGCCGTGTGCTCACGATGACAGAACAGCCACAGCAGTGAATTCTTGCCCTCCAGTTGCAGCGGTGGCAGCGCCTGGCTGTAGACCTCGCACACGCCCCGCGCGGCCCGGACAAAGGCGTCCTCATCCGGCTCTGACGGCCACGGCCGGTCGGCGAAGCCGCCATCCGGCCACACCTCAACTCCACGGAAGATCGCCACGATCGAACCCTAGCCTCCGTCTTTCAAATACGGGCGGTGGTTGGGTGATGGGTTCAGCTCGGCGGACTTCCAGGGATGGTCTCCTGTTTGCCCAGCGGGTATTGCCCGGCCCTAGGCCGGGTTCTCCGTGGGTCCTGGGCGTCACCAGGTCTTCGCCACGGATACACCGCACGCGCCGGCTCGATCGAGTTCCTCGAAGTCCACCACAGCGTCGAGGACCGCATCCGCACCGGCAAAACCACCGGCGTCGGCCGGGCTCTCGTTCCCGCCAGTTCGCGATCGACGCCGCCTGGCTCGAACTCGTCCTGACCTGGATCGACCTGCCCAGCCACGGTGCTTGCAGCCCCTGGTGTGCAGCGTCCAGCTGACCCAGGCCGGGTTCACGGAACCCGTTCGGTTCGCGTTGCAGCCGGAATTGAGCCAAAGCCTGCGGCGCGTACACGCTGCGTACCTCGCGAGGATCCTCTAACTGAACTTGGGGTGGTGGGGACCGCCCAGTTTGACGGAGATGGCGTCCACCAGCGTGCGGTAGGCGGTACCGTCCGGCGCTGACGGGTCGACTTCATCGCTTTCCTCGTCAGCCTCGTCTGCAAGGACGGCCGAGTCGCTCAACTGGAGGAGCAGGTCTGTCCAACGGGGGCCGGTAAGCGTCATCCGGGAACTGCTCCGACCGCTGTTCGTGCCCTTAAGGAGCAGGTGCTGCTGCTGACTGGTCAAGTTGATTGTGTAGTTTCGGTCGGGGCGCAGATTCAGCTCGTTCAACGCTTCGAGGCTGACGTCGCCTAGCCCGCGGTAGTCGATGGCGTCAGCAGAGACGGCGAACTCGCACCAAGACGACCAAGCCTGTTTGTCGTTCGGGTTGCCGAAGGCCGCCGGGTTGAGGTCCTCTTCCTCCGGGACGTCGACTCCGGCCCGCCAACGGTAGCTTCCGCCCGGTGCCAGGTCGCCCGGACTGAACTCAAGGACCTGGGAACCGGACGTGTTGATGGTCTCGCCGCCGTCGAGCCGTTGGTACTGGTAGAGGATTGCTTCGCCGGCACCGGCTGTCGCCGAGACGCTGATCAGCGTCGTGTCGACCACCGGCCGTCCGGGACCGGTGACACAACCTTCGTGACCGGCCGTGATCGTCTGGGTCGGCGCTGACCCTATCGGCGTAGCGGGCAGCCACAGCTTCGGATCCACCAACGTGCCCTCTGGCCCTTCGCAGCCCAGGTCGGTAACGACGTTCTTAACGTTGCGGTACTTTTCCGCTTGCTCCTGCAATGCCTTCCGGCATTGCGCGTACAGGGTCTCGTCATCGTCGCCTGGCCCGGCCTGCGCGTACACCGACCCAGCTACGGCTAGCACGCTCACGAGAGCGGCGAGCCCCACCAGCCAGCGCAGCCGCATACGCGTTCGTCTCGTACCAGCCACCGGGACCCCCAACTTGATATCAGACCCCACCTTATCGGCGGCACCGCGCCTGACTAAAGGGGTTTCGCCTGGCTTTTGTGGCGTCCAGCCGTGTAGGTGATCGGCGATCCGGCCCGGACCGTAACGCTCCTGTAGTTTTCGGAAACAGTGAGGTGTCCAGGAGTTGGCAACCTCGTCATACACCGGACATCCACGTCCGCATTAGCTCGACTCCGAATAACCCATGTCGCGCGTTGTCCCACACTACTGGCCTGCCTAGGGTGACTATGGGAGGGATGTGCGCGGCCCGACTGTGGAGGTGGTCATGCCAGCCGAGGTACTGCTGGACCGTGCGGTCCAGGTCAATTACGGGCAGCTCTATGTCCTGCACGATGGTGGTGGCGTGGAGGCGGAGGAGGCATTCCGCGGACAGGTCAACGGTCTGTGCGGCGCTGCTGATGACGGCGCGTTGTTCTTGGTTACCGGCTTGCGTAGTGGGCCCGTGGGTTTTGTCGTAGAGCGGCATTCGGCCGAGCCGGCGATCGACGGTTCTTGGGAAGAGATTGTCGAGTCGTCGTTCAGGGCAGCCTCGGATGAGGTGGTACTGCAGGAGTGGAGCGGTATCCGTTATCCGTTGGATCTGGATCCAGGGCCGTACCGTGTTCGCTATTGCGCGAAGGGCATGGATCGCGGCTGGGACGTCGAGACCTTAGGTCTCGACGATGAGGTCGTCGACACCTACCTTCTGCAGATCTGGCCGGGGCCACCGCTCGCCGATCGCATCGTCCGGCAGACCAGCGATGCCGCTGGCTACTGGCATCGCGAACACGGCGGCCAATCGACCGTGGAGCACGATGACGAGGCACGTCAACAAGCGGCCGAGCAGGAGCTCGAAGATCGTAGACGCTTCGGTGACCGGACGCCCAATGAACGTCTGCGGTCGGTAAAAACCAGCGTGGCCGCTATTCGGCGGCTCGATGAGGAGCTCATGCACGCCCTCGCCGACGTGGACGACCCGCTGCATCGTGCCGTGGCTCGGTGGGCGGCGCTGCGCGCGCTCACGGCTGCCGGAATGAATGATGTGCCGGCCCTGGCACCGGCGATCGCGGCGCTAAGGCAAGGGCAGCCGACGCCTCCCCCGTTCGACGACGAGTACGCCGCCATGACTGCGATAGAAGACGCCGTGCCGCTTTCGACGGTACCGAGCATCGCCGTACTGCGCTCTGAGGACTCTGACCGGCGGGAATCTGTTCAACAGTGGAACGCGATGCCAGCGTTAGCTGCCACTGCGCAGGAGGACTCACTGGAGGCGGCACTCGACGCGGTGGTGTTCGCAACGATCGTCCACGGCAATGAAGCCTACGAGGAGTTCCTCGCACAGCTATGGGACGCGTTCCCACAACTGCGTGGCTGACGACTGGCTCGATATGTTTATTTGCCGGACGATGACAGATGTGTGGGCCCCGCAACCGGCACTCGGTCGCGGAGCCTACACACAGCATCCCGCTTAGGGATCAATCCTTACATAGAACCCGTCGCCGTCAAGAAGGCGCATGCCAAAATACCTTCCCTCCTTGTCTTTCCGCTCACTGTAGAAGTGTCCGAGCGCGCTTCCGCCCGTCGAGTTCTGGGTGGCATTGATGAAGCATCGACTGAAGCCGTTAGGTCCAAAATCCTTATCCACTTCACGGAAGTGGCAGAATTTGAATGTGCGCGGGTTGTTCACCGGCCTGTTGACGACGTAGGCGCCTTGGTACGTGGACGCGAAGGGATATTCGTCGCAGGATGTACTCTTCGGCGCACCTTCCTTGTCCCGGAGTCCGCTCGGACATGATCGACGTCGGTTCTTGCCAATTAGGGAGTCGTCGTAGAGGCGGGTGAGCTTTCGCTCGGAACCCGGTTGACCATCAAGAGCTGGTCCTGGCCTACCGGCAAGCTGGGACTGCTGGGCGGCGTAAATGTGGTTTGCCAGGTCTGGGTACTTTCCGGTTTTGTGGTACTTCAGCGACGGGATGAAATTCGGCACCACGCACCCCACCGTGGACGACCCCTTCAATGCCTGGTCGCATCGAACATAATTCGACAACACGGTTACGGTCTTTACAGCCGCCGACAGAGGCCTAGTAACTTTGAAGGTCAGACCAACCTGGGCGACGCGACGCTTGTTGGACGACCATTGGGGCGGCATGTCCACGAGTGCAGTGAGTTCCACCCAAAGATCGAACTTATCGAATGCACCTCCTGCTTCTGGGCGATAGACGGCACAGCTCTGCGGGCAGGACGCACTCACCGATTCAGCCCGCGCGCCCGCCACGCCACGCGTACCCTTTGCGCTATACACACTCAAAACGTGTAGATAGACGTGATAGTCCCAGGTCTTCTTCGTCGGCGACTGCCGCGCATACCGATAGACATCGAACGTAACAAATCCAGCGGACACGGTGACGCCATTCACAATGTCCGTGGGGAAGTAGAAAGCCTTTTCCCTAAAGCAGGCAGTGTACCTGCTGACCCTCCACTCGAGATAATGCTGCAGCCTGCAACCGGACGGAATAGGGAGATTGCCCGTGGTTCCTGGCTCCGGGTACGACATGGTGCTGTACGACTCTGCCGAGGCGGTCGCAACGGAGTCCAACTCTTCGGCGTCCACCTCGCTGTCCTCGACCGCCACGGCGGGAGCCTCCTCCACCGAGGGCGGGATGTCCAAGCAGTCGTAGCTGCCGTCCGGCGCGTCTACCGTTACACCCTCCGGGCTAGAGCAAACCTCGCTGAGAGCATCCGACATCGCCGATGCTTGCGGGTCTTCTGGTAAAAAGGCAGACGTGTCCAATGCGGATTCAATCTGCTGTGCCTCAACCGGGATACCGGTTTCGTCGGGATCTGCTTCATCGGCGGTCTCGCCGGTGTCGGGCGTAGAAACGTAATCTGGCTGGTCATCGACGCCCGGGATGAAATCGTTGGCCGGAGCACTCTCGGGCACCGAGTCCACGGCGAGCGGGTCAAGATCGAATAGCGGTTCGTATCCGTCACCCTCGTTCGACGCCAGATCCGGGGTGGTGAAGACGGCCCGGACGGCGAACTCACACCAACCGGAATACGGCGCGGTGGCGTACGAGCCGGGGTCGTTCGCCCGGACCCGCCACTTGTACGACTCGCCCGAGACCAGTTTGTCCTGGGGAATCCACACGCCGGCCCTCTGGCTCGTGGGTGCCCCCGCAATCTGTTCAGTGCCCAGTACGGTGCCGTCGAGGCGCGCGTACTCGAACTCCGCACTGACCGTGCTCAGCGTGGAGTGTGAAAACGTCGCCCATAGCTGCGGGGTGAGAGTGTTGACCACCGGCCGCGACGCCCCACTGACACAACTCGTGCTCGGCTGTGTGCCGTCACCATCGATGTACACGCCACGAGTGGTCAGCGTCGGTGCCTGATTGAGCACGGAGAACGTGTATGCGGTGGTAGGGGACAGGTTTCCCGCCCTGTCACGCGAACGCACGTACAGTATGTGCGTTCCCGCGGTGAAGGGGATGATTGACGCGGTGGCGCTGCCGCCTACCCCAGTGGCGTTGACCACCGTTGTCGGAGGATTGGCGTCCAGCCCGTACTGGAACGATGCCACATCGCTGATCCCGTTGGCGCCGAAGGTAAAACTGCCCGGAACGCCAGGGCCGCCAGCGGTGACGCCGGCAGGATAGGTCGACGAGGAGACGGTTGGGACGGCGGTCGGGGCAGTCGTGTCAACGGTGAACTCACACCACGACGAGGGCGACCACCCGGTGGTGTACTTGCCGTCGTAGGACTTGACATGCCACTTATAGGTGCCGCCACTGGAGAGTTGGCCCGCCGGGACAGCAATCGTCGCGGTGCTCCCAGCCGGGACAGAGGATTGGGAGGCGGACCCGATCGCCGCCGAACCGGAAAGGGCCCACCACTCGAAGGTCGTCGTGAGTGGGTCGCCGTCGTCGTCCTGGTAGCTCGCGCGGAGTGTCGGGGTGGTGGTGGCGAGGAACGGGCGGGTGCTGCCGGACACGCAGCTGCCGGTGGTGCCGGTCTGCTGGGCGATTGGTTGCGGAATATTGTTGTAGATGACCGAGATCTTGGGGTTGTTCTCGAACCGTTTCCAGTAGGTGAGCTTGGTTTCGTCGGGCGAGCGCAGCCCGATGGTGATGTTCGTACCGTTGTTGGCGGCCTGCTGGGTGATCGGCGTGATGTCCATGCGGACCTCGCCGGCGGGGCAGGCCGAGGCGCCGCCCATGCCGCTCGTCGAGTAGCCCTTCGCCACGGTCTGGGTGTCCTGCTTGGTGCTCCAGGTCGGCTGGTTGTTCCACGTCGTGGTACTGCCGCCGGCGTAGGTGGCGTAGGCGTCGAGCGGGGTGGCCGTGCAGGAGCCCGACCACTTCTCCTGAAGCCGAAGGTCTGCCGACGTCACCTGCTTGCCGACGAACGGCGCGGTGGCGGTGGAGAAGTTGAAGAAGGTCCGCCACTTGTTGACGCCGTTGTTGCTGCCGACCAGTGCGTCGTCCGCGGTGTTGAAGTAGGTGCTGGTGGGGTTGCTGGCGGTGACCATCACGAACCCGGTGCGGTACGTCGTGAAGCTGGGATCGACATACACGGGGAACTTCGTGGCTGGGGCGTCCAGCATCTTCTGGTCGGGGGTGATCGACATCGTGTCGTCCCCGACGGTGACGGGCATACGGGCCTTGTCGCTATCCGACGCGGTCTCCGCGGACGCTGCCGCCACCGGAGTGGTTCCGGCGGCGGTGTCGGAGTCCCACATGACCGGCGTGCTCGCCGTCAACGCAAGACGCCCGGTCTCCTCATCCACGACTTTGAGGTTGCCGGTCTTGTTGGCCGCGACGACTAGGCCGTCGGTCTCCATCTCGAAGTTCAGCTTGTTCAGCGCCGGGTCTTTCGCCGCCTGGCGCGTCTTGACCACGAAGACCTGGGAGAAACCGTCGACGTCGGCCGTGAGGCGCAGGTCGATACCCGGGCGAACCTCACGGTACGTCGCCGTGTTCCCGGCAAGGGTCGGCGTGGGAAGCGCACCCCACGGCGACGACAACGCGACCTCGCCGTCGTTGTTCTCGACGCTCACCATCGGGTCCGTACCGCCACCGGAGAACGCCACATCGGCCGCGGCGGCCTTGGGAGCGACTGACCCGTCGGCCTGAATCTGCAGCGTCGTGTCGACGGGAACCCAGTCGCCGTCTCGTTCCACCCGGACCGGCCGGTACCGGTGCTCGAACTCCACCGTCCCATTGGGCAACGCGAAGGCCTCGTCCGTCTCGTTGGTGGCGTCGGCGATCTGCACCCGGGTTTGACACCGCAGCGCGATAGCGATGGCGTCCGCCTCAGTCTCCGTCGCCACCAGGCACTGGTCGGGCGCCGTCGCGGAGACGTCGGCCTGGGCCGCGCCGGGACTGACGAACGACAGACCGCCCGCAAGTACGGTCAGCGGCAGAGCCCAAGCCAGGCCCGCGCGCACCGGCCGACTTCGGCCGGTAAAAGCGGATGTCAAGCGCATGGGAGTTCCCAAATCACTGCAACCTCTCGTGATCTACGCACACAACAAGGCCGGTCTCATCGACCGGCCTTGCACAGACAGGAGCAATTCGGTTGCAGAGAGAGATCTCTCACCCTCCCATCCGCAGAAGCATGCGTTGAGCAATGAGACAAACACGCTCCGTAGTCAATGACGGTGGTTCCCGGGTCATCACCGGTTCCTCCAACATGAAATTCGCGAAGGCGTAAGGGCCGCAACGCGAGCCAACGGCGTGGCCTCCTGGGGTGTCTCGGAGGCCGATCTCTCCTCGTCCAAGGACTTCGGCTTGACGCCGTAACACCGTGACCGCATCTGCGCCCGGTTGCGCCAATAGCGTCGGGACGAAAGACCATTTCGGCTCCGAGCAGCTGCATTTCGCAGCGCGGCCTTGCACCCCGTCGCCGTATGACCACGTCCCGGCAACTACATGAAGTTCCGAGTGGCGGCACCTCTCTTCGCGGCGACGGTGCATCCCGGCTCGAGGGGACAGCGGTAGACAGTGCCGGTCAGCTACCGGCCTGGTCGCGGCGACGGCATTGTCGAATATGTAATCGACAGACAGTCTCCGTCATGCGATTCGCATGTGAGAGAGAATGACGGCCGACGGATTTGTGTCCGAGCGGGGCGCCGGACGTACCGAGAATCGCGATCTCATCCGCCCAAAAACGGCGCCATATTGCGTGCCCTTCCGGCTCTGTTGATTGACGGCCGGGCCCCGCCGGCTGATGCCGAGCCGGCCACGTGCGGCTGCCCCCATCAGCCGCCGTGGTCGGCCGCGCATACCGACACATTCCTACGTCCGGGAGAAGTATGGTGCTGTCCTTTTCCGCCGCGGCTGCGCCGGACACCTCAACGAATGCGTCCGCTGAGGCCGCCGACCGATCGCTGCCCCCGGAACGCGGCGGCGAAGGATCCGACTCGCATGCGGCGGCGATCCCCGTGCGGGCGCGTCCGGTGCCGCATGAGTTCGGCCCGGCGGACGTCGCGGAACGTGTGTGGTTGGGCGCCGCTGCCCTGCGACCGGCCGCGGTGGTCGCGGTGTCGTCGGCTGACGGCGGTGTCGGCCGTTCCACGCTGGTCGCCTCGCTCGGTGGCCTCCTCGCCCTCGCGGTGCCGGGTCCGGTGATCGCCGTGGACATGCACCCGGTGCCATGGGGTGGCCTCGTCGAACGGGTCGGCCGTTCGAGCGCGGGAACGATGTGGGACGCCGTCCGCGACCTGCACACCCTGACCAGCCGCCGTGAGGTCGAGCGGTGGACCCAGCACAGCCCGTCCGAATTGCTCGCGCTGGTCGGCGAGACCGAAGGGCGAGGCCGTCGCCCGCCGCGCCACGACGAGGCGGCAGCGGTCGTCAACGCCCTGCGCCGGCTCTATCCGCTGACCGTCTGCGACGTCATGCCCGCCCTGATCGCCGGGGTGTGGCGCACCCTCGCGGCCGCGCACGCACCGGTGCTGGTCGCTCGGGCCACCACCGACAGCCTGCACCACACCATGCGGCTGGTCGCCCACCTGCGCGCCGCCGGGTACGGCCGGGTCGCCGACCGCGGCGTGCTCGCGGTCGTGGCGAGCTCACCGGCCACCGACCGCGGCGTACGCGCCGTCATTCAGCAGGCCACCACATCCGTCCCGGCGGTAGTGCCGATTCCCTTCGATCCGCAGCTGGCCCGCCCGGAACCGATCGACGTGCGCCGCCTGCGCAAGCCGACCCGCCACGCCTTGGTTCAGCTGGCGGACGCGGTCATCCAGCGATGCGCCGATCCCCGAGCCGAGTTGCCCGTCGGTGCAGGTAAGGAGCGTTCGTGATGCTGACATCTGCGACAGCGTGGCTCGCCGTGCGGCTGCCTGCCGCAGTTCAGGAGGTCCTGGCAGCGCCTGCGCCGACTCCGGCGCCGTCGAACGGCCCCGGCGGTTTCGATTGGAAGCGCGTGCATCCCGACGGCTCCGCGATCCCGAAGTCCGGCATCTTTTACACGATCATGAACGCCGTCATGTGGCTCGGCATCGTGGCCGCGTTCTGCGGCCTGGTCGCCGGGGCTATCGCCTTCGGCGTCGGCCCCATTTTCGGTGCCCACATCGTGTCCGACCGCGGCAAGAGCATGATGTGGCGCAACGGCCTCGTGGCGATCATCGTCGGCTCTGCCACCGCCATCATCGCCGGGCTGCTGGTGCTGTGACCGCGGCCAGGAACGCGACCCGGGCGGCCCAAGCCGGTACCGATCCCCGCGTTTCCCGCCGGACGCCCATCGCGCGCGGGCTACTCCTTCTTGCGCTGACGGTCGTGATGCTGGTCGGCGGCGCGGTCCGCGCCCATGCGGCTCCCAGCCCGAGCCCTGCACCGTCGAGCCCGGTCGTCGACGCCGCGTGCGCGGCGAAAGCACCCGGTTCGGTCGCGTGGTGCATGCCGTGGGCCGTGCACGTTGACAAGCCCACCGAGCAGGGCCGCTCGCACTGGGTCACCCAGTGCAGTAAAGCGACCAGCGACGCCGACAAGCAGTCCTGCGCCGCCGCATCGATCACCTTGAGCGATAACCCGCCCGACGGGACCGCCTCAGTGCTGATGGACGGCCCCAGCACTGGCGCCGGCCCCACCGGACTGATCAATTGTGCCGCGCAGCTCCCTGTCGGCTATAGCCCCGAGTCCCACACGCAGCCGGCCGTCGACCTCAAGTACAACCTCTGTCAGCAGCAGGTTTCAACGTGGGCTGCGCAGCTGTACGACCCGGACCCGAAACAACCGGACTGCCCGATCTCCGACGTCAACTGCAAGGTGCAGCATGGCGCCCAGGAAGCGCTGGAAACCGGCGTGCGCACCGGCATCCAAGGGCTCGTGGACGCGGCGGTGCAAGGCGTGGTGTTTCTACTGTCCAAGCTGGCCAGCTGGGTCTTCACAGTCACCGCGATCTCGTCGCCGGACGCCGCGTTCTACTCCACCTACAACTCTCTCGCCGGCGTGATGGTCGGGCTGATCTTCGTCTTCTTCGTGCTCTCTACGGTCATTAACGGGCTGCGCACCAGCGCCGGGCCTAGCCCGGTCGCGTCGCTGGGTGGTCTCGTGCGGGCGGTGCTTGGCGTTACCTTCGCTGGCGGACTGGCCTACACCATCGTCGCGGCGTGGGACCAGGCCACCAACGCGGTCATCGAGGCGAACGCGCGTACCCCGTACGACCCGTCGCTACTAGTGACCAGCTTCAGCAACCTCACCGGCGGCGCCGGGACCATGTTCATCGCCCTGCTGCTGGCCGTGCTGGCGACCATCGGCCTGCTCCTGCTGTTCGTGATCATGCTGTTCCGGGGGCTGCTGGCTACCGGGGCCGCACTGTTCGGCGCGGTCGCGATGTCCGGGCAGGCCATGCACGAGACCCGGCATTGGGGGCGCCGCTGGTTCTGGACGGTGAACGCTCTGGGCAGCAGCAAGTTCTTCATCGCTGAGCTGTGGATCTACGGTTCGCGGTCGGCGTACGGGTCGGACGACCTGATGAACGCGCTGCGCGGGGTGCTGCTGATCTGGCTGATGGTGGTGGCGCCGTGGATCCTGTTGCGGCTGACAACGCTGTGGGACGGATACCTGTCCGACGTCAACGCCCACGGCATCCTGTCGAGCGCCGGGGGCCCGCTGCAGCTCGGCGCTGATTTCGTCGACGGAGTCCGCGGCGGGGCCGCCGACGCAGGCGATGGTGGCGGCAGTCCGGCGTCTGGTGCAGCTGGACTTATGGACGAGAACGCCGCGAGCATGCCGACCAGCCCGGTCGAGGCAGCCGAAGGGGCAGCCGAAGGGGCAGCCGAAGGGGCAGCCGGCATCGGTGACGGCACCGGCCGGCAGGTGGCCGACGCCGCTTCGACCGGTGCCGACGGCGGGCAGGTCGGTGAAACCGCCAAGGACGCCAGTAGTGACGGCCAGGACGGGGCCGGTGAGACCCCGAACGGCGAGGAAGCCGACGGCATCCACGCAGGCGCGCAAAGCGCGCAGCACGACGTGGCGTCCGGACAGCTCACCGCTCCCGGCGATGCGACCGGCTCTCAAGGGTCGCTGCCGGTAACCCCGGGCGCGGCGCAGACCGCCGACCCGACCGGTGGCGTCACCAGCGACCTCACCGGCACCCCGACCGGCGTCGGCACGGGTGGCGGACCGGGCGACAGCAGCACCGGCACTGGAGCGGATGTTAGCGGCCCTGAAGCCGGTACCTCCCCGATGCCGGACTCCGCCGGCACGCCGTCACCCGCCGCCGCGGGTGGCGACCCGGCGGGCGCCTCGTCGGCGAGTGAGCCATCAGCGGCCGCACCGGCAGCGGGGCCGGACACCTCGCCACAGCAGAACCCATCGGCCGACAGCGAGCAGTCCGGTGGCCGCTCGGGCGCCGCAGCGAACGGCGGCGACGGTGCTGCCGCCGTAGCCGCCGAAGTGCCCATCGTGCCGATCTAGCCAGAGCTTGACGAAAGGGAAGATCCGATGAAGTTCCAGTTTCCGCCGCGCTCGACGCGCGGAGCGGTCCTCGGGTTCGCCTGGTCCCAGATCGCCCTGGTCATGGCGGGTGTCATCGCCGCCGTGGTGGCCCTCAACTTGCTGGTCGCCGGCCATCGCGGAGCCGCGCTCGGCGCGCTGGCGGGCTGCCTGCTGCTGGTGACGCTGGGCCTGCTGCGGTTCAAGGGCCGCCGCGTGACCGAGTGGGCGCCGGTCGTCGCCGGAGCTCTGCTGCAGCGCCGTGCCGGGCAGAGCGAATACCGCGGTGGCCCGTACGCGCCGAGCAGCGTCGAGCAGTGGATGGACCTGCCCGGCCCGGCCGCCGCCTACGTGTGGCTCGAAGCGACCGCCTCGGATGGCACCAAACAGATCGGCCTGCTGCGTCACCGCCGGGAGAAGACGGTGACCGCGGCCCTCACGTGCTACGGCACCAACCTCATCCTGGCCGACCGCGACGTGCAGAGCCAGCGGCTGACCGACTGGGCGCAGCTGCTCAACATCCTCGGCAGTGAGTACGCCGACGCTGGCCTGATCCGCTGGTCGGTGACCTCCCGCGCGGTGCCGGACACCGGCAACGCAGCCCAGCGATACCTGGTGAACCGGGCCGTCGACACCAGCAGTGACGCCTACCGGTCGCTGGCGCAGCTGACCGCCGCGGCAGCGCCTGCGGCGCAGCGTCACGAGATCTACCTGTCGGTGGTGTTCGACGTCGCCCGGCTGTCCGGGGAGATCGCCCAGGCCGGCGGGACGGACACGGCGATCGCCGCGGTGGTGCTGGACCGGCTGACCGGAATCGAGTCCGCCGTGATGGAAGTCGGGATTACCACCGGTGGCTGGCTGTCGCCGCGCGCCTACGCCGCCATCATCCGGACCCAGTTCGATCCCGACGATCAGGAGGTCGTCGACCTGCGCGCCAGCACCACTCCGACCGAGAACGGCCCGACGGCGGCGGGAGTCGAGCCGCGGCTGGCCGGACCGGTCGCCGCCCGCACGGTCGGCTGGAACACCTACCGGCACGACTCGGCGTTCTCCCGCACCCTGTGGGTGGCGCAGATGCCGCGGCAGCTGGTCGCTGCGACGTGGCTGAGTCCGCTCTACATGCGCACCACCTGCCGCCGCACCGTAAGTCTGGTCGCGCAGCCCGTCCCGGCGGCGGTGGCGCAGCTGGCCACCCGCCGCGAGAAGGTGTCCCGGGCCGGCGACGAGGTCACCAAACGCAAACTACGGCTGGTCCGGACCGCGCGGGAGGATGACGAGGCCCGCGCGGTCGAGCAGATCGACCGGGAGCAGGCCGCCGGGCACGTGCGGTACCGGTACGCGCTGCTGGTCACCGTCACCGCGCCCACCATGCCCGATCTCGACCGTGATGTGCGCTCGGTGAAGCGGATCCTGTCGCGGGCCGGCTGCGAGGCCATCGTCTTGGCCGGGGAGCAGGACCAGGCGTTCGTCGCCGGGGCGCTGCCGTTGGCGCGCGGGTTGAAGCCGGCCCGGGGGTGGTCCGCGTGAGCCGCAGGGTCCTGCGCCGAGAAGGATCCCTCGCGGACCGCATCGAGCAGCGGGCCGCCGCTCGCGACCTCGCCCGCGCGCAGGCCGCGCTCGAGCGCGAACAGCACGCGGTGGCCCGGCAGGAGGACCGGCTGCTCGGCCCGGTGCCGGTCGGCCGGCGCGGCGCCTATGGCCGGGCGGCAGGGCGGGTGTTCTGGCAGATGCAACTGCCGCCGCTGACCACCACCTCCGCCCAGCTGTGCAGCGTGTATCCGTTCGTGTCCGACCCGGGACTGCCCGTCGACGGCCCGCTGATCGGCCTTGAGGTGTACTCCCGCTCGGCGTTCACGTTCAGCCTGCACGAGCTGTACCGGGCGAAGGTCATCACCGCCCCGAACATGGTCGTGACCGGTGAGATCGGCTCGGCGAAGTCGTCGCTGCTCAAGACTCTGGCGTTTCGGGGGATCCCGTTCGGCACAAGGTTTTACGGCACCGACTACAAGGGCGAATACGAACAGCTCGCCGCGGCTGCCGGCATCACCCCGGTGCGGATCGGCCCCGGCCTCGGGGTGATCATGAACCCCCTCGCGGGGATTCGCCGCTATCCGCAGCAGACCGAGCCCCAGTGGCGGCAGTTGCAGCGCTCACGCCGGCTGCTGCTGCTCGAAGGACTCCTGGAGATCCAGCTCGGCGGGCCGCTGCAGGAAGCCGAACGTTCTCTGCTGGAGTACGCCGTCGACGCGGTCACCCGCGAACACGACGCCTCCGCCGGCCGGCTGGCCACCCCCACCCTGTCCGCGGTACTCGCCGCGACCGGCGACCCCGGGCTGTGGCAGCACCGCCTCGACCAGCTCGCCTACCCCGTCGACACGTTCGTCACCGACTCGCGCCGGGTCCGCCTAGCCCTCGAACGCTTGATCAGTGGAGCGCTCGGTGGGGTGTTCGACGGCCCGGTCGAATCCAATGCCCGCCTGGACTTCACCCAGCCCGGCGCGATCCTGGACCTGCGCACCATCCGCGCCTCGGATCAGATGACCGCGATGGCGATGACCTGCGCGCAGTCCTGGCTGGAAACGGAACTCTCGGCGCCGGACGCCCCGCCGCGGGTCTGCTTCTACGACGAATTCGCGCTCATCGCCCGCCACCTGCCGCTGATCCGGCGCATGCGCGAACAGTTGAAGCTGGCTCGGGCGCTAGGCATCGCCAACGTCCTAGCCTTCCACCGCTTCAGTGATTTGGCGGCGTCCGGATCGGCCGACTCCGAGCAGGTGCGGATCGCCCGTGGCCTGATCGAAGACTCCGGCGTGCGGGTCTCCTACCGTCAAGCCACCGGCAGCCTGGAACAGGCCCGCGAATTCCTCGGCACCTCCGACGTCGAGACCGACCTGCTGAGCTACCTGCGCCAAGGCGTCGGTCTGTGGAAGGTCGGCACCCGCTCCTTCGTCGTCAAACACCAGCTCTCTCGGCTGGAGACGGCGATGGTGCACACCGATAGCCGCATGGAAGCCGACGAGCAGGCCGCACCGGTCGACGGCGCCGACTACGACGCCCGGCTCGCCGCCGCGACCGACGGAACGGCCGCGTGATGGCCCGCCCGCCGCTGTCCTCGCCCGGTCACCGCCCGCCCCGGCAAGGCCGGGCCCGCGCCGACATCCTCGGCCGCGTGGTCCTGCTCGTGCTGTTCACGGTGGTCGCGGTGGTTGGCGTGGTTTCGTTGTGGACGGCCGGTCAGCTGTCCGCCCTGCTGGCGCACCACCGCTGGGCCGACACCACGATCGGCGAAACGCCCGGGGTCGTGGTGCGGCTGACCGCGCATCTGAGTCAGCCGGCCGACGCGTGGCCGGCCACCGCCCGCCCGGTTATCGGGGGCGGGTGGTTGCTGTATCCGTTGTGGGCGCTCACGTTCTTCGGCATCCTCGCCGGGATCGGCACCCCGGCACTGCACCTGGCCAAGACTCGGATGCGCCGAAGCGGCTTCGCCACCCACGCCGACCTGCACCGCACGCTGACCGCCGACGCGGTCCGCGCCCGCGTCGACGTGGTGCGTCCCGGGCTGACGATCGTCGACACCGACGACCAGCTGAGCCGTGCCGCGAAGACCGCTCGGCGCCGTGACCCCCTCGAGGTCGCCCGGTTCCTGGGCAACGACGCCACCAGCGGCCGGCCGCTGTACCTGGCCAACGAATACACCCTGCTGGGCGCTGCGGTGCCGCGCTTCGGCAACAAAACCACCCGCTACGTGATCCCGGCGGTCGCTGACGCTCGCGGCGCGGTCATCACCACCTCCACCCGCCTGGACGTCGCGGAGATCACCTACGACCGCCGGGCCACGATCGGACCGACCCACATCTTCGAGCCGCAGGGCGAGATCCGTGGCGTGCCTCGCATGGCGTGGTCGCCGATCGAAGGAGCGGACGACCAGATCGTCGCCATGCTCAGGGCCAACGGCTTCGCCGCCGGCTCCGGCATCGGCGACGAGTCGGTGGAGAACGGCAAATGGTTCCGCGACCAGGCCGCGACCATCCTGCGAGGTCTGCTGCACGCCGCCGCTCTCGACGAGCACGCCACCATGCTCGACGTTCTGGCCTGGTCGCAGAACCCAGCCAACTCGCGGCCGGAACGGATCCTGCGCGCGCACGGCGTCGACTCGTGGGCCGACCGGCTGGCCCGGCACCGCGAGACCAGCGGTAGGGCCCGCGACACCATCCAAACCGTCGTTTCCGGCGCCCTGGATGCGTTCAACGACCCCCGGGTCCTGGTGGCCTGTTCGCCGCCGCGCGGCACCCAGTTCAAGCCCGTCGACTGGCTGCGCGAGTCCGGCACGATCTATTTGGTCGGCACCCGCGACGCCCAGGCCCTGATCGCGCCGTTGCTCGCTGCCCTGTCCGAGGACATTCTCTACCAGGCCAAACGCCTGGCGTTGACCGCGCCGGGTGGGCGGATAGAGCCGACGCTGTACTTCATCGGCGACGAGATCACCAACATCGCCCCCCTGCCGTCACTGCCCAGCTTGATGAACGAGGGCGGCGGCTCCGGCATCGCCGTGTCGATCTTCGCGCAGAACCTGCACCAGCTCCGCGAACGCTGGGGCGACAAGGGCGGGCGGGCCATCGCCGACTCCGCCAGCGCCCGGCTGCTCATCGGCGGCAGCAGCGACGTCACCGGCATGCGCGACGCCCAAGCCCTGGCCGGGCAGGTCAGCCACATCACCTCCAGCCACTCCTGGGGCGGCGGCCGGGCCTCGGTCAACGAAAGCACCCGCCGCGAGAACCTCCTGGATTTGGCCGACCTGCGCACCCTGCCCGAAGGCCGCGCGCTCGCCCTGGTCGGCAACCTGCCGCCGGTCGAGCTCGCCGTACCGGCGTGGTGGGAACGACCGGACGCCGGGGAGCTGACCGCCGGCCGCGACGCCTTCCGCAAACGACTCGCCGAGGCTGCCTGATGGACGCCCTCGACTTCCAACTGCCCGACGACCCGCCGCCGGACATGGTCGCCGTCGCCCAGCTCGCCGCGTCCTTGGCGAAGCTGACCGAGGCCGTCGACACCCTGCACCAGCAACACCTCGCCCTGGCCGACACCGTCTCCCGCGGCTCCAGCGCCGGACCGCGCAAAGCCTCGTCGAGCATCCCCTGGCCGCTGCGCTGGACCGACCTGGACCGCGACGCCGCCGCGCTGGTGTGGGCGTGGTTGATCGACTGGGTCGACTGGGCCGTCGACCGCTACCAGCTGGCCGAAGAGATTCCGGCCTGCTGGTACCAGCATCCGCCGCTGATCGAGGAACTGTCCGCGCTCGCCGCCGCGTGGCACACCGCATACGACGACGCCGCTCCGGCGGACGGGCCGCTGCTGTGGCACGAACGCTTCGCCCGCGCTCGCCTGCGGCTTCGCGACTGGGACGACTACACCCGCTGCCGCAACGGCACCCACACCGACCGGCACCTCGACCTCACCTGGCCGAGCGCGTGGCGTGAGGCCGCGGTGCTGGTCGCGGACGCCGATCTCACCAACCGGCCGACCGCCGTGCCGGTCGCCCGCCCGCAGGAGCCGACGTCATGACCATGCCCGCCGAAGTCACCTCGGACGCCGCCTGGGACCGCCTCAACACCATCTTGCGGGCCATGTACCGCGACGTCGACGACCTCTACCAGCGCATCACCGAACCCGACGCCGACCAGGAAGCACCGCAGACACAGGAGAACGAACCCGTGAGTGATCTTGACGCCGAATACGAAGCCGACGCTGACGACCGTGCCGCCGAGTACGCCGACGAGGAACGCGAGCGCCTCGACGCAGAGACCGACGGCCGCCTCGACGGCGACTACGACACCGACGTCTACGACGAACCCGGCTTGGAGGACTGATGGCCGCCTACACCACCCTCGCCCGCGACCCCGACGCCAGAGACTGTGCGGCCGCTGGTCACTCGGCCAGCGAAAACTATCTACTCTACGTCGACATCCTGCGCGAGCTCGACGGCCAAGGCGCCGCCGTCAACCAGCGCGCTGCTCGAGGCGCACACCGCCGACACCGCCCACCAACGCCATACCGCACTGACCACCCTGCACACCCGGCTGCGCGACATGGCCGCCACCGCCAACGACGCCATCGGCAGCTGGCCCGAACACGGCGACGTACCGGCATGAGCCGCCGGCGACTGGCCGCCGCCTGCGGGCTCGCCTTCGCCGTGATGGCGGGGTGCAGCCCCGCCGGTGGCTCCTCCGCGCCGGCCGAGCCAGCGGCGGTGACGAGCAGTGGCCATGCGGCTGCGGTCAGCGGGCCACGCCGCAACGCCGCTCTGCTCGCCGCCCTGACCTACGTCCGGCTGTGGGCCCGGCCCACGCTCGACCGCACAGCCTGGTACACCGGCGTAAAGCCGATGGTGACGCCGGCCTACGCGCAACTGCTCGCCGACAGCAGCCCGGCGCAGGTTCCCGCCCGAGCGGCGACCGGCAGCCCCCGCCTGGTCACGGCAGACACGGCCGTGGTGGTCGCGGACGTGCCGACCGACGCCGGGCTCATCCGCGTCACCGTCGCCAGCACCGGCGGACGGTGGCTGATCGACGACGCCCGTCCGGTGTCGGCACCATGACGCAGCAGACCCCGATGACCGACACCGCTGGCCTTGGGCTCGCATCGTCGGGCACTGCTGTCTCCCTGCAGAGACGGCGGCCATGAACCGCGCCGTCGCCTTGGTGGTGGGCGCCTTCCTGCTTGTTGGCTGCTGCCTCGCCGGGCCGCTGTTGTTGCTGACCACCGTCAACGACGAGTGCGCCCCCACGCCGACGACGTCGGTAGCCAGCCGTCAACCTGTCGGGCAGTGGGACGCCGAGCAACTGGCCAACGCCCGCACGATCGTCAGTGTCGGCGCCGAACGGCGCATCCCGGCACGCGGCCAGATCATCGCGCTCGCGACCGCCATGCAGGAGTCCGGGCTACGTAACCTCGCCGGCGGTGACCGCGACTCCATCGGCCTGTTCCAGCAACGCCCCAGCCAAGGCTGGGGAACCCCGGCCCAGATCGGCGACCCCGTCTACGCCGCCGGCAAGTTCTACGACAAACTCGCCACCATCCGCGGCTGGCAGACCATGCCGCTGACCGAGGCCGCGCAAGCAGTCCAAGGCTCCGCTCTGCCCAATGCCTACGCGAAGTGGGAAGACGACGCCACCGCTCTGGGCCAACAGCTCGGAGCAGATCCCGGCAGCG
Organism: Actinoplanes sp. NPDC051475; assembly: GCF_040689425.1. Lineage (NCBI taxonomy): Bacteria > Bacillati > Actinomycetota > Actinomycetes > Micromonosporales > Micromonosporaceae > Actinoplanes > Actinoplanes sp. NPDC051475. Next base: position 71,735 of record NZ_JBFAZZ010000021.1, read on the forward strand.
CTGCGGACTGCTCCGCCGCCTCGGGCGGTACGGCCGATGCGGTCAAACGGAACCCTGACGGGTCCTGGCCGGATGAGGGCTGCACCATTCGCCCCGATCCGACCACCGGTTCTGGCTGCCTGACACCGCGGACGTTGCACCTTGTGCAGCAAGCCAAAGCCGCTGGCTTCCCGGAACCGGGCTGCTACCGCGTCGACGATCACGGCGAGCACCCCAAGGGCCGCGCCTGCGACTTCATGATGACCTCCGGCGGCGAAGCCTCCGGCGCCCAGAAAGCCCGAGGCGACGCGATGGCCGCCTGGGCTGTCGCCAACGCCGATCGCCTCGGCATCAAGTACGTCATCTGGTTCCGCCGCATCTGGACCCGCTCCGAAGGCTGGCACGCCTACAACAACCCCTTCGGCGGCGACGACCCGAGCGGATGGCACACCAACCACGTCCACATCAGCGTCGAGTGACACCACCGTCACTCGACCGCCTCCACCCACAACCTCGAAGGAGCAACACATGCTGCCTCACACCGCACCGGCCGCCATCCCAGACGCGCGGCCTCGGACCCGTCAACTCCTGGCACCGCTCATAGTGGCTCTAGCGCTCATTCTGGCTGGCCTGACGATGGCCACGCCTGCCGCGCATGCGCAGCCGTCATCAGTGGCGCGACCGGGATGTGCCCGGCACGACCTGGCCGTGACCCTGACCTCCAATCCCGGTGCAGCGCAGTACCGGCTCGCCGGATGGCTGTGCCGGCCAGCCCGCACAACGACCACGGTGCAGCTGCTGATCCCCGGACTGACCTACACCCACGGCTACTGGACCGGCCCCGACCCGCACAGCGACTACACCGCCGCGGCGCTCGCCGCCGGGGACGCCGTCTACCTCATCGACCGCATCAGCACCGGCTCCAGCGACCGGCCACCCGCCGACCAGGTCACCACCACCACCGAAGCCACCGTCACCCACCAGGCGGTCCGCGCGCTGCGCGACGGCACCATCGGCCGGTTCACCCGCGTCGTCGGCGTCGGACATTCCTACGGCTCGGTCATTTCGATGGCCGAAGCCGCCACCTATCACGACGTCGACGCACTCGTACTCACCGGTCTGCTGCACGACATCCGCATCGACGAGATGACCCGCTTCACCACCGACCTGTACCCGGCCGCCTCCGACCCGAAGTTCACCGACAGCACACCGCCGGACGGCTACCTGACCACCCGGCCCGGCAGCCGACCCCGGTACTTCCTCGACCGGAGCACCGCCGTCCGCAGCGCCGCCAGCTGGGACGAGCAAACCAAGACGACCGCCACCACCGGCGAACTCACCTTCACCCCGGACGACGAGCTGGCCTACAGCCGCGCCATCACCGTGCCCGTCCTATTCGTAATGGGCACCACCGACGCCCTGTTCTGCGGCACCGGCCAGCCCTGCACCACACCGGCCGACATCTGCCAACGCGAACACACTGCGTTCCCCATCGGCACCCCACTGGCCGCGGCGACCATCTCGCGGACCGGCCACTCGATCAACCTGCACCGCACGGCACCGCAGGCGTTCACCGCCATCGCCGCCTGGCTCCACCACCAGCGCACCGCCCCGGGCACGCCGCTGGTCGCGTCGTGCCGGTGATGACCGGCATGGGCTTGCAGACCCACCACGACAGGCGAACCTCTGTGGAAAGGACCCCGACCATGCCCCGATACACCGCCAGTCACCGCCCCGCTCGGCACACCCGGCGCCTGCCCAGCACGGTGGGCGCGCTCGACGACGCTCACCAGTTCTGGCCCGTAAACCCGCTGGCGGGCTGGACCAGCGGTGACCACCATCGCCACAGCAAGACCCGGGCCCGGCCCTACCCGCCAGCACTCTACGAGCCGACAACCAGAGCCCGACGATGAGCGAGAAGCCATCGGGTGACGCCCACCTCGCCACCCTGGCGGCGACGGTGGCGCCAGGTCTCGCAGGCGCCGAGGCCGGCCCAGGACGGCTGGACCACGTCGCCCAACTGTGCCGCACCGCGAACTTCGCCCGCCGCCACCTCGAGGTCACCGTCCTCTACGAAGCCAACCTGACCTGGACCAGCTACGACGTGCTCCACCTGACCGTCATGCACCGACCCGTCGACACCGGAGTCGTCGCCGCCCTGGCCCACGTTTCCAAAGGCTCCGTCACCCGCTCCGCAACCGCACTCATCAAACGCGGCCTCCTGCGCCGCAGCATCCCCGCCACCGACCGGCGCCGGTCGCTGCTCGCACCCACCACCGCCGGCTGGGCGCTCAACCAGCAAGTACGCGCGCAGCTCATCGCCGAACTCAACACCCTGCTCGACAACCAGGTCAGCGCTGACCGGCACGACATTGACGTCCTGCGGCACCTGATCACCGCATACCACCGCGACCCCTCACTGCCAGGAGCAACCGCATGATCATGTACAACACACTCATCGGCGTCTCCGCCGGCGCGGCCCTGATCCTCGTCCCGCGCTACTGGGCCTGGCCGCGCAACGAACGCATGCCCCTGCGCCTCGTGCGAGCGCCAGCCGACCACAGCGGCTGGGCCGCCGCATTCGGCGTCCTCGGCCTCCTGCTGACCGGGCTCGGCTTCACCATGACCGTCACCCACCCGCTCGCCGAGGCCAAGCCCTACATCGACACCATCTTCGGCGAGCCTGCCCTGCTGCTCGGCGTGCTCCTGCTGGCCGCCGCCTGGCGGATCAGCCGCACCAAGTCGGCCCTTGACCCCGACCGGCTACCGGACGCGCTGGGTCCCATCGGGATCATCGTGTTCATCCTCGGGCTCGTCATGACCTGGTGCACCCTGGCCATCGTGCGCTTCGACGTCATCAGCGCCGCACCCGCCGAGGAACCCATCACCGGGCTGCTACACCAGCACCCCGCCATCGAAAACACCTTCTTCGCCGCAGTGCTCTACGGCCCCGCCGCGCTGGGTTGCCTGCTCTTCCCCTTCGCGGCCCGGCCCGGTAGCCGCCGCAGCTGGCAAACCCTCTACTGGGCCTGGACCGTCGCCGGCATCGGTTTCGCGTTGTTCTCCGCGATGAACTTTTACACCCACACCGGCATGGTCATTAACTCCGTCAATGGCTCGGACTACCGGTGGTAAGGCCCATGACCGTGACTCCCTCAGCCGGAAGGAGGCGACCCATGTCCCTTTCACCGACCACCGCGATGCTCCGTACCGCCTGCGGGATCGTGGCCGTGCTCCTAGCGCTCGGTGCAGGAGCATGTCGCGACACAGGCAGCACCCAGCCCCCGGCCAGCATGCAAGCGAGCGCCTCGGCGTCTACCGCTGCTCAGTCGTCAAGCTCGGCAGCGCCGCGGGCCACCACCGCAGCGCGCTACGTCAACCGGCGCGACATCTGCAGCGCACTGGACGGCGCGCGCCTCACCCAGGCGCTCGGCGTCGACGCCGGCAACCTGGGACAACCGCGATTCAGCGACACCAGGACCTCATCTCTCGCCACCTGCAGCCATCAGTACGGCCCTGCCGGAATGCGCAGCTTGATCTCTCTGGAGGTCATGACCAGCCAAGAGGGATCGGTGCAGGGCTTCTACGAAGGCATGCGCGGCGCCCAGCAGAGGTCCACCACAGTGACCGACGTGCCCGGCGTCGGCCAGCAGGCCGCGGCCTACACCGACCCCACCACCGGCCCGCACCTGATGGCCTACGACGGTAACCTCTACCTGAGCATCGCCCTCATCCCGGTCAACAGCGCCGCCACCGAACAGCTGAACACTCAAGAATTGTTGATTGGCTGCGCCCGGCACGTCCTTGACCAATTACGTCAGTAGCTACGGGCGGCCTCGGTCTCTCCAGCCACCTCCTCGAGGGGCCGAGGTCCCGTCAAGGGAGGGGCCGAGGCCCCGTCAAGGTTAGTTACACGGGTTTGGAAGCGCTGATAGGCGAGGCAAATTCGTCGACTTTCCGGCAATTGCAGTTGCACCCAAACTCACGCTCCGACAGACTGACCGACTGGCCTTCAGCCAGCCCGCTGCCAGGCGGCACGCCAGTACGAGGACTCGACGATGCACGTCTCTCAGCTTGAGCTAGCCAACCCCGCTGATCTTCGCACCGCGGTAGCCACTCTGATCCACGAAGCTTTCGCCCGTCTTGCCGCCGACGAGGGCATGCCCGATTTCGGTGACCAACTCGACACCAACGGCTGGAACCGCTTTGGCCAGCGCGAATTCGGTGCGAAGAAGCGCATACCTGGGTGATGCCAACTGCGGTCTCGACGCTTGGCTGGCTCGACCGCCTTCCCGCAATGCAGGCGGTACGGAAGGAGTTCGCCGCCGACCCGCTCTTGAGTAAGCGGGTCGACTGCGGAGTCGGAGTTGAGTTCTCCCTCCAGACCCGACAGCTTGAGTGGCTGCTGGTCAAGGAACTGCTCGCGCCGATGGTCGGTCGGTTGCGCGCCTACCGCTTCGAGTCGGCCGAGTTCGATGAGGCATATGCCCGCTTGGAAGCCGGCCTGCGCGCAACTCATGTCCGGGTGGTTGAGTTCCTGCCGCTGAATGCGCTGCAGGTCTCCAGTGAAGTGAAACGGCTGAACCTGGATAGCGGCGTCGCCCTGGAGCAAATGACGGACAGCCAGGTAAGTCTGGCGATCGCACGCGGCGCCGTTCCTGCTGAGTTCGCCGGTGGACCGTTGTTCGTCAACCTCGAGCCCGAACACCAGTGGGCGATGACCGTGACAACGCCGTATCCCATTGTGTCGGCCGCTGACCTTCCCGAGCAGCCAGCAGCCCCTGACTTTCCGTCATTGCTAGAGCCAGGTCAGCGATTCGTCACAGCTTTGCGGATTGTCTGCGGCGGCTCAGCGGTGGTCACCCGCGCGATCCTGCAGCAACATGACGACGACTTCCCGATCATCGGCGGCGGCTCGGCGGTGCTGTCGGCAAAGGAGGCCGTCGACTACGCCCGGCCGACTCTGCTGACGGGCGGCCAGCTGGCAGACCTTGCCAGGGTTTACGGCTGGCTCGGCGCCCCCACCGTCACAGACGATGCGATGTTCCAGCGCGCGTTGCGTCGACTGGTCTTTGCCGGCGCCCATCGCTACGCAGAAGATCGGCTCGCCGACCTCATGACCTGCGCGGAGATCATTTTTATCAAGCGGCTAGGACATCAGCACACCCGCACGAAGGGAGATCGAGTCGCGGACGGCGCCGCAGACCTCCTACGCGATGACTCCTTCCTCGGAGTAGAGCCGCAACAGATCCGGTCATTCATGTTGAAGGCCTACGGCGTACGAAACGACCGGATCCACGGCGATGACCCATCTGCCGGCACCCTCTTCAATCTAGATGGGTCGTCGACGTCCTCGCTGAAGCGGATGGTCGATGACGTCGAAATCGTCGTCCGCCGCTGTCTTCACCTTCTCCTTAGCGGACGGACGCCCAACCCAGCAGCGGGCGGTTTGAACGCATCGGGCAGTCAGCTGGGACCCGGACGCCAAGAAAGTCGAAGGCTAGGACGTAACGGAAGCGGGCCGGCTGGACCAGGAGCAGGGTCTTTCGGCCAGGAGGCACCACGTTGATGTCGACTGCTCAACCCTGAGGTAGGTGACTGGCCGCCGGACCTTCTTGCCCGCGGGTCGCGCTCATGCTTGGGCGCAGCCTCGTTAGAATGCGACGGTGAATCCGCCCAACCGTGCTGAACTCCGGCGGTACTGGCGGCCACGAAGCCTCTTCGGGCACTCCGAGAACGACGTTGAGGCTGCTCGGGCGGTAGGGCAGGAAGCCGCAGCCGGACTGAGCCCGATCGCTGAAGCGACCAACGGATCATGCACGGTCCTGCTGGCGCCACCCGGAGCCGGTAAAACTACCGATCTTTACCGCCTCATCGACTCCGGCGGGCGACGTGCCCGCCGGGTGCACCTCCCGAGCCTGGTCGGCGACTCCCGCATCCTTGACCTCATTGCCGGGATCATCGCTGAAATCACCGCCCCTGACAGCGTCGAGAACGGCCCGGCAAGCTATGCGCCGGAACCGCTGCTGGCCCTCGACAGCATTGACGAAGCCCCATTGGACGGTCCGAATCTCATCGAGCTCGTCCGCGAAGTCGCCAAGGCTGCCCGGCGGGCGAATGTTCGACTGGTGCTGGCATGCCGCAGCGCGAGCTGGTTAACAGGGGCCGAGGAAGCCCTGTGGCGCACGTTCGACACGGTCAACGTGTTCCTCATTGAGCCGTTGGACCAGGAGAACATCGCCGAATATCTGCGATCCGCGGATGTCGATGTAGACGCCTTCCTCGACGCTGTCCGAGACGCGGGCATCATCGACCTGGTCACCAGCCCGCACACCTTGAGACTCCTCGTCGACGACTACCTCGAAGGCGGCGGCGCCCTTCCCTCAGAACAGATCGAGCTGTTCCGGCGCGCCAGCCGGCGCCTGCTGACCGACCCTGCTCGGCAATACAGTCCGAGCCAACGTGCAGCCGCAGAACCCCTACTGGAGGCAGCACGGTGGCTCGCCGCGCTGAGCATTCTCGGTGGGCGCCCACTTCTCACCCTCACGGACGTGCCTGGGCCTCACCACCTGACGGACGCTGACTGCGCCGCGGTGATCAACTCGACGGACTACGACGCTGTACTACACACGGCGTTATTCGCCTCGGCGGACGGTCGCCGCCATTTCTTCGCCTACCAGACGGTCACCGAGTTCCTGGCCGCGGAACACCTAGTCAACTCTGGTCTGCCAGCCGATCGGCTGACCCGCCTCCTCGCGGGACCCGGCGACCGCCCGGCCCCGCAGCTGCAGGCAGTAGCAGCCTGGATGATCTCGATGGCGCCTGAACGGTTCCAGGCACTCCTCGGGAGCGACCCCGAAGCTTTCCTGGGCAGCAACATCGAGCTGCGTGACGCGCGTTACCGCAGCGTGCTCGTCGATCGACTTCTGGAGATGGCGCAGCGCTACGAGACGGGGCGCATCGAACACCTCAGGCTCACCAGGCTCCATTACGACGGCATCGAACAGCGACTACGTGCCGTATTGGACGACCAAGCTAGCACCTCTGATGCCTGCGACCTCGCGGTTCGCATCGCCCGCCTGAACAGCCTCAACGGGATGCACGATGCTCTGCTGAACACCACACTCGACACGACCCGTTCGGTGGCTGTCCGCTCTGCGGCAGGTCGCGCCGCGCTGGAGCTCGGACCACCGATTCCGGACAGCCGGCTCGCCACGCTGGCAGACCCGGCTCTTCAGCAGAGCGGGGATGAAGACGAACTGTTCGGCATCGGCCTGCGCGCCCTGCTCCGCTCCGGCACCTCACCCGCTGCCGTGCTGTCCCGACTGAAGCCCGCCGAAAACCCTGACCTGTACGGGAATTACCGCTCGTTCCTCACTGGGACGCTGCCGTCTGCGTTCCAGTCGACCCAGATGACGCCCGCAGAGGTCCAGGAATCGCTCAGGTGGGTCACCGAGACGGAACAGCAAGCCCCGATACGCGGACCTCAACTCGGCGGCCTTGCCGAGCAAACAGCAATGGTCTGCGACGCGATCTTCGTGGTTGGGCTTCAGATGCTCGCCGATCCGACGGTGCGCACCGGAGTTGCTGACGTCATCGGTGGCAGAGCGGTACGACACCTCAATGTCATCCGCGATCGGCTCACCGAGCTACCGCAGATGGAGCCGGTCGCACGCCGTGAACTCTTGATCGAGCTGCAGTCTCGGCCCTCCTCCGCATTGCTCGCGCTCAAGTTGCGCCAGGCTGGCCTTCTTGGTGCCGACGACTTCGTCTCACTACTGGCCCGCGCCGAGACCCTCACCACCAGCGTTGAAGAGGCTCGACAGTGGCGGCCATGGCTAGTCAACGCATACGACGCCACCCGCCTAGAACACCTCGCCGCGCTACGACAAGTAGCCCCCGACAGTCCTCTGTTCCAGGAGGTCGCGCGACACTGGCTCAATCCGCCCGACCCCTCAAGCCACGATGCGCCGCCCTTTCACGAGGACGAGAGCGACGAGGGCGAACCCGTACTCACCACGGAGGAGCTGCGGGCCAGACTACGAGATAGCCTGACCCAACCCCCCTCAGAAGCCTTTCACACGTTCTGTTACTGGGCGCAGTTCCGGCCCGATCAGCGATACGTAACAGAATCATTCGAGGTGAACGTCGAAAGTCTTCCGGGTTGGCAGACACTCGACGCCGTTGAGCAAGACGCTGCCACAGACTCCGCCATCGTCTACTTGAAGACCGCGACTTCCAATGGCGCGGACCTCCTCGGCACCGGAAGCTTCAATACGGGAGCGCTAGCGGCCGCCCGTGCCCTAGTGCTGATGTCGCACAGAAGAGCCCACGCTGTGCTCGAACCGTCGCGCTGGAGGTTCTGGGCACCGGCCCTGATCCGTGGGCCGTTCGTCACCGCAGACGATCTCCCCATGTTGCCCGCCGTCAAAGGTGCATACCAGTACGCACGACAAGAGCTACTGTCCGCGGCCGAACGTGACATGCGCGGCCGACCTGACTCCAGCCAGTTCACTCTTCGCCGCATCTCACCGGCGCTGACCGCTGAGGCGGCAGCGTGGCTGGAGACTCTGGTCACTGACACCACACTCGATGCTGCCACCTCAGGGATTGCCTTCCAGCGGCTCGTCGAGATCGATGCGCCCCGCGGCATCGCCCTACTTCGCCAATACATCGACAGAGGAGATAGCGCCTCGGTCCACAGGCTCGCCGCGAAGGCCCTTGAAGCAACCCCTGGAAACGTATGGTTGGTATTGCGGCCCCTATTCATGGCCAACGGCCAGCTGGCTACCGACGTCATCGAAGATGTCGCCTACGGTCAAGTTTTCGATGTACGACAACTGGCAGAAGAAGACCTCGTAGAACTGTGGAAGTTGACCACTACGCTGTTCCCGCCGCACCAAGACCCCACGGTGCACGGTATGCATATCGTGACTGCTCGGGAGAGTGCGGCGGATCTGCGCAACAGGCTTCTACCGGCCCTGGCCAGCCGCGGCACTGACGCCGCGGTCACGCAACTGCAACAACTTGTAACGGGCAACCCGCAGGATGTGGGGCTCAAACGGCTGCTGACTCTGGCACGCCGCGAACGGTCACGTACTCAATGGCAGCCGTGGCCACCTGATGAAATCATCAAGCTGCTGACCGCGAATCCCGGCCGTCGGCGGGCGATCGCCGTCCAGCGTGGGTCCCTCGGCGTCGTTCTCGCAGCAGCCGTTGCGGTCCCGATCGACACCGCCTTCTGGTCTCGCGATGGCCTGGAAACTGGAACTTGGATCTTTGGCTTAATCTCCTTTGTCGTCGGCATCATGCAGCTCGTGGTCGGTCGTCTGCACCCCTCCACAGGCGATGCGCCGGAGCCTGGCGTGTGGAGGAAGATTGTCGGCTTGCCGCTGACGCGTATCGACGTAGGCGTCGTCGTCGTGGCCCTCGCGATCTGTGTAGCCTTCGCAGCGTTCGCGGAGCGAGGCGACGAGGAACCGGCTAAGAAGGCACCGCTCCAGCCCGCTCCGAGTGTCACGACACCAAAGCAACAGCCCTCTGCCGCCGTGAAGACATCCGCCTCGACAACTCCTACCACGCAGACATCACCTCGGCCGGCGAACTCATTGTCACCGACTCCGCGCGCTCGACCACAAGGCACATGACGCTGCGCCTATCGAAGGGAACAACTCCGGTCTTCGGGTGATCAGCCGGGAGTCAGCCAAGATCGCGTTCCGCCGACTCGGAGGATACCGACGGTGCGTCGAGGTCGGCGTCCTCGAGGACGCGCTGCCGCGCAGCCTCGGCGTGCGCGGTGAGACCGTGGGGGACGGGCCGCGTGTGAGGTTGTGGGCGGGTGGCGTCGACGGCGCGGACGCGGGCCGCGGTGGCGCGGACAGTGTCGGCGAGGGAGTTGGCGTCGTCGGCGAGGTTTTGCGCGCGGCGTGCGGCTTCGGCGGCGGCGGCGAGGCCGGCGTAGCGGGTGGGTAGCGCCTCGGTGTACCAGCCGGTCCACGCCTGGTGCTGGCCTTCGAGTTCGTGAACGCGGTCGCGGGCGGTGCTGATGCGCCCGCGTGCGGATCCGAGCCGATCCTGCAGTTCGTCGACGGTGGCGGTGGCGCGCAGCGCATCTGTCCTGGCGTGCTGGTGTCGGATCGCGGCTTGGGTGTGCAGAGGGCCGGTGTGCCACCACCGCGGCTTCATGGTGTCGGCGTGCCGGACGGCAGATGCTGCGGCGGCCTGGGCGGTGGCCAGGTCAACGCGAGCATCCCGGAGGTTGTTTTCGGCGCCGACGAGTCGTGTGTGGGCGATGCGGAGCTGCCCGGCGACGTAGGCGGGGGCGTTCTGGTCGGCGTCGCGTTGCGCGGCGATGAGCGCTCGGAGCTGTCCGTCGGTGGCGGTGCCGATCTGTCCGGCGAGCGTAGCGACCCCGAGGACGGTCTGTGCGCGTTGCCAGGCACCCCACCGGCCGACGTCGCGAGGTGAGGGTTCGGGGCCGATCGGGTCGTCGCCGGTGATGGTGTATCGGTCGCGGTAGGCGGCGATGACTGCGGCGCGGCCGGTCCACTGCCGGCGCCCCGGGTCGTCGTCCGGCAGCGGACCGAGCTTGGTCGCCCATACGGGCCGTTCGGCGGCTGCCTGCCGGGCGAGAGCGTCGATGCGGGAGTCGCAGATGGTCGCGACCTGGCGAAGTGCGTCGCCGATATCGCCGTCCACGGCCGGTGCACGCTGGGTGTAAGTGCCCGCTTGGGCAGGGCTGAGGGCGACGGCGGGGTCGGGTTGCAGGTCGCGGTAGGCCTGGTCGATGCGCCAGGAGAGGACAGCGGCGGTGTCGTGGGCGCTGTTCAGTTCCCGCTCGGAGGCGACCGTGGCGAGAACATTCTCGGTGTTGTAGCCGGCTGCGGCGAGGGCGTGCAGGCGGGCGGCGAGTGCGGGCATGGCAGGGTTGGCGGCAAGGTTGTCCGCGACGCTTTGCCCAGCCACGCCGCGGACGACTGCGGCGTAGCGGTCGATTCCGGCGCGGGCGGCGAGGTCGTCGTAGATCGGCCCCCAGTGCCGCAGGGTGTCGGCGTCGGCCCACAGGCTCTGTTCGGTTTCGGTGGCGGAGCGGTCGCTGCCGTCGTCGCGAAGGATCCCGGCAAGCACGGTGACGCCGGCCGTCGGTGGTGCGGGTGGGTGGGCTTCGGGGGGTTCGTCGGCGGTGACGACGGCGAGTTGGTTGAGGAGCCGGCCGCGGGTGGCCATGACGTAGAGCCGGGCGCGGGTGGTGGCTTGGTCGATGATGGCGCGAGCTGAGTCGACGGTGCGGCCTTGTGCGGAGTCGACGGTGGCGGCGTAGGCGAGCTGGACGTGGGTGGCGACGTAGTCGCCGGGCAGTGCAGTGGTGGCCTGGTCGGTGGTGTTCTGCACGAGCAGGGCTCCGTCGGGGCCGAGTTCGAGGATGCGCCATTGGCTGCGGTTGGCGACGAATTGCTCGCCGGCAATCAGGGTGCGGTTGTTGCGGCGGGTGACGATCAAGTCGCCGACGCCGGCGTGGGTACCGTCGGCCAGAGTGACGGTAGGCCCGGCCTGCACGATGCCAGCCCGGATGAGCAGACGCCGGGCCTGGGTGGCGATGTCGGCCGCTTCGGCCTGGGTTTCTACCAGAATAAGGCTGGTCCGGTCTTGGAGAACGTCTGCGGCCCAACCGTCGAGGACGTGTGAGATGAGTTCGGCGCGGTGTCCGGCGATGACTCGGCCGCGGCGGTCGTATTCGGCGAGCACGGTGGTGTCGCCCTCGCGCAGCCGCAGGGAGGCCGGACCTTCCCACGGGTCGGTGAAGCGGCGGACCTCGCGCAGCTGCGTAGTCGTCCCGAGGGAGGCGAGGTAGCGGAACATTCCGCCCGGCCCGATCGCGGAGATCTGCTCGGGGTCACCGACCAGGATCAGCTTCCCGCCGACGGGTTCGAGAAGCTGACTCAGGCGGACCAGGTCCAGTGTTGAGGCTTGCGATGCCTCGTCGATGATGACCCACTGCCCGGGCTGGAACGCCCAATCGCCCGGGGTGGTGCCTTCGGGTGGCATCGTCTGGGCGTGCAGCCACATGGCGATGTTCTCGGTCCGGATGCCGGGCTGGCCTCCGTCGCGGGTGGCGTCGGCGAGGACGAACGCGGCGTTCTGCCCAACAGTCAGGCCGAGCACCGGCACGCCGGTCTGCCGCGCAGCGACACCGACTGCGCGCTGAAGGTACGTCTTGCCGGTGCCGGCCGGGCCGACGATGCCGGTGACCCGGCGGTCATCGCCGACGGCAAAGTGCAGCGCCTCGCGCTTTTCATCTGACAGGTCGAGCCGGTCAGCGACCGCTTCGAGCAGCGCCCGGGGTGCCGCGGCGGCGCCGTGGCCGGTGGCGTAGGCAACGAGTTCCTTTTCGGCGGCCAGGACCGGTTTGGTGGACAGCTTCAGGTCCCGGTGCCGGCTGTAAATGCTCTGCCGATCGGAGCCGCGGATCAGGGTTTCGCCCCACTCGAGCAACGCTGGCGGGGTCAGCACCCGTAGACCACCGGCCCGGGTCCGGACGGCGTGGGCGGCATAGCGCCGCACCTGCCGCCAGTCCGAACGGCGGTCGGCGGCCGGGTTGACATGCAGCTGCCGGCCGATGGCCAGCTCCAGGTGGTCGACGCTGAACACAGCGCGTTCGGTGCTGAGCTCGTCGATGGCGCGTTCGACGGCCAGGTGCGGCAGCCGCCGGATGGCGGCGGTGACGACCGGGAAGCGCTGCTCGTCGCGCTCCAGACCAAGCCGGACAGCAGCGGCCTCCAGGTCCTGAACCCGTACCGGTCGGTCAGCGCGGTGGCGTTGCGCGAGGCGGATGACCTGTCGTGCCTGCTGGTCGACAGGGTCGATCGTGCGGCCTGCGGCGATGCGACGCACCTCATCGGCGGTGTTGAAGCCTGCCTGGTGGTCCTCGCGTCGCCATCGGGTGACGGCTTCGAGCGTGGATTCGGGACCGTTCTTGGCGCGACGGGTGCGCAGCGTGGCGTCCTGCGCGGAGCGCCGCCATCGCCCGGTGGGGATCCACTCACGTCCGGTGCTGGGGTCGCTGTGGCGGCCGTCGAGCTCGGCTTCGACGGCGCCGCGTCGTTTCGAGTAGTGCTGGATCGCGCGGGGGTCGAACCCGACGATCTCGCGGATCGGTGAGCCGGCGCGGGCGGCGAACCGGACGCCGAGGCGTCGGCTGAGCTGGTGTTCGACGGCGCGTTCGTAGGCGATGCGGGCGCCGATGGTGGCCTGATAGAACGCTTTGCTGTCGAGCGCGAGCCACGTCTCACTCCCGTCGCGGACGATGCGGACCTTGGAGCTGACGATGATGTGGGAGTGCAGCTGCGGGTCTTTTTCCCGGGACATGCGGTGGTCGAAGACCGCGGCGGCGAGCCCGTCGGTGTCGACCTGCACGATGCCGTTGGTACCCAACCGGGTGAACGCCCCGTGCGCTCGCAGGTGCTCCAAAGCGGCGCGCACGCCGTCGTGGTGCGACGCCACCACCTCGCGCTTGACCTGGTCGTCTCCGAACGCCCACAGCAGGCTGACGCTCTTGACCGGGGAAACAGTGACGTCGAACCCGGCGACAGGGTGTCGTTCCGGGGCGGTCCAGATCCGCAGCCACACCTGCGCGATCTGCTCGTAGGTGGCGTCCTCGGGTAGCGCTTTCCACGCCTTTTCGACGGCGGCTTGGCGGGCGTCGTCGTCGTCGAAGGCCTCATATTTGCGCCACAGCCGGCCGAGTTGTTCGCCGGTGTCTGGATGGCGGCCTTCGCCGATGAGGTTCTGCAGCTGTTTCTCGGTGACCTGTCCTTGCACGCCGAACAAAGTCGGGCTTTGGCCGGCCCACCAGCCGGGCGCCTCACCGTGTGCGCGTGGGTCGGCGTGGTAGGCCACCGCGGCGCTCGGGCTGGCGGGGCGGAAGTCGTGTTGGCCGGTGGCTACCTGCTGGGTGAGGTAGGCGATCCCGGCCCCTGGCGAAATGCGGGTTACCGAGAGCATGTTGCCGAGCGTAGGCACCCGGCAGGCGCCTTTGCGACATTGGAATGCCAGGGGGTGTGCTAGTTGTGAGAAGAGGTTAGAGCGTGACCTGATATCTATGCTGATGAGAGATGGTGCGAGCAATATTGAACGATTGAGGGACCATTTACAACTAACATTCAACGATCGCTAGGTGTGGAGGGCTGGCCTGTGAAATAGGTAGCGTCGATGCTATGGCTAGCAAAGGAACAAACAAAGCTATTGAGGCGCTGCAGCGGCGGCATGAGGCGGAACGCGCCGCGTTGAAAGCGGCGACGGATGCCGGTGCGGCGGTCCGCCGCGCCCAGGAGCGACGCGCGACGGAGCTCGCGCGGTTGGATGCGGTCGTGGTGGAGGCGGAGCAGGGCGCGGATTTCGCCTTGGCGGTATTGGCGTCGCTGGTGGCTCCGGATGTGGCAGCGATGCTGACGGAGGAAACTCCCGCACGGGTGCGGCAGGGGCAGCAGCGGGCGTCGGCGCAGGAGGTCGCGGCGCGGGTGGGTGAGCTGACCGATTCCGTGGTGGCGGTGGCGCGGTGGCGGGGTCGTCCTCCGGGTGGTGCGGTGCGGCCCGGTCGCGGTGACGTCGAGAGCTCGGCGAGTGTTCCGGCGACGGGAGTCGAGAGCGCTGGCGGGTGATCGACCGGGGGCGGGCTGATCGGGTGCCCGGACTTGTCAGCGCAGCAACGCGACAGCGACGATCAACAGTAGGGCGGCAATGATGGCGAGAGCCGTGCCGCTGAGCGCGAGTATGTGACCGATGCGTGCCACGCGGCGGCCGGTCTTGTCGTTGTCCATCAGTGGCATGGTGCCTCCCGGTCCGGCACGGCGGGCGTATCGGTGAAGGCTATTCCGTAGCTGGCGAAGATCTCCTCGATGCGGCGGGTGGCCTGGGTGTCGCCAGGGTTTGCGGCTTGGGTGAGGGGTTGGATTTGTGCGGCAACGGTGGCTAGGACGTCGAGGGTAATCGTGGGGTACGGCTGCGGCGTGGTGGGCATGGTGGACTCCCGATCGTGAGTGCTTGTCGGTTGAACGGGGCGGCGCGGCGCGCTAACCTGGGCGCTGGTCTTCAGACCAGCGCGTGAGCGCTGGTGTGTTGCCTGTGTTGGGCCGACGGACCTTGCCCGGTACATCCCGCGAGGGGTGTCCTCCTTCGGGGGGCCGTCGGCCTTTTACGTGCGCGGGTCCAGCAGGGATGCGGGCCGAAGTGGTGCGGCCGTGAGCGGCCGGCGCGGCAGCCCGGAGCGGCGTGCTCGATGCGCGCCGATCCGGTCGCAGTCGGCGCGTGACTGCTCCGCTCGGGACGGCGGGCCTAGACGTGCGGCGGCCGGGGAGTCAGGGACTCCCCGGCCGGTGCGCGGGTTAGAACGGGATGTCGGACTCGTCGAGGTCGTACGCGGTCGACGCGCCTTCCTGGATACCGAGGATGGCGGGCAGGTCGCAAATGCCTTCGGTCTCGGCGTCAGCCGTGAGGATGGCGGCGAGGTTTTCCGGAACGTGCGCGTACGGGCGGACGAAGTCGATCACGATCGCGGGGTCCTTGACTTCGCGGAAGTCTCCGCCGATCTCCAAGCTCGGGCAGGGGTAGCCGCTGCCGTCGCCTGCGAGGTAGACGTGCGCCCAGAACGAACCGAAAGCTTTCTCCCACCCGATGACGACGCTGTTGACGGTCTCGCTGCACACGTCGATTTCGTGAGTGCTCACGCCTGGTCTCCTATGGTTTGTGTTTCCTGTGTCGTCAGCGTTTGCCCTCGCTGACAAATAGAAGCCTATCAGTATCAAGCGCTTTTTGTCTACCATTAACCGAAAAAGAGATGTTATTTCCTGTTTGTTCTTTGCTAGGGCCGCAACTCGCGATCGTTGGCCGTTGTGGCAGCTGGGATGGCGTGGGTTTTGGGGTTGAGGCGTTTTTTCGGCCGGTGGCGGCGAGCTTGCTCGCCAGGTTGCGTGGCGGCGGGAGCCAAATTCGGTGCGGGGGATTTCGGGTAGAGAAAATCTGTGGGGTGTGCAGAATTTCTTTACCCGCCCGTGGCGGATTTGGTGGACGTCGTCGCGCAACCTACCCTCCTGGCGTAGCCAGTGGCCGGAAAAGGGTCTCTGCAGTGCGGCCGAAGGCCGCTCCGGTCTACCGGCCCGCTAGGGTCGGCCGGAGTAAGCGTGAGCCAGGCGCCGGCCTGTACCTGCGGCCCGTCTTTGCCCGGCAGTCCGCGGAGGGCCGGTGGCCCTCCGCGGGAGGCCCGGCTATCGGCGCCCGTAGCCCTGGACGATGCGGTACTCCCGGTAGTCGGCGGGGTCGGCCGGGTTGAAGAACTCCTTCTCGCCGACCAGCACGCAGCGGCTGTGGTGGCGCTGGGGCCGGGCATCCTGGCGCTGACGGCGGTCGGCGAAGGGCGGGCTCTGGTACATGGCGTCGCCTCCTGGCGGTGCGATCGGTGTGCGACTGCCGCCGGTGAGTGCCTTGGGCTGCCGCGCTGACGGGCCGGTGTGGGATCGGCGTGCGCGGGCGGCGGCAAGCCAGCTCCTGAGTCAAAAGATCTTGGAAGCGCAGTACTCCTGGCCGACGGTGGATGACGGTGCTGCGCTTCCAAGATCTTTTGCCGGGCTTGCCACCGCCGGGCGGGTCGGTCATCGCTGCGGAATCGACGAGCGCGGCACCCGGGCACTCGGTGGCCGACCGCATCTCGATCGCCGCCAGGCGGCAGCCAAGGACCGGCCTGCCTCGCCAGCCGTCAGCACGGCACCGCCCCGAGCGTCACCACTGCTGCGTATCGACCGGCGAGGTAAGGGGGCCGAGCCCGGTGATCCCGACGGCCGAAGTGTTCCGAGTCGCACCGGGCGGCGCCTGCCCTACCCGGCATGGCCGGTGGCTGGGAAATGATCCCTGCAGTGCATACCTAGGCTGATGCGGCTCACCGACCTGTCAGGCGCCGCCGGGTCGCTGGCAGGGTCTTGAGGCGGCCGGTTGGGCTTGGCCTGAACATCGCGCGGTGGTCGCTGTCACCGGGAAACTGGCCTCGCTCGCACCGGACGCGAGGTCGTGCGGTGCGGGCCGGTCGGCCCGAGGCGGCAGCGCCATTATGCGCGGTCGCCTCTGGGCCGCCTGGACCCGGGAAGTCTTAGGCGCCGAGGCCGAACTTGTGGCCGAGCGCCGGGCCGAGTTGCACGGCGGCGACTGCGGCGGGCAGGTGGCGGTGTTGCCACCCGTCGAGGGCGGCGGTCAGGTTGGCGCCGTATTTGCGGTGCTGGGTGAGTGCCGCGGTCAGACCGGCGGCTTGCTCGATGCCGTTGTTGGCTCCGCGTGCGGTGTGCGGGCGGACCGGCGCGAGGGCGTCGCCGAGCAGCACCGCGTGACCGGCACCGATGGGCCACACCATGCGGGTCGGGGGGTCGATGTCCATGACCGCGGCAGCCATGCGGGTGCCGGTGGCGTGCACGAGGGCGGCTTGCTCGTCGGGCAGGTACTGCTGTGCGTTGGTGTCGACCGCGGCGCGGGCGGTGTCGGTGACGTGCTGGGGCAGGGCGAACACGCGCCTGGTCGGTGGGGCACCGAAGAAGTCGCTGTACTGAGCAGCGGTGGCACCCAGGTAGAAGGTCCAGTCGACGCCGCCGGGGACGGGCGCCACGTTGAACTGCATGCCGCTGTGGGAGGGTTCAAAGCGCAGGAAGTCTTGCAGGCCCGGCTGGGTGCTGCTGGTCTGGCCGCGGTGCGCGACGTAGCCGGCGTAGTGCAGCTGCCGCTGCGGGTCGAGCAGCCGCCGGCCGGTCGAGGCGCGGCCGTCGGCGAAGACCACCAGGTCGGCTTGCGCGGTGTCGCCGTCGGCGAAGTGCAGCAGGGGCCGTCCGGGCTCGCCGGTCAGGCCGGTGACCCGGTGGCCGGTGTGCAGGGTTCTGGCGGGCAAGCGGCGGGTCAGAGCCGCGTGCAGCAGGGTCCAGGTGGTGTTGCGGCCGGCGTACAGGTGGCGGTGTTTGGATTCGGGCCGGCGCCCGCGGACGGTGATGTCCATGACCGTCTCGGAGTCGTAGCGGACGAACTCGTCCTGGGGTACGCCGAGCTGGTCGAGGATGTCCAGCGACGAATGTTCCAGGCCGATCAGCCCGCCACCGAGGGGAGCACTGGCGGGGGCGGCCTCGTAGAGGGTGACGTCGTCGAATCCCGCGCGTCGCAGCAGCAGTGCTGCGGTCGGGCCGGTCAGCGATCCGCCGACGACTGCGACGCGCAGCCCGGGGGTGGCGCGGCAGCTGGCGGTGGTGTGCGTATTCATGCAGTGGCCTCCGTGGCGCGAACTGGCGCGACTCGCGCCGGTTGCACCGGCGCTGCCGCGTTGACGAGGCCACGGGGGAACGGCGCGGGCGGTGGCAGGCAAGCCAGTCCTCGGGTCAAAAGATCTTGGAAGCGCAGCGCTGCTGCCGGTAGTTGATGACTGGTGCTGTGCTTCCAAGATGTTTTGCCGGCTTGCCTGCCACTGCCGGGTCGGTCATCACTGCGGACCGGCGAACGCGGCGGCCCGCAGTGATGGCCGCCGCGTTCGCCAGTTCTGCTGTGCAGCGCAGAGACCTACGCCGATGCACCGTGTCAGCCGAGCACCGCGGCTTGTCGGATGTGCCGAGTCGTACGGCAGAGCGGTGTGCGGGATGGTCCAGCGGATGGCCGGTGCACGAAGTAGCGGCGCGGGTCCGCACCCGCTCCTGGCCGTGCCGCAGTGAGTTTGTGGCCGACGGGTACGACCTGGTTAGCGTCGCCCGGTTAGTACGCGCGGTCGATGCGGTCGGCGATCACCATGAGTACCGCGTGGGCCAGGTCAATCCCGCTGCCTTCGCGGTCGGTCCGCATGAGGTCGTCGTCGTGGAGTGGCTCGCAGCCGATCCAGAACCCATCGACCTTCACGCCGGCGACCATCCCACCGGCGTCGTCGTCACCGCCGTCCTCGTCGACCTGGGCGAAGAGTTCGGTGACGCCATCGCCGAAAGTCCACCCGAAGGCGGCCGGGTTATTGGCGACCGCCTGCATCAGGTCGCAGACGGTTTCGACCGTCGCCGTCCACTCGGCTCGTTCCTCAGGGTCGGCGCCTAACACGTGGCTTCCGGTCAGCCACGCCTGCTGTTGGTCTTGGTTGACGATGACCAGCGTGAGTGAGGGTTGGTGCTGCGCTTCCAAGATGTTTTGCCGGCTTGCCTGACCGTTGCCGGGTCGGTCATCACTGAGGACTGGCGAACGCGGCGGCCGGGTGTCGCCGCCGCGTTGCCGGGCCGGCTGCGCCGGTTGGTTCGTCGAGCTGACACATCCGGTGAGCGCCGGGGGCGGCTGCACCGCGCTGCGCCGGGTCCGGCACGAGTCTCAGACTCCACGCGGTGATGTCGGCGGCGCAGGGCCTTTACCCGGCGGGCCGGTCGTGGCAACGCGCAGATGCCGTGGGCCTGTCCGTAGGCCGCCGGGCGCCAAGAGGTACCGGGTGGCGTCGTCGGAGGATCGCCCTACCTTGACGAGCTTCGCTGGGCGGCGTAGCTGAACGGTCTCTCGTCCGTGACGTGGGGGCGGGCTACTCGGCGATGGCGTGGCCGGGCCAGCGGGCACCATCGGGCCACAGCGCAGTCTCGTCCGGGCCCTCGATCGGTTCGACATCGAACCAGGAGCAGCACGGGTAGATGTGTGCGCTGCCGGGATCGGCGTAGCAGTCGCTGCACGGCCGTGCCACGTGCGGTGTACGGCACTCGGCGCTGTGCTCGAAGTACCAGCCGCGGCAACAGGTCACCACTCGCACATGAACCGGCGTAAGCCGGAGCGGCGCGGCGGATCTTGCAGGGCCAGGGGGGTCGATCGTTGCTGTCATGCGGCGGACCTCTTGAACGACGAAAGGCCGGCCCGCGTGTGCGGGCCGGCCTGGACGCCATCGGCTTAGCGGTGATGCACGAGCTGCGGGTCCGTCACGACGTCGGGCCACGCGTCCGCAGCGATCTTCTCGCCGTGCGGGCTGACGATCAGGTCGCCCCTGCGCTGCGGGCGTGGTGCGCTGGGTGCGGGCGCGTTGGTGCTGGGCAGGGGCGTGATGTTGGCCGGCGTGATGTTGATGATGGGTTCTTCGCCCTGGTCGAGGTACGGAGTCATCTTCTTGACCGTGACGAGGACGTCGGTGCCGGGGCGTAGGGAGCGGGCGAGCAGCATTTGTTGTTCGTCCCAGCAGGTCACCTCGAACTCCATCGGCGGGGTGGCTACCCACTTGCCGCTACTGAAGTAGCCGGTGCGGTGCACGATGCGGAACTTGACGAAGGCCCGCCCGCCGCTGGTGGTGTGCCCCTGCTCGCTGCGGCCACGAACGGTGCCCTGGATGAGACTGGTGAAGATCTGCTTCGACGGTTCCTGGCTCATGATGAGACTCCCTGAGATTGATCGGATCTGTCAGTGGGAGACCGGGGCCGGCCGGGTGGCCGGCCCCGGAAGCCGGTCAGGCCGCCTGCAGCTCACGCTCTGACTCAGCCGCGGTGGACTCAGCAGTGGTGGGGTCCCAGGTGTTAGCCGACGACCGGTCGTCGGCCACCGACTGGGCACCGGCGAAGCGCATGGACAGCGCCACGTTCTCGGCGGTGACCTCGAGGACGCCGCCGGCGGTGCCGTCCTGCCGGATGAACGGCCACACGTTCAGGTCGTCGCGGGCGTTGACGGTCACGGTGTCGCCCTTGCCCAGCTCGGCGCACCGTTCGGCGAGTTCACCCCAGACGGTGACCTGGGCCCACATGGGGGTCGTGTCGACCCACTGGCCCTCGGTCTTGCGGCGGCGGTTGTGGGCGACCCGCAGCCGGCACAGCGCTTGTCCGGTGGCGGTGTATTCGAGTTCGGGCTTGGCGGCGAGGTTGCCCTCGAAGGTGAGGGTGAACTGCGACATGGGCTGACTCCCGTTCAGGTAATGCGGTACGGCCCGTGACGCTGTTCGGATCGGGTGATCCGGGCGCCGTGGGGCCGCGCTGACGGGGCCGGTCAGAGCCCGCACGTGGGCCAAGGGGTGCAAGCCCCGTCTGAGTCAGAAGATCTTGGCGTCGAGCAACGCGAGACGGTGTGGCCAAGATGTTCTGCCGGGGCTTGCACCCCTGGCCTGGGTGGGCTGACCTTCGGGTCCCTCAGCAGCGGAACCAACCGACGTCCACGGACCGGCGCAGCCGGGATGCCAGGACCGCAGTCCGCCGCCGTCGCGGAGCAGCTGTCGTTGCCAGCCCCGTGCGGGCCGCCGCTGCGCCGGCTCGGAGCCGCACCGCAGATCCCGACATGACGGGCGAGCGGCGCGTTGTCTCGCCGCCCGCATCGAGGGCGGATGTCGTCCCACCGGTGGCCATCCGAGCTGGTTGCTCGCGGTGGTGCCGGTTGGGCAGGGGCGTCAGTTGTGTGGTCCCGGCCAGGTGTGCACCGGTGCCCTCCTGACATGACGTCCGGCGGCACTCTGCCGGTCGCCGAGACGCCGGGGATGACGCAGCCCGGCTCGCCACCCGGACGACAGTGTGCGTTGGACCTCAGCGCGTCCCAGCCCTGTGCTGAGGGCGGCGTCGGTGAGTTCGCGGCGCACGGCCGTCTCGTCCATGGGGGTGTTCGCGGCCAGCTGCCCGAGCCGGAACGCGGCCCGGTTCAAGGCGTCGTTGCGGCCGCCGCCGCTGACGCGCCGGCCGCCGCTGAGTATCGGCCGTGGCGCGCGGCGCACGCGTTCGGCCTCGCCCTCGATCGCTGCTTGCACGTAGCGGTCCAGGTCCACGATCGATCGGGCTGGCTGTGGGCTGACCGGCGCGGGCGGTGGAGGAAGGACCAGGGCGCGTAGCTGCGGTGGACAGACCGGCAGGTCGGGGTGCTGCCAGGGTTGCTGGAACGTGTACCGGGTTCCGGTGGTGTGCAGTGACGGCGGGGCGACGACCAGGCCGCCGCGACCGCGCCAGTCCACCCCGGGTGCGATCGCGACCCGGCTGGGCAGCTCCCCGGCGGCGAACCACAGATGCCACCCGGACCCGGTACGGATCAGCGGGCCCGGTGGGCGGATGACGTCGAGCAGGTCGAGCACAAGGTGAAGGCCGCTGCTGGTGTCGATGTCGCAAACATCCAGCACCGTTCCGGTGACCAGGCCGATGTTCGCGTCCGGCCACCGCGACCACCACGCCCGGATTACCTCCGGGTGCCGGGAGGCATCGTGCAGGCCGCGACGCAGACGAGGGTGCTTGCCCGGTGAACCGCAGTCCGCACCGGCTCGGCAACTGCACATGCCAGCGGCGCCTGGGGTGTGCAGCGGCAGCACCGCTACGCCAGCCGCGGCGTAGCCGATTGCCGCAGCCACGAGGTCTGCTGTGGTCGGCGGCCTAGGTTCGACGCGGTCGACCGGATCGGTCAACCAGGAGGCATTCATCGTTCACCTGCACAGCGCTGGTACCGCCGGGCTGCGGGGCACACCTGCAGAGTTTGCCCTGCGGTATTGACGCGGTCGGGTGGCCGGCGACTTGCTATCAGCAGGCGCGGAGTCGAGCGTCCAGGTCGCTGGGACCGGACGGCGAGGTGCACGTGGGACACTCCGCTGCCGTAGGGCGCGGTGGGGCAACGGTGACCAGACATCGGCGCCGGCGCCGAACGCGGATCACAGATGCCAGGTCTGCGTGCGAGATGTGGGGTGTGAGGCACAACGGCTCCTTGGGTGACGGCGGTGTTGCACGACCGCGCAGATGAGCAGATGGATAGCGGTCCGTTCGCCTGCTGGGGTGACCGGTGGACGGTGGTAGTGGAAAGCGGTGGAGGCCGGGTTGGTGACGGTGACCGGCGGCGGTCACCGCGACGCGGGGATGCCGTGGTCGGCAGCCGTGCACGGCCGCCGACCACGGCACCTCACCCGGTGGTGTCGCCGCGCCGGCAACAGGCGCTGGTCTTTGCCGCCGGTCAGCCGAGCCCGTTGTCGGTACCTACGCCGGGGTGCGCAGCGAACCGGCCGGCGCTGCCGACCGGTGTTCCTGGCGGGCGGTCACGGTCGGGTTGTCCACCGACCGGGCTGTGGGCCGTCGGCCGGGTGGCTGGGCTGGTGGTCGTGCTCGATCACCGTGGCGTCGGGATGGCGCGGCTGCCACTGGCCGTCTGCCGCGCTCACGGCGTGGCAGCCCTCGACGGTGCAGTGCCGCGCGAGGGGGTCGAAGACGATGCCGTAGTGGCCGGCGTCGTCGGTGCTGACATACAGCGAGAGCGGTCCGTCTGGCTGCAGCACCCGGTGGGCGCCGGGCGGTGCACTGATCAGGGCGGTCAGTTGCCGCGACCAACTGGCTGCGGCGTCGCGGTAGAGGTCACTGTCGGTGCCGTACGCGTCGGCGAGCTCGATCAGGTGCTGCTGGCAGGCGGCGACGGTGGCGGTCGCATCACGGCTGATGTCGAGGCGCACCAGGTGAGGCTGATTATCGATGGGGTTGAGCAGCGGGGTGGATACGGCCGGGTCGTCATAGCTGGCAGGCAGCAGCGCGGCGAGGTTCATGCCGGTGGAGGTCGAGGCACCCCACGTGTACGCCCGATCGGTGACGGTGGTGACGATCGCGGTCCATTGACTGACCGGAATCGCGTAGCTGCTGCGGTCGAACAGCGCGCTGTCGTGGTGGTCGCGGTACGTGACCCCCTGGCCGGTCAGCAGGGCGTCGAACACCGCAGTGACGACGGCGTCGACCAACTCGTGCGGGCCGGACGCATCGCTGTGGATCCGCTCGCGAACGGTGTCCAACTCGCTGGCTGAGAGAGGACGCCGGACGGCGGTGACCGCCGGCGGCGGTGAGGTGGGGGTGAACCAAGGGTTCATGGCGCAGCTCCGAGGAAGAAAGACCGTCTGGCCCGTCCACAGGGACGCGCCAGACGGTGGGGTGGCAGATTGTGGTGGGCGGGACACGGAGATGCGGCTCGTTGCTGTGCAGGCATCGCAGGAGGCGGCCGTCAAACTGGTCGGCGGCGAATCGGCTCCCGGTGTCAGTGCGCAGGAGATCCGAAGCAGAGGGGTTTGCGCACAGCGCTCGTCAGGCACCCCGGGCAGAGACGGCCCGGCGGTGCGGTGCTCATGCGCAGCGTCCAAGGTCCGAGCCAGGTTCTCGACGGACGGCGAAGAATGGCCGGGTGGCGGCCAGGACCTGCGCGTCTGACCGTGCTCAGGCAGTGGCCACAGGCCGGGCCGCGCTGCATCTCCCGCGGTGCGGACGAGAGATGCAGCGCGGCGTCTGTGTCAGGCGGCGTCGGCGATTTCGCCGAACTCGTGCGGCTCGCGGGTGCCCTCGGCGCGTAGCTCGGTGCGGTCGAACGGCGCCTCGATCACTACGGCATCCGCCTCCTCGTCCGCCACCTCCTCGTCCGCCACCTGCTCGTGGGCCGCGAGGACATCGACGATCTCGTCCCGCTCGCCGGCATCGGGCATCTGCGTCACGTCGGTGACCAGCGCGGTGTCAGAGATATCGGTTCCCTCATCGTCGAGATCCTGAATCTCGTCGTCGTCGTCGACTGTCGCCGTCCACCCCCGGTAGAGCTCCTGCTCGTCGTCGGTCAGGGGGTACTTACGCTGGCGCAGCTCGTCGTACCAGGCGACCGCCGCCTCCTTGTCGATCCACATCTGGTGCGGCTGAGTGGTGCCGTTCAGGTTGTACTCCAGCGTGCAGATGTACTTGGCGACCAGGCTGCGGCGCAGCCGGTCCTCCCCGGCGCCGGCGAGGGTATCGGTGTCGGAGCCGCCGAGAGCCCGGTACAGCTCGTCCAAGTCGGCGGAGCGACTCATCGCCTTGCCGAGGGTGGCCGTTCGCAGCGCCGGCACGAACAGGGCGCGGGCCTCCTTGGCGGTGCCGAACTTCTCGACGATGAACTCGCGGCGCACCGTCGCGGCCAGCGTGAGGCGCTCGAGTCGCTCCTTCTCCTGCTGCTCGGCGAGTTCCTTGGCGGCGATCTGTTCTGGGCTGAGGCCACGGTGCGCCGCCGAGACCTCCTTGCGGCGGGTGTAGCCGCGCTGGTCCGGGTCGTCGCAGTACACGATGGTGCGCGCATGTCCGCCGTCCTTCTCCACGAAGGCGTGGAAGCCGGGCTGGGTCTTGACCGCGTCGACGTCGACCGGCCGCCCGTCGGCGTCCAGGAGCAGGTCCGCCCGGACGGCGGTGCCCTCGTAGCCGAACCCCCGCGGCTTGGGCGTCACGTCGACGCTCTCGAGGACCAGATGTGCCTTGGCGACGTCGCGGTTGCGGGCGTAGGCGCGCTTGTCCCGCAGCCGCGACAGCTCGTGCTTGAAGTCGTATTGGTCGCCCAGCTTGTTCAGCAGCTTGCTCTGGGCGTCCGGGTCGTCGGCGAACTCTTCCAGCGCGAGCGCCTGGTCCAGGGTGAGGGTGCCGGCGTTGAGCGCGCGCTGTGCGGTGGTCGGCAACGTGCGGGCTTTGATGGCGGTGCGGACCTGGGCGACGTCGACGCGGCGGGCGTCGGCGATCTGCTGGTCGCTGAGGCCGAAGTCGAGCAGCATCTGGTAGGCCTCGGCCTGCTCGATGCCTTCCAGGTCCTTGTGGTGGTCGTTGACCTCCAGCATTTGCAGGATGAGCTGGATGTCGTCGTCGGTGTCGGCGATGAAGCACGGCAGCTCGAAGCGTTCGGCCTCGATCGCCGCGTTACGGCGCCGGAGCCCGTCGACGACGGCGAAATGCTCGACCGGCTCAGCGTCCTCAATCGGCTTGCCGCTGGCGTCGACGGGCGGGAAGAGCCCGATCGAGCGGACGACCAGCGGGGCGCGTACGCCGAACAGCCGCACCGAGGCGATCAGGTCGTCCAGGTCACCCATCTGCGTGCGCTTGAAGCCCTGCGGCTCGTGCACGTGGCGGGCGTCGAGCAGCCCGGCGCGGAACGGCAGTTGCTGGCCGTCCTGGCCGGTGTTGAGGTGCACCGGACCGTCGACGACCTCACCGGTCAATGCGGGCGCAGCCGTGACCAGCTCGGTGCCGGGCTCGTCGGTGGCGGCGATGTCGTTGTCAGCAGCAGTCTCAGTTGCGATGGTGGTCGTGTCGTTGATGACGGTGGTCACGATGGAATTACCTCCACAGATAGAGCTGTGACGGGCTGCGCTCGGGCGGGCGCCCGAGCGGTGCTGGCCTGATCCGCCCCGGGCCGGCCGATCGACGTGAACCCGCAAGGGCCTACCCCGGCGATCACATCGACGGGGTAGTGGCTGGTAGGGGTGGGCTTGCGGGGGTGCGGCGCGGGCGGCCAGGATCAATGGCCAGCCCCGCCGGCCCCCGATCCGGGGCCAAGCTGACGAGACAGCCGACCTCTGAAAACCCAAGGCCGTAGTTTTTGTTGGCGCCGCCGTTGACGGAAGCGGCGTGGGCGGTGCGCGCGTTCAGCGACGACAGGCGTCAGTCAGCGGCGGGCCGGCGCAGGCGGTGCGCGGGCACGTGGGCCCGTACGACACTGGTCACGAGTCTGGTCAACTGGCTTCCCGGTCCTTCGCGGACGGCGCGCCTACAGGCCACGACGGCCATTGCGTGTTCGCCGCGACGCCACGCGCACCAGGCGGCCAGCGTCGCCGGGCCGCAGGCGTAACGGTCCGGGACGCGGCGGGTCACATCCAGCCACAGATCGCGTTGCCACATGCACGCGCACACGGCGCTCCACGCTGTCTCGAGGACGTCGCGGTGGGTCAGGGCGAGCGCCAGTTGCGCCAGCTGCGCGGCGGTGAGGCGCTGGCCGCTTTTCGCCGTGGTCAGAACGTCGTCGAGTAGACCGGGGACGGCGGCATCCGGCGCAGCTAGGGCCGCCACCGCGGCCTCCGTCTCTGCCTGTCCTACCAGGTCGGGGGCAATCAGAGTGTCCAGGTCCTGGCGCGACGGTAAGGCCACCATGCCGGCGTAGGTCAGCTGCGTGGCGACCGCGCTGGTGGCCGGGTCGATATCCATACCGCGGCTGGCCTGGCACGAACAGCTGTCGAGCAGACACACGCACCGTGATCCGGTGACCCACAGCAGCGTGTGCAGCGGCCAGAACAGATCGAGGATCCGGCCGATCGTGGTCAAGACAGGCCGTATCGGGGGTGGGCCGTAGCCGATGAGCGCGACCTCGGCGCACGGCTCGGCCGGCGCCTGCAGCATCAGGTGCTCGCTCAGCGCCTCGGCCGAGAACCGCAACGGTTCAGCGGCCACCCCCAGGATGCGCCGATCCGCGGCGAGGTACACCGCGACGATCTCGTCACCCGGGTGATAGCCCAGCAGGTACGGCACGGCACCCAGCAGGTCCTGCGGGCGGCGGACAGTGGTGTCAGGTGACGAATCGGCCATGATCACAGGCGCCTTTCAACAAGGGTTTGGGCGTGCGCCGCAGTGCCGGCACCGCTCCAGCGGCGTGGCAGGCGACCGGGGCGTGGAGGGCTTGGCGTTACGAAAAGCGGCGTCGGCATCGATGTGGGCGGTGGGCGTGTTGGTGCCGCGCGACGCTGCTGGCTCGGCCGGCGCGCACACGTGCCAACCGATTACGGCCCGTCGGGACAAGGCGGCTCAGCGATATCCGGCCTCGGCGGGAGCGCACCGAGCACCCGCACGGTGGTCGTGGCCCTGATCGGCTTGTCCTGAGGGCCTCGCAGATGCGGCCGTACGACGATCCAGTCCCGCAGCTTGCGGCCCGGCCCGTACGGCTGGTGGCGCCAGTGCGGTGTCACCCACCAGCGGTAACCGCGGTCGCTGCCGACGCCGGTGCCGGCGGGCCGGGCAGGCGAGGAGGTGGAACGCGCACCGCGGATCGCCACCAGCGCTACCTCGGGTTCCGGCCGCCGCGCGCGCCGGTAGGCCCGGCGAATCGACGTGTCGACCTTCGCCGGCGCTGTTTCGGCCAGACGCTGACGGATGAGCCGCCACGTCGTCAGCAATGGGGCCGCCGGGTGGGTGGCGGTGACGGGCTGCCCGGGGCGCAGCGTGACCGCGAAGACGGGGATCAGCCAGCCGACCTCACCGCGCAGCTGCTGCAACGGCACTGGCGCGAGGCCGTCACCGATGCTGCGGTACCCGACGAGCTGCACTACGTCGCCGTGGCTGCTCCACGACGCGGCCACACAGCGCCGACGGGCGTCGACCGCTTCGGCCCATGCGACGAGACCGTGCGCGGCCGGCAGATCACCCGGCACGAACCCCAGCCGCGGTAAGACCCGGGCGGCGTTACGCGTCAGGACGGTGAACTCCTGGTCGATCCAGTACAGGCGGGCGACCGTCAGACTTGCCGCCAGCGGTGCACGTAACGCGGGTTGGCTGAGCCCGAACGGCAACGCGACCTCACCGCCGATCAGCGCGGCCAGCCGGTCAC
The DNA here is from genome assembly GCF_040689425.1 of Actinoplanes sp. NPDC051475. Lineage (NCBI taxonomy): Bacteria > Bacillati > Actinomycetota > Actinomycetes > Micromonosporales > Micromonosporaceae > Actinoplanes > Actinoplanes sp. NPDC051475. The sequence continues at coordinate 100,019 of NZ_JBFAZZ010000021.1, forward strand.
GGACTTTCGGCAGCGTTGTGGCCGGCAGCGCGACGGCCTCCCATTGCCCGTCAACGTTCAGCGCCCGGCCGGGGCGCAGCGTGGCGAGGACCTGTCGCAGCATGGCGGCCAGGTGCGCCGCCACCTCAGCGGCGAAGGACATACCGTGCGTCAGGATCCGCTCCAGCAGGCCGGCCAGGTCGCGGGCCTCGACCAGCGCGGCGCACTCGACGCAGGCCGACCAGCGGGTGCCGTAATCCCGCACCACGTAGCCGTCCGGAGTGTCCACCCGGGCCAGGACCCGCTGGGTCGTTGCGTAGACGAACAGGATCTTGGGGTCGGTGCAGAAGTCGCAGAAGTAGGTGGCCTCGACGGCGTCAGCGGCCACCGGCACGGGCGGGTGGTCTGCGCCCTTCCAGATCGGATGCTCGTAGGACACGGTCCCGGAGGGCAGCTCGGCGTACCGATCGAGCGGACTGCCGCAGGTGCCGCACACGAACAGCGGCGTCTGCGTGTCGGCAGTGATATCGGGGCCGGGAGCATCAGGGCCGGTGCGGCGCGGCGGTGGCAGCGCGGCCTTGGACGTCGAGGGGAAAAGGTGCCGTTGAGCCGGCATGGGACTACCTCCAGAACGCACGGCAGGGCGCCCACCGATTCGGTGAGCGCCCTGCATGGGCAGCGGTGGATGCGGTGACGTGCGGCTCCGTCAGGCTGCGGCGGCGGCCAGGCGCAGCGCCTTCGACGCGGTGGTTTCCATCCGGTACGCCGCGTCCGCGTCGTCGATGCTGCGGGCCACGGAGGTGACGGCCTGCATGATGCCGCCGGCGCTCAGATCGGCCCCGGCGATGAAATGCGCCAGGATGGCGTCCTGCTGCTCCTGGGTGTAGTGCAGCTGCTGCGAGACGACCTTGATCGTGGTCTCCGGTCGGCGGACCGTGACCCCGGCGGCGCGTTCCAGATCGGCGACCGCGCGGGCGACGAAGTCGACGTTGAGGTAGTTGCGGATCGTGTCGACGGTCTGAGATGTGATCAGCTGCAGCAGGGCCTTCATCGTTTCGGCTGACGGGTCGACGATGCCGTCGTCGTCGGTGATGCGAGCACCGACGTGGGTGCGTCCGACGGTGCCGCGTTCGACGGTCTGCCCGTTGGTACACACCTCGATGCGCAGCCACGGGGCCAGTGAGTAGCGGCCGTAGCCGGTCTCCGAGTTCTTCAGCAGGAACCCGCCGGAGATGACCGGCAGGTCGCTGCCACGGCGCCCGTCGAACGGGCTGCGGTAGTTACGCAGCAGCTCGGGAGCCATGACCTGCACCTCGGGGGACACAAACCGCACGTACATGCGCCGGTCGGTCAGGTCGCAGGACGCGATGTTCACCGCGACGCCGGCCGTCTCGATGCCCCTGATCGCGGCCATCAGGACGTCGAGGTTGTCGATGCGCAAGTACCGGTCGGACAGGAACGCCCGGGCGGTGCCCTCGGCGCTGTCGATGTTGTCGCGCAGGCAGCGCACGAGGAACCGTCGGTCGTCGCGTTGCAGCCAGCTGTTGACGTTGGTGTCCAGCAACGGCACGTTCTCCGCCGCCAGGCGACGAAGGTAGGCAACGGGGATGTCGAGTTTCGCTCCGACACCGCCCAGCGCGACGTCGGAAAGACCGAAGATGCCCGGGGCGAGGTCCACGCCGGTCGAGGTGAGCAGCGGCGCCGTCCGCGGGATGATCAGGTTGCCGTTGTCCGCGTGCAGCGTCGCGGCGCCGGCGATGACGTCGACCGACCGGCTGTGCTGGTCCCTGAGCTTGGCGATCAACGTGTTCATGCCGATGTGGCGGTTCGGTGCTACGGCGAGTGTTGGCTGAGCCATGAGTACGGGCCTTCCGTGCAAGGCAGCCACCGTCAACGGTGGCGGCCGGCGGGTACGCCCGCCGCAGGCCGTAGTCGGCTGGGACGAGCGCGTGCTGGCCCGCGGTGCCGGGGCCGTGCCCGGCCGGCCGGAGCGGCAAGGCGGCAGGACGAGGAGATCTCTGGCCGAAGGCCAAGATGTTCTCGGACCGCCTTGCGCCCGGTGCCGGGTCGGCCACCGTGCCCGGCCAGCACCGCCGCCCTCGCCGGTGCCCGGACCGGGGAACCGTGGTCCTGGCGAAACGGTTCTGAACGGCGGCACCGCATCCCGGGGACAAGGCCACGCCATGTCCGATCGGGCGTGAACACGCGGGCGGGGCGGCGGTTCGCCCGCGCACCACCGCTCACCGGAGCCTTCTAGGTGCCCGGTGCCCGCATCAGGACGGACGCGGTTTCGGCGCGTCAAGAATCCAGGTAGCGCCGACGTGAGCTGGGTATCGGCCGGTGTTGGCGCGGTGACCCGGATACCACGGTGGTGAGGGATCATCGGTCCGTGAGCGACGGCGTAGCACTCGGCTCGGGCGATGTGCGGTACCTGCCGGGCAGTCGATGTAGCGCTCTGACACCAGTCGGACGAAGTCGACGTCCGATGCGAAGGCCACGTACTCCCCGCGCGCGACGGTGCCGCCGAGCCGGTCGCAGCACGACACGGACACGGGGTACCAGCCGGTCACGGCGAAGGTGACGACGTGGCCGCAGGACAGGTCAAGCGCGAACACGCAGCGCCGGTGCTGCTCGCGGGGGCCAGCCGGCGGTGGGGTGTTAGCCGTCGCGTGGTCGGCGTCGTGGCAGGGCCGGCAGATCGGCCCGAGGTCGGTGTCGTAGCCGGCGTCGCAGGTCTCGCACACGATCCGCAGGCAGCTGCGGCATTCGCCGGAAGCGGTGGTGCCCAGGTCAGCGTTGCAGAATCCGCATGAACCAGTCAGGCAGGTCGTGGTGTGCTGCCCCAAACGGTGGCGGTGGCACGGATGCTCAGTCATGGCGGCCTGCGCCGGCAACGGCGGAACCGTGGTCGTCTCGAGGCGGTAGCGCGTCGTTCGCGGCGGGTACCGGGCGCGGCCGGGCATGGCGGAGAACGCGGCGGCCGGTCATGATGCGCTCCCGGTGAGTTCAGCTGCGGTGCGCAGGAACTCGCGGTACGCGTGGTCGGCGATGTCGACGACCACGGCGAGCACCTTCCGCGGAAGATCGTCGGCGTCACGGAATGCTTCTGGGACCAGCTGACCAGAGGCCACGGAGATCTGGTCAGCGATGGTGACCATGACCAAGAAGCCACCGTCGCGGCAGTCACCGCTGACGGTCGCCTCGATACCGACAGCGGTGACCGGTGCCGCGAGGAGCAAGATCTGCTGTTCACAGCAATGGTCGATGAAGGTCGCGACGTCCGTGCCGAAGTCACGACCGCCGGGGTTCATCAGCGTGAACAGAGTCGGTAGATCATCGGTGTCGCCGGCCACGAGTTCATCCAGCCGGGCCAGATCAGCCCAGACGGTCAGGCCAGAGCCAGCCGAGGACACCGTCCGGTTTACGGCGCGCCGCCGTGCAAGCGCTGCGCGGACGAGGTCTGTAAGGAACATGCATTACTCCTGAACATCGAACAGGGCGCCCCCCCGCATGGATGAGCGCCCCGATTGGCAAATAGCAAAGTGGAGTAGTCGGCTTCACCAGGGCGGAGCAAGCCGAAGGTTCAGCTCGTGTGACGCCGCGGGTGATAGAGCTCGATGGCGGTGTCAACGGCATCCCGGTCGGGGCGGCCCGCACCGCACAGGTCACTGACCGTCCATGCGAGCCGCAGCAGCCGGCCATAGGCCCTCGGGCTCAGCTGGCCGGCATCGAGCAGCCGCCGCAGACCTTTCGTGAAGTCCGCATTGGCGGAGAAGCCCTCCTGCGCCCACCGCGCGGCGGCGGCTGCCCGGGCCGCGGCGATGCGCGCCGCGACCGTTGCGGGTGACTCACCTGCGGTGGCTGCGCCTGATGTCGCCGCGATGGTGACGGCGAGGTCCAGGCGGTCGGAGATGGCGCGCAGTGACGTGGACCATCATCGGTTGACCTGCGTCCGAGGTAGTGGCGTTGGGTGGCATCGAGCGCGCTGGTCAGCGCGGGCATCGAGTGGCACATGGCCTTGCGGTGTGGCCGCCCCGGGGGTCGAAAGGCTGCGTCTTGCGGCGGCTGAACTGCCGAGATCGCCCGTCCCGAGGACGGCCGCGTGCGGCACGCTTCCGGCGATACGGCAGCTAGCTCGTCGTGCGTACGTCACGGGCTCGCCGACGAGGCGCCGGAGGCTGGGGGTAGGTCATTCCCAGCTCGAACAGGGTGACCGTGCCGCGCTGCTTCGCGTGGTAGAGCGCGATGTCGGCGTCGGTCAAAGCGTCCGACCACGAGGTGGTCGTCGCCGCATAGGCGATCCCCGCGCTGCCGCGAACATGCACCGATCCGGTGCGACTGTCGGTGATGATCGGGGCCACCGCTTGCGTCGCGATCTGCAGCGCCTCGGATGCGGTGCAGTCGGCCAAGATCAGCGCGAATTCGTCCCCACCGAGCCGGCCCGCCTACCCGCGGTGCTGTGACGCGAGGTCGGCCAGGCGTGCGCCGAGAGCGCTTAGCACCCGATCACCGGTGGGGTGCCCATGTTCATCATTCACGGACTTGAAGGTGTCGAGATCCAGGACGATCACGAAACGTCCATGGTCGTTGCTCGCGGTGTACGCCTGCTCGAGCCCGTCTCGGCTCAATACGCCCGTGAGACGGTCGCTGCGGACACGCTCGGCGAATGCGTCGTTCTGTCGACGAAGGTGGCGGACGGTCGGCGTCGCACTGAGCCGGCCGGCGAGCGCGCCGACCAGCGCCGCTGCGGCAAGGGCGGCAACCAGAGTCTTACGCATGAAGAAATGTCCCTTCACGGTTGAGCCGTCTACGCGGAGCAGCCCAAGGGGCCGAGCACGTCGGACGGCAGAGACATAGGCGCCAAGCGGTGATGGCCGTACTGCCTGACTGTTTCCGGGCAACGGCGATCACGCCCGCGGAGGCGGATATGACCGCCGCCCGCGTCACTGCGGCTGCACCTCGAGGTCGACGAGGCGACGAGCGCGTGCTGGCCCCGCAGGCCGGGGCACGGCCTGGACTGGCGGGCGGCAAGGCATCAGGAACGAGAAGATCTCTGGCCGAAGGCCAAGATGTTCTCGGACCGCCTTGCGTCCGGCCCGGGCCGTGCCACCGTGCCTGGCCAGCACCGCCGTCCGCATCGTGCGGCGCCGGCCGCCCCGATGCGCTGCCGCCATGACGGCGCTCACCGGTTGTCGACGACTGCTTCGCGCCGCGCAGCCTGGACCGCGGTCTCTGTGTCCTGCCATGTGCTGAACCGACGGCCGGCCAGTCGCTTCAGGAACGTCGGTATGCGATTGGCCGACATCCCCACCAACGGCGGGCCCAACACAGCGAGCAGGTCGGAGGCACTCCGAGCCGCCCCGCGAGCCCAGTCCAAGATCGGTCGTAGTGCTGACCGGCGCGGGGAGCGTGTGCCCCTGACCGTGGAATGGCTGGCCCGGGCGGGACCGTGCCACGTCCCTCCGCTGCGCGCCCGCAGTCAGCGGGCCCATGCAGCGCTGCGGCATCTGCAGGACGAATTGACGCCGCTGGTCCGGGCGACCCCGCCGGTGCCGGACGTGCCCCGCGAGTTCGCTCGCCACGCCCGCTGGGTCGACCCGGCCCTGATCGGCGAGGTGGCCTTTCGGAACTGGACTTCCGAGGGCCGGCTGCGGCACCCGGCGTGGCGGAGACTGCGCCTCGACCGGGCGGCGTCATCGGTGCGGGGCCTTGCGCGGCCGTTCGTGCAGCCTTCGCCCGGCGTTGTTGTGGGGCGATGGCGACGCGCGACGGCCGGTGGCGCGTCGAGATCGTGCGCCGGGCATCGGGGCAGTTTTACCGGCTCGTGCACGGCGACAACGCCGTCGACGACCTGGTCATCGCCAGCCTCGAGCGCCTGCTGGCCGAGGCCGGCGTCGACATGACAGAGCTGGAGGATGTGCTCGCCGCCCCCGGTGCCCGCCCCGGTCGAGGTGTCGCTTAGCGGCGACGCTACGCGCTGCTCGGCTCGCATGCGGCAGGGGAACGGGGGTGTCTCTCGTCAGGTCAGGTGCGGGATACCGGTGGTGTCTCGCGCAGGCCCGCGACCGGCTGCTGGTATGAAGGGCGCCGGGGGTGCTGCACGAGCTCTTCCCAGGGGTCAACCGGTCGCGGCACGGCATGCAAGGTCGCGGCGGGTGGCTCCGGCGGGTCGACAGCCGGCGCCTCCGGTGTACCGACCGGATCGGGTGGCGGGGGTATCCGTAGACCGGGTGGGGGTCCGGCGATCGACGCTGGAGGTAGGAGCGTCTCGATGGTGCGGGGCCGCCCGGCCCGGCCTCGTCCCCGGGCTCGCAAGGTGACGGTGTGCTGACGCAGCCGGCCTCGTCCCTGGCCGAGCCCGCTCCAGCGTCCGTCCAGCCGTTCGATGGCGAGGTCGCAGCCGTTCCACGCGGTGGTGGGTAGCAGCACGCACCCTTTCTGACGGGCCCTGCTCATCAGGGCCCGCGTGACAGCGTCCGACGTCTGAGCCGGTGCGGCGACGACGACCAGGTCCACCCCGTCGATGAGGGCGCTGACGACGGTCGGCCAGTCGGGGCCCGGCTCGGGCACCAACGCCAACCGCTGCAGCGGGATGGTGAAGTCCTGCCCGGCGGCCAAGGCGCCGAAAGCAGGCAGGCCCACGACGGCCGCCCACGCGCCCTGCGTCATTCCTGCCGCCAGCAAGGTCATCACCAGCGACGTCGAGCCGACCGCGGCCACGGTGGCGCCTCGGCGAATCCCGAACGGCCAAGGAAGCAGCGGGGCGAGTTCAGCAACGACCGGCAGGATGCGCGTGGCGTCCGGTGCGGTGAGTGCCGCATCGTCGGCAGTCCGTACGAGGTCACGGGCCAATGCCGTGTTCTCGCGGTGCAGGCCGGCGGCGTTGATCTCGTCCAGGACACGCCGGACGTCGTCGACACCGTCGATGCGTCCGGACTCACGCCACCCGGAGCGGTCGGTAGAGACACGATGACCGGTCACGGCTGTTCCCCTCCAGGCTGTTCGCGCCGCGAGGGGAAGGCGCGGCTGGCTCGGCACGAGGCTGACTTCGCAGGATCAGCAACGTTCGAACACATGTTCTAGTGCATCAGCTTAGCGGGATGTTCGCACCGGTTGCTCGGAACCCATGCCGCGAGGTCGAGACGTTTGGACCCTGCCGGGCCAAGTCGACCCGCCTGAGTTGCTTGGGCGTCTTCTCGTCCTCGGCGAATTCGACGTTTTCGCAGGTCAACGCACCACTCGGCTCGTTAGCGTCGGAGGTCGTCGTGCGGGAGGATCGTGATGTTGCGCTGGCCTGTGGAGCCAATGCGAGCGGCCGGCGTCACCGAGCTGCCCGCCTCGGCTGCTGGGCGGGCGCGGTTCGAACCGAAATGGGACGGCTTCCGCGGACTCGTCTGGGTCGGTCAGGACGGCGTGCGATTGCAGTCGCGTCACGGCCGCGATTTGAGCCGTTTCTTCCCTGAGTTGTGCGCTGTGCTGGCTGATGAGCTGCCACCGCGGGTGATTCTCGACGGTGAACTGGTCATCTGGGATCACGCCCGAGGGCGGACCTCGTTCTCGCGGTTGCAGCAGCGCTTCACTGCCGGGCGCCGTATCGGGGCCGTGGCGGCGCAGCATCCAGCCCATTTCGTAGCTTTCGACGTGCTCCGCGACGGGCGCGGCCGGGAACTGCTCGATCAACCGTTGGCGGGGCGGCGGCGTCGGCTGCAGCGTCTGCTGGCCTCGTCGTGCCCGCAGCTGACCTTGTGCCCGCAGACGGGCGACGAGAAAACCGCGCGGTCATGGCTGGCGGGCTGGTCGACTTCGGGCATCGAGGGGTTGCTGGTCAAGCCCTCGCACAGCGGATATGACGTGGGCAGGGCCGGTTGGATCAAGATCAAGACGCGGCACACCGAGGAATACGTGGTCGGTGGGGTGACCGGCAGCATCGAGCAACCGATCTCGCTGCTGCTCGGCCGATTCGACGAACGTGGCGTGTTGCGCTTCCTCGGCCAGACACACCGCGTGCGTGCCGATCAGCGGCGCGAGCTGGCCGGACTGCGGCCGATGCCGTTTCGCGGCGACGGCTGCGGGCACCCGTGGCCCTGCCCGCTGCCGGCAGGCTGGACAGTCGACCTGGCCGAGCGACATGCACTGCCGTACCTGCCGGTCGAGCCGATGCTGGTCGCCGAAGTCGAGGCTGACATCGCCCGCGACGGCCCGTTCGCCCGCCTGCGGCACCGCTGCCGGTTCCTGCGCAGCCGCCCAGACCTCCGCGCTGACGACGTCGTCCGAATCCGGTACGAGGCGCCCGTCGCGGTATGAAGCCGGGCCGCAAGGCACGTTCGGCTGTGACGGACCGCCAGAGGCCCAGCCGGGGTGGGTACCCAGTGCGTACCAGAATGGTGCGGGCACCGATGCGCGCGGCGGCTCGAAGGTCCTTGCTCGTGTCGCCGACCACCCATGAACGCGAAAGTTCGAGGTTCAAATCGCGGGCGGCTTGCTCGTACCGGGCCGTATCGGGTTTGCGGCACCGACAGTCGGCGCCCGCGGCGTGGGGGCACAGATACAGTCCGTTGATCTTGCCGCCGGTTTCCTCGACCTGCCGCTCGAAGTCGGTGAACCAGGCCCGATAGTCCTCCTCGCGGAACATGCCGCGACCGATGCGGCCCTGCACGGTGGTGATGACGCAGACGATGCTGGCGTGGTGGAGCAACGCCAGGGCATCCAGGCATCGGGTAGTGGTCGTAGCGGAGCTTCGGCGGCATTTCGGATCGGGTGTGCGAGCGTGCCGTTGAGGTCGAGGCAGGCGACGGTGGGCACGCGCAGATCCTAGAGTGCTCCGTGTCACCACCGCCGCTCACACGAGCGAACCAGTACCGCCTCCGGGGGCAGCCCAATGGTGGTCTCGGGTTTGCGGGCGATGCCGGCGTAGGCGGCTACCTGCTGGGCCGAGGCCGGTGTGCTGGCCGGTTCGGGCCGCCACTGGCTGGCGACGGTCAGCCCTGGCGGGACGAATTCGAGGCCGTCGAAGAAACGTTCCACTTGCTCGTAGGTTCGGCTGGTGAAGTCACCGCGTCCGGGAACGTCCCGGTCGGTGAGCGCGGTAGCGGTTTCGGCTGGCAGGAGTTCGACGGTGGCATGTGAGAGCACGAGGTAGCTGCCGGGGGCGAGCCGGTCGAGCAGGTTGGTGACGACGGTGTAGGGGTCGTCGTGATCGGTGAGGAAGTGCAGGACGGCGACGAGAAGCAGTGCGACCGGCTGGGTGAGGTCCAGGGTGGTCTTGAGCGCGGGGTCGTCGAGGATGGTTTCCGGATGTCTGAGGTCGGCATCGATGAATTCGGTGCGGCCCAGGGGGTGGCTGGTGAGCAGGGCGCGGGCGTGGGTGAGGACGATGGGGTCGTTGTCCACGTACAGCACGCGCGCGTCGGGGGCGTGGCGTTGGGCTACTTCGTGGGTGTTGTCGGCGGAGGGTATGCCGGTGCCGATGTCGAGGAACTGGCGGATACCGGCCTTGGCGGTCAGCCAACGCACCGCGCGTTGCAGGAACCTGCGGTTCTCGATCGCCGCGGTGCGGATGTGCGGGAAGATTTTCTCGATCGCGTCGGCGGAAGCGCGGTCGGCGGCGAAGTTGTCTTTGCCGCCGAGCCAATAGTTGTAGCGGCGCGCGGGATGCGCGTCGCCGATGTTGATTCTGTTTGCCGACGTTTCACGAGACACGTGGTGGCGACCTTTCCGGGGATGTCGGAGGCGAGGTTGGTGTGCCGCTCACTCGTGCTGCGCCCGCGCGCACGGGTGAGCGGCACACCACTGGCAGGGCCGGTACGCACGGGGGTTGACAGACCGGCCCTGGACCGTGCGGCACCGAAGGGTTCGGTGCCGCGATGGCGGGGCGCTGCGGTGTTCGAGTCGCTGCAGCACCCCGACCCGCATCAGAAGGCGGAGGTGGCGAGGTCACCGACGGCGTGCCGCACGGCGATGGCGAGGTTGGCGATGGCGGTGGCCGGCGCGTCGGGTCCGGCTCGGGCGGGTAGCTCGTCGACGATGGTGTGCAGCAGGGTGTCGGCTTCGGCGGTGCTGTAGGGCAGTACGAGGCGGCTGTGCAGGTTCAGCGCCCAGATCAGCGCGCAGAGCCCGTCCAGGGCGGCAGTCGCGGTGACCGGGCGATACAGCCGGCGGGTGAACTGCGCGCGCACCCAGCCGCTGGTGGCTGGGTCGTCGAGCCGGTAGCGGGTGCTGCGTAATGTGCGGCGGTGCTCGATGACGATCCCGGCCGCGATGAGCGCGGCGAAGGTGCGTTCGTATAGGCGCAAGCTCGGGTCGCGTAGGACGTCGGTGATGCGCACGGCGTGCAGTTCGCGGATCATGTACAGCACCGAGGCGGTCAGCGGGTCGGTCGTGGTGAACGGGGACTCGCGGGTTCCGCTGCGGGATCCGGCGGCGTGCCGGGCGGTGCGGGTCGGCTCCTGCTGTCGGGGATAGACGTAGCCGTCGTCAATGGTGATGCTGTCGGACAGCATCAGATCAATCAGGGTGGCGCCGGCCAGCCCGATCCCGATGGCCCGGCGGTCGATCAGCGGGCTGAGATCGCGGTCGTCGTCGTGGGCCAGCACCCACAGTTGCTCGCGAACGGACTCGACGCTCGGCGCTATCACGGCCGCTCCAGGGTCAGCGCCCGCAACCGCCGATGGGCACCCCGATACGGTTGCGCGCCGTCGAGCAGGTGTTTGTCGATGGCGGCGGCGATGGTGTAGTCGGTGTCGACGACGTTGCCGACGTGCGCGCGTCCGGCCTGTGACAGCAGTTGGTAGGCGTCGAGCTCGTCGAGGCCGGTCAGGTCGGTGACCAGGTGTACGAGGTCGGCGTGCGCGGCCCGGTAGGCGTCTTCGAGGGGCCGCGCGACGCCGATGGACATGATCCGGGTATCGGTCTCCAGGCGCGGCCATGCGGTGGTGACGTCGGAGATGATCTCGACGGCGAGGGTGACGTCCATTGGTACTTCGACCGCGACGCCGCAGAGTTCTCCGTCGCCTTGGCGGGCGTGGCCGTCCCCTAAGGCCAGCAGGGCGCCGGGTTCGGACACGGGCAGGTAGAGGGTGGTGCCGGCTTGCAGGAGCGGGGTGTCGAGGTTTCCGCCGTGCGCACCGCAGACGATCGACGCCCGGACCTCTGCGGCCGCGGGGGCGACACCGACGGTGCCGAGCATCGGCGCAAGCGGCAGGTCCACGGTGTAGGCGCTGCCCCGTGCCGTGTACCGGACGATGCTGGCGCCGTGGTCGATGGTGTACTGCCACACCCGCTCCGGCAGCGCCGGGTGCAGCATGGCCGTGGTGTGTGTGCCGGTCAGCGCGCCGAAGTGCGGGAACGTGCAGGAGAACCCGATGGGGCTGGCCGGGGTTAGGCTGATGAGGTGCACGGCGAGGGTGTCGCCGGGCCGTGCGCCGTCGACGTAGAAGGGCCCGGTGACCGGGTTCAGGTAGGGGAACTGGCAGACCTGGCTGGGCAGGTCGTCGACGGTGCGGACCTTGCCGGCGAAGCAGTCCCAGGTCCGCACCCGGACCGGCACGCCCGGGGTGAGGGTGGCGATGGGTTTGCGGCCGCCGAAGGTGTAGCCGACAGTGTCGGCGGTGGCGTCGATGAGGACGGGCTCAGACATGGCGGGTCACCAGCCCGGTGTTGTCGCTATCGCCTGCGGTGGACGCGGCAGCGTCGGCGTCGAGGCCGGACAGGTGCGGGCGCCGCCCGGTCGCGATCAAGATCAGGAGCACGAGCACGCCGAGGCCAAGCCAGGCCCCGCCTACGCTTTGGGCCAGGATGTTGGCGTGCACGATGATCCCTGCCAGGATCGCCACACCCAGGAGAGGCAGGATCCACTGGCGTAGCGCCGGTCCGGCAGCCGGCCCCAGCCGTCGGCGGCGAGCGAGCACGGCCAGGTGCACCATGATGAATGACAGCAGGGCACCGAAGTTGACCAGGCTGGCCAGCAGAGTGATCCCGTCAGCGCGCGAGGCCATGTACAGGCCGAGGGCGAGGGACACGGCGGCGGTGAGCAGGATGCCGTTGGTCGGTACCGACCGGGCCACGGACACCTTCGCCAGGAACGCCGGGAGTTGCCGGTCGCGGGCCATCGCGTACAGCAGCCGGGAGGTGGCCACCTGAGCGACCATGTTGTTCGCCAACCCCCACGCCAGCGCTGTAGCCAGGGCGGTGAGGGTAGCCAGCCACGGCCCGGCCGCGACGCGTGCGGTGTCGAAGAACGCCGTCCCGGCCGGATCCCCGTCCGCGATCAGGGTGGCCGGGTCCTCGACCAGCAGGGCGGCGAGGAAGGTCTGCGCGATGAACACCAGACCGGTCACCCCAAGCGCGGCGATCATCGCCCGGCTTACCTGCTTCGCGCCGCCCTTCGCGTCCTCGGCCAGGGTGGACAGGGCGTCGAAGCCGAGGAACGACAGGGTCGCCACTGATGCGGCAGTCGCCAGAACGCCGAGCTGGAATTGGCCGCTGGTGTAGATCGGCTCCCACGAGAAGCCCCGGCCCCGGCCCCTCGCCAGCGCGATGAGCGCCGCGACGATGTAGATGGCGAGGATGATCAACTGCCCGGCGAGGAAGATGTTGTTCGACAGTCGGGTGGATTTGATGCCGAGCAGGTTCACGCCGGCGTTGACGCTGACGAAGATGACGATCCATGCCCAGACCGGCACCGCCGTCACGATCGAGTTCATCGCCATCGCCGCGATCAGCGACAACAACCCCGGGACCAAGACGTAGTCGAGCAGGATCGTCCACCCGGCCAGGAACCCCACCCAGGGGGCGATGGCCCGGCCGGCGTAGGTGTAGACAGAACCGGCCATCGGGTACGCCTGCGCCATCACCCCGTACGACGACGCCGTGACCATCATCGCGACCATGCCGATGAGATACGCCAGGGCGACCATGCCGGCGGAGGCTTGGAACACGCTGCCGAAGATGCCCATCGGGGCGATCACGACCATGTAGATCAGCCCGTACACGACTAGATGGCCGAACCGCAGGGTGCGTCTGAGTTCTTGGCGATAGCCGAAGCGTTCCAAGCTCGGTGCGCCGTCCAGGGTCTGCGCAGCCATCAGCGTGAGGCCTTTCTCTGCGAGGGGGAAGAGATCGGGAGGGAGTGAAATACGGATCGGCTTCGCGTGCCAGCGGGGCGAGCCACGGTGCCAATCGGTCAGTTAGCTGCGTGAGCCTGATCGTGCACAGAGACTTTCAACTCGGGCGTGTGCGCGACCCGACCGCAGTCGATACACCAGGTGCTCGCTCTCTTCGCCAAAACGAACCCACCGACGGCGCCGGCCAAGAAGGCGGCAAAGACGACGGCGATGATCATCGGAACTCCTCCCCTCTCTGTCCTGGGGCGACTCAACGACAGTCAGGCGGCTTGATCCGATGTCCTCGGGGCCTGCCTTCAGTGAATGACAATGCTGATGTGCGGGCCGACGAGGAACCCGATCGGCCGATCAGCTTGACCCGTCGGCTCCTGATCGGCTGGACCGATCAGTTCTGCCGATGAAGTGCAATCTCGAGGGTCCCTCTACGGGCATCCAGCGCTATCCTCCTGCTTACTCACAGCGGAGATCGGGGGGTGTTCATGAACGTCCAGCCAGGCTTCGAGGGCCCTGTCGACCCGTCGGTATGGCGGGAGCGCCCCATGCGGCTAGCGTTGGCTCGCCGTGATCTTGGCGCCGTCTTTCGCCTTCTGAGCCGACGTGGCGTCACACAACGTCAGATCGCAACCCTGACGGGGCAGGCCCAGTCTGAGATCAGCGAGATTCTCAGCGGACGACAAGTCATGGCGTACGAGCTTCTCACTCGCATCGCAGACGGACTTGGCATTCCGCACGGCTACCTTGGACTCAGCTATGACCCCGAGACGTCCGCAATCCTTGCCGCAGCAGCCGGCGGGTGCCCCGAGGGCGATGACGTCGACACAACACGGGAACTGATCGCCCACGCCGCGCAGGTCACGATGGGCGCTGCTCGGTTCGACGTAGAGCACTGGTCGTCTCTTGTGCCGCAGGAACAGACCCCAGGGCGGCGGCGAATTGACACCGTAGACGTGGAGCAGCTGGAGGGCATCACGCAGGTCCTGCGGGCGTTGGATGCCCGCAACGGCGGCGGATCATGCCGAGATGCGGTGCTTGCGCAGGTAGCCTGGGCCCAACGGGGACTTCTCGGGGCGGAGTGCACTGACGACGTTGACCGCCGCCGCCATCTTGCGATTGCTGACCTTCACAATCTCGCCGGCTGGGTCAGTTTCGACATCGGTCTCTACTCTTCAGCAAATCGCCACTACCAGCGCGCGCTGGAACAGGCGAGCCATGCGAAAGACGCTTCGCTGGTCGCCAACATCCTGTATCGCATGGGACGGCTTCACCTGCACCTGGTCGATACGGTCCCGTCGGCAGAGCGGGCAACGCAGGCACGGCTAGCGCTCAAGCTGTTCCAGCTCGGGCAGATCGCCGCCCAAGAGTCCGGCTGTGAAGTAACGGTCGCCATGCTCTGCACCAATGAAGCTGCTGCGTACGCCGCCCTGGGCGACGAGCGGCAGACGCTGCGGTCCCTTGGCCGCGCCCAGGACGAGTTCGCCCGCGGCGACCTTGCGACCGCAGCGAAGTGGGTGCGCTTCTTCGGCGTTGCGGATCTCAACGCCACTACCGGCGTCGCCCATGCCGCCTTGGCCGATCACCTGCCGGACCGCCGGCGAGACGCCATCGAAGCCCTGACCAGAAGTCTCGCTAGCCGGGGAACTGACGCCGCAAGAAGCCAAGCCTTCGAGCTCACGGCCCTGTCGAGCGTGCATCTTCTCGATGGAAACTTCGCCCACGGCGCGGCGCTGGGCGACCAAGCCGTGGCACTCGCCGAGCGAATTCGATCGACGCGAGTCGTGGACCGGCTGCTGCCGCTGCAACGCTTGGCGCGACGCTACGCAGGCAACTCCGACTGCCGGGAGCTCACCACTCGGATCGCAGGACTGCGCGCCGCATGACTACCGTCAGTCGCATGGCCGATGGCACCCTCAGTCCAGCCCGACTCAGCACCGTGCTTACGGAGGTCTGCGCCGCAACAGGCATCGACCCCAACGATGCTCAATTGATCAAATTCACCAACAACGCTGTGTTCCGTCTGCCCCACGCGGGGGCAGTGGTGCGGATAGCGGGGTCGACGGCGGTCGAGAACCGCGTACCGAAGGTCATCCAAGTAGCGACGTGGCTCGCCGAGCACGACGTGCCCGCAGTAAGGCTTCTCCCCGGTGTCAAACAGCCCGTGACAGTAGCCGGGCAGCTGGCGACAGTGTGGGAACTTGTGCCGTCAGTGGGGCCTGTACCCACAGGAACCGACATGGCGCGACTCTTGAAGCTTTGGCACGGACTACCGGAGCCGACGTTCACTCTTCCGACATGGAAGCCACTCGACTCGATCAGGGCCCGGCTCGCCGATCCAGATCTACTGCCGGCCCACGAGCATTCATTCTTGACTCGGCGCGCTGAGGAGATCGAAGAGGAACTCGCTGACGTGCAATTCGTCCTTCCTCAAGGCCCGATCTGGGGCGATGCCTTCCTCGGCAACCTGATTCCAGGGCTGTCCGGCCCAGTCGTGTGTGACTTTGACGGGTCCGCGTACGGTCCGCGGGAGTGGGACCTGACGCCAATCGCCGTTGGAGCAGTTCGCTTCAGCTACCCCAAGGATGATCATGCTTTGCTTGCCAAAGCGTACGACTTTGACGTCATGACCTGGAACGGCTTCCCGGTTCTCCGCCGTCTTCGGGAGCTTCAGCTGGTCACAAGCGTTATTCCGGTACTCCGGAGCAACCCCGGCCTACGTGAACAGTGGCGGCACAGGTTCGAGTCCCTTAGGAACGGCGACCCATCGCGCTGGACTCCGTACGCGTAGCCGCGCCGCTGGAGAATCGAGCCGACTCTTCGTCCGTGGTGCTGTTTCTGATCGCCGTTGCGGAATTCGTCGGGAGGGTTGCCGGACACCGCAGGACGGGTGAAAGGCCGGCGGCGTGATGCCGCGGGCGTCACCCGGCATCTCCGCTGCGGTCGATGTCGCTCCGGGCAGCGGCCTGGTGCTCGGCCAAACCGTTCCTCGGAGACTTCGTACAACGCCGCTGCGGCGCTGGTACGTCGCAGCGCGTCCTCCCTAGGGTTCATCCGTGCGTAGTCCTGGGATGTGTGCATGCCGCGGCAACCGCACATGGCGAGGACGGCACACGCGAGGTGGTGCAGCGGCCGGTCATGCCGGGGCTGTAAGCCGCTGCTGCGGGCAGCCGGCAACTACTCGTATGGGTGATGCCAGCTGTCACCGCCACGCGATGACGCGTCAGGGCAAGCCGAGCCACATCGCGAACTGCGTAAGGTCGCGGTTGGAACGGTGGTGCAGGCTGATCAGAACCCGCGTGGTCTCGCGGACCATCGGGTGGTAGCGGGTCTGCTCGGCAGCGATCTCCCGGGCCTGCTGCAGATCGTGCAGGGTGGCGGCCCGGTTGCCGGCCATGAGGTGCGCACGGGCCAGGTCAATGTAGTGGTGCCCAGCCCTGGTAGGTGGCATGTCAGGCGACGGCGCCCACTGGTCTGCGAGACGGATGGCGTCTTCGGGACGGCCGAGTTCGACGTGCGCGGCGGTGTCGTGAATGCGGGT
This sequence comes from Actinoplanes sp. NPDC051475, assembly GCF_040689425.1. Lineage (NCBI taxonomy): Bacteria > Bacillati > Actinomycetota > Actinomycetes > Micromonosporales > Micromonosporaceae > Actinoplanes > Actinoplanes sp. NPDC051475. Next base: position 116,651 of record NZ_JBFAZZ010000021.1, read on the forward strand.
GTTCTCGGGACCGAAATTCAGGTGATAATGGATCTGGTCGGTCGGGCCGATTTCGCCGGCGAGCCGGTACGCCTGGTCGAGGTGGTCGCGGACCGTGTCGTGGTCGCCGCGGCGAGAGGCCAGGGTGACCGCGCGCAGGTGCATGCTGCCGAGCAGCACCGTGGCCGCGGGACCGGCGGGGACGCTGCTGGCGGTGAGGTCGGCGCGGGCGCGGTCAAGCAGGTCGAGGCCGTGGTCGTAATCGCCGGCGGCCTGGAACGAGTTGACGCGGGTCCAGCGGGCCAGGGCCACGGCGAGCGGGTCGCCGGTCTGCTCGGCGGCCCAGCCGAGTTTGTGTTCGATGGACTCGGACAGGTCGGCGTGCCCGAGGCGATACGCCAGGCCGTGCGCGGCGTAGTAGGCCGAGACCAGCAAAGAGAAGGCGGCGCGCCGGTCGGCGGTGCGGGCGGCGTGCGCAGCCGCGGACACGGCCGCGATCACCGCGGGCAGGCGTTCGCCGAGCCGGGCGTAGCGGCCAGCCCGGCGCAGTTCGCCGATGTCGTGTACGTCGCTGTGCAGCTCGCTCAAGGGCCTGATCGCGATGTCGTCGTCGGGTGGCAGGTCGTAGGCGCGGATGACAGTGCGCAGCTCATCGATCGAGGCTTGGGCGGGCCCTTCGTGGTAGGGCTGGCCGTGTACGCGTTCGATGGGCACCCGCAGGGCGTGGGCGACGGCGGCGACGAGGGCGTGGCTGGCGGGCTTGTCGCCGATCTCGACCTTGGACAGCAGGCTCTTGGAAACGTTGGCGCGTTGGGCGAGCTGGCTTTGGGTGAGTCCTGCGGCTTTGCGCAGGCGGGCGATGTGGTCGCCGGTGCCTTCGCCGTCGGGGGCGGGGTCCGCCATCGGGTCCTCCCTGTGTCGGGGGGTCGTCACGTTCCAGGGTACGGGCAAACGCCCGGTGGGGTCAGGGGCGACGTCCAGTCAGGGCGGCGGCCATCACGTTCTCGCAGGTAGCGACCGCGGAATACAGATCGTCGCGGACTCGGGGTGCGGCGGCCGCCTGGTCGAGCCCGCAAGCGCGGACGGTCGCGGTGAGGTGCCGGCGGCCGGCGTCGGTGAGCGACATGGCGCAGGCGTCGCCCAGGACCTCGTGTGCGGCATACCCGTCGCCGCTGCGCAGAGCGAGCCGTTCGATCGTCGCGGCGATGCGCGACTGGGCGTCGCCTGCGGCGGCAAGTGCGTGAACGCACAGGCCGAGGCGGATGGCGAAAGCGGCTTCGTCGTCGCCGCAGGGCAGCTCCAGATAGCGGTCGAGCATCGTGGTGGCGCCATCGCCGATGGGCTGCGCGGCGGCGCGAGAGCAGATGACGTGCAGGCAGGCGGCGACCGCACGTTCCCACCCGCTCGGCGTCGCCGATTCGGCCAGCAGCCGCAACGCGATCGGCGCGTCACCGCGGCTGGCGTGGGCAAGGACCGCGACCTGTCGCCCGTCGAGCAGTCGCTGGCCGACGCCGTGGTGTTGTTCGACGTGATGCAGCGCCTGGGCCCAGTGTCCCGCGCGGGTGAGGGCGCGGGTGCCGTCGGCTAGCAGCACGGTCCACAACCACTGCACGAGCTCCCGGTGCGCGTCACGATCGGCCACCAGGTCTGCGAGGCGTACGGTGCGCCCGTCGATACTGGTGTCGGTGCGGGTCTTGACCGCCTCGAACAGGTCGGCGAGCAGGGTGTAGGCGGTGGCGCTGTCGCCCGCGCGGATGTGCAGCCGGGCCAGGTTGATCAGGGGTTGCAGGGCGAGTTTGGCGGTGGCCAGGTCGTACGGGCGGCCCGACTGGAACAGGTCGTGCTGCTGATGGCACAGCGTGCGGGCCTGATCGGGCAGGCCGCTGTCGCTGAGGATCAGGGCGCTGAGGTTGTGGGCCTGCGCGGCGGTGGTCAGGGCCTCGCCGCCGCTGGCCGCGGCCGCGCGGCGGGCCAGGTCGTGGACCCGGGCGACCCGCTCGGCGAGGGTCGCGCCGCGCGGCTTGGGCCGCGGCACCAGCGGGAAGCGGGTGGCCACCGGGTCGAGATGCGGTGCCTGCGCGGTGAGGTCGCCGCGGGCAGGGCTGAGACTGATCATCGGGTGATCCTTCCGTCGTGCGGTCGGCTCCCTTGTCGTGATGCGCGGCTACCAGGTGATGGTGAGGCGGGTGTCGGGTCGCAGGATCCCGTCCGCTGCGGCGGGCTCGTGGGTGTCTGCGGCGCGGCGGTGGGCGGTGATGCGGGCGACGGTGGCCTGGTCGCGCTGCCATTGCTGGAGCAGGTCGGTGAGCCGACCGGCGAGGTCGGCAGCGTCGGGGCCGTGCGCGATGACGCCGAGCTCGGCGGGGTCGCCGCGGTGGGGCCGCAGGGCAAGATAGGCGAGGTTGTAGTCGTCGTAGAGCGCAGCGCCGCCCCAGCGCAGGGCGGGGTTGAGCAGCCCGGCCTCGCGGGCTTCGGGTGCGACCGAGAGCCGCCCGAACCGGTCCTTGGTGTGGGTGGCCAGCCACAGGTCGAGGTGCTCGACCGGGTCGACGTCGGCGGTCTGGATGCCGGTCCACTGTTCATGGGCGGGCAGGGTGAGCGTATGGGTGAGCGCGGCCTGGTCGGCGTGGTCTGCGGCCTCGACGTGGAACACAACGTGCTCGCCGAGACGCACGTGGGCCTCGATCGTTTCGCTGGCGCCACGCAGCGGGACGAAGCCACACACGTACGCCGAGGTGCTGATGAGGCGGTCGGGGTCGGCCAGGTCGAAGGCGATGACGCGGGTGAGGCCGCTGCCGTGCAGACGCAGCGGCACGACCAGCCGGCCGCCGGGGGCGAGTTGCTGCCACCAGGCGTGGACCAGGTCCCAGGATCCGGCGGTCACGATGATCCGGTCGTACGGTGCCCGGTTCGGGTGGCCGAGGGCGCCGTCGCCGCAGATCACCTGGACAGCGTGGTCATAGCCGGCTCGGAGCAGGCTGGCGCGGGCGCCGTCGGCGAGGTCCTCATCGAGCTCGATGGTGACCACGGAGCCGGTCGGGCCGACCAGCTCGGCGAGCAGGGCGGCGTTGATGCCGGTCGCCGCACCTATCTCCAGGACGCGATGTCCGGGTCGCACGTCGAGCTGCTCCAACATGGTGGCCACGAGTTTCGGGCTGGATGCCGAGGACAGGGCGCTGCCGTCGTCGGCGCGTTTAGTGACGACGGGGCGCGGCTGGTAGGCGGTTTCCAGGTCGACGCCCGGTAGGAACAGGTGCCGGGGCACGGTACGGAATGCCGCCTCGACCTGCGGTGTCTTGAAGACGTTCCAGCCGCGGATGTAGTCGGCCAGCGCGTGGCGTAGCCGCTCGGCGTCGCGCGGCTGCGCGGTGTCCGTGGTGGTGTCGGCGCTCGGTTGGCTGCTCACCGGCGCGACTGTAGCGGCCTGCTTGCTCGGCGGTGGGCTGCTGAGTTTCGGGGCGGGGGTGAATTGCTGCTGAAAGGTGATACGGCTGATGGCGGTGGCCAGCAGGTGCTGGTCGGCGGCGGCGACGCCGTGGCGGTTGAGGGCGAAGATCAGGTGGTGGGTGAGGACCGCGCGCAAGCCTCGGGTGAGTTCGCCGCACTGGGCAAGGCGGGCCAGGGCGAGCCCGGCGTGCTCGAACGCGGCCGGCCAGCGGGTGGCCTCGGTGAGCGGGCTGTCCGGGGTGTGGACGGTGGCGGTGATCAGCCGGCGCACGTCACCCACGAGCGCCGGCGGCGGTTCGACCGGCCGCTCGGGGACGCGGTGCGCGGCGAGCCGGGTCCAGATGTCGCCTTGCTCGTAGAAGTCCTGCCCGGCCGCCCGTAGCAGCCGGCTGCCAAGGATCAGGGCGAGTTCGCGGCGGTGGTCGGTGCGGGCGTGCGCAAGGTGCTCGAGCAGGTGGCGGCTGTCGGCGTGGAACAGGTCGTGGGCGATGTCCATGGCGGCGACGCCGCCGAACGCGTGGATCTCCGGTTCGTACACCACCAGCGCGCAGCTGTGCACGCCGTCGGCAGCGGCGAGGGTGGCGATGAGTTCGTCGACCGGGGCGGTCTGCGGGGCCGGTCCGGGTCGTAGCCGCAGGCGCCAGGTGGCACCTTTGCGGACGAACCACCAGCGGGAGACGCCGCCGGTGGCCTGGACAGTGGCCAGCCAGGGCCACAGGTGGGTCACGGCGATCGCCTCGGCGTGCTGCCAGTCGGTGCTGGTGATGTTGAGCTGGCGCCAGCCGGCGTCGGGGTCGCTGTCGAGCATGGAGGCGGGGTTCCTTCCCGGGGTTAGTCGAGCAGCAGGCAGGCGGTCCAGGCACCGGGGGTGCCGGCGGTGAGGTGGTGCAGGGCGAGCGCCACGCCGGCGCGGCCGTCTACCAGGCCGGGCAGGTCGTCGGACAGCGGGTCACGGGCGTGGGTCACCAGCCGGTCGAGCAGCGCCGGTAGATGTGCGCCGATGGCGGGGGAAAGCGCGTCGGTGTGCATCCGCCAGGCGGTCAGGGCGAGCCCGGCCCAGCCGTGGCAGATCGCCGGGTCGACGATCTGCGCGAGCTGGTCGGGGTCGGCTAGGCATCCGGCAAGGGCCTGTTCGGCGGCCTGCTGCCGGTCGCGGTCGTCGAGCGCGATGCCGGCGAGCTGCTGGGCACGGGCCAGGCCGGGGGTGCCGTAGCACCAGGAGGGACGCCCTGGCCCGGCCGGCGACCGGCGACCGGTGTGCAGGTCGGCGACGTCGACGTGCGGCGGCCACGATGACCCGGTCGGGGTGTCGCGGCGCCACCGGTCGAGCCAGTCGCAGATGCGGGTGAGGGCGTCGGCGTGGCCGTCGACGGTGATGCCGTGGCGCATCGCGAGGCTGAGCAGGGCGAGCGGCCCGGCGATGCCGTGGGCCATGCCGAGGTTGCCGTGCCCGCCCGGCCAGCGAGGATCACGGCGTCCGTACGGCCCGTCCGGGCTCCACCAGCCCGGCGCGTGCAGTCCGGCCTGGTCGTCGACGGGCAGGGGCTCGCTCAGGCGCACCAGGTAGGCCAGGACTCGACGGATCAAAGCGCCGTGCGGGTGGCGGTGCAGCAGGTAGGCGCCGAGGCCAGTCAGCCCGCGGACCAGGTCGTACTCCGCCACCGCGGGCCGCACCGTGGCGGCGAGCCGGGCGTCGGCGTCGGCCAGGCGGCGCGACACGAGCCGGGCCACGGCCTCGTCGAGCCGCGCCAGGGCCTGCGGGTGCTGCCGGGCGGCGGCGGTGTGCACGGCGAACGCCACCGCGGGCGCGCCGAACCACAAACCCGCCTTCGGTCCGGCGGAGAGGTCCTCGCGGGTGGCTCGGGCCAGCCACGCATGCACCCGATCCTTCGGGCCGTCGCCGTTGCGGGCGCGTTCGGCGTGCAGGATCGCGACGCCCGCCGCCCCTTTCGACAGCGACTGATCGCGCCACCGGCGGCTGTCCGGGCCGTCGACGCCCAGATCGATCGCCAGTGGGGGAGCGGCCAGGATGTCGGCCAGCTCCGCCGCGGCGGTCACCGCGGCGCGGCGCGGCCCGTCGACACCGGGGCGGGTCGGCGCCGTCATCGGAACTGCCCCGCGTTCGCGGTGCGGCGGCACGTGGCCGCCAGCGCGACGGCGCGGGCCAGCCGGTACGTGAGCGCCTCGGTGTCGGCGTCGACGCCGTGCACGCGCACGTGGTGCAGGTGCAGCAGCGAGGTGAGCACCGAGGAGGCGGTCACGTGGGTAGGCGCGGCGGCGAGCTGGTCGGCGTAGCGGGCCGCGGCGTCGCGCCGCAGTTTCCAGGCTGCCGCGAGCAGTGACCCGTCGGCCAGCAGCTGAGATGGCACGGGATCCGAGCCGAGACCGGCGAGGGCGATGGTCTGCCGGCGCAGGTCGCGATCGCGATGTCGCCCCTGTCCCGGGGTGTCGGGCTCGGCGCGGTGCTGGAGCAGCCAGCGCATCGCCGCGGGCCGGCCACCCGTCACGGCGGCCGCGAGGTCGAGCAGGCTCACGGCGGTCAGCGCGTACGGATGCACGTCCCGCTCGACTTGGACGGTGGTGAGCTGGGCGAGGGTTGCCGCGGAGTCGGCGGCGAACACCTCCTCGGCTGCGGTCAGCGCCGCCGCGGCGCCGTACCGGGCGGTTTCCGGGTGATATGTGTCGAGGCTGATGTCGCCGAGCAGGCCGTGGCGGCGCAGCTCGCCGGCCCAAGCCCAGACCCGGCCGGCGGCCTCGGCGTAGGTGGTCGCGGCGTCGACCCGGATGCGTAGCCGCAGGTGCGGCGCCGGATGGCGGTAGCGAAGGAACCACCACACCGGCGGCTGGTCCCACTCGGCCAGCAGCTTCGGCAGGTGCCGGGTCAGGATCATGTCGGCGGTGTCCGGGTGGCAGTGCAACTTGGCGAACAGCACCCGCCCAGCGTCGTCGGTGTCGTCGCCGGTCAGCAGGGGGAGCGGCCGTACCCGGCGCACCGCGGCCGGTGCGGGGGCCGGAGACCCGGTGCGCGCCAGCGGCACGAGGATCTCGTGGGCGCGGTCGCCGATCCAGCCGTGCTCGTCCGGCCGCGCCGTCTCCGTGACGGTGATCGGGCCGGTGGTGGCGTCGATGTGGGCGCGCAGCACCCCGGCGTCCATCGCCTCGTCCAGGTCCAGCCGCAGTTGTTGATCGCCGGTGCCCACGGCGACGTACGCAGGCCAGTGGAGTCGGTGCCGTAGCACCGTCAGCGCCGTCCTCCATTCGTGCAGGGTGGCGCTGCGGGCCGGGAGTTCGGCGGCAGTGATCCGCCAGCGGGCCGGGCACAGCACGCTGCGCCGATACCGCAGCCGGGGCAGGAACGGCAGACCGGCGGCCGCGCCCCAGTCGAACATCGTCACCCGGCCCGTGTGGGCCTGCGGGATCTCGACGAGCAGCCGGGCCAGCGGCGGCATCGTGTGCCGCGCCGCCGCGCAGGTCAGCACCGGTTCCACCACCCGGCGCCGCGACAGCGACACCACGTACATCCGTTTTGCGTCGGCGGTCACCGCCAGGTCCTCCAGCGGCAGTCCGCTCGGCGCCCCGTCGGGGTGCTCGGCCAGCGTGATCACCGCGTCCAGGGCGCGCGGTGCCCGCAGCACGTTCTGCGCGTGAAGCCGATGCGCCGGGAATGACACCTGCGCTGCCATGGCACCGTCGACCTCGGTCGGGAGCCGGGTGTAGCAGTCGCGCATCCGAGCCTGGTCGTCGCCGGGAAGTGCGGCGAGGAACCGGCCGCTCGTGGCAAGCGCCGATCGACCGATCCCGGTGACCGCGAGCGTGAACGCGCCCTCCCCGACGTCCCCGAGGCGGGCGGCGCGGATCTCGGCGCACACGTCCACATGCGCCGGCGTCGCCGGGCCCGCTCCTTGGGCCCGGCTGAGCTCGCGGAGCAGGTCGTCGTCGACGACCACCTCGATCTGCCCGTCGCGGGCCGCGCGCTGCGCCACCGCGAGCAGATGTTCATCGCGGACCGACAGCGCCTCGCGGCGTTGCTGTCCGTCCGGGGCGTAGTGGCGGGGGTAGCCGATCCCGGCGACCGGGTCGACCAGGCGCTCGACCGCTACGACCGCGCCGTGGCCGAAGCGGGCTAGGAACCGCCGGTGATAATCGCGCCACCCGGGGTCAGCGGCCGGGGCAAGCCGCAGCAGCGCGTCGCCGGCGGCCGCCACCTCGTCGGCCACCATCTGCGGCAGTTGCACCGCGGCGGCGAGCCGCAGATCCACCACCAGCGGCTGCTCCACCGCCGCCAAGGTCCGCATCCGTTGCGCCGCCTGTGAGCGACCCGTACCGTCCCGCCACGGCTGCTGGTCGGCGGCCTGCAACAGGCTCTGCACGGCGCCGAGCTCGTGGACGAGCGGCGCGACGCCGGCAATCTCCTCAGCGTGCACCTGCGACAGCCGCCGCAGGAGATACGCGAGCCCGTCGATGCTGGTCGAGGGGGCCCGCAAGCTGCTGATCAGTGCCCCGCACTCCAGCAGCTGCGCCACCAGCGCGTCGACGTCGCCGACGGCGATACCTGGGCGTCCGGTGGCGACGTCGCAGATCAGCGCGTGGACCGCGACCGGCGTCCGGGCCGCCTGCAGTACGGCGTGCACGCCCCTCCGGTGGGGGACCGAGACCTCCACCCGGGTACCGCGAACCCGGTGATGACCGCTGGCATGCGGCTGCCACGGCACCACCAGCCGATCACCCCGCGGATACGCGAGCGTGTTCACCACCACCGACAGCCGATGACGCAGCGGCGCAGAATCCTCGAGCTGGGCGATGATCGCGGCGAGCCAGGCCGCGTCCGCACGGGTCACCGTGCGGTGCTCGTCGGTCCACGACACCGACGCACTCACGCCGAACCGCAGCGCGCTCACCCCCGCGAACAGCCCGAACGGGGTAGCCCGACGACGGACCCGCACCAGATACCGGGCCACCGACGTCACCAGCCGTCGCACCTGGGCGGGCTCCGGCGTGTGCCCCTGGCGCACAGCCTCGATGCGGCCGGCCACTACCGGGCTGGCTGTCGTGATCGCGGCTGCGATGTCCGGCTGGGACCACACCCCGACCAGCCACGCGCGCCAAGGCGCCAGGTCCGAACCGGCGTCCGAGACGGGCCACGGTCGCTCCCGCCGCGTGTCGGAGGTATGCACACTGGCGCGCAGTAAAGGTGCATCGACCGGTTCGTAACCGCCCAGCAAGCGCCTCACCACGACCTCCTCACCCTCGTCACTACGCCACGGACAGCGAACCGGGCCTTCTCCGGCGGCGGACGACCACCGCCGGAGAAAGGCAACGGCGGTCAGCAGTCGCTACCGCGGACGGTGTCGCACCCGTCGTCGGTGTTAGCCAGCAGCACCTCAGCCACCGGTCCGACCTCGACGATCCGCACATCCAGCGGCGCGAAGTCGTCCTCGTCCGGCGTGACCTGGGGAACCTGCGGAGTCATAGCACTCTCCTGTCGTAGCGGATGGTGAACCCAGCTAAGCGGACAGTGAGGCTGCGGAGTTTCACTGATGTTGCACTCCAGGAAGACGCGGGGGGCCCGGGCGCATGTAGTCCTCACCGCTGGCGGCGAACTCAGTGGCGGACCCTCAAACCGAGCTTGTCGACGGGGCCGGGAGGGCAGTCCATCCGCGTGCCCGCCGGGTCCTTGGACATCACTTAGAGTCACGGTCGGATGTGGAGATCTGGGCAGTCCACATGCCCCTGGGGGCCAGCCTGGCTCCGGTGACGTCGGCGTCCGCAGCCCACCTCGACAGCAGCGAGTGATGCACATCACACCCGATCGGGGGCGGCTGTCCAGGCAGCCACACGGGTTCAGAGCTCCGCCGGGAGCTCCCTCAGATCACTCCGCCTCCCGTCCGACCGCCTTGATCAGCGCCACCGGAGACCGGGGGCAGGGGGACGACACCGCTGGTGGGACCCCCGTCGGGACGTCTTGGTGCTCACCGCCAGCGTCTACCCGGGGTTCGTCTCCACAGTGACCACGTGCACGGCCCTGTCCGCGTATCCGAGCAGCGGCAGGGCCGATCCTCCGTCGCTCAGCTTCGGCGGGTCAGGCACACCGGGCCTCCCGACCGCCGTCCTCCGAACCGGCTGGACAGGCGGAGCCCCGCCACCCGCTCGACGCTCACCGCTGACGGAACGTGGCCCGGCCGCGTTGGCGGCGCTGGCAGTCCACAACCGAGCCTGACTCACCCTCCGAGGCTCAATTCGAGCCCAGCGAGCGGTTCACTCGCTTTCCGCCCGAACGCCGAACTCGCTTCGGCCAACTCCATGGGGACTACTGAGTTTCGCTGTTCCTGCGACCAGGCCAGCCACGTCGCTCCACTGGCTACCTCGGATTCGCAGTTTGTCGACCCACGGTCTTGCTGTCTTCGATTCTCATCATCGAACAGACAGGCGGCAGGCCGGGGCCGGAAGCACGACCGAAGCGCCTCCGGACCACGACCGGGCTCCGCCGGCCCTCCGGGCTCCTAGGGCCCGGACCTCGCGAACTCGGACCCCCGCGGTCCGGACCCCGCGGACTGGACCCGGCGGACTCGGACTCCTGCACACTCGGACCCCCGCGGGCCGGACCCCCGCGGGTCGGACCCTTGCGGACCAGACCGCGGACCGCGGACCCTGCCCGGTCGTCTCCATCGGGGCCCTCTCGCGGTCGGGTCGGTCTTGGTCGGTTGCCTCGGTCAGCCGTCTCGCGGTCGGTCGTCTCGCGGTCGGTCGTCTCGCGGTCGGTCGTCTCGCGGTCGGTCGTGTCCGTCTCGCGGTCGGTCGTCTCCGTCTCGGTCGGTCTCCGCTCGGGGGACATGTTGACTACGGATCGGACGGGCCGACGGCCCAACGGGTCGGCCCACGGAGCGGCCCAACGGGACGGCCCAACGGGACGGCCCACAGAGGCGGCCCAACGGGACGGCCCACAGAGCGGGGGTGGCCAGCGGAGGGGCGGAGGTTGGCCAGCGGAGGTGGTGGAGGTTGGCCAACGGGGGTGGCCAGCTGAGGGGTGGAGGTTGGCCAGCGGAGGTGGTGGAGGTTGGCCATCGGAGGTGGCCAGCGGAGGGGTGGAGGTGGCCATCGGAGGGGGCCGGAGGTGGCCAGCGGAGGGTAGAGCAGTGCACCGGTACGCAGCTCACCGGTACCGAGCTCACCGCTGCGCAGCTCACCGGTACCGAGCTCACCGCTGCGCAGCTCACCGGTACCCAGCTCACCGGTACCCAGCTCACCGCATGTGCCGCCGGTACCCAGCTCACCGGTACGCCGGGGCACGTGCCACCGGTCAACGGAGCAAGTGCCGCCGGCACGGAGAGCGGAGGTCGGCCAGCGGAGGTGGTGGAGGTTGGCCAACGGAGGTGGCCAGCGGACGGGTGGAGGTTGGCCAGCGGAGGTGGTGGAGGTGGTGGAGGTGGTGGAGGTGGCCAGCGGAGGTGGTGGAGGTGGCCAGCGGAGGTGGCCAGCGGAGGTGGTGGAGGCTGGCCAGCGGAGGTGGCCAGCGGAGGGGCGGAGGTGGCCAGCGGAGGTGGCCGGAGGTCGGCCCAACGGGACGGCCCACAGGACGCGGCCCAACGGGACGGCCCACAGGACGCGGCCCAACGGGACGGCCCACAGGACGCGGCCCAACGGGACGGCCCACAGGACGCGGCCCAACAGGACGGCCCACAGGACGCGGCCCACAGGACGGCCCAACGGGAAGGGCCGTCGTCTCCGCCTCGCGGTCGGCGTCTCCGTCTCGCGGTCGGTCGTCTCCCGGTCGGTCGTCTCCGTCTCAGTCGGTCGTCTCGCGGTCGGTGGTCTCCGTCTCGGTCGGTCGTCTCGCGGTCGGTGGTCTCCGCCTCTTGGGGTCCGGTCCACGGGGGCCCGGTCCACGGGGCCCGGCCCACGGGGGGCCCGGACCACGGGGGCCCGGACCCGGTCTCCCGCCCGGACACTCGGTGGGCCAACTGTGCAATCTGCGGCCGGTATCAAAATCTGCTGGCCGAGCCTCATCGAATCGAAGCTGGGCCTGCGAATCAGTTCGACGCAAGTTCTACAGCTTCAGCTATAGAGAACTGCTTAGCGGAATCGTCGCGCAGAAAATCCTGCAGTCGACGGACTCCACTCAGCCGTGTGTGCCGTAAGGAAGATTTCGGTTTCCCTCGCCAAAACGGCATCGGAAGAACTACGATAAAAGCAAGAAGGGCCAGCCCTTTCGGGCTGGCCCCTCTACTGGTCCATCTAGTTCAGAGACGTTTGGCCGCGACGATGAACTTGATGGTGGCGGCGAGGGCGCTCACCACGAAGATGCTGGTGGGCGCCTCGTTGCGGACACTTTCGATGATCACGACTCCCAAGTCGAGCCCGGCGGCCGCAACGGCGAGGCGCCAGTAGGGCGACCTAACCTCGGAGGGACGATCGGACTTCCGGGGCTTCGAGGAGCGACTCTCGCACACCTTAAAGTATTCCTTTCTTCTGGCCGCGTGACGGGGCAACTCCGCACCGCCCTTGTGCGACCTCGGGGTGATTCCCTGGCCGCCTCTCAACAGTGACAGAAAGGGCTTTCCCTTTCCAGTCGCGCCTGGCGCCGGAATGACTGACGTCGCAAGTTCCCGTGTGCGCCCGACCCGGAGTTCATCCACGGCCTTGGGCCGAATAGCGACAGCCAATAGTCGATCAAGGCGTCGCTATAGTTGCGCAGAGTGTGCATGCGCCGCTTCCGCCACTGACTCTGGTCGCAGCCTTCCGGATCCCGCTGGGACCACCCGTCTCCTGATCCCGTACCCGCCTGAGGGCCGGCGACGAGCAACACCTCACCGCCTACCACCCCGCCCAGCACGGGCGGCCGTCATGCTCGACGTAGCCCAAGGCCACCGCAGAGCACCTACGCGGCAACCCTCACCGCTCTCTTGACCGACCTCCACCGCTGGCCGGCGCTGCCGGTGGCCGTACTGCACAGTCGGCAAAGGGGCGGCTCACGGCCACCGTCGCGATCCTGACCATCAAACGCGGTGGGAAGACACTGCCGCGGTCAGGATTTCAGGGCGGTAGCCCGGGAGCGGCAGAGGGCAGTTGCCCGGGGGAACACTCGAGGGACAGGGCGTTGGCCCGGCGTCACCGGAATCACACGACTTCAAGACTTCCCAGGTCAACGATGTGCCGCGGGAGGCTCGTACCGGAGCGCCACTCTCCACAGTGCGCTAAATGACAGCAATGTTCGCATCGATCACGGAGCATGAAGATCCGCATCGAGCACGACGAGTGAGCGAAAGGAGCCGATGCGTTCGGCCCACAGCGCAACCAGCAGTACCTCTGGCCGGTCCTGGGCATCAACCCTGCGCACCAGCCACATGCCATCGGGGGAGGGCATCATGCGCCACTGGCGTAATCGTTTTTTCGAAGCACTGACAAGCTGCCGATCCGCTGCCAGCCGTAGGTCAACGACACACTCGCGACCCGGGCAGCGGCCGTCTCTTGACACTGCCGCGCGGACCCTGCGTGCGGAGAACACGCGGCTTCTCGGCCTTCCAGCGCAGTACCGTCCGCGCAGCACACTGGTGGACTACTTCCCGCAGCGGTAACCCGGGCTAGCTGTGCTGTCCAGGGAGGTTGGTCGAGGTTGTGTGACGAGTTGATCTGAGCTCTGGACGGGTGAAGGCCTCCGGTTGTGGAGTGGAGCTGTCTAGG
>NZ_JBFAZZ010000022.1:0-117156 GCF_040689425.1 Actinoplanes sp. NPDC051475
GGCCTTCCTACATCACTACAATCACCACCGGCCCCACTCAGCAATCGGCGGCCTACCACCCATCACCAGGTTGACCAACGTCCCTGGACAGCACAGCTAGCCTGCCGTGGTGACCTCTGACTACACCGCCACACTGCCGCGCAAGCGGATGGGCGCCGGTGTGCTGCTATCGGACGACCAGGGCCGCAGCCTGCTCGTCGAGCCGTCATACAAGGACTATTGGGAGCTTCCTGGCGGCGCTGTCGAGGCCGATGAGTCGCCGCACGCCGCGGTGGCGCGCGAACTCACGGAAGAACTCGGCCTGTCGGTCGAGCTTGGCCGGTTGCTGGTGAGCGACTGGGTGCCGCCGCGCCCTGGTCGCACCGAGGGCCTGATGATGGTGTTCGACGGCGGTGTCCTCACGCCGGAGCAGACCGCGCAGATCCGGCTTCCGGCCGATGAGCTGCGCAGCTGGGCATGGTGCACCGAGCAGGAGGCCGGCGAGCGGCTCTCGGAGCTTCTCGCGCGCCGGGTGGCTGCGGCGGTCCGGGCCCGCGCTGACGGCGTGACGGTGTACCTGGAGAACGGATTCTTCGTCGCCTGAGCGATGACACGCACGGGCCTCGCCTGGATCGGTGGCTACGGAGAGCCTGCTGCCATATTTCCAAGGTCAGCCGCGGTGGCCGACTCCCCGTCCACGCGGGGGGGCGGCGATTCCCGCGGCGCCGGGCCGTCAGGCTAGCGCGGTCAACACTGGCCAAATTGGGCGATAACGGCCGTTATGTCAACTCAGGTTGACAAGCGGGTGGAAGTGGACTACGCCGCGGTCGCCGAGCTGGCCATCGAGCGCGTGCCGCCGGCAGCCCCACCGGCCTTGCGCCCACCAAGGTGTGCCGAGCCATCCTGGAGCCTGCCCCGCCGCCGAGGCGATGCGGTCCAGGGGCGGAACGCTGGCTCGGGGCGGGCAGGCCATCGGCCCGCAGGGCTGATCCGGCGCAACCACTCACGCACGTAGCCCGGGCACAGCGGGAGCAGCGGCCTGCACCACCCACCCAGCCACGAGGACCGCCTTTGACCTTCGCCTTTGACGCTGGTGGCATCGCCTGTGAGCTGCTGCGGGGGGTTTGTCGACGCGGCGGCGGGCGGTGGTTGTTACAGGTCGCGGCTACGATCCTCCGCCTCGCTTGATCAGGATGTACGGGGAGGTCGTGGTGGGGTACGGGGCGATGGCGTGGGCGGTGGATCTCGGCCGTATTCGCGGTGAGGTGGGAAGCGAGGATCCGGCGCTGGCGCAGCGGTACGGGGCTGCTTTCGCCGAGCGTCGTGACGAGGTGCAGGGGATGATTGACGACGTGATCGGGGACGGTTCGGTCCTCACGCTCCCGGATGTCGCACGGCACATGATCCTGGGAGAGCCGTACGACGAGCGGATCGGGTTCGCCTACGGCTATTTCCTGGAGTATCTGTGTGACGTCCATGGGGCGTTCTTGCCTAACCCGCGGTGGATGCCGGTGCCGGTGGACTGGTGCGAACGCGTGGACGAGGTGCTGGGCGGTGCGGGGTTGCTCGCCGAGGACTTTTCCATGTCGGACTTGATGTTTGGTGGTGCGCCGGTGCCGCTGCCACGGATCGACGGCTTCCCGGGGATCGGCTACCGGGAGTACGGGTCGTTGGAGGAGCCGGCTGGCCTGCTCGCTCGCGTCGGAGCGACGGATATCGCGGAGGAGTACCAGGACGCCGCGTACGACGTGTTTCAGTGGCTTTCCGAAGCGCATGACGCGGGTCGCTCGGTGGTGGCCTTCTTCCACTAGGGAATTCGTGCGCGGGGTGGCGTCAGTCGTCGTCGGCGCGGCGGTGGCGGGCGGCGCTGGCGAAGGCGCGCAGTTTGGCGGCGAGCTCCGGCTGGGGGGTTCTGGCGTGCGAGCCGCTCGGACAGCGGCTGATCGTGGAGCAGGTGTACGAACACTACGGCAACGTCGGGCAGGGCTCGAGGTGCTGGGCCGTGTCGACGAAACGCCGGCACTGCGCCGCGCCGTGCAGCTGCTGCGCGCATCGGGAGCCGATGAGCAGGTCGCCGCGGCACGCGCGGCCTGGCTGCGCGAGCGCGCCAACAGCCGGTGACCCGCCGCGGTTAGGCCCTCAAGGACAGTCGAATACCCCGGCAGAGCCGGCGGCCGCACCGGTTCGTGCCGCGCGCTCATGCACCAGCAGCCGCCGC
Organism: Actinoplanes sp. NPDC051475; assembly: GCF_040689425.1. NCBI lineage: Bacteria > Bacillati > Actinomycetota > Actinomycetes > Micromonosporales > Micromonosporaceae > Actinoplanes > Actinoplanes sp. NPDC051475. The sequence continues at coordinate 2,198 of NZ_JBFAZZ010000022.1, forward strand.
GCCCGTCGCAGGTTCACGCGCGCCAGTACCGCGGCGAACCCGTCGCAGAGTTCATGCCCGGTGCGGGGCGTTCTGCGGCCGCGCAGGCTCGGTCGTGTCCGGCGATTCGCCGACCGGCGCACCCGTTGGCAGGGTGAGCAAGATCCGGGTGCCGCCGCCGGGATTGTCGGCGGCGCGGATGCTGCCGTCGTGGCGTTCCGCGATCTTCTTGCAGATCGCCAGACCCAGCCCGGTGCCGGCGCAATTGCGGGTGTGGGCAGCGCTGCGGTGGAAGGTGTCGAACACCTTCGCCTGGTCTGCGGCCGGGATGCCGATGCCGCGGTCGGCGATCTGGATCCGGGCGTGGGTGTCGCCGGGCCGGTGGTGCGCGGAGATGTCGATACGGGCCCGCTGGCCGGGCAGGGTGTACTTCAACGCGTTGCCGATCGGGTTGTCCAGCAGCTGGCGCAGCAGCACCGGGTCGGCGTGCACCGTGGGCAGCGGCCCGGTGTAGACGTCGGGGAACAGGGCCACCTGTCCGTCGGTCGGGTTGCGCAGGTGCGCGGTGCGTTCGGCGACGACCTCGGCGGTCAACGCTTGCAGTTCGACCGCGACGGGGCTGATCGCCGCGTCGCGGGCGGTGGCGTAGGTCAGCAGGTCGTCGATCAGCCGGCGCATCCGCTCGACCCCGGCGTGCACCCGCTGCAACGCCGGGCGCAGCGCTGCCGGGGAGGTGGCGGCGTCGAGGTAGCGGCGCGTGCGTGGCGGTGCTGAACATGTACAGCCGGCGCCAGGACCGGCGCCGCGGGCTGCTGCCGGGACGGGGCGGACGCCGCGGTGAGCAGGCTGAGGCCGCCGGAGCGGTACAGGCTGTCGTGGATGCCGTCGGGGTAGAGCAGCCCATTCAGGTCCGCGCGGGCCTTGGCGATGGGGTGGTGGCGCTGGAACCCGGCCGCGCCGAGTAGCGGCGCTAGCTCGGCGACCGTCTGCACCGCCGAGTCGACGCCGGCGGCTTTGCCGACCCGGGCCGCCAGGTCAGCGCCGGGGTCCGCGGCCGCGGCCAGCCGGGCGGTGGTCACGGCTGCGAGCAGCGCCGCGGTGATCTGCGCGTGGGTGGGGCCCAGCGTGATCAGGGCGTTGTCCCGTACCCGGGGCAGGCTGCCCACCCGGGTCCGGGCGGCGAGCCCGTCGACGACCAGGGCGTGCACGCCGGCTGCGGTGCCCGGCGCGGTCGCGGTGACCAGCCGCCAAAGCCCGCGAAGGAATACCGCCAGGCCCACGCCGGGAGCGCCGATCAGCGCGGCGCGCCCAACGCTTGGCCTCCACGACCCAGCAGCGCCGAAGCGGGCGAAGTCCACCGCGCCCGGACAGCCCAGGACAGCTACGGACAGCTATTTCGCGGAGATCCGAGCAGGCAAGGTCGTCAAGGAAGCGACCCACCTTTGCTCGACAATCGCCGCCGTTTCGACCGCACCCGCATCCAGCGGCGTGGCCGCACACGAGGCGCGAACCCATGCCGGTGCGTTCGCTGCCCGGCTAGGTAACGGCGTCACGGTCACGCCGCGGACCGGAGCCCACCACCACCACCATTCCCGGAAAGAGGCAGCAATGAACAAGACCCTCGCTCGAACCGACGCTGTTGTTACCGCTGCGCTGGGCCTGACGTTCACCGTGGCCACGCCCGCGCTGGTCAGCGCGGACAGTGCAAGGGCGACGCCTACGCCTCCTGCGTGGCGGTCAACGGCACGAAGCTGCACGTCAACTCGATCAAGAGCCGCGTCGCGCTTTACGCCAAGACGTGCCGGACCGGCCACAGCCAAGTGCTGATCAAAGGCAAGCACTACGCCGACTCCAACGGCGGCAAGGACAAGGACTACTGCTCCAAGTCGATCTTCGGCGCCGAGGTCGCCACAGGCACGTGGAACGTCAACCGCGACTACGCCAAGGGCACCAAGACCTGCTTCAAGTTCGGGCGGTACACCGGCGCCGCCGGGCCCGGCACGTCCAACGGCTACACCAGCTACGGCACCGCCTGCGCCGCCGTCGGCTGACCCGCACGGCCCAGTGCTGCGGCTGGTGACGCCGCCGGGATCACCAGCTTTCCGTGCCGGCACCGCACGCGAGGCAATTCCGCTGCCACCGTGACGCCCCTATTCCTTCCGTGGAGATCTTCCATGACCGTCGCCTTAAATCCTGCGCCCAGCACGAGCGCTGGCGTGTCCGGTGTGTTGCGCCGCTACCGACTCGCGATCAGCCTGATGTTCGGCATCGCCGGCATGACCATCGGCACGTGGACCGCGCGGATCCCCGCCATCCAGCACAACATCAAGATGGCCGACGCCAAGCTGAGCACCTGCCTGCTCCTGCTCGCTGTTGGCGGCCTGGTCGGCATGCGTGCCGCCGGCTGGCTCATCGACCGCCACGGCAGCACCACGGTCATGGTCTGGCCATCGCTGGCCCTCGGCGGGGCGCTCCTGCTCGCCGGCCACGCCCCGACGTGGACGATTCTGGCCGCCGCCCTGCTCACCTTCGGCATCCTGCACGGCACCCTTAACGTGGCGATGAATGCTGCGGCAGTCTCGTGCCAGACCGCGTACGGACGACCGATCATGACGTCCTTCCACGCGCTGTTCAGCATCGGCGGCGTCGCCGGGGCCCTGCTGTCCGCCGCCTGCGCCCACATCGGCCTCAGCGTCGCCGACGCCTTCGCCGCCGTCGCTGTCATGTCCACCGCTGCGGCCGGATGGGCGATCCACCGCCTCATCCCCGCACCCGTCTCGAACCCCGACAGCCAGGAGTCAACAGCCACGGCCGAACCGGCGCACCGCCAGCCGCGAACCCGGATCCTGCTGCTCGGCCTGCTCGCCTTCAGCGCACTGATCAGCGAAGGCGCCGCCGCTGACTGGGCCAGCACCTACCTCACCCGCCTCGGCGCGACACCCGCCACGGCCGCCACCGCCTACGCGGCCTTCGCCGCAAGCATGACCATCGGCCGGCTCATCGGCGACCGCCTCACCGCCACCATCGCACCCGCCGCCCTGCTGCGCGGCTGCGGCCTGATCGGCGGCGGTGGCCTCGCCCTCGGCCTGATCGGCGGGACGCCGGTCGCTGCGATCGCCGGGTTCGCCTGCCTCGGCGCCGGACTGTCCTGCGTCGTTCCGCTGCTCTACTCCACCGCAGGCGGCCTCGACCCGGCCCGACGCGGCGCAGCGCTGTCGCGCGTCGCAGCGCTGGGCTACCTCGGCTACGTCACCGGCCCGGCCATCATCGGCGGCGCCGCCATGCACGTCGGCCTCGGCAACGCCCTCCTCATCCTCCCCGCCCTCGCGACTCTGCTGATCATCGCCGCCCCGGTCGTGCACCGCAGCCGCGGCCGACACCACCGAACGAGAAACCCTCGTAGCCAGAACACGCTCGTGCCGGCCGGAGGCGACGACAAGACACATCCCACCCGCCAGATCCTCACGCCCAAGTTCACCACCAACCACATCGACCATCAGGTCCCCGAGCTCGAAGGAGCCCTCCGATGAACACCACCCTCACCCGCACCGCCACCATCGCCGACGCCGCCGCGGCCATTGCTGAGCACGATAAGACAATCAGCTCGACCCGGGTCACCGCCCGGACCCGGCGCCGCACTCCGCTGCTGATGATCATCGCCGCCGCCATCGCCGCGGCACTGCCACTGATGGGCGCCACCCCGGCGCAAGCCGCCACCTACCGAGATCCGACCGCGGGCTCAGGATCGAGGGCCCTGTCCGCATCCGGCTGTCGAGCAGCACCGTACTCGTTCAGCTTCTCGGGGTATGGCTCGCTGATGTTCCCCGAGCACCCGGACAAGGGATGGAGCCGCAGCTTCAGTCCGGTACTCACGACCACCAAGCAGTGCAAGGACATCCAGATCTGGAACACCAACAACTGGCGGATCCGAGCCTGCGTGAGCTTCGGTACCAGTACCTACGTCAAGTGCAACTACACCACTGACTTGATCGCCGGTCAGTGGAAGAACGTGGCCACCAACGTCAAAGACGGCACCAAGTTCCGCCTGGTGGTGGGCATCATGTTCGAGGACAACGTCCCTGGCGCCTCGGGTAAGGCCGAGTTCTGAGTTCCCGGCAAGCCCTGGACCGACGACAGGGTGTTGCTGCGGTTCGCGCGACACCCTGTCGTCCCGCCGACGCGGTGCCGAGCCGGGTGGACTCATGCAGCCACCAGCCTGCTCACCGGCGAGATCGACCCTCCCCGTCCGCGTGCCGCGCTGCCACCGGGTGGCAGCACGACCTACCCCGGCATCGTCACCGGCCCCTCAACATCGGCGCCCCGCAACACCGCTCAGGCTCGAAAAACGCCTACCCACGAGCTCGCCCTGGCCATGCTGACGATCACGCGGTCTGGGCCGTGCGCCCGCCCGCTCCGAAGCCGGCCAGCTCACCGCACTTCAAGCGGACGTCCGCTGCGGGACCGGCGACACGATCCGCCGCCCGCGGACCACCCACTCGCATCCCATCGACACAACCCACCCCACGGAGGAACCCGCCACCATGCGACGACGCACCCTCGCGAGCGGCATCCTCGCCGCCACCGCAGCCCTGGCCCTGACCGCCTGCACCAACACCGGCCAGAACGGATCCCGCACGAGCACGACACCAACGAAGGCACCCGCAGCTGAGCTCGCCGAGGCCGCCGGCCGCGTCAAGAACGACACCTTCAAGATGACCATGACCGTCAAGATCGACACCACTGATGCCAGGCTCGACGGCGCCATGGACCCGGCCAAGAAGATCGGCGCCTTCACCGCCACGACAAAACGCGGCGGCACCTCGGTCATGGAATGGCGCATCCTGGGCGACGTCGTCTACCTCAAGACCAACACTCCCAGCCTGCCCGGCGCCACAAACAAGCCCTGGCGGCGCATCAACCAGGCCGAATCCGCCAGCCTCGCCGAAGGCTTCGACGGCGCCAAGATGGCCAACCCGCTCACCCAAGCCATTAACGTGCAGCGCCCCAGCGCCCGCCACTTCACCGGCAGCTTCGCCACCACCGCGGTCGCCAAGGCCCTCAGCGTGCCGACCCTGAACGGCAGCTCCAGCGCTACACCGGCACCGACCGTGGCCTTCACCGCCGACCTCGACGATCAGGGCCGCCTAACCCGCTACCACCTTGACGTTCCCAGAACCAAGGGCGGCACCTACCCACTGGAACTGACCTACTCTGACTTCGGTACCCCGGTCACCGTGCAAGCACCACCGGCCGATCAGGTCGCCGGCACCAGGTGATCGATCACGAGGGAGCCCGACACACCTGGCCACCGGTCCACTTGGCGGTGGCGCTATCCCTCCGCCGAGTTTGCGCCGTCGCCAGCACTCCAGTGGTGTCGTGCTTACCCGGCGTCGCTGGGTTGCATAGAGTGACTGCGTCGGGCGGTCGGGGAGGTACCACGGTGGGGATCACAGGCGAGTCCGAGGTGCATGATCGCACCGAAGCGGCCCTCTGGGCTGCGCCGGCCGGACCGCTGCCCGAGCCGCCGGTCGAGACCAACCTCCAGGTGCTGCCTCTCGGTCAGTTGAGCTGGCCTGACGCCGAGAAGCTCTTCCTGCGTCTTCTGGAGACTGTTCGGCCGGTCACGTACGCGAAGTTGTTCGGCACGCCCGGCCAGGGACAGCAGGGCATCGACGCGTACGCCCGTCTGCCCCTGGATCTGACAGCTGGCGACGCCACCGGCCGGGACTACATCACGCTTCAGTCACGTCGGGTGCAGACGTTGACCGCCGCCAAGATCAAGAAAGCGGTGGACGACTTCCTGGACGGCGACTGGTCGGACAAGACCCGCACCTTCTACTACGCGACGTCCTACGACTTGCAAGACAACAAGCTCGACGATGAGCTTCGGACGCAAGGCGATCGACTGGCCGCGAGCGGGATAACTTTCGTCCCTTGGGGCGTGCAAGAGGTATCCGCGCTGCTGAAGGGCCATCCGCGCATCGTTGACGACTTCTTCGGCAGGAGCTGGGTCAAGGCGTTCTGCGGGCCTGAAGCGGCCCAGGCGTTGGCGAAGAGCCTGCCCGCTCTGGACAGCAGGGAGCTGCGGTTGCGGTTGCGGCAGCTCTATCAGGCGGTGTTCTCATCCCAAGGCGGCGTACAGCAGACGGAGGACCCTGCCACCGAGCAGCAGTTCGTGATTGTCAACGTTGACCCGCGGCCCCAGCAGTCCAGTGTCGTGGACGTTGAGCAGCCGAGCACCGAAAGCTCGATCAGATCGGCGCATCCGGAGGACGGCTTCACCTACGTCGCCTCCCGCCTGGGCGCTCGCCGCCAGTCGTTCCGATCCGCCCAGAAGCTCATCGCCGCCGCCGCGGCGGACGGGCCGAGCGCCCAGGGAGCCATGCCGGCTGACGAATGGCTGGCCGCAGGCAAGTATCGGCTCGTCATCGGCGGCCCCGGCGTGGGCAAGTCGAGCCTGCTGCGGTTCGCGGCGGCCGACCTGCTCGCCGAACAGCCGCAGTCAATCACGCTGCAGCGCGAGCACGGCGGTGACCTTCCCGTCTGGCTCCCGTTCGGGTTCCTGTGCCGGCACCTCGACGCCTCGGCGGAGAATTCGCTGGTCTCCGCCGTAGAAGCGTGGCTGTTGTCGCAAAGCGCCGCCGATCTCTGGCCGCTGGCCCAGCGGGCGCTGCACGACGACCGGCTGATGCTATTCGTCGACGGCATCGACGAGTGGAGCGACGTCAGCTCAGCCGAGCATGCCCTCGGCGTTCTCGAGGCGTTCCTAGGGCGCTCGAACGCCACTGCGATCCTCTCCACGCGCCCCTACGCCGTCGACCGGCTCAACTGGCAGCGCCCGTGGGTCCACGCCGAGATCACGCCGCTGACCGACGGGCAACGCCGCAGCATCGCTGCGGGGATTCTGCGTCCAGGCACGGCTGCGGAGGTTGACCGAGAACCACGACTGCACTGGGGGACCGGCGTGGACGCGTTCCTCGCCCAGATCGAGATTTCCCCCGACCTCGCTCAGCTGTCACGGTCGCCGCTGTTCCTCACGCTGCTCGCAACGACCTGGCAGGGTGAGCCGTTACCCCGCCAGAGATTCAAGATCTATACCCGTCTCGTCGAGCTGCTGATCGAGAAGCATCCACAGATGCGACAGCGGGCCTCCCACGCTCGCGGCGGCCCGCTTCCCGCTGCTGACGCCAGCACGCTGCTCGCGGCGGTCGCCTACCGGCTGCGCCTCAAGGACGCGGCCGGCGTTGCCACCAAGCAGGACATGCGGAAGATCATCGTCGAGTCGATGACCGACGACGAAGTGCTCGGATACCAACAGGCCGAAGCCCGGCGGCTGGCCGACGCAGTCCTCACGATGGCCGAAGACGAATTCGGTCTGATCGTCTCGCACGGCGCCGGCTCCTATGGATTCCTGCACCGCGTCGTGCTCGACCACCTGGCCGGCCAGCACCTGGCGATGCTGGCGCCCGACGAACAGCTCGAGGCTGTCCGGCGGTTCGTCCACGATCCTGCCTGGCGCGACGTGTTACTCGCCCTGCTCAGCGCCCAGGTCAGCCCGCATACCACCGAACCCCTTCTCGCGGCGGCCCTGAACGCCGGTGACGGCGTGTGGGCGGACCTCGATGGATACGAGCTGCTGGCCGACGCGCTGGCCGCCGGCGTCAGGCTCACCCCCCGCGTCCAAGCCGCCCACACCAAGGACCTCGCCGAGCGGGTGGAGAAACACCCCTACGCCCGGCACCGCGCCAACCTGATCACTGCGCTGGTCGCCACGCTCGCCAGTCCAGCCGCCAGCACCCAGCTGTTACCCCTCATGAAACGGTGGCTCACCGCGCCGCGCCCAGAGCCATCAGCGACCATGTGGGCTCTGCGCGATCTGCCCATCGCCGACGACCAAGCCGCCAAGCATCTTCTCTGGGGAATACGGCACCCCCGCGACGAGGTGAAGATCAACGCGGCTGGAGCTCTCGCCCGCCGGCTCGGCGGACAGCCACACCTCGTCGCGCCACTGGTGGCACTCACCGAGACCGGGCCCAGCTCGTCCACCCAGGCGGCTGCTATCCGTGCCCTCGGCGAAGGATGGCCGGACGCCCCGGACACCGAGCGCCTGATCGAGTGGGGCCGCCGCCAACCATCCACTGCGCTGCGGCTGGTGGCGCTGAACTTGGTGTTCAAGGCCGCTGAGCCACAAGACAGCTCCGCGTTCCGCACGGAGGAGCGTGCCTGGCTGCTCTCCATGCTCTACCACGAGGACTACCGTTCGGGACCTTGGCCGGCCGCGGACCTGGTCGCCGCCTGCGCCGCCGGGAACTCTGAGGCCGCCGACTTCGCGCTGCAAACCCTCAGGACAAATGGGTCCTCCGGGGGAGATCGCGATCTGGCATGGCACCTGGCCTGCACGTCCTTCGCTGATGATGTCCGCTTCAAAAACTGGGTCGCCGAGCAGCTGGCCAGCGAGGACGAGCACAGCCTGATCCCTTACAACCTCGCCGCGATCCCCCTGCAGTGGCGTGACGACCCGGTCTTCGCCCAAGCCCTCCGCCCGCACGTCCAAGACGACCTGGCGAAACTTGCTCCCTTCGGCAGCGCTGGTCTGGCCACCGCGCTTCCGCCCGACCAGGCCACGACGGTGCTGCTGCGCGGCCTGGACGCCTGGCGCCCGTACGGAGCGGCCCGCGTCCTGGCCGACAAGTACGGCGATGACGAGACCGTCCGCGAGGCCCTGACCGCCAGGCTGCGCGGCCCCTACGAGCAGGCCGCGCCCCTCGCCGGGGTAGCCATTGATGTCCTCGGCCCCGAAGAAGGATTCGCCGTCCTCGTCTCGCTGCTGCGCCAGTCGGCCGAGGAGGGACGCAGCGAGCATTGCGTTGTGGTCGCCGAAGCGGTCGCCGAGGCATGGATTCGTCTGACGGCGACCGCGGATGAGCCCGGAGCCGGACCAGCACCGTCTGTTCTCGCCGCCTACGACCCGGCCGAGCTGGCCGCCTTGTGCACAGCTGGTGAAGCCCATTCGCTGACCTGGCATGTTGACGCTGTCATCAGCGCCTGGCCGTCCCAGCCCGCCGTACAGGACTTCGCCGAACAGCTCATCGACGACATCCGAACGCTCACCTCCGGCCTCCCGGACACCATCCCGGTCGCCATCCTCCGCAGCCACTGCACCCGAGACGACGCACGGTCACGAGAACTCTGCGCCAAAGTGTGGGCCCAGCTCGGGCACCTGGAACCGGAACTACGCGAAGTGCTGACGTTCGAGCTGACCCGCAGCGCGCTCACCCTTGACCAGCTAGTCGAGGTGCTATCCGAATGGGAGAAGGAGCCCGACTCCGAAGTCCGCCGCATCGCCTTCATCGGACTGGTGCAAGCGATCAAGCGCCACCAAGAGGTCCACGACCAGACGGCCGGCTCCGAGGTGGTCATCGACCATATGCGGTGGCTGGTAGAGAAGATCAAAGCCAACCTCTGCGCCTACGGCCCCGACCTCGACGACCTGCGGCAGCTGGCATGGATCGGCATGCTCATGCTCGGTGACCTCACGGTCATCGACGGCATCACCGAGTGGATCGGCGAATCCCGCCCGGTTGCCGTCAAGCTCACGAAACTCCCCGAAGGCGCCATCGACCAAGTCCTGGTCGACCTCATCGCCGAGCATTGGGACCGTCTACGCGAGCACTTCGGCGACGACCTATACCAGCGCCTCGACCGGACCGCCAGCGACCGGGCCAAAAGCGTCGCTGACCACCGGCACGACGTCATGGCGGCCTTGGCGACGACGGCTGCCCGGTTCCCGGCCGTCGCTGAGATCCTGCGCCACGAAGCCGACACTGATAAGAAACTTCGTGAGGACCCGAACTTCCTGCTCTGGGTCAGGCAGGAGAACCGCGGTGACGAAACCGTGCTGCGCGCCCTGGCCGGCAAGCTTGGTGCCACGAGGCACAGCTGGGCGAGCCAGGTGCTGGAAGCGGTGCTCGACAGAGATAGCTGGGCCGTGCCCGATGACACCTTCAAAGCGGTGCTCACCGACGACGCGCACACCGATCCCTCCGGCGCTCGGTGGTACAACGGAGCCAAAGTAGCCGCCTACGTGGAGCTCTTCCCGGACGACGCCGTATCGGTCACCGCATTCCGCAACCTCGAAGCATGGTTCCGCGACGACCAGGCCCGCCGCGCGCCTCGCGAATGGGATGACACATTGCCTCTGGTGCTCGCGCTCGCTCCCTCGCAGGACCTTCCTGTGATCTTCCTGCGTGTTCATGAACGGTTCCGCCACTTCAGGATGGCGCATCTGCTGCCTGCCCTGCTCAACCCTCTGGTGCGGCGTCTGCGCCGGGACGCGATCGCGGTCGACGCCTTCAAGGCCGCCGTGCGCGACCCGATGGGTATCGCGCAGCAGACTCCGCTGTTCGAGATCGAGGCGGATCCCGTCGCCCGGCAATGGCCAGACATGGTGCCGGCGCAACGGGCCTATCTCTTCGCGCTGGTCCTACGGCAAGCAGGAACGCTGCCGCACCACAAGGCCGCCCCCGTCGTGCAAACTTTGACGTCCATCTCCCCAGACATCGTCGTGAACAATCCCTTCACCGAATGGGAGGGGCCGCTGCGCCTGGCGGTCCTGGATCTTCTGCACGGCTAGGTCGGATACGCAGCCCGCCGTCGGCAAAAGCCCCTGTGATGGCCCACTTAACTGCCGCCGCCCCGACGGTTGTGCAGAACGCGCCGTCGTCGGCGAGGGCGACGCTGCGCCTTGATGGCCCCCGCCAGGGTGATGATGCCGCCGGCCAACGAGATGAGGTCGCCGAGAATGGTCGTCACGGTGGTCCAGGTCTGCATGGTTGATCGTCCTTCGTGTTCACGGGCTCGGTACGAGATCCAGGTTGTCCCCACGGTCGCGTCGCCGGCTGTACGCTGCCGTACTTTCCCTGGTCGTACGCCTGTGACCAGGCCCGGAACGACAGTCCGCAGCACACCCGCCGTACGCTGAGCGCACAGCAGACGCGACGGGAGGACACCGGTCATCGGCGGGCGCGGCAAACCGATCAACCAGTCACAGTGGCCCGCCCCGGGACCGCGGCGCGACTGGCTCGAGCTGTGCGCGCGGATCCATCGCGAGAACGGACTCCCCAGCCTGCGCACGTTGGCAGCCCGGATGGACCTTTCGTCGGCCACCCGGGTCGGCGATATCCTGCGCGGTCGCTCTTGGCCTGCCGACGACGCTCAGGCCGAGAGTTTGCTGATTGCGCTCGGTGCCATGGACGCGGAACTCTCGCGCGGGCGGCGGCTCTCCCGGAAAGCCCGCATGGAGCGGGATTCCGTGCCCGGCCGGCGCGAGCACCCGGACTGGTGGCGTCGTTCCGACTACGTCGAAGGGCTCGCGGACATCGCGCCGCCTGACCTTATAGACCGCGCCACCGAACTCGACGAACTCGCCACCTGGTGCGCCGGCGACGAGGCGTACGTCTGGTGGCAGGCGCCGCCCCGGGCAGGCAAGACGGCGCTGATGTCGTGGTTCGCCCTGCACCCGCCACCGGACGTGTGGGTGGTGTCGTTCTTCGTCACGGCACGACTAGCCAGCCAGGCGGACAGCGCAGCCTTCACCGACGCCCTGCTCGATCAGCTCATCGCGATCACCGACGAACAGCTCCCGCAAGTCACATCGCCAGGCGGACGCGACGGGCTCCGTCGCCGGCTGCTGTCCGCAGCCGCAGCAAAGGCCACCGCGGCGGGATACAGACTGGTGCTCCTGGTCGACGGACTCGACGAGGACTGCGGGTCCGCCCCCGGCTCGGGCATGGCCAGCATCGCCGCTCTCCTGCCCAAGCGCCCGGACGACCTCAAAGTTGTCGTCGCGGGACGCCCCGATCCACCGATCCCGACCGACGTCGACCGAGACCACCCCTTGCATACCGCCCGGATACGCCCCTTGGAAGCCTCGCCGCACGCCCGCCACGTGACCGAGCTCGCCGAACGCGAACTCGATGAGCTCCTCGCCGTCGACCCCCGGCGTCACGACGGACTCGGTCTCGAGGTACTGGGACTGGTCGCAGCCAGCGGCGGCGGCCTTGACCGCAACGATCTGCACATACTGACCGGAAGACCGACCTACCAGATCGATCATCTGGTGGACGGGGTATTCGGCCGCACCGTCGCTGCTCGCGCCGAGCAGCACGCAGAGAAGCGGGTTTTCCTCTTCAGCCACGAGACCCTTCGAGCACAGGCCGTCGAACGACTCGGGCCGCACACGCTCGCGGCATTCCGAGAGCGCCTGCACGCGTGGGCGAACAGCTACCGTCTTCAGCACTGGCCCGGCGACATGCCCGGGTACCTGGTCCGCGGGTACTTCCGCATGCTGCAAAGCACCGATGACCTTCACCGCATGTTCGCGCTCGCGACCGACACCGACCGCCATCAGTGGCTACGGAACCTTACGGGAGGCGACGACATCGCTCTCAGCGAGATCAGCGTCACCCAGCAAGCCCTCCACCACGCCGGCGTTACCCACCTGCCCCACATCGCGCAGTTGGCCTGGCTGCGGGAACGGATCCGTCGCCGCAACACCCACATCCCCTGGTCACTTGTCGAGGCACGCGCTCGCCTGGGCCAGACCACCCGAGCTGAAGCACTGGCCAATTCCTTGACGAGCGCGGACGACCGAGCCGTGGTGTTCGCGTCACTGGCCGACATCGCGGCCGAGCGTGGCCAGCTCGACGAGGCGGAACGCCTTGCCACCTCGATCCCTGCCGGAAGTCGGCGTGTGGGTGCCCTACTTGCCGTTGCCCGTCACGCGGTGGCCACCAGCGAGTTGCCCCGGGCGCGCCGGCTGGTTGACATGGCGGCCGGTCTCGTAGACGCCGACCCGGCCTTGCGTCAGGCCCGCGTGTTCGGGCAGCTCGCGGTCGCGTCGGCCAGCCTCGGTGATCAGCCCGCATCAGCGCGGTTCACCGACCAAGCCGAGGCGTGCGCGTCGGCCCTGAAATTTCCCGGCATGCGTCAGCAGGAACTCGACGCCACAGGCATAGCCGCCCTGAAAGCCGGCGACATCGAACGGGCGGTGCGGCTGCTCAACGCGTCACCGACGCGATTCGGCCAGATCCAGCAGCTGCGGCAGCTCGCGGCGACCGCAGCCCGGTACGGCGACCGGGACCGAGCCGTGGCCTGGGTCGAGCACGCAGCTGAGCTGTGCATGAGGGTCAATGCCGCCCAAGAGCGCGCCAACCGGTGCACGCTGGTCGCGACAGCGTTCGCCGAGCTGGGCGACGCACAACGCACCGCCGAGATGATCGACCATGCTGTCGGCGCCGCGCGCCAGCTCGCACCCGTCGAACAGGCCCGCATGCTCGGCTGGTGTGGTGACGTAGCGATCACGGCCGGGGACCTTGAGCGCGCGACCGCGCTGGCCGGTGAGGCGGAACAAGCAGCTCGGTCGATAGCCGATCCTTCCGAGCGGTCCTCGGCGCTCGCGTTAATCGCCTCGCTCGTGGCCAGCTTCGACGCCGCCTGGTTCGGGCGCCTTCTGCAAGAGGTCGATGCGCCCGAGGAGCGCGACCGACTACTCGAGAATGTTCTCCATGGACCCGTCCCGGTCAGTCCGGACCGTTTGCACGAGCTGGCCGGCATGATCCAGGATCCGTTCCGGCGAGCGCAGGCCCTTGCCGGAGTAGCGGTGCGCCTCGTCGGCAGCGGCGATCTTCGTGACGCCGCCAGGTACGCCGATGAAGCAGAACAGATCGCCCAGTCGATCGACACTGCCGAAGCCAAGACGGCCTCCCTGGTCGCGGCCACCAACGCGATGCTGCAGCTGGACGACCGCGAGCGGGCGGCAGCGCTGGCCGCCCGTCTGGAACCTACCGTCGTTCTGCTCGGCCCAGTCGGATCCGGGTCGCTGCTGCGCACCGCAGCCTGCGAAGCCCTCGTCGCCGTGGGTGACGTGACCGCAGCGCTGCGGCTTGCCTACACTCACGAACAACCTTCCGGCGATCCATCGTTGATCACCGCTGTCGCGCTCGCTGCTGTCCGTGCGGGTCTGCCCGCCCAAGCCCGCGACATCGTGCTCGCGCTGCCGGCCTCCTCCACGAAGATCCACGCCCTGACCCAGCTCGCACAGGAGCACATCGCCGGAGGCAAGGCGGAACAGGCACGTCAGCTGACCACCATTGCCCGCACGACCGCAGATAAGATCACCGAACCCCGCGACCGGGACTACGCGCTGCACTGGCTTCCGGCTGTGCTGTGCCGGCTGGGCGACGTCGACGGCGCCCGCCAGGTCACCGACCTGATTCGATCAACTGCGCCTCGGGTTGCGGCGCTCGTCCAGCTCGCAGAAACAGCTGCAGCAAACAGCAAGATCGGCCTGGTCGAGCAAGTCACCATCGAAGCCGAAAAGCTGAGCGCCGCCCTGGATCCCGGTCACTCCCAACTCGACCCGCTCGCCAAACTCGCCGCGGCAGCCGCGGCAGCCGGCCTCGACGATCTGACTGACCAACTCCTGCAGGGAGCCGCCACCGCGGCACGCGTCGACCCGCTCATGCGCGACCAACTTGCAGCGCTCCTGGCCGTCGCGGCAGCAAAGGCAGGTCGACTCGAGATGGCCGAGACGCTTCTCAGTGACGACGATGCGACAGCAAGCTTCTCCTGGAGCTCGCACGCCTCGAACGTCGCCAAGGTCCTTGAACTGATGCTCCAGCAGGGTGATGTCCAGCGGGCCGCCCGCACGCTGAACAGCACCACCGGGTCATGGCGCGGACACATTGAGAAGCGGTTCGCCGCGGCCGCCGCCATAGCCGGGAACTTCACCGTCGCCGAGAACGTCTCACTATCGATCGAAGACCCCGACTTGCAGGCCGCTGCGCTTGCCGCGACAGCTGTCGCCGCCGACGTCGACACAGGTCAACGGCTGCTGTCCCAAGCGTTGATCGCCGGCGGCTGGGACGCCTGCCTAACCGCGATGGCTCACCTCGCACCCGAACTGGCTCGAACCTTCGCCGACGACGTACTCGCTCTCGAGGACGACATTCCGGCTCGCCACATCAGCAAGGCGATCAAGCCGATCCTCACGCTCTGAGTCGTCGGCGTCGCCATCAGACCCACCGCCGAATGCACTGATCCGCCGATGAGCACGAACCTGCGGTTCACTGGCGCCGACCGGCCGCATAGTGACGCGGTATCGGCATGTATCGGCGCCGTCTGGATCGGCGCCTGCGAACCTCCAACTGCCGTCGGCCCCCTACTTCGAGCGTACGTAGCCGTTGAGACTCCTTGGTCTCCCCACTCGGCGACTGCTGCTACGCCGCGTCGTTGATTGGCCGCCGATGGTCAATGGCGAGTGGCGAGCGGGTCGGACGGATCAAGGCCGACCAGCATGGCGAGGTACTCATGATCCTCCTGGTAGAGCACGGCGTTCGAGACTGTGGCATCTGGTGGCAGCAGGTGTGAGGCGTCGACGATGTCGGCGCCGTAGCGGGTGCGGACGGCCTCTGCGATGACGAGGCCGGCCGGGTCATGGTCGCCGCTGTATCGGATATTCACGCCGCTGTGCGCCAGCATCTGCAGGAACTGGTGGTCGACGGCGGACAGGGAGCCTGAGGTGCAGGCTATGGGTCCGGGGTATCGGCGGATCAGCGCTTCCTCCACGACGGAGGGGTTCTCGACTACGAGCACGGGGCCGCTGTCGCAGAAGCGGGGCGGGAACATCGTCAGGTCGTAGAGGGTGAGGTGTACTGGGCGGGAGGTCGCGGTGGCGTGCTGGAGAGCCTGGTCGACGGGGCCGTCACCGGCAGCGTCGAGGTGGAGTGTGATCACGGTGGAGCTGATCCGGTCGGGATAGATCCCGCAGCGGGAGAGCAGGGCGACTCGTTCGTGTGGGCTCCTGGCTTTCACGGGTTCCTCGCCTTGAAGCTCGGCGGCTAGCATGACCAGTTTCGCCCCATGGCCGGGAGCGTTCAGGTCGAAGTAGTGCGGGTCGGCGGCGCAGTAGAACGACAGCCGAGGTAGGGGTATCGGGCGCTGCAGCGGGATCAGGTCGTGTGCTCGGGCGAGGGCGTCGATGAGGCGCTGCCGTTCTTCCTTGGCCGGTTCTGACAGCCCCCCTGCCCGTAGATGCTGGAGCAGCCGCGGCGTCTCGGGTAGCACGGTCTGGGCGTAGGTCCAGAAGTCGGACTTCATGGCGGCGAGCCGGCGCCGGGGCTGGGTGATGTCGGGCAGCCCGACGGTGTCGCGCAGGATCGTGGTGAGGTCCGCCGTCGGGCCTAGTGCGTGCAGCAGCCGTTCGACGGGAACCCGCGCCCAGCCGTCGCGGGCGATCAGGCGAGGAGCGCGGCTGTGGGCGAGCCACGCGTTGATGAGGGCGAGGCCGGCGGTGGTGAGGCGTACGCGAACGGTCTTGATGGCGGAGAGGTCACCGGTCTCGATGTACCTGTCTTTGATGGCTTGCCACAGCGGTATTACCTGGGGGTTGTGCAGGTCGCTCATGGACGGTCCGCGCCGTCTTTTGGTGCCGGCGCTGTCGGCGTGCTGATGCGGATGGCTTCGGGTAGGCCGTTGCCGTCCCAGATGTAGGGCACGCTGAACCTTGCCCCGGTCGGGCTTTTGATGATCTTGTGGATTGCCGTGGTCCGGACCTCGGGTACGAGGAGTTTGCTCATGCTGGGCAGGGTGGCGATGACGTCGAAGTCCCAGTCCCGCAACAGGTGCAGCAGGGTGCGCAGGTTGTTTTTGTCGAGCGCAGCGTCGAGTTCGTCGATGAAGGCCATGCGGGGGCCGGTGAAGCCAGGAGTCGAGTAGAAGGACCGAACGGCGGCCAGCAGCGGCAGCATGCTCGCGAGCCGTTTCTCGCCGGTCGACAGGGTGTCGAGGGGATTCTTCTTCCGGGTGATCTCCCTGAACACTTCCTCGGGGTGCGCCTCGTCGGAGAACTCTTTGTGAGTGACCTCGATTTTCCAGGTGAACCATTTGCGGTAGTCGAAAATACGGGCGATGCGCTCGGCTGTGGACTCGTCGCCGGATTCGTCACGCAGCCGCTTGGTGAAGAAGTCGTACATGTCGTCGTGGTTACCGTCGTCATTGGGTTTGCGGATGTGCCCCAGCGATTCCACGGCGTAGGTGTCGTCTTCCCGGGCGACCCAGTCCAGCCGGACGCCGACGCGTTCGACCCCGGTGCGCACGCCTTTGAGCGTTGTGGCGATGCCGTCGACGATGGTGTGGGCGAGTTGGATGCGGGTGTTGATCTGTCCGCGCAGCTGGACGAGCAAGGAGTCCTTGATTTCCTTGCGTAGCTGCTCGTCGTAGTCGTGTTGCAGCGACTGCAGACTGCGGCTGATGTCGGCGGCGGCCTGTTTGAGGGTTTTGGCCTGGCCCGTTTCGAGGGCCGTGGTGCTGTCGGCGAGCACGATACGACGCAGGCCGGCGGTGCCGATCTCCTGTTCGACGACGTGACGGCCCATCCGCAGGAACACACCGACTACCTGTTGTAGTTCGGTGCCGAGCCGAAGGCCTTCTCGGCGTAGCTGATCGCGTGCGGCGTCGGCGGGAACCCGCTGGGCCAGGCGGGTCGCTACCGCGCTCGCCTCTTCGTCGCCGTCGGGGCGCTCGTAGGTGTCACCGTTGGTGACATCGGCGATCAGGCCGTGGTCGAACAACTCGAGGAGCTGGCCGTCGGCCGTGCCCCGTTTTTCGCGCAGGTGTCCGAGGCTTTGCCGGGCCGTCTTCTCCCGCTCGTCCAACCGTGCCAGAACGTTGTCGGCGTCTCGGACGGTCGCGTCATGGAGCTTGCCGGTTGCGACTAAGGATTCCTGCTCACGCTGGTTCTCGTCATACTCATCCAACAGCTTTTGAAACGGCTGCTCGTACAGACGGCGTTCTTCGTCGAGTTCATGCTGCCGGCGCCCGGCGTGCTCGCTGGCCTGCAGCGCCTTGCTCGATGCCGTGGCCGCGAGCCTGCTCGCCTCGCTCGCCGTCGCGGCGGCTCCTTGGGCCGTCAACCTGTCGTAGATCAGCCGCTGGGTGCCGCCGACCCACGCGGTTACGGCCGTGCCCAAACGGCGAAGATCTCCTTGAAAGGCGTCGAGTGCGTCAGCTTCGACAGGCAGCCGCCGACCGTCCTGGGTGGTCGCCGCCGCGCGGCGACGCGCACGGGCTTGTTCAGCCTGCGATTGGCATCCCTGCCAGTCGGCGCGGCCGGCGGCCTCCGCGGCGGCGGCCCGTTCGGCGCGGTCCTCGATGCTCACAAGGCTGGTCAGCGCGTGGCGGAGCTCGTCGAAGGGCGCCAGCGCGGTGCGGCTTCGTTGTGCCTGCTCGTCGCGGCCGGTCGCGTCCTCGACGGCGAGCCGGGTCGTTTCGGCCGCCTGGTCGGCGGCTGCCTTCTCGCCTGCTCTGGTCGCCCGGCGCTCGCAGGAAGCAGCGAGGACCTGCGCCGCGGTGCGGCTGTTGTGAAGGTGGCGGATCAGGTCGGTGCACGCCGCCGTTGCTGCCTCGATGGCGGGTCTGTCAGCCGTAACCCGCGCGTGGCCGCAGGAGGTACTGGCTGTTTGCCAGGCGCCGTCGGCTTGCTCCGAGCTGGCCCGCGCGCGTTCCGCGGCGGTGCCGTGCGCGGTCTGGGCGCCGACGAGTGCAGTAGCGGTCTCCGCGAGGCGGGCGCGGGCGCGCATCAGCTCGTCGAACGACGGCAGCTGTGCCTCTTGGTCCAGCAGGGCGAGGCGGTCGTCGAGCTGTTTCACATGTTCGTGGGCTGCCTGCACGCGGGGCTCCAGGACAGCCCGCAGCTCTCGCAGCTGCTCCAGGTCGCGCCGCCGCCGGTCGGCGCGGGCCGCCGCGCCGATGAATTGCGGGCGCCATCCGGGCGGTGCCGCGGCGGTGAGCCACGGCGTGCGCAGCTGATCGCCGTCGAGGATCAGGCCGTTCCCGCCGCTGACGTCCAGCGCGATACCGCGCAGAATCCGGGTGATGTAGTCGTCGCTGATCGCGTCCGTGGGATGAGCGACGAGGACGTCGGCGAGGCTGGGGCCGTCCACGGCAGGGCCTGGGCGCAGCAGCGCGTCGCCACCGATCGCGGTGCTGTGCTCCGGGTCGACCCAGGCGTCCAGGATGCCCCCGACCAGCAGGGCGCCCTCGATTGCCGCCTGGCGTTGCTCGCCGATATCCGCCGCGAAGTCGACCAGATCCCACAGCGGCGCGCCCGTGCGCCCTGCGCGTTCAGGACGCCACGAGGGCGCGTCAGGTGCTTCCTCTTCGGTCTCGGCCTTGACGATACGGACGTCCAGCCTTCGCAGTTCGTCGCCGAGATCAGCGGCGTGTCGTCGCGCGCGGGCGGCGTCGTCGCGCAACGGCCGTTCGGCACGCTGCCGGGCGCCGGCCACGTGCAGCGGGAAAGGAGATAGGTCGCCCTCGCGGGCGACCGCAGCGTCGGGTATCTCGTGGGGCTGCAGCGACAGGACATGCAGCGACGACGTCCACTGCTGGACCCGGTCGACGAAGTCGTCTACGCAGGCGTCGCGGCGGTGCTGTTGCTGGTCGTGCTGATCGGTGGCTGTCTGGAGCTTGCCGGCGGCGTCTTCGGCAAGGGCTTTGTCGTGGTCGGCTTGGCCTTGCTGCCGCTGGGCGGTGGACACGTCGGTGGCGGCCTGCCGCAAAGCCGCCGTGCGCTCATCGGCTGCGGCGACGGCGGCATCACCATCGGCGACGCGGTCGAAGACCTCGTCGGCGGGATCGATGCTGGCGAGGTCGGCCGCCCACCGGGCTACCGGCTGCGGTGGCTCGGGCAGTTGCGCGAGGATGCCGGCGATCAAGGCCGCTATCCGGTGGGCACCCGTCGTCGCCTGCTGAGCGGCGATGTCAGCTTGATCGAGCAGCTGGGCGGTGTCGGCGGCGCGGTCGGCTGCCCGGTTGAACGCTGACGTCTTCTCCGGGAGGCCGATCGCCGCACGCGCGTTGTTCACGGCCTGATCGGCCCATCGGGTGATGGCGTCGGGGTCCAGCGGTACCGCTGCGAGAAGCTGCATCGGTACCGGGCCGAGAACGTCCGCGTGCTGGGCGTTAAAGGCTGCGAGCACCGTGCGGGCGGCCTCATCGTGTTCCGCGACGAGTCGCTGTGCCTCGGCAAGCTCGTCGGTGGCGGCGGTGAGCTCGCCGGCCGTGTCGGCGTGCCGCTGGGCGCTCTGCGCCTCGGTGCGCTCCAGGCTCTGCACCTCGGCATTGGCGGAACGGACCCGGTCGATGACCGATTGACGATGGTGAGCCCAGCTTGTTACGGCGTCGGCGGCCGTCGGGATGTCGTCGGAAGTCAGGTGCGTGGGTTGCACAAGGTCATCGGTGAGCGCGTTGCCGGCGGCCCCGATCGCCTCGCAGAACGGCTCGGCGGACAACTGCTCGGCGTGCTGGCGTACGACGGCGGTCAGCGCGGTCGCCTGACGCGCACTCACCTCGAACGTGGCACTGGTGCGATTCTGCCGGTCCAGGGCTTTGTCGGCCTCCTGCTGGCGTTCGGCCGCGGTGCCGGTGAGGTGTTTCGCCGTTTCGTGGGCTGCCTTGACGGCGTCGGCCAGGTCGGGAATGTTGCGGCCGCGGTGGCCCTCGGTCTTGCCTCGCAGCACGTCCGCGCTGATCTTCAGCTTCGTCAGGTCCTGTTCGGCCTTCTGGTACGCGGCGTGCGCGTCGGCGTGCCGGGTTTGCTGCTCGCCGATGTCGCGTCGCAGTTGATCCACAGACTTTTCGGCTCGGTGGACGTCGGCGAACGCGGCCAGCGCAGCATGCGCGGTGACAGCGGCAGCGCTGTCGGCGTAGCGGCCGTACGAGCCGGTGAGCCGTAGCAGCAGGTCGCGCTCGCGTTGGGCGGTGTTGACCTTGTCCTGCAAGTCGTCGAGCTGGCCGAGGTTCTTGGCGAGCAGTTCGGTGTACTGGGTGGGCAGTGCCGGCAACGCCGAGGTCAGGGTCTGCTGCATCTCGTCGGGGGTCATCCGGTCGTTGACCCGGACGCTGCGCAGCGCACGCAGGACGCTGGTCAGCGCCTCCATTTGGTCGCTGTCGACCTCCGGGAAAAGTTGAACACGGACGGCATCGGCGTAGGCGGCCTCTTCCTGGACGCTCAGGTGCCGGCCCGCCAGCCTCTGCAGTCGATCATGAGAGGTGAAGATCTGCCCCTCGGCGTAGGCGACCTGATCGGCCAGCGCGTCGATGTCGACCGGGTCGTCATCATGTTGAAGGTGCAGATCGGCGCCCACCCGGCCCGGCAGGATGAACCAGGCTTGCTCCATCGGGTTGGATTTGTCGCCTCGCCAGCGAATCCACAGGCCGAGCGTGAGCCACTGCGGCGCCCCCTGCTCGTCGCACCGGCCGAACTCCAGCCACCATGCCCCTGTCTTCTCCCGGCTGGGGGTGCGGTTGTGGTGTCGCTCGGCGAGGGTGCCGGCTCCGCGTTGCGACAGTGACAACGCACTCGGGCGCACGTTGCCGTCGAGCATGGTCGGGAACCACAGGCCACTGGTGAGCGATTTTCCTGAACCGTTGGGGCCGACCAGGGTGCTCCATCCATCGCGGAAGAGGAACTGCTCGTCGACCCAGGCCCAGGAGTTCACAACCCCGGCGCGTACCGGTTGCCAGCGGCCTTTCGCCGCGGGCAGGGCATCGACAACCAGGGCCGGAGGGGCCCCGAAGCTGTCGAACAAGGTGACGTTGGAGGCCGTGCGGGAAGAGTCAGTCACGGTTGCCGTCCTGCGAGAAGAGATCGTCGTCGGCGACCGGCTCGATCGGCCGATCAGAAGTGGTGACACAGATCCGCCAGTAGGCGTGGGCGCCGGTAGCGCTCCAGGTCTCCGGGGGACCGCTGTGTCGTCGGAGAACACCAGCGCTGGTCAGCGCGGTGAGGGCGTCGCGAGTCAGGGTGCGTACCGCGCCGCTGGTGCGATAGGACTTGGCCCAGTCAACGTTGCCGGTCAGAGCCTGCTCGATGACGGCCTGGCAACAATCTTGGGTGAGATCAGGGGGTGGATCGTCGCCGTCCAGCGAGCGCAGAAGCAGCAGCGCGGCCTGCCCGGGAATCGAGCGCGGTTGGGGGAAGTCGAGGTCGGTGCTGAGGTGATCGTGATCGCTGGTCAGCCAGATGTCGCGGCGAACGATGCAAGTCAGGCCGGTTTCGGTGGCGGTGTGCAGCGCGTGCCGGCGACCTCCCGGCGTGGCGAGGTAGCGGGCTTCCGTGCTTTCTCCGTCCAGGACAACGACGGCGTCGTCGAGCACCGCGCGCAGGGCTCGGTGACGCCGTTGCAAGTCGTGCTGGCTCTCCGAGGCGTGGCCGGGAAGATCCGCCTGGTCCTGACAGAGCCGGGCGACGTGGGTCTGCGGTGCGCCGATGTCGATCTGCATCTGCGAGATCGCCGTCACGGCGAGGAAGTCGTTGAGGCGCTCCGGATTGCAGGTGATGATCACATCGCCGCTTGCCTCGCCACCGCCGATCGCGAGCGGACGGTCGGTGCTGACGACATGCCAGTGCTGCAACATCATCAACGCTTCGACGAACGCCCGCCTGTGCTGATCCGCGCGGGCCCGGGATTCTCCGGCCTCGGTCACCACCTGGAACTGCGGCAGCACGTCGCGGGTGGACTCCTCGGCGCAGATCCGGATCACCTCCCGCTGCAGATCGCCGTAGGTGATCTCGGGTCGGCGCCACAGCTGTTCTGCGGCCAGGCACAGCAGTACCAGGACCAGCGGGGATGACGGACCGCCATTCGGCCCGGCGACCGGACACCGATCCGCGGGCGGCTGTTCACGGCGCTTGAACAGGCGCACGTAACGTCCATAGCCGGACGTCTTCACTCGCCAGCCGAGATTGCTTTGGAACCAGCCCCGTACCTTCTCCTCGCGGAGCCTGGCCAGGCGGTAGACGTCAGAGTCGGACTCCTCGGTGAGGAACGGCCGACGTAATAGGGCAGAGATGATCGGCGACAACTCGTTCGCCGGAGCCTGGTCGTCGTCGAAGTCCGCGAAGACGTCGTACAGGTCGCTCATCGCACGCCCACCGACAAGGGCTCAGCGGTGATGGCCGCGATCTCGATCCGCATGTCGGGAGCGGTCAAAGCCCCATCGCCTACCGCGATGCGGCATGTTTTACCGGGCTGGCCCACGGCGATGCGCAACCGGCACCGCAACGTCAATGCCTCGCCGTAGCCCAGCTCAGGATCGAAGCTGTCCATGGCCTCCTCCAGCAGCTCGACCAGAATCTCCAGATGCTCGGGATCGATCCCGGTGAAGAAATCGAGAGCCACGAAACCGGGAGTCACCAGGCCGGCAGACAGATCGGCCAGCCGTGTCATCTCGGCAATGGCCGCCTGCTCCTCGGCCTGGCGGGTCAGAGTCAGGTTCTCCATCTGCCGCGCGCCCGCGCGCGGCGACTTCGTGGCTGCCGGGCGCCGGCCGAGACTGACCGTCACGTCTGCCCCGGAAGCGTGCGCCGCCGGGACGGTCGGCAGGACGTCGTCCTCGTCGCCGACAGCGTGAGGATGCTGCGCGGCCCACAGGCCGGTCGCGGCGGCGAACACCGTGTAGGCGTCAGCACTGTCCCCCTGGGCATGGATCATGCACGCCAGCTGGCGAAAGTCCGCAGCAAGATCACTACTGCGGTTCGCCGCGTAGTAGCGGCGGGTGATCGCCGACAGCAACGCGTCGATGGCGTAGAAGGCCGACTCGATGATCTTGTCGATGTTGCCGCCTCGCACGAACCAGGCATCCAGGCTCTCCAAGTGCGTCACGGCATCGGCGACCCAGGCCGTCGTGTCTCCTACGACCGCGCCGGCGCCGGCCGAGGCCGCCTCGGCGATAACCGCATAGTCCTCGAGGCGGACATCGTCCAGGCTGCTCCGCAACGGTGCCAAAGCTGTCTGGGTATGCTGCACAAACTGCCGCAGGACGAGCATGATCCGCGTCCGGCTTTCACCGAACACCTCGTCGTCGGTGACGTCATGCTGATTGAGCATGCGCATCGCCTCGTAATAGTCGCCGGCCGCGTTAAGTAGCTGACCCACGTGAGAACGTACGGCCGTGATATCTGTTGCCAAGCGCATCGGATCGGTGTGCAGATGCAGAAGCAGCTGGCGCAATGTCTCCTGGATCGAATCGATCAGCCGAGGCGGCAGCGCGAGGACCCGGTCGAGGTCATTGATCGCGTCGCGGACAGACCGCACGATGATGCGGCCCTTCTTGCTCAGCGCCCACGCCTCCTGGCGGCGGTGACCGTCCCGTAGCTCCTCCCTCGCGGCCGTGGGGCTCAGAAACACCAGCACCAGCCGCATCTGAACGAGCTCATCAAGGCGCTCCCGAAGCAACTCTGCGGGCATCGGACCGCCGTACCCGTCGCGGCTCATCTGGGCCGTGATGTCCCTCATCGTCGACATCGCCGAGGTGCCGCTCAGCCGAAGAAGTGCGGACAGGACCGCCGCATAATCCTCGCGGGCATCACCCCGCGGCTCACCCACGAACCGCCACATGTCCGGCTCGATACTTCGCCACCAATCGGCCCTCATGACCCTCCCCGCGCATCGAAGAATTGGTTCGCGCAGGGATGCTGTCAGAGGGGTACGACAAAACAGCTACTAGTACACGCGTGCCATTTCTGGGGGCCGCATCTTATTGATCTTTACTGATGCTGCTCAGTCTCTTGATCGCAAGGAAGCGGGTGGCGCTCGGATGTCCCGGTTGATTTGCGCCATCTCCGCTTTCACTCATATGGGTGAACCGATTCACTGGCAAAAAGATCGGAAACCGGCATCGCCGACATCACCGAGAAACGGGTTGCGGCTGTTGGGGTGCTACTCGGCCGCGTCAAGCGGCAGTGTGATCCGCAGAGTGGTGTCGGAGAGTTCGGCATCGAAGGCCAATCCGGTGTCGAGGATCGCCTGGATGTCCGTGTGGTCGGCGGCAGATACATACGCGAGAGCCTGGAGACCGGACCAGACCGCAAGGCGGGCCGGCTCGGGGTCGTCCTCGACCGGCCGGACCGAGAGGTCCTGGTGCTGGTTGGGATCTTGGACGTCGAGTACGTCGAGGGTGACCGAGCCGGTTTCCAGGAGAGCTTTGAGTAGGCTGCGGCTGCGCAGTCGGGTGTAGTCGAGCAGGTCGAGAACCTCGGATGCGGAGGCGTCGTAGCGGTCACGCCATTCGGTGATGCCCATCCCCGCCAGCCACGCGCGAAGGTCGTCGTGGGTCGCTGGGAGATCGCGTGGCCGGTCCGCCGAGATTGCGTGGGCCAGCCGACGTGACCTGATTCCCGAGGTCATCAGCCGCAGCGCGTGCGGGGAGTCGACGCCGTACCGGATGTATCCGGCGAGTTCGGGGCACAGCCGCGCCTCGGTATCCGCGTCCAGCAGGTGCGTGTTGACAATGTCGACCACGGCGCCGACCGTCCAGGCGAGGAAGTGCTCGAAATGCTCGGAGGCGGCCCCGACCATCTGTTCGATGCGGTATGCAGGATTCGTGACCTGGGCGAGGTGCGTGTTGGCGAGTTCGGGCAGCGTCTGACCGGCGACCCAGTCGGCAAGCAGATCGACCGGGGGTACCGCTATGTCGGCCCCGCGCTCGCTGCCCTTGAACTGCCAGGCGGGCGCCTCGGCGAGGTCGAGCAGCTCGGTGAATAAGGTGGGCAGCTGGCGGATGGTCGAGGCCGGGGTAAGCAGGTCCGGCAGGGTGCCGTTGGCCTCGCCACGCTGGATCGCGGCGGCGATTCTGGTGGCCAGGATGTCGATCGTGCGCGCGGATCCGATCGAGGTCCCGGTTCGCGCCCACCGGCGCCGGCTTTGCGGCTCGCTGGCCAGGTAGCGTCGTCGGGTGGTGTCGGCGATCTGGGCGCACGCCCGTCGGGCCTCGGGGGATTGCCTCGCGGCGAGGGTCGCGTCGACGATGCCGGCGAGGTCGACGTCGGCAGGATCGATCCCGCGGCCCTCCTCGATGGACAGGACGAGCCAGACGAAACTGATGAAGTCACCAGCCTGGTCGAACGTGGTGAAGATGGCATCCTCGTTGGCGCGAAGCTCGCCCTCCAGGCTCGCGAACGCGTCCAGCGCCTCATCGGTGATCAGCGACGACGTGACGGCCAGCGACTCGGCACTCGGGCTGAGGTCGCGGAAGTCCTGCTCGGTCGGCCCGGCGGCGCGGACCAGGACAATCCACCCCTCGGTTTCCTTACCCGCTCGGCCCGCCCGTCCCATCGCGTTGACCAGGCGCGCACCGCTCAGCCGGCTCTGCTCGGACTGGCCCTGAAACGGTTGGTCGTAGATGACCACGGTCCGCACGGGCAGATTCACCCCGTCGGTCAACGTGGAGGTGCACGTCAGGTAGGGCAGCATGTCGTCGCGGACCGCGCCTTCGAGCGCCTCCAGCACCTCGACGGGAAGACCGGCGTGATGGAAACCAACGCCCCGCTTAAGGACGTCGACCAGCGGATGGTCGTCGCCAAGTTGCTGACGCACGAAGTCCACCAGTGCGGCCAGGCCGGGTTGTTCTTCGCAGAATTCGGCGATGCCGCCGGCGAGTTGCTGGGCCTGCTTGCGGGTCGTTGCGACCACCAGCACCGATCCGGCATGACCGAGCAAGGTGATCGTCTCGCTGGCGATCAGGTACTTCTTGGTGGTCCGGCCGTTGTCGATGATCTTCTCGCGGGAGAGGGGTTCCTCCGACTTCTGGACGAGGACCCATTCGACGTCGGGTGTGACGGTCAGTCCGGCGGTGCGGTTCTCGGCCAGCCTGAGCCGGATGTAGCCGGTCAGTGGGGTGGTATGCCGAAACCGCCACTTGCGGCCCGCCCCTGCTTCGACGCGGGAGTCATTCCAGTTGGCCGCGGTGGTGAACGCCGCGTGCAGCCGGCGCGGTCCGCGCCACTGGGACTCGAAGCGCAGGCAACCTCCGCCCGGGTCAAGCCACTGGGCGATCTCGGCTGCGTTCCCCATCGCCGCCGAGATCAGGACGATCTTGTGGTCGGTTTCCTCCGTGAGGTAGTCCAGCAGGGCGATCACCGCTTCGAGCGTGAAGCCCCGGCCGGTCTCCTTGAGCAGTTGCGCCTCGTCGAAGATGAACAACCCGAACCGGTCCAGGACGGCCGCGGCGTCGTGACGCAGCAGGTGCGCGAGGCGTTCCGGCGTCATGACCTCCACGTCGGCCGGCTCCTCGTCCTGGACGGCGTCGAACAAACCCCACAGACTCGAGAAGTCGGCCTGCTCCGCGCCGGTCTCCTTCTGAAGCACTCGCACCCGGCTGGACATGGCCCGCCGTACCTCGCGGCCGAGGCTGCGGGTCGGCACGACGTAGCAGACGCTTCGATCGGTCCGGTCGATGTGCTCGACCGACAGCAGCTGCCCGACCAAGGTCTTCCCACCGCTGGTGGGCACGGCCAGAACCATCCGGCGTACGTCCGGATCGAACGGCGACCTCGCCTCAGTCAGCAGCGCACGTTGCGGCTCCCACAGCGTCATCACCGGCGGACTGCCCATCGTGAACGACTGCCTGACCAGCGCCGACACGTCCGGCGGAAGAACGTCGGGGTTCCACAGTGAACCGGCTTGCGCCTCGCCGGAGAGCCCCAGCAGGTGGTTCGCTACCCACCGCGAGTGCAGGTCTTCGGGCCCGGCCTCGCCGACCGCGGCCATCCGCAGCCGGCCTACGCCGGTCTCTAGCCGATCGGACCGACCGGTGGCGAGGTACATGAGCAGGTCCTCGGCGCCGAGCACCACCATCTGGCTAGGCCCGAGGGCAGTGGTCGTCAGATCATCGGTGCCGGCGTCGCGCGCGAGCGTGTTGAGCTGACGGCGCCAGACGCCGAACCAGCGGAACAAGGTCCTGGTCTCGAAGCCGAGAAACGCCAGACCTGCCTCAAGGGACAAGGTCGCGAGGTGGTCGGTGACTGGGCCAGTGACGTCGATGTCGTCCCGGAGCCGGTTCATGATGGCGGTGGCGTTCGGATCTCGGCCGCCGCGCCGGTACCCAATGGCGGCCGCGAACCCGAACGAAAGCCGCTCGGCACGGCCCCAGCCGTCCTGATTCAGTGCGAGGTCAAAGATGTGGGCGCTGACCAGGAACGCTTGCCGCTGCCGTGGGAGGCTGTACCGCTGCCGGGCTTCATGAATCGACGCGACGGCGTGCAAGTACCACGCGGAGTCGAGCAGTTCCTGGGCGATCTGGGGGTCGCGAAGGAACAGGCGAACTTCGACATCGGCAATGAGTTGTTGAAGCTCCTCAGCGCTTGGCAGGTGGGTCCTTCCCGCCAACGCGTCGCGCAATAGCGCCAGGTCTAGAGACCGCTCCACACGATCTCCTTCACGCGTTCGGCGAATCCCGCGAAATCAGGGATCGCGACGACCAGACACTCGGTCTGCCCCGCGGCTTTGAACTCCGGGAACGCGGTCCGGATCGACCCGAACGCCCGCGGCGGCTTCGGCTCGTGCTCCACCGACGTACCGACCGAAACCCCCACTCCTGCGCGTTCGCTGCGGTCGAACCACAGCTCGACCATGCTTGCGTACAGATCTGCGATCTCCCCGGTGGCCTCCAGCGTCTCGGGGCCGACGATTTTCGCAAGGTACTCCGAGCCCCGGTCGCTGAGCTGCTTGCTGGCCCGGTTGATCGTTGCAGAGACCTGTTTCTGCGCTTCGTGCTTCTTGATCTCCCACAGGCGAAACACCAGGACGCCGTCCGGGTTCTTGTAGATGATCAGACCGTCTCCGCCTGGTTCGAGGGGATCAACCTTGACCGGGTGGGCCTTGACGAGCTGCCGTCCGTCGCGGCAGGTGGACCGCTCCCGCATGACGCGGCTCCACAGCAACTCCGCGATGTGTCCCTGTACGTGATCGACATCGGCCGGGTCGGCCGGTGTACCGAACGCGATCCCGACGAAAGTCGCCACGATCTGCTGCCGGTTCCCGGCGTGTGGTGCCCCGCCGTCACGGCGGTCGCGCCACCACTGGAGCACGGGTGCGGTACCGCACGCGGTGGCGACCGCGTCATCAGCGAGTAGGCGTGCTGCAGCCTCGCGAGCCGCGCCCGTGAGTGCTTTGCCGCCGATCATGTACTCCACCAAGGAGCCGGGTGGACCCTCGACCAGCCCGAGCATGGGCGTCAGAGCAGCAGGAATCGTCACGGTCACCTGCAGCCGAACTCCATGCTGAACATCACACGACCATTATCGGCCATCGGGGCAACGTCCTCATCGGGTCCGGCCGCTCAGCTCCAGCTCACCCGGCCGCCCCAGAGCAGCGATCCACGCCCCGACCCCGACGAGTTCGACGCCGCCTACACGCGCTCGCAGCCTAACTGAACCGCCACCGACCTCGTGAACTGCCACCGTCGACTCGCCCTGCAAACCCTGGTAATGAACCCCAGAACCTGGCACGACATCCTCAGCCGCCGTGGAGCACCTCACCTGCTCACCGAGCCCGAAGACCTTCGACGCCAGTTCGGGTCCACCCTTCGTCTCGGCTGGCGTGACCCAGCGGAGCATCTTTGCCCGCGACCACTTCAAGACCAGCAGCCTTGCGAGGCCCGGCGAGCATGGTCAACCCGCCTCGCGCTACGCCTGGACGACGATGAATGCCGGGCAGCCTAAACCCTTCCTGTTCAATTCAACAGCAATATCGATTCGTTCGCCGATCACCTTGCCTCTACGATCGACGCCGAGTAGGCAGCCGCCGATTACCAACCATGGCCACGGTGAAAACCACCGCTAGGCAGGTGCCAACTATGGCTACGAGTCGAGCCGAGTTTGTAGCGCCCGATGATCGACCGAACATGTCATAGCCTCCCGTCACTATGAAGCTATGGCCGAACCCGCCGTACCGCTGCCGCACCGTCGTCGTATCGAACTGGCACTGATCGAGGCGCGAAATCGGTTCACCCAGCTCGTACGCTTAGCTTCCCTCGCAGGCCAAGTCACGGTGATCACCGAGCAAGGGCGGCCGGTCGCCGCGATCGTCCCGGCAGATGCGGCGCTCAGCGCCGAGCCGCTCACGGCGCCAAGGGCCCACACGGAGCATGCCGCGGCCGGCTGGATGCGACGTATCGAACAGGTTCGAGAGGCGGTACGCCGGCAACATTCGCAGCAGATCATCGAACTGGAACACGCGCTGACCGACGTCTGGGCAGTCCTCGACCGTGTCGCACCCCGCGGATCAGACCGTGCAGCTGATGAGCTGCGCGTCGCCCAACGCGACGTGCTGGCGAAGCCGCCACCGACCACCGGGTCTCCGGCGCGGCCGAGCTAAGGCCCACGGTATCGACTACGCTCGTTGAGACGCCGTTGCGAGTTCTTCCCCCGTGGAATTCGCAACGGCGTCTCGTTCACCCAGCACCGGACGGGCCGTCCTGCTGAAGGCTCAGCGAGTTGCGTGAAACGCCTCGACCACTCCACCCGGGATCCGGCCCCGGTCGGAGACCTCGTATCCGTTCTTCTTCGCCCACTCCCGGATCGCCTGGTTCTGGTCACGGCCGGCCCGGCTGGGCTGGGCTGCGGCGCTACGGGACGTGATACGGCCAGTTCCCGTTCCCCGGCGGACCCGGACAGCTTTCTCGAGGTAGGGGTCGAGATCCTTCCGGAGCTTGCCGGCGTTCTTCTCCGACAGGTCGATGGTGTAGTTCACCCCGTCCAGCCCGAACTCCACGGTGCGATCGGCGTCGCTGCCGTCGAGATCGTCCGTCAAGCGGGTAATGACTTGCTTCGCCATGAATTCAACACTCCTGTTTTCACGACCTGTTCGGTCGTTGCCGTATCAGCTTTCACCATAGTCGTAACGTGCGGACATTCAGCGGACCGCTACAGGCGCTGACCAGGTATCGAGTGCCGAACGCAGTCGGATGGCGAGGCGAAAGCCGTCGCTGCTCAGACTGCTGTAACCGCGGCAGACACTGCAGAATGCGGGCTACTGCAGAACACCCGCGGCCGGGGGCCGCACAGGCTGCTCTTTCCGCTGACGGCGCTGTTGAGCCACCGAGATTAGCGCAGAGGCGAGACCGCTTGCCGCCACGGTCGTCGGCGCACCAGGGCCGTAGATGCTGACGACGCCGCACCGGCGGCAGTACCACGACCGCCGCCAAAGCCCGACCGCCTCGTCGACCAGCGGACCCATCACCCGGAGGCGGCGCTGCCATGCTCGCAGCACCCAACCACTGCCAGCCGCCACGGCGAGAAAGAACATCAGCCCGAACCACGCCGTACCGTCAGCCGGATCCGACACCGCCAGCAGTAGATTCCACATCGCCAGCAGGGCAGACCCGCCGAAGACGATGGCCGGCCCGGTGGCGGCACGTGGTCGCCTCGGCGCGGCCAATGCACGAGCCAACGCGCTGACCTGAGACACCCGACCGGTGACAGGAACGTCGTAGCCGAACCGGCCGGTCACGCTGCCATGCACCACTCCAGTGGAGTGACCGGCGCGTACCGCAGCCGGCACGCTCACCACCTGATCGAGGCGACGGCACCGCAAGCACACCGCGTCGTGTGCTCGCTGCCGCGGGAGCTGCTTATCGCTCATGCCACACCTCCATTATGGAACCAAAATTCGTTCGGACAGGCGCAATACCGACGAAGTGTCGAGCGAGCTGCGCGCAAGCCGGGCCCTGGAGGATCGCTGACCTTGACCGACTCACGCGCAGCACCAGGAGCCTCGACAACTCCCTCGGAGGAGGGGCTACGTTAAGCAGCCTCGCCCATCCCTTCGATGAAGGGTGAGATTTTGCCCTTCGACTTCTTCGCCGCCTTCTTGCGGTCCTTCTTGGCGCTCTGCATGTCCGTGACGGTCCCGTCGGTGAGCCGCTCGTCGAGCGCCTTCAGGCGGGCCTTGTCGCCGCGCGTCAGCCGGTGACCGTAGACATCAAACGTCGTCTTGATCGAGGCGTGCCCGATGTGGTGCTGAATGACGAAGAAATCCCACCCGGCGTCAATGAGGTACGCCACGTGCGAATGACGCAGGTCATGGAAACGGGGCCGCTGATGCAGCCGTGTCGTGCATTCGCACGACGACACCGCCAAGTCGCTGACTCGCCGCACCCTCTTGCCATTACCGACCTTCGCCGGGGTCGGCGGATGAGCGGCGCACCGCTGAGCCGCCGCAACCGCCTTATCCCAGTACCTCGACCGGAAATTGTTCGCGTCCCACGGCTTACCCCCGGGAGCAGTGAAAACCAGATCACCGCGGCGCTTGCCCTTGATCCGTTCGGCCAGCAACGCGGCAACCGTCTTCGGCAGCAAGATGGACCGCCTCGACCGTTCCGACTTCGGCTCAGCGAACGTGCCACCACGGCGCAGCGTCTGCTCGACGTAAAGCACCGGCCGCTCGCCGCGCAGTTCCACAGATCCCACCCGCAAACCGAAGATCTCGCCCATCCGCATTCCCGTCCCCAACGCCACCCGTACAAGATCACGGATCGCCTCCGGGCACGCAGCGACAAGCAGACGCGCCTCCTCGGTCGACAGAAAGCACGCGTTGTACTTGTAGACCTTCGGCAGCCCGTTGCTCCGATGCCCCGGCTGGCGGTCGAGCGGGTTGTCAGGTCGGAACCGCATCCCGCATCCCGCATGACCATGCTCAGCACTGCCCAGTGCTTCTGCACGCCGGCGGGCATCAGATCTGCCGACAGGTTCACCTTCCACGGATCGATGTCCTCGTCCCGGCTGATCTCGTCCACCCGCAGATCGCCCAGGACGGGCACTACGCGCCCCCGCAACATGCGGGCGTACTCCTTATGGGTGCTTTCCGCAACGTCGACCTTCAGCGTCAGCCACTCATCCACCCAGGCGGCCAGCGTCGGGCTGCGCTCCACCTCCTCTCTCTGCTCGTCGTCCGGCTCGTCGTCGACCTTGTCGATGCCTAGGAGCGCGGCGTACACGTCTGTGTCGCTGATCTTGTGATGACGCGCCTCGGCGAGATCCTTGGCCGCCTGCGCCAGCTTCTCGGTGGCGAACGTGCACGTCTGCCAGTCGCCCTTGCGACCCGAACGCCACCGAACCTCGTAAGACCGCCCGCGCGGTTTCATAGATGCCATGCCCAGGAAAGTAGGCCGAACAGGTGTACGCATGCGAACACCAACGGGGCATGTCGGTCCCTACCGAGCGTAAGAACCAGCACCGTGAAAACCTTCTGACCAGGCGTTACTTGCAAACGTGCAGGTCACAGGGTGTATAAGTTCGAACTGGCAGTGTGTGGGGGGTCAGGGGAGGGGTAAAGCGCCTCGCTCGGGCGCTGAACCTGCCGAGCGTGAACCCACGTATATTCGATGAACTCAATGTCGCTTCGGATTGCCGGTGCGTCTCCATTGTCAAGTCTGTTCCCTTGGATTCCAAACACTTGATCGAACCGCTTCAGCCCAGGTTCCTAGGACGCCTGGAGGCTGTGACCCTCGCCCGAGCCGGCCTCGTTCGTGTTGATCTTCGTGTCGGCCGTCACCCCGATCCCGCTCTACAACCTTTACCGGCAGCAGGACGGGCTGACCACCGCGGATCTGTTCGTCGCCACCGCGGTCTACCTCGCCACCGCGGCCGTCTCGTTGCTGGTGTTCAGCCGCCTGTCGGACCACCTCGGGCGGCTGGTCGGCATCGGCGCCCTGGCCAGCTCGGCGCTCGGACTGATCGTGCTGCTCGGCGTCGACGGTCTTGCGCCGCTCGCCACCGGCCGGGCCCTGCAGGGCTTGGCCACTGGCCTGGCCTCCAGTGCGTTGGGTGCGTTCGTCGTCGACTCCGCGCCGGAACGTCCCAGGTGGTTGCCCGCGGCGGTGGCCAGCGCCGCCCCGATGCTCGGCACCCCAGTGGGCGCGGTGCTGTCCGGCGCCCGGGTCGACCACGCCCCCGCACCGCGCCACGTGCCCTCACCTTGGTCCTCGGGCTAATCGTGATCGCCATCGTCCCGATCGCGCTGAGCCGGGAAACCGTCACCCGGACGACGGTGCGGCGGGCCGCCGCCTCATTGCGTCCCCAGGTGCATGTGTCGGCCGGGGCGGGGCGTGCCTTGCTGGCGATGGCCGGGCTGATCCTGGCCACCAGGTCGATGGGCCGCTTCTACCAGGCGTTCGATCCCTCGATCGCCCTGCAGCAGCTTGGCTCGCACGCCTCGCTGACCGCCGGAGCGGCCTTCGGGTCATTCAAGGTGCTCGCCCTGATCGGCGGCCCACTGACCGCCCGGCTGCGCCCGGACCGCGCGTTGCGGCTCGGCGCGATCGCGTACGCGGTCTGAGTGGCCGGGATCCTGGCTGCCTTGAGCGCCGCGGCGATCGCGCCGTTCCTGGCCGTGAGCATGCTCGCGGGCGCCACCCAAGGCGGCGCCCGGACCGGCGGCATGCGCACCCTGCTCGCCAGGACCGGCCCGGCCGACCGCGCCGGCCTGCTGTCGACGGTGTTCCTGTTCTACAGCAGCGCCGCGATCCTGAGCCTGGTTGCTGGGCGGTTGACCACCACGTTCAGCCTGATGAAGATCGCCCGTCGGCTACGGCGTCTGGTCCTCATCGGCGTCGCCCGGGTCCTCGTGATCGCCCGGCCTGCGTAACCTCGGCCAGGCGCCCTACCACCCCAGCAATAGACCCCCGGCGCCCCCTTGTCTGGGCGCACGTGAAGCCTCACTGCAGAATTTTGCTCAGCTGCCGCTTCAGGTACGCGGACTTGCGGTGCTCGGCGATCTGGTCGAATACAGCTTCGGGCGCCTGCGCCATCCGCAACAGCCGCAGCACGTACAGCCAGTAAGCCGACTCGGACAGGAAATACTGCTCCGACAGTTCGTCGTTGAGGCGGATGCCCTTGTGGTGGGCCATGTCGTTGCGGTCCTTGGTCAGCTTTGCCGCCCACCTGTCGTGGCGACCGCCGAGCAGTGCGGCCATCGTGGCGCCCGCCTCCCGGGCAGAACGCAGGATCCGCTCCCGGAATGTGGTGCCCCGCCCATGCTCGAGGGTGTCCATGCCCTCGACCGGCGCGAGCCGATCCAGATAGTGATCATGCAGCGGCCCTCGGTTGGCGCGGCGGGTCGACATGACCCGTCCGAGCGTGGACCGGTGCCGCCGCACGGTGTTCAGCCAGCGGGCGACGCCGTCGAGACCGCCCAGCTGCTCCAAGGTGAAATACAAATCGCCCACACCCAGCGGCCGCTCCTGCGGCGCCGAGGTAACCGTCCACCGGGCGAACAGCTCGATCGGAAGCGGATACCGGCTCTCGGCGACCGCCTCGGGGATGCCCGGGACAGCTGGCGCGGCCCGCGACACGTCGGGGTGGCGCAGCGACAAACTGTCGAACGCGGCCGGACGGCCCGTGGCGATGCTGATCAAGTCCTGGATGTCGGACGCGATGGCGATCAGTTCCCGCACGGGGACCGGGTCGGGGCAGGTCACGGCGATCGCAAAGGACTCCGGGATGTGCACCCCCTCGTCCGTGTACCGCGGCGTGCCGAGGTGGTGGCGCAGCTCGACCGTGGCCCCGCTGTCCAGCGCCGCCGACTGCACCGGCAGCGGGGCGCCTTGCAGGCTCAGCGCCCGGCTCTCGGGGTTGATCGAGCCGGTGATCGCGCTGTGCGCCACCCAGGTGTTCAGCCCGGCGGGCTGCAGGATGACGGTGGTTGCCGTCGCCGGCTCGTCGGCGAGGAAGTGGGTGCCCTGGTAGACGTAGCGCACGTGGACCCGCTGCCGGAAGCTCGCACCGAGCATCGGACCGCGGACGCTGAGCTGCACGCCGTCGTCCAGGGTGAAGAGCTGGCCCTCGGCGTCGCCCAGGATGCGCGCGTACGTCCCGGCGGCCTCGAGGTCGTCCTCGCCGATCGCGGCCGAGGACCCGTTCTCGTCGTGGACCCATTGCACGACGTCGGTGACCTCACGCAGCGCCCCGATCAGCGTGAGGTGGGCGCCGTGCACGGGGTCCACGACCAATCGGCCCGGCAGCCGCACGTGCGCCCGCTCCGGCAGCCACCAATGCCCCCAGACCTCGAAACTTGCCACTTCGTTGCCTCCCCAAGACCTCGGCCGTAACTGGGCCGAGGAACAGGTCAACGAGCGGCAGCGGAAGTGGTGACGGCCAGGCTGCCGAATTCTTGTCCGCGGCAGCGTCCCTCTGGAAACAGGGTCTGACACCGGTTGCCGAGGCAGTTCCGCGGCTCCCCGAGGTGCGGACCGATAGCTTCGGATGCTCGCTGGCGGAGGTCCCCAAGTCCGTCGGGCCGGCCCGTGACGCTGACGGCCCGGTCCGCCGAGACGTGATCATCTGCCCTTCGTGGCGCCGTCGCCGGGCGTCAAAGCTCAGCAAAGGCGTCACGAAGGCGCCGGTCCAGCCCGGCCAGGCGATCGTGGTCACCGTCGGCGAGCAGATGCCCGTAGGTGTCCAATGTCGTGCGGATCGAGGCATGGCCCAGCCGTAGCTGAATCGCGTACAAATCCCAGCCCGCGGCGATCAGCTCTGCCACGTGCGAGTGCCGCAAGTCCTGGAAACGGGGCCGCCCATGCAGCCGAGCCCAACCTCGCGCAGCCGCCGACCCCACCCATCCTGGCCCGGATGCGGCAGACGGATCCGCCAGGCACTGCTGGGCCGCGATAACGGCCGGCCGCCAGTACCTCTGCCGCAAGTTATTCACCTCCCACGGTCCTCCGCCCGGCGCGGTGAACACCAGCCCGCCAGACGCCCTGCCGCCGATCCGCGCCGCCACTACCTCGGCTGTGGAGGCTGCCAGCGTGATGGTGCGCTGCGACCGGGCAGTCTTCGGGCCCCCGAAGTCGCCGCCACGCCGCAAGACCTGCTCAACACGCACGAGCGGCTGCGCCGCATCGAACCGCACATCAACCACACGCAAGCCGAGGAGCTCACCGAGCCGCATCCCGGTGCCCAGCGCCACCATCACCAAGTCACGCAGCGGCTCACCACAGCAGGCGACCAAAGCCCGGGCCTGATCACCGGTGAGCAGACAAACCCGACTCGGACCCGGGCGCGGCAGACCATTGCCGCGATGTCCGTACGGGCGCCGCAGCGGGTTGTCCGGCCGCCACTGCGGTACCGCATCACGCATGACCTCGCTGAGCACCGCCCAGTGCTTACGCACCCCGGCTGGCATCAAGTCCTTAGCGAGGGCCGCCTTCCACGGGTCCAGATGCTCATGGCGCGAGACGTCCCCAATACGAAGATCACCCAGGTCCCGGACTACGCGGTGATGCAACAACCGTGCGTACTCGGCATGGGTGGTGGGGGAGACGTCGATCTTCACCGTCAGCCACCGCTTGATCCAGTCACGCAACAACGGCGTCTGCGGTCGGCGCGGCGCCTTCGGCGATCCAGGGTCGATCGCCGCATACACCGCTGCGCTGGCGACCTGGTGAGCCTGCGCCTCGATGTACTTCTTCGCCGCGAGCGCCTTCGCCGGCGTCGGACCACGGAACGTGCAGCACTGCAGCCGGCCCGCGTAGCGCCACCGCAGGCAGAACGAAGCGTTTCTTCTCTTCATGGAAGCCATCGCCCGAGCCTTGCTCGCCCGCCGCGTCCACCGTGTACCCCGGCCGAGGCATGTCGATCATCCTGACGAACCGGCCCGCAAGGGCAGCACGGGGCGCTGGTGACCTGCTGTCCTCCTGTCCGGGGAATGCCGAACAACACCCGAATGGGGAACGCTCCGGCCTCGGTGAGGCCGCTTTTCCGGATGCCCGGATGTGGCCATCGATGACGAGGCGCTCGGCGACGCCAGGAACTGCTGAACCCATCGAGCGCGGCTGTCGGCGGCGTCTAGAAAACACCCCACTGTCGCCAGTCGAGGACCCAGTCCGGCTCGGCCGGTGTGCGCGTCAGCCCTTGCGAATCTGACTCAGACTTGAAGATTGGCAAGGACGCGATGGCCTCGGCGATCCGGTCGTGAGACTTCTGGTCGTAGATCGCATCGCAGACGACGATGATCTGCCCCGCCTGCAGCACGTGGGTGACGACACTATGGCTTGTCGCCGCCCGCAGCAGCTTCTTGACGGCGCCCCGCAGCAGTGCGACCTGATCGGCCGGGACATTGTGTACCTCGACGTGACCGCCTTCGAGGACCTTGTCAGCCGCCAGGCGAGCAACGAGCGCGAGGCGGTCATCGGCCGCGGGCTTCGGAAACTGGCGGTCGACCACCGCCAGGCAACGCCGGCAGGTCGGCGCGAACGCGGTCTCGCGAAACAGCGAGACGCTGCCGCCGTCGCCGCCGATCATCATCGACCACTCCCGCCCACACAGGGTTGTCGCCGACCATCGTGGCTCCGCCAAGGCCCGCCGATCGTAGACAGCGAGCAGCTGAACCCGATCCGGGTCCTTGCTACGCAGATAATGCTCCAGAACGGCCATGCGCCCAGAGCCAGGAGGTTGAGCTGGTGCAGCGAGATGAACCGCCGATCCGCCGGTCACCGTCAACAGCATCGGTGTCCCGCCGATGTCGATCGTATTGGCGCCGAAAAGCTTGGACATGGCCTCTACCCCTCTGTGTGTCGACCTACGGGCCGCGATGGCACGATCGACCCGGTATCGCTTCGATCAGAACCGATACGGTGCGGCGACTTCAACCCCGCCCGGTCACCCGATGGAGTAAAGGAATCTCCGCAGCTCTACGGTCCGCCGTTTGATGTCGGGCGTGGTCGGTCTCGAAGGGCCTGCTCAGTGTCATTGCCGCCCAGCCGGGTTTCCCTTCGCTCCATGGCCACGGCGCCGAACGCGGGGATGAGGTCGTTGTGGAGGTAGGCGGTGTAGCGGTTCACGGTGTTCGTCTTGGAGCGTCGGTGACTTGGTCTCGAGCCACTGGGTGAGATAGCCGGCCACCGTTTCGCTGTCGTCGAGGCTGACGCCGGCGCGCTCGCACTCGAGCACATGGGCGAGAGCCGCCGAGGCCGCCGTCTTGGTGGCGAAGCCGGTGCGGCGCATGGTTCGGCGTTTGTCCAAGCTCGGCAGGTCGACGGCGAACCCCCAGCCGCCGTGCCGGGCGTTGGACAGCTTCGGGCATCGAGGGCCGAGTAACCGCCCGGTGCCGTCACGGCAGGCGCAGCAGCGGTAAACCCGGCCCCGGTTCGGATTCTGTCTCATGGCGTCGTCCTCGGTAGAGGTGAGCTTTTGTCACCTCTACCGGTGCCCTGTTCGGCCGCGACAACATCGCGACAACCCCGCATGTCCTGCCTGCGTGCGACGCTGATACTTGTGGCTCGGTCAAGGGCCACGTCGGCAGCCGCGGTGTCAAGGCCGGCCAGCTCCGTGGCGGTAGACGCCTCGCGCGTTTGGTCGTCCAGCTCGTCGTCGCTCAGGCCACATACGGGATGGCCTGTCTCTAGTTGGACAGCAAGTCGCCGCAGAACTCGGTGCTTATAGGTCGGGCGGCGGTAGTGAGGGCTCGGCGTACAACGATCAAGGCGGTCGACGAGCCCCTCACACCCGGCTGCCGAGGTGGATCGTGTGCCTTGTTGGCGCCGCGTTCGCCAACGCAGGCTTGACCTGCGGCAAGGAATCCACCGAAGCGTCTTTAGACCTTCCGTTGTGCATGGATGGGCCCACTGGTCACGCTCAAAGAGTCGGCGGAACGCCGCGTCGACAGACTGAGGATCTCCGCGACGATGGATATTGCGGTCTGCTCGGGAGTGGCCGCACCGATATCCAGACCGATCGGAGAGCGCAGCTTGGCAAGCTGCTCCTTGTTGACGCCTGCGGCACATAGCTGAGCCACACGCTGTTCGTGGGTGCGGCGTGAGCCCATGGCGCCGACGTAGGCGGCAGGCGACGCCAACGCCGCCTTGACCAGTGGGATGTCGAAACGCTGGTCATGCGTAAGGATGCAAATTGCGCTGTCATTCCCGACCGGGTTGCGCGCGAGGTACTGTTCCGGCCATTGCACGACTACTTCGTCAGCGTGCGGGAACCGTTGGACAGTGGTGAATACTGGGCGGGCGTCGCAGACCGTCACGTGGTAGCCGATGAAGCTGGCAGCGTGTGCGAGCGCGGCGGCGAAGTCCGTGGAACCGAAGATCACCATTTGTGGCCGGGGAAGCCTGACGTCGAGGAACATCTTGGTGCCGGCGACGTCGTATAGTCCGGTCGTCGTGACCGCGGACAATCTCCGGGGCAGAGCTAGACGCGAGGCCGTCGACGTGCGGGCATGGAGCCGCACGATGCGCGGTTGCCCGGAACCGGTGATCTCATGTAGAAGCCGCGCCGACTCGCCGCGGGCAGCGGCAGCGGCAGCGCGGTCGGCGGCCCGGTAGTCATCCGACCGCGCATAGGGCAGATAGGGCTGAATCACGACGGTGAATTCGCCGCCGCAGGTCAGCCCGGCGGCGAACGCGTCGTCGTCGCTGTAGCCGAAGGTCTCGACTCGGTAGTCTGCGTCGTCGATAGCTTGGTGGCACAATTCGAACAGGGCGGACTCTACGCAACCTCCGGACACGCTGCCGATGACGGTGCCGTCGCGGTCGATGGCGAATGCGGCTCCGGGTTGCCGGGGTGCGCTACCGGTCACCGCAGCGACGGTTGCGACGGCGAATTCGCGTCGCTGTTCGAACCAGTCGTGTAGTTGTTCGGCCAGGTGAAGCATGTCAGTGCCCCGGCTGCAGCGGTAATGTGTCGCGCCAGGTCCCGTCGAGGTCGTGCAGCATTGCTGCGATGGCGGCAGGGGTGGCGATCAAGCCCATCTCACCCACACCTTTGATCCCGAACGGAGCGTCTGGTTGCGGTTGCTCGATGAGTTCGACCTGCACGGGCGGCATGTCTGCCGCGGAGATGATGCCGAGATCGCGCAGGTTGAGGCGGGTCGGCTTGCCGTCGGGGCCGGTGGGGAAGTCCTCAGACAGTGCATAGCCGAGGCCCATGTGCACGGCGCCTTCGATCTGGCCTTCGCACAGGGTCGGGTTGATCGCTCGGCCCACGTCATGCACGGCGATCATTTTTTCGATGCGGCCGGTGGCGCGGTCGACGACTGCGAGTTGTGCGGCGAAGCAGAAGGTCCGGCCGAGTACGGTGCCGACGGGCTGGTCGGCGAAAGTGGGAAGGTCGGCGTCGATGTCGTAGCTGGCGCGGTAGGTGACGCCCGCCGCTCGGCCGTGCTGGATTGCCTCACGGCATGCGTCGCGGACTGCGCCTGCCACTGCCAGTGCGGTGCGGGATCCGGTGGTTTGCCCGGCCGGCAGCTCTAGTGCGGTGTCGGAGACGATGGTGACCATACGCAGATCGACGTCAAGTTCGGCGGCGGTGACCTGCGCGGCGACGGTGTCGACGCCTTGGCCCATTTCGGTGAATGAGTGGGCGACGTCGACGCGGCCGTCGTCGTGCAGGTATACGGAGGCGTGGGAGGTGGTTAGGTAGCCATCGCCGAGGCCTGAGTTCTTCACGATGAGGCCGAAGCCGACGGCTTTGCCCGCGGCTTGGGCGGTCTGCAGGTGCGGCCGGATCGCGTCCAAGCAGCGCTGGGCAGAGGCGGCGTCTTCGCCGACGATTTGCCCGGGGCCCCAGGTGGCGCCGGGATGCATGAGGTTGCGCCGGCGGATCTCCCACGGGTCGATGCCGTTGGCTGCGGCGAGCCGGTCCATGATGCCTTCCATGGCGAATTGAGCCTGCACGGCACCGAAGCCGCGGAAGGCGCCGCAGACGGGGTTGTTGGTGCGTGCAGCAACGCCGTGTACGTCGACGTTAGGGATGACGTACGGGCCGGTGGCATGGCCGACGGTCCATTCGAGCACCGCCAGGCCGACTGAGCCGTACGCCCCGGAATCGGTGAGAAACCGGGCGTGCAGGGCGGTTAGCTTGCCGTTGTTGTCTGTGCCGGCGGTGAAGGTCATCTGGAACGGGTGCCGCTTGGGGTGCATGAGCAGCGACTGTTCGCGGGTCAGGACGCATTTGACTGGGCGGCCGGTCAGTAGTGCGGCTAGCGCGGTATGGGCCTGGTTGGACATGTCTTCTTTGCCGCCGAACGCGCCGCCGGGTGACACTGACGAGACGGTGATTCGGTCGGGTGCCAGGTCGAGCACATCGGCGATCTGCCGACGGTCGTCGAAGATTCCCTGGCCACCGGAGTACACATGTATTCCTCCGTCGGGGGTCGGTAGGGCCAGGGTGGCCTCGGGTTCGAGGAATGCGTGCTCGACGCGCTGAGTGGTGAAGGTCGCCGTCGCCACGTGCGCCGATGCAG
This sequence comes from Actinoplanes sp. NPDC051475, assembly GCF_040689425.1. Taxonomy (NCBI): domain Bacteria; kingdom Bacillati; phylum Actinomycetota; class Actinomycetes; order Micromonosporales; family Micromonosporaceae; genus Actinoplanes; species Actinoplanes sp. NPDC051475. Next base: position 44,263 of record NZ_JBFAZZ010000022.1, read on the forward strand.
CCAGTGCGGTATCGGTGTCGCCGCGGCGGTAGCCGGTCTGGTGCAGGATGTTGCCGCCCGTCATCCACACTGTCTCTTCGCTGCTGGCCAGCGCCTGCTGCGGGTCGACGACGGGCGTCATGACCTCGTAGCTGACGGCGACCAGGTCAGCGGCCCGCTCTGCGGTCGCTTTGTCGTCGGCGACGACGACGGCCAGGACATCGCCGGCGTAGGAGGTGATTCCGCGCTCGGGGATCATGATCGGCCAGTCCGCGCCGATCAGGCCGACGCGCAATTGCCCGGGTACGTCTGCGGCGGTGTATACGGCGGCGACGCCCGGCAGCGCGGCGGCTGCGGTGGTGTCGATGCCGAGGATGTGAGCGCGGGCGTGCTCAGTCAGCCGTAGCGCGGCGTGCAGCATCTCCGGCACGCGCAGGTCGTCGATGTACTGATGCTCGCCCAGGACAAGGTCCTCGGCGCGGTAGCGCCGGGATCGGGATCCGACGGCGCTGACGGACTCCGCCGGAGGCTGACCTGCCGTCAGAGTCTGTACCGCGTCGATGATCTTGACATAGCCGGTGCAGCGGCACAGGTTGCCACGCAGATGCCGGGCGATCTCAGTGCGAGTCGGGACGCGCGGCCGGTCGAGCAGCGGCTTGACGCGCATGACGATCCCGGGGATGCAGAATCCGCACTGAGCGGCGCCGGCATCGGCGAACGCTGCGGCGATGCGTTGGCGCTCGCCGTCGGGCAGCCCTTCGAGGGTGGTGACTTCCCGAGTGCCCGCCCAGGCAGGTGGTGTCTTGCAGGCGAGGCGAGCGGTGCCGTCGACGATCACCGTGCAGGCCCCGCACTGTCCGGCGGGGGCGCAGCCGTCCTTGGCGGCGGTGAGGTCGAGTTCTTCGCGCAGCGCGGCCAGCAGGTGCGGGTGGTCGGCGGCGACGGTGAGCCGTTGCCCGTTGACGGTCAAGGTGGCGGTTGGGGTGTCAGTCATGGGTGTGGCTGCTTCCGGCCGGAGGGGCAAAATCAATGGCGTACTTCGCGTTGGCGTCGCACGTCTGCCGCGCGTGAACCGGGTGCCGAGGTGTCGTGCAACGGTGTGGTCGGCGCGTTGCGGTGTGGGTGGCAGAAATACGGGACCGACAGCCGTCCGGGCCCGCCGGCGGGCGGGACAGTCACACGGTGCGGAAGTGCCCGCACCGCGCCGTTGCTCCAGCGCTGCATCAGGTCACCGAACAACACGATCAAGGTTCCGGCTTGTGCTGGTACGGGTTGCCACGCTCTCTCGGAGTCCAGGATTTCGAGCCCGCCGGCGCCGTTGTCCTGGAACAGGATCGTCAGCGCACCGAAATCGGTGTGCGGCTGCTGGGCCAGCCGATCCTGGCGGGTGTGCGGCGGGTACCAGTTGGCGATCATGCCGGATGCGTGGTGGGTAAACGTTCGCTGCACCCAGCCGGGCGGTGCGTCGATGATCTGAGCGGCAGCGTCCAGCAGTCGCATCGACAGCTGGTGAACCTGCGACAAGTAGGGCCGCCAGGCGGCCTGCAGACGCGGATACGCGACGGGCCATAGGTTCGGTGGAGGAGAATCGGCGGCGGTGTAGTTTGCGGCCGCCAGCTCGGCCGCCGTGTCGAAGCGGCTGACCGCGAACGTCTCGGCGGTGTTGGATCCGCCCGCAAGGGCGTGCGTGCACCAGCCCTGATAACGGCTGGGTACTGCAGCGGCTGACTGGGCCTTGACCGAAGCGGGCTGTGCGAAGAAGCCTGTCGTCGCGGCGTACATTTCTTCGATCACGTCATCGGCCACGCCGTGGTCAGTGACGGCGAACCCGCCGAGCTCGCGCCCGGCACGGGCGATGCGTTGCATCACCGCGACGCGGTGTCTCGGGTCGTCGGCGCCGGCGAGGCTGATCACGTCGAGGGCAGGCGCAGGCGCCATGAAATATCTCCCCTCTGTCGCCCATCCGGGCTGACAGGTGGCTTCGGTGACCTGGGCCAAGATGCGGCCCGGGTCGCAGCGACCCTAAAACTTGTGCCGAGTGAGGTCAACCCGGGCTCGGCCGCCTACTCACCAGCTTCCTCGAGCATGGCCCCCCTGGGCAGGCAGGAACTGCTCCGGGACAGACCTGTTTCATCGATGATCGAGTGATTGAGGGCGCCTTCCGAGAACTTCAGTCCTGCAAGGGTCCTGAAGCGCCGCCAGTGGCGGCGGGGTACTCGTTTGTGGGCGCCTGCAGCACGTCACATCAGGCGGTGACGGCTGACTCCAGCAGGAACAGCCGTGAGTCGTCCACCCGTGCGCGGATGCCGAGCGGCAGCGTAGCCACCGGGTCGGTGTGGCCGTAATCGACGTTGGCGAGCACGGGCAGCCGGAAGTCCTCCGTTACATCCAATAGGACCTGGTGCAGCTGGTCGGTCTGCGCGTCGTCGAAATGGTACGGACGGCCGAGCACGACTGCGGCCACGTCGTCGAACACGCCCGCGTTGCGCAGGTGCCACAGTTGCTGGTCGCCCTCGCCGGGGCCGAAACCGTGGCCCGGGGTGTCCAGAACCAGAATTGCATCGCGGAAGTCCGGCTCGAACGGTGTGCCCAGCAGCTCGCAGAAGTTCGTCAGCGTGCCGGCCAGCAGGGGACCTTCGGCCACCCCGGGTCGCAGCGCCGCGTAGGGGCGTGCCGGACGCCGGGCGCGTTCCCGGTTGCGGGGCCGCGCCCAGCTGACCCGCTCGTCGGTGTAGGTCGGGCTGCCGACGATCTCACCCACCGGCTCGGCGCGCATCACTGCGCGGCGGAACCAGTCCACCGTGTGGGGATCAGGTCTGGTCCACTCTCCCCACTGCGTCATGATCATCGGGGCGGAGAATGTCACCAGGTTCGTCTGGGCGTAGATCGCGTGGTTGATCGAGGTGATGTCGGAGTAGCCGCAGAACATCTTCGGATTGGCCTTGATCAGGTCGTAGTCGAGGTCTTCGAGCAGTTGCGCCGAATGCCGCCCGGCGATGATCGACACGACGGCGGCGATTGTGGGGTCGGCGAACGCGTCGTGGATGTCAGAAAGCCGCTGTTCGCGAGTGCCGGAGGTGTAGCCCCGCAGCCCGAGCGCGTGCGGCATGACCTTCACGTTCAGGTCGAAGATCCGCTGGAACGCCGCGATCGCGTGTCCGAAGCGGATCTCGTGTTCCGCGGCCGCGCCCCACGACGGTGACACGAGGGCGACGGTGTCACCCGGGCGCAGCATGGGGGGTTTGATCAGGTCCGGCACTGGCATCCTCAGGGGGCGTGAACGGCGGCGGGCGGGCCGCCTTGAAGCGGACTGCCCGCCGCGGTCAGACAGCGGTTGATAGTAGCGCGGACAGTGCTTCGGTCACTTCGCCGTCGCGGGGTGGCCGACCGCCACCGCCTTGGGCGATGGCGGCACTGCCGCCACCGGACCCGCCAAGCCGCTTGGACAGCCCGCGAATCAGCTCTGTAGCGTCGAGTCTGTCTTGGTAGGCCGGCGGCACGGAGACCACCAGCCGTGCCTTGTCGCCGTCGGTCGACCAGAACACGACCAGCGCATTGTGCTCGTTGGCCGCCTTCTGCGCACTTGCGCGGAGGGTGCCTGCGTCGGCGTCGACCTCCGCGCATATCAATCGCCAGGGGCCGAGCAATGTGATCGTCAACGCGTCAACAGCGGTGGCAGCTGACGTGGCGGTACTCGCCGGGCGATGACGGGCCTGATCGTTGAGCTTGCGTACCCGCTCAACGAGCTGCGCCGGGCTCGCCTTGAGCAGGCCTGCGGCCTCGACCAGGATGTCTTCCCGCTCGTACACCCAGCGCAGCGCCGCGTCTCGCGTGACCGCGTTTATGCGCCGCACGCCGGCGGCAGCGCTGCCTTCGGCGGTGATGCGTAGCAGACCGATCTGCGCCGTTGATGTGACGTGCGTGCCGCCGCAGAACTCTTTCGAGAATCCGCCGAACGAAATCACCCGAACCTTCTCGCCGTACTCCTCACCCTCCAGGTACAGCGCTCCCGACGTCGCGGCGTCCGCGCTGTCGATGACCGTCACCTGCCGCGGCAGATCCGACAGCACCTGCGCGTTGACCATGCCCTCGATCTCGCGTAGCTGTTCGGCGGTCACCGCCTGAGGGTGGGTGAAGTCGAACCGCAGCCGCGCTGGATCGACCAGCGACCCAGCCTGGCGAACATGCTTGCCCAGCACACGGCGCAGTGCCGCGTTCAGCAGGTGCGTCGCGCTGTGGTTCGCAGCGGTAGCCGCGCGGGCAGTCGCGTCGACAGCAAGGCTGATCTGCTCGCCGTGGTGCAGCTCACCCGCGGTGACGGTGGCTCGATGCAGGTGGTGACCGCTGGCGTGCCTGACCGTATCCGTGATCTCCAGGCGGGTGCCGGACGCGGTCGTGGCGACGCCGCGGTCACCGACCTGGCCACCGCCTTCGGCGTAGAACGGCGTGTGGTCCGTGATCATGTCGATCTCGTCGCCGGCCCGCGCGACGTCGACCGGCACACCGCCGCGGAACACACCGAGCACAGCAGCGTCCGTTGTGGTCTGCTGGTAGCCGAGGAACGTGTCCTCCACACAGGCCGGGAAACCTGCCGGGAGAACGTCGTCGCGGCGTAGCCGCCGGCTCTTGCCGGTGTCGGTCTGCTTACGGGAGGCCTGCTGATGGTTGGCGAACTCGGCGGCGAAGCCGTCCAGGTCGACGTTGCTGCCCCGTTCACCGGCCAGATCGCGGGTGATCTCCACCGGCAGGCCGTAGGTGGCGAACAGCCGGAACGCGTCAGCGCCGGAGATCGTGGTCGGCTCGGCGATCAGCGTGTCGAGTTGGTCCATGCCGCGGCGCAGCACCCGGCCGAAGTCGGCCTGCTCCTGCGCCACGCCCGCCATGATCGCATCCTTGCGGTCCATCAGGTACGGGTAGTAGCCCGCCATACGGCCAATGACCGCCTCGATCACCGACTCGGCGTCGAACCTGGCAACGCCGCGGCGGGTTGCCACCGCGATGCACTTGCGCAGCAACCGCCGGGGAATGTAGCCACGGCCCTCGTTGCCCGGCATCACCCCGTCGGCGAGAACGAACGTCGCCGCCCGTAGATGGTCGGCGGCCATGCGGTGGTGGTGCTGCACCGGGGCGCCTGCCTCACCGAATGCGCTCTGCACTGCGGACACGATCGGCGTCATCAGATCGGTGTCGTACACCGTGGGATGGCCGTTGAGCGCCAGCGTCAGTCGCTCCAGTCCCGAACCGGTGTCGACGCTGGTGAACGGAAGCGGCTTGTACGTGCCGTCCAGACCCTTGTCGAACTGCATGAAGACGCCGGCGTTCCAGATCTCGATGTACCGGTTGACGGTGTCGAAGTGCCCGCCCGGCACGTACGGCACCCCGAAGGTGTCGCCGGTGTCGATGAAGACCTCAGTGCACGGGCCGCAGGGGCCGGAGTCGCCGGCCGGGCCCCAGAAGTTGTCGGCCATTCCCAACGCGACGATCCGGTCTCGCGGGATACCGGCCCGCTCCCACGCCGCCGCGGACTGCTCGTCCGGCGGTAGGCCCAGCGAGGGCTCCCCGGCGAAGACCGTGACGTATAGCCGCGCCGGATCCAGTCCGAGCCCGTTGGTGAGCAGTTCGAACGCCAGCTCGACGGCGCGGTCCTTGAAGTAGTTGCCGATCGACCAGCTACCCAGCATTTCGAAGAAGGTGAGATGGTGCCGGTCGCCGACGTCGTCGATGTCGCGGGTGCGCAGGCACGTCTGCACGTTGCACAGGTCCGGGTGCGGCGGCTGCGCCTCGCCGGTGAAGTACTTCTTCAGCGGCGCCATGCCTGAGTTGATGAACAGCAACGTCGGGTCGTTGGCCGGGATCAGCGACGAGCCGGTGATGCGGCGGTGGGACTTCTTCTCGAAGAACTCCAGGAAGGCAGCACGTATGGAGTCGCTGGAAATGGTGCCCATGATGGCTGAACCTTTCACATCGCCGAGTGCGTTGTCGCTGCTCGCGTGGTTGCGCAATGCTACCTGACCAGCGGTGGGGTGTGCTCTTGGGTCGTCGTGGGGGATGTCTTCAACCGGTCAGCGACGCGGCCCGCAGGCGGACGAATTCGGTCAACCGGGCACGCATCACCGGTTCGTCGAGAGGGAAGCCGACCGGGGCGAGGTTGGCCATCCATAGCGGGAAGCTTGCCAGGGCAGCGATGCCGCGGTGCACGTCCCACAGCGCCATGTCGGCCACCGGGCCGCGCTTCTGCTCGTAGCCGGCAAGCAAGGCCTGCGCGGCTTCGGTGCCCGCGATGAGAACCAGGTCGGCGCGGCAGTGCGCCAGGTCGAAGCCGGCGGCGCCCAGACTGGGGTAGTCCCAGTCCACCACGCCCGCGACGCGGCCGTCATCGCCCCACAGAACGTTGCCGGGGTGGAAGTCGCCATGAATCAGCACTTCGGCAACAGGAGCCTTCGAGAGCTGCGCGCACCAGCCGGCGAAAACAGCTTGCGACGCCGGTGTGATCACGCCGTTGAACTGCTCCAGCGCAGGGACGCCGAAATGCGGATAGCGGCCGGCTCGCCAGGGCTGCGCCTCGGCCGGGGCGGCGGTGTCATGGATGCGTGCCAGCATTGCGCCCAGCACAAAGCAGCGTTTGGTGAGCTCCGCGGCCGGGATGTACGCCGACGCAGGGTGGATGTCGTCCATGATCAGGCACGCCTGCCCGGTCAGCGAGCCGTCTGCGTCGACGAACAGTGGCCGCGGTACCGCCTCGACGCCCGACCGCACGGCCGCCAGCACCTGAGCCTGGCGGGTGAACAGGTCCGGGTCGTCGACCAGCCTCGCCGCGGTGCAGGTCTTCACCACGACGGTGGCTGCATGAGCGCCGTCGACGGTGACCCGGTAGACCTGGCTCTCGGCGCCACCGGACAGCGGGTGGACGCCGCGCAGGACGCCGAGCCCGGCCGTACCGACGGCCTGCTCGAGAAACCACAGCTGCGATGAGTCCACCGACGGTGCAACAGTCGCGGTCATCAATGGCCTGCCAACGGCCAGGGCAAGGTCCGCAGCTGCGTAGCGAGGTCATCGGCCAGCGCTCGGTGCATGTCCCGGCGCTGCTTCAGCGGTACGCGAGCCACGTTCAGTCGAAGGTGGGCGAACGGCGGCGCGACCCGCAGCGCCTCGTTGCGGGCGATCCGGTCAGCGCGCTCGGCTTCGGGCCGCTCCGAGCTCGCCGCAAGCTCTGCCTGCATCTGATCGAAGTCTGCCGGCCAGAGCAGCACCACCTTCAGCTCGGGCAGCCGCTGGCACAGCTTCGGCAGCGTCGGAGGTGCGACCCCTAGCAGCACATGCCGACGCCTGCTCAACGCCTGCGCACCAGCCAGGTCAAGCGCATACCGCGCAGGACCCACCGTGTCGACGAACCAACCCGTTTCGACCAGCCGGTCCATCTGATGCTCGTCGACGAACCCCATCGTCTCATCGCCAACCTCCCCAGGCCGCGGCTGCCGCGTGGTCAGCAGTGACGCAGCTGTGAAGTCGTCCCGCTCGTCGAGTAAGAACCGGATGAATGTCGACTTGCCGGCGAAGCTTGGTCCCACCACGGCGAGCAGCCGCCCACCTAGGACGTCCAACGCGAGACCTTCCGTTCCAGCAGGGTGGCGGCCAGGGCAACCAGTCCGCACACGACCGCGACTTCGATCAACATGGCGTACATCAAGCCCGACTGCAGCTGATACAGCGCTACCGCGACGATGTTGCCCACCCCGGTGCTGGAACCCAGCAGCTCGCCCACCGTCGCCCCGACGATGCTGGCGGGCGCTGCCAGGCGAAGACCTACGAACAGGGCCGGCACCGCGGTCGGGAACTGAATGAGCCGGAACCGCATCCAGCGGCTGGCGCTGTAGATCTCGCCCAACTCCAGCAGGTCGGTCGGTGTGCGATGCAGCGCGGAGTCAACGGTGATCAAAATCGGGAAATACGACAGCAACGCAGCAATGACCGAGATCGTCATAATGCTGTCCTGACCGAACGCCAGCACGATCACCGGCACCAGACCGAACACCGGAAACGAATTCGACGCGTACGCCAGCGGCAGGCTCAGTGCCCGCAGCCACGGCACCAGCGTGTACAGCGACGCCACCAGCACTGCCGCCGTCGAACCCAACCCGAACCCGATCCCGGCCTTGATCAGAGTGCTGGTGATCGCCTCCTGCATCAGCAGGAACTGCGCCCACCCCTCATTGAAGATCATGGACGGCGTCGGGACCAGCACCGTCAAGGACGTCATACCGGCTGCCGTGCGGCGCGCGTCGTACCACCGCTCACCGAACTCCCACAGCACGAACAAGACGGCGACGATGGCGGCGACGCCGGCGCCACGCCGCAGGCGCTCAGCGGTCATCTTGGGCTCGCAGCCGCTGGCGGACCAGGTTGGTCATGCGAAAGTACGCCTCCTGCGAGCGCACCGAGGCATCACGCACTCGCGGCAGGTCGATCTCGACGACCTCGGCGATCCGCGTGGGCCGCGGTGTGCAGATGGCCACCCGGTCGCCCATGAACACCGCCTCCTCGACACTATGCGTGATCATCACGCACGTCTGGTCCATGCGCCGCTGCAATGCGGAGAACTCGGCGTTGAACCGCTCACGGCGCATCTCGTCCAGCGCGGAGAACGGCTCGTCCAAAAGGATCACTTTCGGGCTGCGGACATATGCACGCGCCACCGCCACCCGCTGCTGCATTCCTCCCGACAACTCCCGCGGATAGGACCGCCGGAAGGTGGTGAGCTCGGCCAACTCCAGCGCCCGTTCGACCGCGGCCTCGTTGCGGGTGCGAGCGAGATCCAGCGGCAGGCGTAAGTTCTGCTCCACCGTTCGGTGCGCCAGCAATGTGGGCTTCTGGGTCACCAGCGCAATTTCGCCCGATGTCCGGACCGTGGCCGGGTCACGCTGGTCCACGAGTATCTGCCCGTCCGTCGGGGTGATCAGCCCCGCGATCGCGCGTAGGAGGCTTGTCTTGCCACATCCCGACGGGCCCAGCACCGACACGAGGCTGCCCGCCTCGACCTCGAGGTTCGCGCCGTCGACGGCCAGAAGCTCACCACGCCGGGAGCGATAGCGGACCTGCACGCCGCGTACCGACACCATTGCCGAATGAGTGCCCGCCGCAGGTCTTGCTGACGCACAGGCCAATGTCATTGCGTTCTCCCCCGAATTTTGCCAGCTTCCGCAGCTCGCGGCCCAGGTCGTGACCCGGGCCGCGAGCGCAGGATGTTACTTGCCGTAGACGCGCTGGACGACCGAGGTGTCGATGAGCTCCTCCACGGCCGGCGTGCGGGGTAGCCCGGCCGCGGTGCTGTACGCAGGAACGAAGCCCTTGATCACATCCAGGTTGAGCTGCCCGATCTGCGCGTCCGAGCCGTCGACCTTCATGTAATCGATGCTCTTCTCCACCAGCGTCTGCTGCTGCTCGGCGTTGAGCTCCTTGCCCCCGCAGCGCTCGTCACGCAGGTACTGTGCGGCGGCTTTCGGGTCGCGGATCGTCTCACGCGCGCCTTGGGCCGTGGCCTTGAGCCACTTGTCGAGAAGTTCCGGGTTCTTGGCGATGAACTCCTCACGCGCCATGGCGACATAAACAGGCTGCGTGAAACCGGGCAGCTCGCTGACGGGAAGGAACCGGTAGGGAATGCCGGCCTTCTCCACGGCGACCGCCTGGTTGGTGGAGAACCCGAGCAGCGCGTCGACCTTGCCCGCGATGAACGGAGTGGCGTCGCCACTGATCGTAGTGATCTTCAGATCCTTGACCGTGACACCGGCGTAATCGGCCAGCGCCTTGAAGATCGGTGCGCCCGGGGTCGAGCCGATCACGTACTTGCTGCCGTCAGACTTGGTCTTGGCGAGGTCCTTCAAACTGTTGATGCCGCTGTCGGCGCGGACGATGAACCCCAGCGGGCTCTTCTGCCACAGCGACGCGAAGGCGCGCACGCTGTACTTGTCATCCTTGCGCGCCTTGCCCTCGATGAGGGTGACGAGGTCGTTGTCGACCGCGATGTCGACGGCAGGGTTGGTCGCCACGGCGTTGGTAGCGTTGAGGAACGTCGCGGCTACAGGCCCGCCCGCCTTCAGAGTTACGTCGAGACCCGCGTCGCGGTAGTACCCCTTGACCACGGCGGTGCAGGACGCGGCGGAGCCACCGTCGAGCAGCCAGCCGTACTGGACGGTGACCTTGCGCAGCTCTGCGCTGGTCGGGACGGGCTCGTCGGTCGAGCAGGCGGTGGCCGTCAGCACGGCCAGAGCGGCGGCCGAGGCGGCCATGATGGTGCGGAACTTGTTGCGATGCATGCCTTTTGCCACTTTCGAGTATCTCTGGACAGACGAACAGCGCCTATGACGGACGCTGGAGGCGTAGAAATCCACTTGATTTACGTTGTGGGTGCAGGCAAGATCGCGGGCGCGCGCGCCAGCATAAAATTCTCCCCTCTATCGCCCATCCAGGCTGATAGGTGGCTACTAGGAGCGCCCTTGGCGCTTGAGTGTTGGACCCTAGCCCGCACGCAACTAGCAGGTCAACACGGGGGCCGCCGAATTAGGGCGGCCCGGTCGGGATCACTCCTCTATGGCGAATTGCGGGGAGTGCGAGGGTGCGCTATGAGAGGCCAAGGGGTCGGCGGTCTGCGACCAATGCGCGATCACAACGGGTAGTGACCGCGTCCTGGAAGAGTGTTGGAAGAGTGTTGTTAATGGCCGCGGGCATTTGGCGCAGTCGGCGGTCGGTGACCGGAGCGCCGTGTGAGTAATATCTCGCTGGCGTTGGTTGATGGCCATTCAGGTATGGGAAGCTGCTGTCTGCTTCAGAAGCCGCCACGGTGAGTGCGCCGGCCGACCCTGGGGACTCGGTAGGGGTGCGGCTCATGGCGGCCTGCAGATGACACCCTTCAAAGACGTGGGCGGAAGGCGGCGATTGTGCGCGACCATCGCGCATATTGAAACCATCTGCTCAGGTCTGGCGTCAGCGGCTTATGGTCGCGTACCGGCCGGACACCGAGTAGATCGAGCCGGGCACGTCCTCTGCCGTCCGCCTGTGCCGACCGGCGTAGTCGAGGGCTGCAATCCTGCCGTGCAGCTGTACCGCGATTCCCATCAGGATCAACGTTGCCAGCGCCAGTATCACCCAGAACATGGCTGCGGGCATCGCTGTCACTATGAACAGCCCCGCCGCAGGGCCCAGCCCGAAAGCGCCAGCGAATGTCATTGCCATGCTCGCGCTGTATCGGCCCAACGCCTCCTTCGGCGCCAGGCGAACAACCAGCGGCATGACCGACAGCGAGAGCAAACATTCGCCGACCGCGAAGACAACGGCGAATCCAGCTAAGAGGCCGAGCCGTAGGCCGGTGGACGTCACCACCGAGGCGACGCAGCCGAACCCGTACGCGATTGTCCAGAGCGCACCCACTACGCCGAGCAAGACGGTCTCCGTCACATTTGCGGTCCATCGGGTAAGCGGCAGCTGGGCGATCACGACCACTACAGTGTTCAGCGCGCTCATGCCACCTACCACGAGCAAAGACTGGTGTAGTCGGTCACTGACGAGAACCGGTACGGCGCTGTCTGCCTGCGCGAACCCGAATAGCACAGTGACGAATTGGACGGCCAGGACAAGGCGGAACGTCGAGTCCCGGTACGGGGCGAACCGCACGATTGGCTTCGGGGGACTTGCGGCGGTTGCGGCTTCTGGAGTGGCGCGGGCGCCCCAGGCGATGAGTGCCATGGTGATCCCGAGGAGGGCGAAGCTCGCCGCGTTGACTACGTAAAGCAGTTCGAACGACCGGGTGTCGTGCTGCAGGCCGAGCAGCGCCCCGATCGCTGCACCGCCTCCTGCGCCGACGTTGGAGATCCAGTACCGGATAGCCGACACTCGCTTCATCGGGACGCCGTGGGCGGCCCGGACGAAGAACGGCGTGAGGGCGGAATGAAAGAGCCCGTTGCCGGCTCCGACGACGACGGCGCCGAGGAGGGTGAGCCAGGGCCGAGGGGCCAGCCCGATGATGGCCCAGCCGGTTCCCTGCAAGACAGCCCCGAGGAAGCTGACCGGCGCAGGTCCGCGTCGGTCTGCGAGGATCCCGCCGATCGGGTTGACGCACAGTCCGGCGGCGGCGATCGCGGCGAGCGCAACGCCGATGAACCCGACGCTGTACTGCCGGACGTCACTGAGATAGATGACGTTGAACGGCACGACGGTGCCGGTGCAGAAGCAGGAGAACAGAAAGGCCCCGAAGAATGTCTTCAGCCGGGCGGGCAACGCTGTGGTAACGGTGGAGTCAGTGGCCACGGGAGCACCCATTCGCTATTTCCGGGCGGTCCGCCTCGGACGCGATGCAGGAATCTGGTGTTCAGAGCAGGTGCGGGAGCTCCTGATCGGTGTAATACAGCGTGGTAAGCAGGACTAGCGCGTCCCAATCAGAGGTGATGAGCCGCTCGGCCATCAGTCCGCTCACTACACGGTCCCAGCGGACCGCTGGCGCCGCTGTCAGGTCGGTCAGCAGCGTGAGCCGCGGATCGCACGATGTCGTCGCCGCGTGCTTCGCCACCGCGGCGACTGCCGATCCCACTGCCGGCGCCCAGGCCGGCGTCAAAGCGCGAGCGAGCCGACCCGGCGACCGGCGGGCGAGGTCGTTCGGTTCGGCGAGTGAGCGCACCGGGCTGGTCGTGCTGCGGGCGGCCGCCGTCCGTATCTCGTGGTCGGCCGTGATCTCTGCGACCGCCGTGGCCAGTGCGGCGGCGACATCCTCGGGAACGGGACGGCCATCGAGAGTGAGTAGCCGCTGCAACAGCCGCAGGTATGCCAGCTCGAACGGCCGGCAGATGCCCGGCTGTTCCCACGCCGTCAGCATCGCAGCGACCGTGGCCGCATCGGTCGACTCGCCCGCGGCGAGCGCGTCGAGAGCCGCGCAGATTTCCCCAGGGGTGAAGAATGGCCAGGAGTTGCGCAACACGTGAGCCGGTGAGTCGGCCGTGTGCAACAAGTCCAGAACCCCGTTGACCGACGGGAAGTCGCCCCGCCACGTGCCGGGAGCCGCCTCCACCGGAATGCGGTAGCCCTTGTGGGCGGCGAGCACCTCGCCGGCAACCTCGTCCTCGGCCGTTCCGACCAAGACGGCCGCTGCCGGCCCAGCGGTCCACCGCCGCTGAATCATCCACCAGCGGAACCGTTCGGGCAGCCAGCCCGGGACGAACATGGCGGCGGTGTCATCCTCAGTCAGCCACCGGACCTGGACGGCAAGAATCCGCAGGCCGCTGGAGGCTATGCGGCGCACCAGGTCCGCGGCTACACCGAGACCGAACGATTCCGGGCCGAGCACGGCCATGCCCAGCCTGGGCAGCGCCTCGAGCTGAACATCCGTGACTTCGGCCAACAGGCCGTCCACGATGTCTGGGTCGGGCGTCAGCTCAAGGTACGCGGATCGCAGGTCGTCGCGTTTCGACCGCTCGCTACTCACGGCTTACGGGCCAAATAGCGCTCGTGGGCGCGCGAGGGCGCGGTTCCGCTGGGCGTCATCGGAGGGCCTCTCTATCGTCATCACGACTGACAGGTGGGTGACACAGACTAGCTCAGGACCGACAGGTCCCGAAGCGTCTGTGATCAGGATCGTGGAAGCAGTCCTTGGTCATGCAATCGCTGCGACACGCCCGGGAGGTCAAGCACCCCGAGCCGGATAAAATGCCGAAGGGTGTGCTGTGAGGTGGTCCGGGCGTAGTCCTCGATCACTTCACGGGGGAAGACCTCGGCGAGAACCTGCTCGGTGTCGTCCGCCCCGAACCGGTAGCCGAGCAGTTCCGTGCGCAGCGCGGGCAGGTCTGGCCGTAGGAAGGCGTCAATCAAGTCCGGCACCAGCATCGCTGCCCGGATCCGGAGCTGGGGCGTCAGCTCGCCCCACAGGTATGTGAGGAAAGACGCGAAGTAAGCGTGGTGGCGCCCCTCGTCGACCGCGTGGTCGTCGATCATCCCGCGCACAGCTGCCGACACCGTCGGATCATCCGGTACGGCCGCCAGCGTCGCCGATATGAGCGTCTCGGAGACGATGACGAATAGGATCTCGACGAGCGCCCGGACGTCCGGGTTCTGCTCCTGCAGCTCGCTGAGGCGGGCGAGGAAGTACGGCGTCGAGGGCAACCGGGGTGCGATCCCGGTACGGCGCTGAACCTGCGCCCGCAGGTCCGCGGTGAACAACGCGTGGTACGCCTCGTCGCAGTAAATCTTGAATCCATCGAGGCGCATCTCATCCGGAACGGCGACGCCGACGGAACCGTGGGCGATGCCGAGCACGGTCCGGTTGACGACCAGGTACTCCAACTTGGCGGTGAAGTCGAGGTATCGGTACAGGTGTTGGGTCAGCACCTCGTCGAGGATCGGCTCCGGCGCCTCGGCGACCAACGGATGTCGCGCCAAGGGCACCAGGTCCGTGGAGAACAGGCGCACCCCCGGAGCGTCGTCGTCGAGGTTGCGCCGTGGCGCTCGCCGGACGCTGGACCGCTCGTACCAGTTGGTGAAGGCGCTGCGATACTCTGGCTGTTCCTCGCCATCACCCGTCTCGGGCGGTGCCTGTACTGGACAGAACGCCACAGCGGCGCAACCGATGAAAAGCCCGAGGACTCCGCACACCGTCGTTCTCCTTCCAGGCTCAGGTCGGCGGGGGGCCCGCAATGGCGATGGCGCCGTGCGACACGAGTTCGGTGATCAGATCGGCAACGTCGTTGCAGGCCTCGCCGACATCGATGTCGTACTCGGCGGCAAGATCTGCGCCGAGGTCGGCAATCGTCCGCCGGCCGTCGATCCGGCGCCAGATGAATTCGGCGACCTCGTCGAGGGCGAATACCTCCTCAGGTCCGGCGAGGTGGACAATTCCTTGGTAACGGCGGACCCGTTCGTCGAGCCGACGCACCGGAACGGTCGGGCCCGGGAGTACGTCGGCGCTCACCCCACGTCTACCTTGCTGCAGAGGTCCCGGCAGAAGAGCAGGACTTCTTCGGGCCACCGCTCGGGGAACGCGGGGTCGAACGTGCGCATCGTCTCGAACGCCCAGTAGTCGTCGAAGGACATCTCCTTCGGCTGCGCGGCCAAAAACCTTCGTGCCCGCCACTTCGTCCCCGACCCGAACTCGCCATACAAAGCGAGGACACCGTCGATGGCGTAGCCGAAGGCCGCCTTCGCTGACAGGACGGCGCTTTCGGTGTCCCCGGTCGCAAGTTGACCGACGACGTCCTCGGCGTAGTTGTCGTAATAGTCGAGCGCGCGGACTGCCACCACTGACCGGTACGCGCTGGCCTCAAGCCGGCCACGCCACTGCTCGAACCAATCCCCGCCGTGAAGCAGCTGGCTGGAGCTGAACTTGTCCAAGAAGTCGACCTCGTGCGGCGTCAACCACAGCCCGATGTCCTTCCCGCTGGCGAATTCGCTCGGCGACACCTTCTCCAAGAGCTGTGCGATCTGACTCTCCAGCCAGTACTCGACATCCCAGCGACGTCCGTCGACGTAGACCGACCGGACATGAACGGCGCCCGCGTCCAATCCGACCGGCGCAGAGATCGTCGACGCCACCCCGGCTGGCTCGTCGAGGACGACGAACACATCGATGTCGCTGGTGGCGTTGCCCCACCCGCGGATCAGCGACCCGCCGGCGAAGACGCAACGATGCCCATCCGGGAGAAGATCGTGGTCACGCAGAACGCTCAGGGCGTCGTTCGGAAACTCAAACACGGGCCACCTCAACAATTTCGCCGGTCGGACCGGGGGACTGCACGACAGGGAAGGAAGCGAACCGCACGAGACCGATCTCGACGGCACTCTGCAGCTGCTCGGTCACATCCGCCAGGGACACCTCGATGCTGCCGAGCACATCGTCGAGGCAGCGTTGTCCGTCGACGGCACGCAGGAACGCGAGCCACGAGGGGTCGCTGTCGGCGTCAATCTCGTACTCCAGCACGCCGTCGACGGCGACGTACCACATCTGCACCGCGGGGTCATGCAGCAGCGAGGTGCCCGGCCGCAGACTCGGCACGTCAGTCGGACCGAGGTCGGCGAGCTGCAGAACCCGGCGAGCCGTTTCGGCCGGCGCATCAAGCCACGTCCGGCCGTCGAGTGCCACCGGTAGCGCAGCCCGGGCGGCGACCGCCGGTCGGGCTGGCATGCTCTGGGTCATCGCGTCGAGTAGGCCTAGGTTCACCACGCGCATCACTTGCTCGACGTGGCCAGAACCTGGGTCGTCGTGCAACGCTCGGAGCTGCATCATGACGTTGTCGGCGTCGATCAGCTCCCGCGCGGAGGGCGTCGACAGCGCCTCCTCAACCAATGCCGCGCCGTCGCTCAGCAGCATCCGGACGAAGACCGACTGCGTCTGCAGGAAGCCGTCACCGTGATAAAAGGCCACCTTCGGCCGGTCGACGATCATCGGTGGCAGCAGCGGCCGGACCGCTTCGCGGACCAACCATTTGTCCCACAGCAACGCCTTGCGCCGCTCAACGGACAGACCCATGATCAGCTCGATTAGCCGGACGTCCAGGAATGGGACGCGCGCCTCGATACCATTCCCGGCAGCCGTGCGATCCTCGTGCCAGCAGTTGTACTGGTCGACATCTCGCAGTTTCGCGGCCACGTATGCGGCATACGGGTCGTCGAGCGCTGACGCACCGTCGGCGAGCACACGGTCGCGCAACAGCGGCAAAGGCGAGTCGAACCAGATCGAGAGTCCAGGTCGCCGCTGCAGCAGTCGCTGCCGAGCCATCCCGGTGAGCGTGTCGATAAAACCGTCCCAGCCGCCGCCATCTGCGTACAGGCTGGAGTATCCGCCGGCGTACTCGTCCGCCGCCGCGCCGAGCAGCATTCCCTTGATGTTCGGGTGCTGTGCCTTCACGTAGCGATGCATCTCGTACTTGTAGAACTGTTCGGGCCCACAGGTCGGCATCTCGGTGAGCCACAGAAGCCGCTTCCACTCGGCCGCGTCCGGGACCCGATCCGCCGGAAACACCACCTGGTGGTGTGGCAGCCCCAACGCGTGCGCCGAACGGAAGGCATGCTCGGCGTCCCCGCTGCGCACCGTTCCGCCGGACAGGACCGTGAACGTGTGAAGGTCGCCCGTCCGTGCGGCCAGGCTCGCCACCGCGGCCGAGTCGACACCGCCCGACAGAAACAAGCCGACCTCGGCGTCCGCCATCGCGCAGTCGGTCACCGACTCGCGTAACAGTTCGGCGAACGTGTCGACGATAGCGTCGTCCGAGCCGACAGTTGTCCCGGGCTCAGGCGGCTGCCAGTACCGATGGGCGCGTGTGCCACCGTCGCGCAGGTCAATCTCCAGGATGGTTGCCGGTGGTACCTCCTCGATTCCGTCGAACCACACGGTCGTCGGCGCTTCACTGATCACTGGTGCGCCGGAGAACGCTGGATGCGCGAGCACGGCCTGCCAATCCAACCGCCGCGGGCACGCCGGTTCCTCGAACAGCGCCTTGATCTCGGACGCGAACGCGATCCGTGTACGGTCGCGCCAGAAATACAGCGGCTTGACCCCGAACTGGTCTCGCGCCAGGATCAGCCGCCCGGTGCGCTGGTCATACAACACGATGGCGAACATGCCGCGGACCCCGTCGAGAAAGCGCACCCCGCGCTGCCGGTACAGGTGCACGAGCACCTCGCAGTCCGAACCGGTCCGCATGCGTGTACCCGACGCCAAGCCCGCTTCGAGTTCGCGATGGTTGTACACCTCCCCGTTCGCGATGAGCACTACCGTGCCGTCCTCGCTGTACAGTGGCTGGCCGCCGCCCGCCGGGTCCACGAGCGACAACCGGGTGAAGGCGAGCCCGACAGGGCCGGCACGCAACAATTCCTCATCGTCCGGGCCGCGATGAGCCAAGGCCATCGCCATGTTCGCCAGCGTCCGATCCGCCGCTGGCGACAGGTCCGCACCGTCGAGCTGCGCCACCCCACCCAACCCACACATCGCGTACTCCTTGCCTATTGCCGTTCCGGACCGTCCCCGACGCGCCGGGCGCGGGTGTCACCCTTGGTGACACCCGCGCCCGTCACCATTAGTGGTTGCCTCGGATAACAGCGCCGAAGCCGACCTTCTTGGCCTCCGGCCGGGTGTACTTCTTCATGTCGTAACCTCCCCCCTCAACTAGGACACCTGGCGGGCATCACGCCAGCGACGGTCACCGACCACGGGGGCAGCGCGGTTCTCGTGCGCGGAGGTGACGGCCCATCCCACCCACCTGGTGGGCGTGCAACGTCGCGACGCAGGGGTCGCGACGGGTCAGGGGAGAGTCGACGGAGCTTCGACGGCGCAGCCTGGCACCGGCGCCGAACGGCGCAGAATCTTGGGAGGCCTGCAACACGTAGAGATCGAGAAATGCACCTTAGTCGCCTCTCTATCGCCCATCCGGACTGATAGGTGGTCTTACGTTCGTTGGCGGCGACTGTAGCGACCACCCGACTCGTGCGCAACCCGCACGGCGGCCGCAGCGCCCCCGTCCGCCCATGGCGGACGGGAGAGTTGCTCACCGCTGTCGATCCTTCAGCAGCGGGATCAGAGTCAAAGTTTCAGACATTTCCGGCGCACCACCGAATCCCCGACCGGCATAGCCGTGCAAGAGCGGTGCAGGGACGTTCGCGCATCCACGAGTGTGCGAGGCTCGGCGGCATTCGGCACTCCGTGCATCATCGGCCGATGAAACGAGTTTCGGGCGTAGGCTTTGGTGCTACGCCGAACCATCCTCGAACCGGGTGTGTTGTGGCTTCTCGGGGTTTGTCGCGTGGTCGATCGGGGCAAGCGCGAGGAATTCGTACACGCTGCGCGTTGCTAATCTCAGCCTCAGCAAACGCTGCCGCAGCAAGGGTCAAGTCGAACGGTCGCAAGACTCCCTATGCATCGAATGGCAGGCATCGCACTTGATTGGCCGTGGTCACGCGCCTGGTCACAGTGGTGATCAACTTCTCCGGGATTGGTTGAATTCAGGCGGCATAGCGGTGCCGTTCTGTCCGCTTCTGCGTACATAAAAGTACGTGCTGACACTGCTTAACCGGATTGTAATGCGACTGGGGGTCAAGGGGTCGCAGGTTCAAATCCTGTCAGCCCGACCAAATCAAAGCCCTGACCAGCAGATATGCCGGTCAGGGCTTTGTCGTCTGTCTAGGAAGTTTTGAACCTCCCCCCGAAAACCCCCCAGAAATCCGGTCGGCAACCATGTTTGTCATCCGACCGCTGTGGCTCGCTGCCGGACTCCTGCACACCCTATGCGGCGGTACTGCGATCTGCACTGCGTCGAGGGCGACATCGGCCAGGTCCTCGAATCGAGCCTCGACTCCATGCTGCACCTCTAGAGACCCGACGTGATCACCGACCGGCACCACACGGTCTGGTGACAAACCAAGTCGGCGCGCCAGCGGCGCCGATCCTAGAGTTCAACTTTACCTGGCCGGACAGCACGACCGTCGAGTTCGAGGCGGTGCCGTTCCTGTTCCTCCGCCCCGGCCCTGGCGACGCAGCGCCCGGCGCCGACGCCCGCGTCGGCGCTGTCCAGCTTCTCGAACCCGGGGACTACCTGCACCGCGATCGGCACGGCGTCGAACTCGCCGACCACGTACGCCCGGCCGTGATCCGCGCCGCGCACCAGCGCGGGTACGCGGTCGTGGAAGCCCACGCGCACGACTGGCCCGGACCGTCGACTCGGTTCAGCTCGACCGACCTCGACGGGCTTCAGCAGCTCGGCCCGCACATGACCTGGCGGCTGCCCGGCCGGCCGTACACCGCGCTGGTCCTCGGCCCGAAAAGCTTCGACGCCCTGCAGTGGCAGTCCGACGGCCGGGTGACCACGATCGACGCCTTCGTCGTCGGTGGTGAACCAACGGCGCCCACCGGGATCAGCCTCGACAGGCTGGACCAACGTGCCATCTGGAGTACGAGATGAACGACGACTCGATCCGGTACGACCGAAACATCATGTTGTTCGGGGCCGACGGCCAGAACCGCGTCAAGGACGCCCTGGTCGGCTTCGCCGGCCTTGGCGGGCTCGGCTGCCACCTAGTCCAACATCTGAGCTACCTCGGAGTCACCCGGTACGTGCTGGTCGACGGCGACCGGGCCAGCAGCCACAGCCTCAACCGGCTGGTCACCGCTTACCCAGACGACGTCGGCCAGTACAAGACCGACCTCGCCGAACGCATGATCCGAGCGATCCATCCGGACGCCGAGGTGGTCAACATCCGGCATCACCTTCCCCACCCGGACGCCACAGAGGCGCTGACCGGAGCCGACCTCGTCCTCGGCGGCCTGGACAACGACGCGCCCCGGCTGCTCCTGACCGACCTGGCCTCGCAGCACCGGATCATCTACATCGACGCGGCCACCGACACCCATGCCGACGCCGGGCCGCTGGTTTACGGCGGCCGGGTCGTCGTCGCCGGCGTTGGTCCCGGCTGTCTGTTCTGCCTCGACCATCTCGACCAGCGGCAGATCCGCCAAGCGGCCATGACCGACGAGGAGCGCACCGCAGACGCCGCGATCTATGGCGTGCCCGCCGCCGCCCTTGACGACACCGGACCCTCTGTCGTCACCATCAACGGAGTCGTCGCCTCGCTCGCCGCCACTGAGGCGATGGTCCATCTCACCGGCCTGCGGGTGCCCCAGAAGCAGCTCACCTACCGCGCCGATGTCGGCGGCGTTCGGCTCAACCTCGACCCGCCCAGCCTGTCGACGTGCCCGTACTGCGCACGGTGGAACAACCGCTGAGTAGTTTCGGACGTGTTCGCGATGGTCCGGCCGCAGGCTGGGCGTCGCTGGCCAATAGAGGCCGCCGCTCAACAGCTGGATGGGCTCCCGGGTTGACCGTACAAGCAATCGAGCCCGCCTGAACATGCCGGCGGGCTCGATGACGTAACGGTGGTACTCAGGGGAGTACGAAGGTGGCTTCGATGTGCAGCACACGATCAACCACGCTGCGTTGTTGCAGTTCTGTGACGTGCCCCCGGCAGGGCACCAACCTGCGCTAGCAGCCCGCCGCCGGACGGCGTCGGGCACCGGCTGGCCCCCCGTTTACTGCCGAAAACCCGCCGCAAGGGCCCACCATCAGCGACTCGCGGCGAGGCGCCGGACAGCGATCGTAGACGCGCGTCGGTGTCGGCCACCGTGCCGTGGTCGCTCGTGCCCACCGCCGCAATCACCCGCCGCCGAAGCTCTGCAACACCCATCACTCCAAGGCGACCTCGGATGGACCGCTACAACATCGTAATGGCGCATACGCGGAGGAGGGCGTGCACGGCGTAATCCCCTACCGCCTCACCGGCCCGCTTCGGCGATGTCAGGCCACGGCAGAACAAGGGGGCATGGTGGTGATGGCGGCCCGTGTCGGCGACACGACGCACGGCGCTGATCAGGTCACCGTTGACGAAGGGTTTGAGCAGCACGTCGCACAGTTGAACGCCGGCGGTACGTGGATCGCCGGGTTGCAGCCCGCCGCTGAGGATCGCCACCGGAGTGTCGGCCGGGGCGGGATCCTTGCGGATGGCCGCGCATAACTCCATGCCGTCGAGGTGGGGCATGTCGAGGTCGGTGAGGACCACGTCCGGGCGGTGTTCACGGGTGGTGGACAGAGCCGCGCGGCCATCGGGCGCAGTGAGAACGCTGAACCCGGCGCGGTTGAGCAACCGCTTCAGCACGGCGCGGACGTCGTCGTTGTCCTCGGCGATCAAGATCGTGGTCATCAAGGCCTTTCCGACGCGGTCGAGGCGGACCTGCAAGATCACCACCAGCGTTCACCCCAGCTTCAGGGACCCGGGAACTCTCCGTCGAAGATCATTCGCCCGGCACCGCGGGAAGGGCAGATGGCTTGGCGTAACCGGTGCTCGAAGTGCTTGACCAAGCCCGGCCCGGCGTCCGGGCCACCCGCCTTCTCGCTCCGCACGACCGGCACGGTGAACGCCAGCAACACCTCCGACGCCAAGCCGTCGCACCCGGTCACTCATCACCCGCGGCCGCTGCCGGTGCGCACCGTTCTGCCGCCTGATGTGCGCCCAGCTCACCTGCTGCACCCGCGATGCACCCCAACTGCTCGATCGCATGCTGTGTCGGCGCCGATAGTGCTGGAGACAACGGCGTGATCAGCGCCCAAGGGTGCACAGCAGGTAAAGGGGACTACTCATGCCGGTGATGGTGGTTGACGACTCCCGCGCGATGCGGGCGATTCTGCGTCGTATGGTCACGTCGATCGGTCACGAGGTGGTCGAGGCGGACAACGGCCGCAGCGCTCTGGAGGCTCTGCAGGCTATGCCAGAGCCCCCGCAGGCGGCTCTGGTGGACTGGAACATGCCGGAGATGAATGGTCTGGAGTTCATCGGCGCCGTCCGGGCCCAGCCGCAGTGGCGCGACATCACCCTGATTATGGTCACCACCGAAAGTGACCCGGCCCAGATCGTGCGGGCGTTGGCCGCCGGCGCTCACGAGTACATCATCAAGCCCTTCACCCCCGAGGTGATCAAGGACAAGTTCGAGATGCTGGGCGTCTCGCAGAAGATCGCTGCCTAGCGTCCGGCACGGCGAGACTCGGCCCCGCTTCTTACGGCGACCGCGCGCAGGGTGCGCGGTCCTGACCGGGGCGGCTTGACCAGCGTCGCGGGTGTCCTTTAGAGCAGCGGCTCGATGTGGCGGCTGGGCAGCGGACCCGGTCGGGCCATGTAGTAGCCCTGACCCAGTTCGATGCCGAGGGCACGCAGCTTCTCGTGCTCGGCGTGCGTTTCGACGCCCTCGGCGATCAGCTGGGCGCCGATGTCGCGGGCGAAGGTGGACAACGCGCGGGTCAGAGCCGTACGGATCGGGTCGGTGTCGACGCCGCGGACCAGGGCGATGTCGAGCTTGATGATGTCCGGGCGCAGCTGCAGGATGTGACTGAGACTGGCGTATCCGGATCCTGCGTCGTCGACCGCGATCAGGACGCCCGCGGCACGCAGCCGCTCGGTCACCTCGGTCAGCGCGGCGTAGTCCTCAACCTGGGTGTGTTCGGTGAGTTCCACGGTGATGCCCCGGTGCGCGTACGCCACCACCAAGTCGGCGACAGCCGGGGTCATCACGGCTTCCACGGACAGGTTCACGCTCAGCCACGCCCCGGCGGGCATGTCGTCGAGGCGCTCGAACGCGCACTGCATCGCCAACAGCTCCAGCTCGACTCCTAGGCCGGCGGCGTTGGCGGCGGCGAACGCCTGGACCGGGCTGGCGAAGTGGTCGCGGTCGAAACGGGCGAGGGCTTCGTAGCCTCGGACCAGCCCGTCGTTGAGCTGCACGACCGGCTGGAACGCCACCTGCACAGCACGACCCTGCAGCACCTGGCGCAACGCCTGCGCGTCGCAGGGGTCGTACTGCGTGATGGTCATACCTGCTATGTCGGCCGCGAACCTCAACGCAATCTCCAGGCGCCGACAAGAGCGCAACAAGGTTCCCGGTGGCAACGCATCAGCGCCACTACTGGACAGCTTGGAGCAACAAGCCGCCACCCGGCCAACTCCACCAACTCCTCGACGCCGTCGCACGAGGCCACGCCCTCAAGCTCTATCTACCGCCATAAAGGTGACAAACTACCGCCAGTCGCTGAGCCCGAGACGCTTACGTGAAGCGCCGAACCCGGCGCCGCCGTACATCTGGCGCTTGCGCTGCGACATCGTCGCGTTCAGCCGAGGACGTTGACAGCCCGGGCGACGATCAGGGCCATGGTCAGCAGGGATAAGGCGGACTGCAGCAGCATCGTGAGTTTGGCCCAGCGGGTCAGTGGCATGGTGTCGGTTGGGCTGAACGCGGTGGCGTTGGTGAACGACACGTACAGGTAGTCGGCGAAGCCCGGCTCCCAGTCGGGGTGAGCGACGTCCGCGGCGGTCATCTGGGGGAACAGGAAATCGGGGTAGGAGGTATCGGCGCGGGCCCGGGCGGCCGGGCCGCCGCGGTCGAGTTCCCAGTACCACAACGCGAAGACGATGACGTTGGTCGCCCAGACCGTCCCGCCGACGACCAGCAACGACGCCGCGTCGTCGCCTTCGCGGCCCTGGGCGAGACGCCAGATCAGCAGCGCGGCTGAGGTAGCGTTCGCCAGACTGGCTACCGCTACCAGGATCATGCCGGCGGGACGCAGCCACGCGCGTTCTCCGGTGATGCGCCGGGGGTTGACCGCCACGATGACCACCAGCACCGCTAGTTCCAGCCATGGCAGTAGCCAGCCGGGTGGCAGCGTGAGACGCTGCGGAACCGACAGTTGTAGCGCGATCGCCGTGAGCGCCGCGAGCGCGGCCGGCCATCGGGCCTCCGCGTTGGTGCGCCGCCGCCACGCCGGCGAGCGGTCGGAGGCCAGGGGTGCCGCGCCGTCGGCGGTGTCTCGTACGGTCATG
Organism: Actinoplanes sp. NPDC051475; assembly: GCF_040689425.1. Lineage (NCBI taxonomy): Bacteria > Bacillati > Actinomycetota > Actinomycetes > Micromonosporales > Micromonosporaceae > Actinoplanes > Actinoplanes sp. NPDC051475. The sequence goes on from NZ_JBFAZZ010000022.1 coordinate 68,620, forward strand.
ATTCTTGCCGTCTTTCCGGGAGCCGCGGGCCGGCTTCGTCACGAGGGTTGAGGACCGGCCAACCAGCTGGAGATCCAGTCCAAGGCCGGGGGTTCCATGGCTCGCCAGGTGGCGTCGTTGTGTCCTCCGGTGCCAACGAAGGCGGTGGTGGTCGAGGCGGGGGCGTGGGCGAGCCGGGCGAGGCTGGCGGTGTCGCGCATGGCGGTCGCGTCGGTACGGGCACAGGCGAGGTACAGCGCGACGGCGGGCACTGGCAGGTGTTGCAGGCGCCATGCGTCGTTGTTGAGGGTGTGTTCGGTGCCGTCGCCGATGGTGATGCCCGGGTCCGAGTAGCCGGACAGGCTGGCAGCTGCAGCGTACTGGGTGGGGTGACGCAGCATCAGGTTCATCGCGCAGTAGCCGCCCGCCGAATAGCCGATCAGTCCCCAGGCGGCCCGGTCGGTGCGGATGCGCAGATGCGCGCGGGCGGCCGCGGGAACGTCGACGGTCAGGAACGTCTCGGCGTGCGGGCCGCCGACGAGGTCGGTGCACTCGGTGTCGCGCAGCGGGTCGGGTGTCTGGTAGGGCAGGAGCACCACGGTGGGGGCCATGCGCCCGGCGGCGATCTCGCGGTCGAGGTATGCGGCCATGTCCAAGCGGTGCAGCCAGGTCAGTGGCGAGCCGGGGAAGCCGTGCAGGGCCTCGATGACCGGGAACCGGGTCTTCGGCTGCCGGTCGTAGGCCGCGGGAAGGTAGACGAACAGCGGTGCGGTCATTGCGCTGGCGCGACCGGCGACGTTGACCGCGACGATCCGTCCGTGGCCACGAGTGGCGGCCGGTCCCCGTTCAGGCTCGGGCGCGGCGGCGGTCACCGTCTGCGGGGTACCGGCGAGGTCGCTCCACGATGTGTACGTCTCGACCTGCCGGTCGACCCAGACCAACGCGGTCGCCGCAGTGGTCAACACACACAGGACCGCGGATGCGGCACGCACCGCAGCCTGGCGCGGGCCACGGCCGAGGTCCCACGTCAGGGCGGTGGTGACGACGGCGAGGACGGCGAGGATGACCGCGATGAGCTCAACGGCGAGGCTGTCCGGAGCCATGGTCACCTCCTGTGGACGCGTCGTGCCGGGTCAACGGCGGGCTCGGGTGCCCGTGCCGGCGGTGATGCCGGCCGGGAGCGGGTGGCAGCAGGGGTGCCGGTGCGGCCAACGGCGCGGGCAGATGCCGACCGGCCCACGCCACCGCCTTCGCCACCTCGGCGGCTCGCGGGCCGACGGCAGCCGCCGGTGACGTGCCGCCGACGGTCGTCTGCGCCACACCCGCCGGTAAACGGGCAGTCGGGACGTGTCGGCCCACGGTGACCACGGCCAGCGCCGCGTAGCGGCCCGGTTGCCGGCGTGCGACGTCCTCGCCGAGCGAGGCGTCGCCGGTAGAGGTCACCAACGCCCAGCTGTGCCCGGTGACCCGCAGCTGGACGGCTAATGCGCTGGGCAGTGTCGTGGTGAGCGTGGTCGACGGTGTCGAGGCGGCGGTGCGGGCCCAGATCAGGACGGCGGGTGCGGCCGGTGGCCGGACCCGGGCGCTCCAGCCATCCTGGGCTCGGCAGATGACCAGCACGACGGGGTAACGCCACTCGGGATGCCTCAGGTAGCCGGCCGGTACGGTGACCGTGGGCGCGCCGTCCAGTGACCAGTGCGTCCAGCCTTGCGGTCGCCAGACGAAGGTGCTCGGAAGGTTCTCGCGACCGGCGAACCGGTCGCCGAGCCAGCCGTCCAGCGTTCCGGCGGTGTAGCGCACCGGAGGGTCGGCCGGTGAGCCGCGGTGGAACAGTGCCTGCCATGTCGGATAGAACTGCTGCGTCCGGTTGACCACCAGCCCCACGCTGACCAGCGTCAGCATCTCGGTCAGGAGTAGCCCGAGCACTCGGAGTACCGGGGTGGCCCGGCCAGGGCGCCGCCACCGCAGCACGGTGGCCGCCGCCACGACCCCGGTCACGCACGCGGTGACGACCAGGACCGGAATGCCGGTCAGTGACATGGTCCGGGCGCCCTCACCGATCGGACCCTGTCAACCCGCGCCGTACGCCTCCGATCGGCAGGAACGCTTCCGCCGACAACACGGCCACCGTGACGCGGGGCAGGTCGCGGGCCTTCGGGAAGCAGAGATACCGCGGTTGCCATGCGGGCAGGAACTTGGCGTTGGCCCGGTACAGCGACTCGATCTGCCACACGTGCGAGGCCAGCCGCAACAGTCGATGCCACAGCCGGAGCACCGGTCCGGCCCCCAGCTGTTCGGCGCGGGCGAACACCGAGCGCAACACCGCGAAGTTGAGCGAGATGCGGCGTACCCCCAGGGCGGGCGCGGCTCGGACGGTGCTCACCACCAGGAACTCGGTCAAACCGTTGTCGGCGCGACGATCTCCTCGCATGAGGTCCAGCGACAGGCCGTCGTCTCCCCAGGGCACAAGGTGCAGGATGGCGCGGATCCGCCCGGCGCTGTCGCGGCCCACGACGAACAGGCAGTCGCCGTCGGCGGCATCGCCCAGCCGCGAGAGCGCCATGGAGAAGCCCCGCTCCACCGATCCGTCGCGCAACGCGTCCGCGACCCGGACCAGCTCGGCGCAGGCCGCCGCGGACAGATCCCGGCGACGAGCCACCTCGCACGTGTATCCGGCGCGCTCGATGCGGGCGACGGCCTGCCGTACCCCGCGCATGGGTCGACCCTGCAGCGAGAACGTTCCCACGTTCAGGATCGCCTCGTCGCCCAGTTCGACCACGTCGAGCCCGGCGCGCCGGTAGGCCCGCCCGCCCGCTTGGCCGCATCCCAGCACCGCCGGCGTCCATCCGTGCCGGGCGCAGTCGCGCAGCCACTCCTCGATCGCATCCGGCCACGCGGACTGCACCCCGACGGGGTCACCCGACGCCAGGCTCACTCCGTTGACCACCCGGTACGCCACCACCGCCCGCCGCGAGGGCGCCCAGATCAACGCCTTGTCCCGGCGCAACGCGAAATAGCCCAGCGAATCCTGCCCGCCGCAGCGCTCCAGGAGATCTCGCACCAACGCGTCCTCGGCTTCGCTGCGCTGCGGGAGCGGGCTGCCCGGGCGCAGCAGCAACACCACCGCGACACCCGCAGCCAGCAACCCGAAGCCGCCGGTCGTCACGCTCACCGCCTCGGCGGCGATCGGATGCACGAACCGTATCGGGCCGCTGACCCCGACCAGCCCGAATGCGGCCTCTTGCGCCCAACCCCACCAACCAGGACGGCCCACCAGCCTGTCCTCCCGCACCGCGATCTCCACGAAACCGCACACGAACCCGGCGACGGCGAACCCGGCGAACGCCGCCGGCGCACGCCAGCGGTTGCGCGGATCGGCGACCGCCCCGAAGCGGCCGCGCGTCACCACCAGCAGGACCAGCAACGCCGCGGACACCAAGGCCGCGTCGACGTCCAGGCCTTTCGCCAGATGCAACACCACACCCAGAGCGGCCAAGGCCACCGCGACCTGCCAGGCCCGGCGTTTACCCCGGCGCAGACCGGCACCCAGATACACCAGCAGCAGTCCCGCCGCCGCCGTGGCCGCACCCGCAGACAAGACACCGGCCATCGGCAGGAACTCGGCCACCGCCACAAGCCGGCCGTGCCGCGGCGGCACCACCGCCGTCACCACATCGAACAGCCCGGCCACCTGCACCCACCGGGCGATGGCCGCCCGGGACAGCGGCGGCCGTGCCCGCCACGGCTGCACGGCGTCCCGCGCCGTCACACTCGAAGGCAGTGTCATGCCGCCATCGTGGAATTCGATACTTGACGATCCCGCAAAGCGCCCTGTGAACCCGCTGAGCACCCGGTGCATCGGCCCCGAACAGCACAGGGCGCGCAGCCGGAACTCAGCAATGCGCGCTACAACGGTCGAAGAGGTCGCGACCCCACTGAGGAGCGGCACATGGACAAGAACGCACCGCCGTGGCGGCGGCGAACGCCGCCCTGGACGCGCTGGTGCCTAGCCCTGGGAGTGCTGCTCATCCTCGCGAGCGGCGTCATCTTGGCAGCGGAGCGTGTACTGCTCACCTCAGCGACCGGGGCGATATGGCAGGAACAGCGGCTGGGCTCCGCTCGCCGCGTCAACGACGGTCACCCCGCGGACCTCGAAGGCGCCAAGGACATCCTTCTGGTCGGCCTGGACACTCGTCCCGGCTGGGTGAACACCGGGCAGCTGAGCCGATCCGACTCGATCATCCTCGTGCATGTTGCGGCCGATCACTCCTCCGCCTACCTGATCTCGTTCCCGCGCGACAGCTACGTCGCCATCCCGGCCTACGACAACGGCAAGCTGCGGTACCACGGCGGACACGACAAGATCAACGCGGCTTTCGCGTACGGCGGCCGTGGCCTTACCGGGACAGCACCCGAATCACACGGTTTTGAGTTGCTGGCGCTGACGATCAAAGAACTGACCGGCATCACGCCCGACGCCGGCGCGATCATCGACTTCTCCGGCTTCACGCAGGTGCTGCGGATCCTTGGTCGGGTGTGCATATACGTCGACGAGACGGTCACCTCGATCCACGTCGGCCACGACGCTAAGGGCAACCAGGCGCGTCCGTACACGACTGACAGCGCCGGGCTGAATCCGCGGCCGGTTCCGGGCGTCACCCCGAACGTGTACCGCAGAGTGATTCTGACGGTCACCCGGTGGGCTCTGGCACACCAAGTGTGGTCTTCGAAGGCCGGGGGACGCGCTGGGCCACCGGCGATCGCGAGTCGTTGAGGAGCCTGCTAAGTACCATCCGGAAGGTGATTGCTGAGGAGCTCTTTGCTCGTCTCTTGGCGGAGCAGGTCGTGTCGAACGGTCTGGGAGCATCGGCTGCCCAGCGGGATCGGTTGCTGACCGTGTGGGCCACGCTCGGGTCGATCTATCTACTGGATGGATCTGGCGAGGTGATGATCGACCGGGACGATGGAGGGCTGCACCCTGCGGACGAATCTGACCGAGAGCTCGCATACGTCCAGGCAGCGCGCCGCTTTCCGGAACTGCGGCATCTGATGCCGCAACGACCGGCGGCCGCCGAGACGTGCCCAAGATGCCGTGGAGTCGGCGAGCTGATCTTCAACAACGGAGTCAATCGAGCGTGCTGTCCCGACTGCAACACGCGGGGATGGGTGCCTGTCGCCCGACCCTGACTAATGGTCTTTGGGCAATGTCGATAGCGCTGTCATGGGGCCAGCAGCACTCGCTTGCGGAGCAGGTCGAAACCGGCTCTGCCGTACATCTGTCGCTTGAGCATCTTGATGCGATTGACGTTGCCTTCGACGGGTCCGGAACTGTAGGGAAGGGTCAGACCGGCGGTGACGGCTGCCAAGTCGCTCTTCAGGCCCGTGGCGAACCCCGTGATGCCGGGTAACCTCGCCTGCTCGGCGGAGACTATCCAGCTGCCGAGCCGGTCGCCGTGCAGGCCGGTGAGCATCGCGGCGAACGAGCGCACCAGTTCGGCGGCAGCAGCGGCCAATTCCGGGCAGCGGTTGAGGATGGCTCGGAGCTGGTCGGTGTCAGTGTCGACGAGGTGATCGGGGTGGCGGCAAATCCAGCCGGTCATCTGCCGCACGGATGGCGGCTTGACGTGCTGGCTCAGATCCGGGCGGGTGCGGTGCTGCTCGACGAACGCCCGGACGATGCCGTAGCTGCCGGTGAAGCCCTGCGCGGTGACCTCGCGGTGCAGCATGGTGGCCCTGAGGCAGCCCTCGCCGATGCGTCGGAGCAGGTGCGGCTTGAACGGGTCAAGGCTGCTCGGGCGAGGATTCTGCCCGACCACCATCTCTTGCCACGTGACCGCCCGGGCGTAGCGCTGCACGGTGTGCCGTCCCCACCCCCGATGGCGGGCAATCTGCCGGATCCCGGCGCCTTCGGCAAGCAGGTCGTGTACCAGCTTATGGTGCACCCAACGGCGTTGCGCCATCGCTCCGCTGGGCTCCGGCGTCTCAGCCGCAGCCGGCTGGGCTACAACCGGTGCGGAGACGGGTGGTTCTTGCAGGCCGTTCTTGTGCCGGGCGACGCACCGCTCGACGGCCTTGGCGAGGTTCTGCCACAGGTGGAACCGGTCCGCGACCTGAACTGCATCCGGTGCACCGATGCGGGCGCCCTCGGCGTAGGCGCTGGCCCTGTCCCGGCAGACGATCTGTGGCTTCGGGTGCTCGGCGAGCCAGCCGGCCAACGGGGCGGCGTCACGGCCGGATAGCAGATCGACCACCCGCCCGTCCTCGCAGTCGATCAGCACAGCGCCGTAGTTCTGTCCGCGTTTGATAGCGAAATCATCGACGCCCAACACCGCCACCGAGCGCACGGCCGGGTCCGGTAGCGCCTGCACCAGCCGTAGCAGGCTGCTGCGACTGGTCCTCATGCCAAGCACGGCCGCGAGTCGAACCCCAGCCCGGCCGGCCAATGCCAGACCGATGGACGTGAGCGTCTGCCGCAGGTTGTCTGTGCTACGGAGCCGGCGACGGGTGATCCCGTCGACCTGTTCAACGAATGTCCGCACGGTGCAGCCGGCGTTGCCGCAGGCGAACCGGCGTACCCGAAGCCAGATCTTGGCTGCGACTCCCGCAATCGGAACATCCGCCAGTTCGCGAACGTACCGCCCATGCACGCGGGCCGACGACGTACCGCAGGACAGGCAGATCGCCGCCGGGGCACAGACGCTGGCCCACAGCCGCAGACCTTCATCCGACTGCTCGAGCTTCTCGATGTTCAGGGCGTGGAGATGCGGCAGGACTTGCTGGATCGTCGCGTCACACAGCGGCGCAACGACCCATCAGCCATGATCAATCACACTTGGTGTGCCACAACCCACCGGTGGCCCCGCCCGCCCGGGGCTTGAGTTGGCCCCACTGATCGAGTGAGTCACTTCTTGCGACGGCCTGATTTTGGCCCCAGCGTGTCGGCGGGTGGGAACATCGACGCTCTGTAGTGGAGAGGCCGTCGGGTGGCCGGGTCACGTGTGGAGTTGTCCGAGGCGATCCGTCGAGACCATCGGCGAGGGCGTCTCGATTCGTGGTCTGTCGGAGCGTTACGGGGTGCATCGTCGCACGGTGCGTCAGGCGCTCGACTCGGCTGAGCCGCCGGCGGGTAGGAAGCGGGTGTGGAAGGCGCGGCGGTACGCCGAGGGCGACGTACGCATGATCTGGCCGAAGTGGTGTCGGTAGCTGACCCCGTTGGCGAAGCCGACCGCCGCGGCCACCTCCTCGATCGGCGCGCAGGTCGTCTCCAGCAGGGCGAGGCTGGCGTGCACCCGCTGGTTGATCAACCAGCGGATGGGTGTCGTGCCGGTCGCCCGGGCGAACCGCCGCAGATAGGTACGCGCGGACATGTGTGCCGGCCGGCCAGCGTGCGTACCGTGATCGGCCGGGTCAGGTCGGCGAGCGCCCACTGCATGCTCCGGGCCACCCGGTCGTCGTCGGGGTCGACCGCGACCGGGGCCTCGATGAACTGTGCCTGGCCGCCGTCGCGGTGCGGCTGTACGACCAGCCGCCGGGCCACCGCGTTGGCGATGCTGGGCCCGTGGTCGTTGCGTACCACGTGCAGGCACAGGTCCAGCCCGGCGGCGCTGCCGGCGCTGGTCAGCACCCGGCCGTCGTCGATGTAGAGCACATCGGCGGTGACCTCGACCGAGGGGTAGCGACGGCGCAGCAGGTTGGCGTACCGCCAGTGGGTGGTGGCGCGGCGCCCGTCCAGCAGGCCCGCGCCGGCCAGGGCGAACGCGCCCGAGCAGATCGACATGATCCGGGCACCCCGGCGGTGCGCCCGGCGAAGGGCGGCGACCAGCGCGGGGGAGGGGTCGGCCCGCACGTCCGGTACGCCCGGGACGATCAGCGTCTCGGCGTCGGCGAAGGCGCCCAGCCCGTACGAGGTCTGCAGGTCGGCGCCGCCGAGGACGCGTAGCGGTCCGGGTGTCTCAGCGCAGATGGTCAGCTCGTACCACGGGACGTCGAACTCCGGGCGGGGCAGCCCGAACACTTCGGTCACGATGCCGACCTCGAAGACGGACATCCCGGCGTACACCAGCACCGCCACCGACGGCCCGCGCGTGTCTACCCACGGCATGGCGGGATGTTAGCGGACGATGTCGCTGACGCCACTGGGCCACCGGCTGGGAGCTCGGGAACGATCATCGGCATGTCGAATGTGCTATCCACACCAGCCGCCCCTCCTTCAGACGCCGTCGCGCACTTCGCCGGCCGCCTCGCCTTCGAGACCGACGTCAGCGACGTGCACGCCGACCTCGAGGCCCGCGTCCCCGACGTGGTCGTGGTCGACACGCGCGGCCCGGACGCCTGGCGCCAGGGGCACATCCCCGGCGCGGTGCTGCTGGCCACCGGCGAGATCGCGGCCAGCGCAGCCGAGCTGGTCCCGGCCGGCTGCACCGTCGTGACGTACTGCTGGGGTCCGGGGTGCAACGGTTCCACGGTTGCCGCTCTGGAGTTCGCCCGGCTCGGCTTCCCCGTCAAGGAGATGATCGGCGGTTACGAGTACTGGGTGCGGGAGGGCTACCCGGTCCGCGACGAGCGCGGGGTGTACCGCCGGACGGTCGACGACCTCACCGGGCCCGCGGCCGGCTCCTGCGGCTGCTGAGCGCATCCGGTCTCAAGGGGTCGCGTCGAGAGAGTTCGTCGACCCCGTCGCGCCGGGGCCTGCGGGGCGCGGATCGCCCATTCGGTGTCGCTGGTATCGGACGGGTAGTGCCGGGCGCGGGCGGTGGGCAGGTGATCAGCGAGGGTGGCCGGGGTGGTAGATGCGGCGGTCCCGGCGAAAAGGTATACACCCGTTGGGCCTTCGATCGAGCTGCTGGCTAGTGCGGTGTCCACCAACCTTCGCCGGGGTGGTGGACACGCTGGACCAGCGCAGACAGCGGCCGCCAACCCGGTCAACGTTGGTGGACACCGCACTAGTCACCGTTGCTCGTACCGAAGGCCCTTCCTGGCCATGGGCGTGGCGCGCGGGCGTGACCGGCGAGACCGGGATCTGGCTCAGATTGGTATCGGCTGACCCGAAGCAAGTCTCCTGGCGGACTACGGTGCGTCACCGAGAGGTCCGGCAGGACACCAGCGGACCACGACCAGATACGGGATGCCGCCAGCTACGCGCGCGGAACATGACCGTTCTGTTGCTCGTGCTCCGCGTGCGCGGAGATTCGGGTATGACGAGTGTTCTCGATGCCCGCCCCGATGTTGGAGTGTCTGTGACCAAGCAATGGCGTGGCCGCTTGACGAAGCAGTTCATGCCGGCCAGGTTGGCGGCGCCGTCCGCGCCTGCGGGGCAGACGTTGTCGACCGGGCGCCGGCTGGCGCGGATTACGGGTTCGGACAGGGACGTGGTGAGGCGTTGTCTTCGGCGAGGGTGTCGAGGACTCCGGTGATCTGCAGGACGCGGCGTACCAGGGCGCCGGGGTTGACCACGGCGAAGTGGCAGCCGTTGGCCGTGGCGGTGTTGTGCGCGGTGACGAGGGCGCTGATCACCGTCGAGTCGATGAACTGGACACCGGCGACGTCCACGGTGACTGTCCGTGCGGCCCCGACGGCCTGGGCAAGCAGCTGCTGCAGGTGTGTGGCCCCGCTCATGTCGATCTCACCGGTCAGCTCGATGGTGGTGTGGCCGTCGGCGGTGCGCACATGGTGGCGCCATGTCGGCTCGGGGGTCACGGCTGCTCCCTCGCGGTCGGGGACGTATCGACGTTACCGCCCGCCGGGTCCGCGCTCGGCTGATCGGAGGGTGCCGTCGCGCTGGTGAGGCAGACGCTGACCGAGGCGGTGACACCGTCGGGGCGTTGGGTCAGCATGAGTCCCTGGGTGAGGTGGTGCGCGAGCCACAGGCCGCGTCCACCCGGCGTGTCGGCCTGCGGCAGTTGCACGGGCAGGCTGTCGGCGGTTCCTCCGTGATCGACGACTTCGCAGACCAGGGTGTCGGCGATCAGGCGCAGCTCGAGGCGGCCGCTGCCACCGCCGTGGCGCACGGCATTGGTGACCAGTTCGTGCACGGCCACGACGAGGTCGTCGGCGCTGCTGCCGGACAGCCCGGCCCCGGCGACCTGGGCTGCCACCGCGTGCCGCAGCGCGGTCACCGTCTCAGCGCTGAACTGCTGCCGCAGCAGCGCCACCGGCCCGGTGGGGGCCGGACCGGGTCCTGCCGGGCCGGCGTCGCTGGGCCCGGCGCCGTCTGCCATGACCGGCACGCTACCGCGCACGGTGAGATCCGCGACCCTTGCCCGACGGCAAGTAACCGCAGGTCAGCACCCACGGCACGAGCCCTCGATATCGGCCGGTACGTCAACGTGCGGGGCCGGGGCGAAGGTATCCGGTCCGACTTCTGTCCGACGTCTGTCGCCCGCGATCGCCGACCGCCCTACCGCACGACGTGCATGCCATCGCGCACGCCTGCAGCAGGGCGCGGCCGATGGTGGCGTCATAGCCGGTATGGCGCGACAACCCGCGCGCGGTCGTCGCGCAGATGTCCGCACCGACCGTGTTCGTGCGGATGCCCTTGGCCGACTCGGCCGCCATGTCCTCACCCAGATAGGCGCGCGGCGATCCACTGCCATCGGTCCGCATTTGGCCGACACCGACACACCATGGCCGGAGCTGATGCTGCTCGGCCCCCAACATGCCGCGCCTGGACCGTCGGGAAAGGAGTAGGCCGTGGTCGATCGGCTGATACCACTCACCCGGTATGCCGATGCTCGTCGGTCCGTGGCGCCGATGCCCGCTCACTGATCAACGCGGTGAACCAACCCCGTGATCGGTGTACACGAATGCTGTCGGCGCCTAGCCTGACGCATTATGCATTCAGAGGATCAGGTCGTCGTCATGACCACGACGGTCCGGTGGCAGAGAGACCGGGTCGCTGTGGTCGAGGTGGCCGGGGACCTTGACGTTCAGTCCGCGCCGCACCTGCGGGCCGTGCTGGACGAGGTGTGTCGTCTACAACCGGTGCGGATCGAAGTCGACCTCGGCGGCATCACCTTCTTCTCCTGCGCGGGCGTGCGCGAGCTGCTCGACACCCGCCGCCACTGTGCCGCGGATCTGGCCATCGTGCGGCCCGCGCCTGCGGTGCGGCGCGTCATGGACACCCTCGGTCTGGGCTGGGACCTGCAGGCCGTCAGCGTGTGAGTCCTCGCCGTACTCGCCGATGTCGGCGGCCGGCTAGGGGCAGGTGGACGGTTGCTGGCCCTGGTCGTGGCCGGTCTGCAACGCCTTGTCGACGCAGGCCAGCAGCTCCTGCGGCGTAAACGGTTTACGCAGCATCGCCGTGGCCTGCGCCTGAACCGGACGTTGGTCACCGGGTAGCAGACTGCCGCTGACGAACACCACCGGCAAATGTTGCAGAGCCGGATCGGCCCGGATGAGCAGGCACAACCGCACCCCGGACATGACCGGCATGTCGATGTCGGACACCACAATGTCCGGCCCCTGCTCGCTGCGCTGCTCGGTCACCAGCTGCCAAGCCTGAGCGCCGTCGGCCGCAGCGCGCACCTGGTGCCCGGCACGGCGCAACACCCGCTCGATGAGCGCCCGGATGTCGTCGTCATCTTCGGCCAGCACCACGACCGCCATCCCGCACCAACCCCCCTCGAATGTTCCTGGTGAAGGGATCGACAGTACGAGGGTCCCGATGTCACCCGTCCCGGTTAAACACCTCGGCTCGCCGCGTTCCCCCGAACGGGTACACATGGGTGACGACGACGATGCATCGCCCTCATCCTGGCCCCTGCTCCGCACCGACCAACGTCCCGTGCTCAACCAGGGCCCCCCAGCTTCATCGAGGACGTTTCACAGCCGGAGATCATTCCGACGCCCCACACACCCCGACAGCCCCCACGCCTAGATCATCGCGAACAGGTCCGCGAAACCGCCGGCCGCGAACCCGAGCCCAGCGCGGCGATCATCGACCGCCAGTCGATACGCGCCGCCGAGATCGTGGCCCGCACCCATCGCGGCTACGACGCCGGCAAGTAGAACCCTGAGCGCGACACCGCCAAGACCCGGGACAGCCGCTTGACGCCGTGCACCCACCCATCGACCGGGGCACGCCGTGGCGTTCGCAGGCTGCGGCGAGGGGTAGCCGGACGGTGAAGGCGGTAGGCGCTTCGTCAAGACGGTGGTCTACCGGCATGCTGCTCGACGCTGGCGCGGGGCGGAGTCAGGGCCCCGCCCCGCGCCCGCCATGCCATGGTGACGAGCCGCCTCGTAGCGGAGGAACAGCTCAAACAACCGCGCGCCCTGCGCCGAGGACCGGGCCTGGTCCTTGGTGGCCTGCGCGGCGTCCCGGGCGGTCTGCTTGAGCTGGGCGGCGGCCTGCTGCACTCGCACTGGCACACCGCGGCGAACGCCCGCGACCTGCGAGCCCGGCTAGGCGTCATCGCCGACGTTATCACCGCGGTGTTGAGCGTCGTCTGCGGGCTCACGTAGCTGGTGACCACCGGGCACGAACACATCGCGGTGATCATCCGAAACGGTGACTTTACTCCACCCTGACGCGTCAGGATGGCTGCATGGAGGAGAAGATCACACCGATCCTGCGTACCGAGGACGCGCGAGCGTCGGCGCAGTGGTACGAACGGCTGGGTTTCGTCACGCAGTGGGAGCACCGGTTCGAGCCGGACCTTCCGCTGTTTGTTTGCGTCTCCCGCGGGCCGATGCAGATCTTCTTGTCGGAGCACCACGACGATGTCCGGCCTGACACGCTCCTGTACCTCCACGTCGACGACGTCGAGGCGGTGGCCGCCGAGTTCGGTGTCGCCATCGAGGAAGCTGTTTGGGCACGAGAGGTTCACCTCAAAGATCCCGATGGAAACCGTCTCCGTGTAGGCAGTGCTCGGCTCTGACGTCTATCGTCGTCCGCCGCACGGCCCCGACGGTCGCTGCTCGGCAGAAAGGCACAGCAATCCAGCTCTGAGAGCCATCCCACGATCGCCGGCCTCGTACAGGTCCCGATACTGGGGGTGCCGGTAACCAGCCGCTGGTCGAGCAAGCCCCCTGGGGACCGCGGCACTCGCGCTGCTCGCCACGCTTGACGCGGCGTGCGCCAACGTCGACCGGCTCGGCGAGGCCCTGCGCCGCAACCTTCGGTTAGAACCCCGATTACGGCGCCCGCGTGCTGGCTGAGCTTGACCGACGACCGGGCTCGCTTCGCCGACGCCCGAGCCGATGCTTACGCCGACTCAGCGCCGGTCACCGGCGCCTGCGGCGGGGGCATCTCGATCACCCCACCGGCGGTTCAAGAACAACCCCACCGGGACCGCCAGGCCGCAGCGGCATCTCGCCTGTTCAACTGCACCCAAGGCTGACCAATGCCGCCCGCCAGCCCTACGAGGAACTCAAGACCTCCCCGGCGCCTGTTGAGGCCTGCGCTTGACCGCACGGGATCGGAGGGTCTTGCCAACCCATCAGTCGGGCAGCTGACTGATCCACTTCGCGTGGGTGAAGCTGCTGGAGCCGCGCTGATGATGAGGCAGCGTGCAGGCTCGCCCGTTCCCCGGTCCTTCAACGTCGGCATGAGCGCCGACTCGGTGCCCGGATACCACTCGATCCGGGCACCGAGCCGCTGCGCCAACTGCACCTCGGCGCTCTGATGGGTTAGGACGTGCAGGCGTCGAGGATGCTCTGCAGCGCCGACTTCTCGGCATCTTGCACGGTGAGTTGCCAGGAGTGCTTAACGGTGACCCACATTTTGGCGTAGGTGCACCGGAAGTCGGTGCGCGGCGGCAGCCATTCGGCGGGGTCCTGGTCGCCCTTGGCCTGGTTGAGGTCGTCGGTCACGGCGATCAGCTGGGGGTTGGTCAGATCGTTCGCGAACTGTTCGCGGCGCTCGGTGGTCCAGGCGGCGGCGCCGGAGCGCCAAGCCTCGGCCAGGGGTACGAGATGGTCGATGTCGACGTCGGCCGCGTCCGTCCAGGTCTTTCCGTCGTATGGACTGGTCCAGGTGCCGGAGGTGGGCTGGCAGGTGTTGTCGACGACGACTGCGTCACCGTCGCGCTGCAGGACGGTCTCGCGGGTGTTGCAGCTTCCCTCGACGTTGTCCCAGTGCGGGAACTTCTCGCGGGAGTAGCCGTCGCCGGTGCCCTCGGCGTCGACGGTCAACGCGCTCAGGTATTCCTGCGCGACGGCCTTGGACGGCACGGCGGGTACGTCAGGTATGTCCGCGGCGGAGGCGGGTACGGCAGTGACGACGGTCGCCGCCATGGCCACGGTGGCGACGGCGATGGCGGTGACACGGGAAAGACGCATCGAAGCTCTCCAGGGGTCGACTCGGGAACGGGTTGGGATCCGTGGGAGAAGAGCGGCGGCGGGCCTCCGGGAGCCGAAGGCCCGCCGCCGCCGCGGGGTTAGGCCGTGGTCAGTTACCGATGCGCAGCAGCTTGGTGGTCGAATCGGTGCCGGGGCTGGTGACCACGTCGCCGGTGGCGGCGTCGGTCAGTGCCGTGGCGACCTCGGCCGGGGTGGCTTCGGGCTGGGTATCCAGCACGAGGGCGGCGGCGCCGGCCACGTGCGGGGAGGCCATCGACGTACCGCTGATCGTCTTGGTGGCGGTGTCGCTGTCGATCCAGGCCGAGGCGATGTCCTGGCCCGGGGCGAAGACGTCCAGGCACTTGCCGAAGTTGGAGAAGTCGGCCCGGGCGTCGGTGTCGGCGGTCGCGCCGACCGTGATTGCCTCGGCCACCCCGGAGGGGCTGCCCTCGCAGGCGTCGGCGTTCTCGTTGCCCGCGGCCACGGCGAAGGTGACGCCCTTGGAGACCGCGCCCTTCACGGCGGTGTCGATGGCGGTGTCCGCGCCACCGCCGAGGCTCATGTTGGCCACGGCCGGCTTGACCGCGTTGGCGGCGACCCAGTCGATGCCGGCAACGACCTGCTCGGTGGTGCCCGAGCCCTCGCAGTTGAGCACCCGTACGGCGATCAGCTTCACTTCCTTGGCGATGCCGTACTTGGTGCCGCCGATGGTGCCGGCGACGTGCGTACCGTGACCGTTGCAGTCGTCGGCCGGACCCCCGTCGACCGCGTCGAAGCCGCTCTCGGCGCGACCGCCGAAGTCCTCGTGGGTGGTGCGGATGCCGGTGTCGACGACGTAGGCGTGCACGCTCTTGCCGGTGCTGGGGTAGGTGTAGGACTGGTCCAGTGGCAGCGCCGCCTGGTCGATGCGGTCCAGGCCCCAGCCGGCGTCGGTCTGGGTGTCCATCGTGTGCAGCAGGCGGACCTGCTGCACGGAGGCCACGCTCTTGTCGGTGGCCAGCCGCTGCGCCTCGGCGGGACTCATCGTGGCCGAGAATCCGCGCAGCGCGTGGCTGAACGTGCGCTGCACGGTACCGTCGTGCCGGTCGGCCAGCCGGGTGGCCGCCGCCGAGACCTTGTCGGCGCCGGGTTTGAGCACCACGATGTACCGGCCTGCCACGGCGTCGGCCGCGCCGGCCCCGTGGATCGTGCCGGTTCCGTCCGGCTGCGGCGTCGTCGTCGCACTAGCCGGCATCACCACTCCCGCCGCGGCCAGCGCCCAGGCCGCCACCGCCGTCGCACCCCACACCCGACGCGTCACTTTCCTGCGATCTCGCAATGTGCCTCCCTGACCGGCCACCCCACCGTTCGGCTGGCTGTAGCCACCCCGTTCGGTGGAGAGGATCAACTGAGTGGTTGGCACGCTAATAAGAATCGCTCGATATATACAACCGTCGAAACATGGACCAAGGCCCGCTGATCGCTCCTTCGTCGGACGTCCGGAGAGAGGGTGCTGCACGGCTGGGAGCGCGTCCAGTTTCCGGGACGCAGGCCACGGGCAAGCCTCGGCCGACGTCGCGGAACCCGCCGGGTGAGCAGGTGATTTGTCCGCGGCGCGCCCGGCCGGGTGGGCGCCGGCGCGCCCGGCGTAACGGTTCGTCGCGGCCATCCTTAACAGTCCAAGAAGGACAGATGAGTGAAGGTGATCGAAAAGAACCTGAAAAAGTTTTCTGGATCGCGGGTTCAGATAGCTACAAAAGGTGAATAAGCGATTATTCCTGTGCACCCGCGTCCGGGAACGCGATCCCGGCGCCCCGCCGCGCGAAGCCACCATCCGACCGTGTGAGCGCGTCAGGTGGCCCGCTTCCGTGGCTGCGCCGCGCCCCATGCCGTCACGGCTCCGACCGAGGACACAAGCCGCGACCCCACGTCGGCTGACCCAACGTGGCCTCGTTCTGTGATAGCTCAACCGCGACGTCGCCGCCCGCGGGCGCACCCGGTGCACACGATGCGCACTCTGTTGAGTCGCGTGCGGTCTGCCGCAGGGCCGCGCCGATACCGCAGGGTTCGGTCCTGTGGCCACTACCGTCCGAAGCGACTATCAGACCAGACCAGACCGGTGGGTGGGTGGGGGCGGGCGCGACTTCGTGGTTTACCTGACGAAGGCCGCGTCGCCGACTCGGCGGGGTCCCCGGCCGGTAGCGCCCGCCAGCATCTTCGCGCATCCTCCGTTCCGCGCTCGGTCGTCGTCGCCGCCGTTGTGCGCGATGAGCAGGAGCTGCGTCAGTGCGCCCTTCCAAGTGCGAGGACGCCCAGACTCTGGTCGGACGGCATCTGCTGCCTGACGCGGTCGCGGCTACGGCCGAGGGCAACGGGCGCTGCGGGTCGGTGCCGGTGGACGCGGGTCACGGCCGTGACGCACCCGGCGCATGCCCGATACCATCGTCTCCGCATCGCACAAGATCCAAAGGGAGACACGATGGTAGAGAAGACGCATGGCCTGGAGCGCATGATCTTCTTCTCCGACGCGGTCATCGCCATCATGCTGACGCTGTTGGCGCTGGAGTTGCCGGTGCCGGAAGCTGAGGACCCGCAGCATCTGTGGCACGCGCTCGCCGCGCACAACTCTCAATACCTCGCATTTCTCATCTCGTTCTCCGTCATCGCCGTCACCTGGGTCGCGCACCACATGCTGTTCACCCACGTCAGCCGCACCGACCCGCCGCTGATCACCCTGAACGTCTTGACACTGTTCGCGTATGCGCTCGTCCCATGGGCAAGCAAGACGCTCGGCGACGTCGCGAACGGAGCGGGGGTCGTCGTCTACGCCGCGGCGATGACCTTGCTCGGATTCACGATGTTCCTCGTGGTGCGCCATGTCGTCCGCTCGGGACTTCTGGAACCCCAGGCCCCTGCGGAGATCGTCAAGGGTGTTCAGGCATGGTCGGTAGCCACGGCGATCATGTTCGGGGTGTCGATTCCGGCAGCTTTCGTCATCGGCCGCTGGACCATGATCGTTTGGCCGTTTGGCTATCTCAGCTTGCGGCTCGTCGCCGAGTACCACAGCCGCAGGAACCGCAAAGCGGCAACTGCCTCGTAACTGGCGGCGACGAACCGCTGGGATACTTGTCTCACCGATCTGTCGCAGGCGACTTATAGGCGGCAAGTCTCGTGAGACGGCGCAAGATCTAATGAGACCCTGCTATGCCGCTGGTGATGAACGGAGTCACCCGCGCGATCGGGGTTCCGCCGCGACGGCGATCACCTGGTGTCGACCTCGGAGGAGGTATGCGGATTCGTGGAGATGCAAGGTGCTGGACGCTCGCCCGGGTCGCCTCCATGTCCACGGTGGCGGGTGGCCGCCTTGACGTGTTGTGTGACATCGCCGTGCAGGTGGCGCTGGTCGGCGCCGTCGCGGCCGTAGCAACAGCCGCGCACCCCGGCCTGCCGTCGTGGCTGATCGCCGCGTTCGGCGGGTCGTGGATGGTCAACATGGTGACCAGCGTGATGGCCAAGGAGAAGACCAGCTTCAGCCTGCTGACCGCCACCTCACTGCCGGTGCAGCTGATCAAGCTGACCCGTGACTACGGCGCCATACTGACCGCCATCGCGGCCGTGCTCGCCGTAGCCCCGGTGGCCATGCCGTGGGTGATGATCCTGTTCACGGCAGGCAACGTCGCCTTCCTGGCCGCGAGCATCACGCGGGCGGGCCGCAGAAGCCTGCACGATCCGGGGAGGTGACCAGCTCACCCTTTCGTTCTCTGTCTGTTCCTCACGTTCACCCGCGGACCCTCACCGGCACCTTGGAGGCACGGCATGACCGCTGACCCGGCTGCACGCGGTCAGAGCCGGAGGACTACACGGCTAGCCTGCCCACCAAACGGATGGCCGCAGCGGTGCTGTTCTTCGACCCCGCGGACCGGATCCTGCTGGTCGAACCCGCCTACCACAAGTTGCACTGGGAATTCCCGGGCGGCTGCGTCGAGGCCAACGAGTCACCCCGAGGCGCCGCGGTCCGGGAAGTCCAGGAAGAGCTCGGTCTCAGCGTTAACCCTGGTCGGCTGCTCGCGATCGACTGGGTGCCACGACGCGTCGGCCGTACCGAGGGACTCATGCTCGTTTTCGACGGCGGCATCCTGCCGCCGGAACAAGTAGCAGCCATCATGCTCGCGCCCGACGAGCTACGCAGTTGGGCATGGTCCACCCCGCACGAGGCGACGCAGCGACTGTCACCGCTGCTGGCAAACCGAGCAGCCGCCAGCCGCCAGGCCCGAGATCGCGGCTGTACCGCGTATCTGGAGGACGGCTGCCCAGTCGGCTAGGAGGACAGCCATTCCGCGCTTTCTACCCGCTTGTTCAGGCGTTGGTCGATTCCCATGGCAGCTCGGGCCGCATCGAGCAGCGTCGGCGAGTGTTTCATTGGGGTGCTGGATCAATAGGTGCGTAGGACGCAGACGACCTTGCCAAGGATGACCGCGTGGTCGCCCTTGATGACGTCGTAGTGCGGGTTGCGGGGAACGAGCTCGACGTGCCGTCCGCGGCGGCGGTAGTAGACCTTCACGGTGGCCTCGTCGCCGAGCAGCGCGGCGACGATTTCACCGTTCTCCGCGGTGGGTTGCTGCCGGACGACGACCACGTCGCCGTCGCAGATCGCCGCGTCGATCATGGAGTCGCCGTCGACGGTCAACGCGAACAGGGTGCCGTGGCCGACCATCCGGGCGGGCACGGTCAGGTGGTCTTCGACCGCGTCGTCTGCGAGCAGCGGCGTGCCGGCCGCGATGTGGGTGGCTTCGTTCGCGAGTCTGAGGTTCTGTTCCGTGAAGAGTGATCGATGCCCATCATGATTGATCGTTGAGTAGATGGTGTGATGAGGCCATCGGCAGGCTGCTGCCCCATCTTGACGGCGTAGAGGTCAAGGACGTCGGCGAAACCAGCATTGGTGTCGTTCTTCATGCAGCCGAGCAACGCTGCCCGGTGTGCTCGGTGACGTCGCGGCGGGTGCATTCGCGTTATCAGCGTCGCCTGGCTGATCTGCCGGTCGCGGGCCGGCTGGTGGAACTGTGCCTGACGGTGCGCCGCTTCTCCTGCGTCAACGCCGTCTGGGGAAGCGGACGTTCACCCCGGGGCTGTACAGCCGGTGATGCCGTCGAGGACCCGGTGCAGTCCCCAGAGGTACTGCTCGGTGCAGATGTAGCCGGCTGCCACGCCTGCCGCGGCGGCAGAACGGGGGAACCGTTCGACCGGTGTTGCGGCGAACGCAGACTGACGGGTGGCGACTCGCTCGGCTTCCGGTGGCAGCGGGCCCGCTGTGGCGACGTCGGCCACCTCCAGGGCGATGGACCCGAACACGTAGACGATCACCAGGTAGGCGGCCCGCGCGGCGTCGGTGGGCTCGAGCCCGGCGTCGCCGAGGATTTCCAGGAGCCGTTCGTTGAGAGCCAGAGCGTGGGGGCCGTCCATCGGGCCACCGATCATCATGGTGACCCTGCCGGGGTGGGCTGTCAGCAGTGCCCTCAATTCCAGGGCCAGGGATTCCAGGCGCTGCCGCCAGGGTTGCCCGCGGTCCGCGAAGACGCCGTGGTCGACCCTGCCGAGCAGTCGCTCGACGAGGGCCTTGACCACCGCGGCCTTGTCGGGGAAGTAGGTGTACACCGCGTTCGGGGCCACGCCGACCCTGGCGGCGATCGCCCGGATGGAGGCCGCGTTCTGCCCGCCCTCGTCGAGCAGGCCCAGCGCGGCGTCGAGGATGTCGTCTTGGCTCAACGACCGCCGCGGACCAGGACGACCTCGCTTGATCGGCGGCACCATTTGCCTACTCCTGCCCTTGACCGGTTTCTCTGTACGGCGTGCAATATCTGTACGGAGTCCAGATCCTGTACGGCGTCCAGAGGGGCCGACATGACATTAACAGCCGCAGACGTGAGCGCTGGCCTTCGACGGACGACCGGAGGACTGTTCCTGCTGGGAGCCGTCGCGTTCGCCGCGGCGGCGACGATCCTGTCCTCGACGTTCGACTGGCCGGACATCCTGCGGGAGCCGGGCAGCGTGGTGCTGCCCGCCTTCGTCGCGGGCGGTCCGGCTCTGGTATGGATCTGGTTCGCCACCGCCTGGACGTACGCGATCCTCATGGTCCCGATCCTGTTGCTGCCCGCGGCACTCGGGCGCCGTGACGATGCGGCGTTGCGGGTGGCCACCTACGTCGGCGCCACGTCGGTGGTGCTCTCGCTGGTCGGGTTCCTGCGCTGGGTGTTCGTCGTTCCGCCGCTGGCCCGGTCCTACGTCACCGGCGACGCCACCACCAGGGCCGCGGCCGACGCGGCGTGGACCGCCCAACACCAATTCGGGGGTGCGTTGCTCGGCGAACACCTGGGCCAACTGCTCGTGGTCGCCTGGTCGGTCACCGTCTGCGTGATGATCCTGCGCACCCGGGTGCTGCCTCGCGCGCTCGGCGTCACAGGACTCGTCGTCAGCGCGCTCTATCTGCTCAACCAGGGCGACATCCTCGCCACCGCCGTACCCGGCTTGCCGGTCTGGGACCTGGCCGGGCTGCTCGGCAGCACCGGCTGGGGACTGTGGGTGGCCGCCCTCGGCGTGACCATCCTTGCGCGTCCTGTCCGCGACCCGGTGCCGTCCAGCACCGACGGCGCACGAACGCCGTCCGCGGGCACCGCCACCCCGCACCGGGCCGCCACCGCTGGGCCGAGGAGCTGAGCACCGTGACGGCCCCCAGCGCCTTCCGGCCATCATCGCTGCGCACCTGGTTGAGATGGAGCGCCGGGCTAGGTGCAGATGACGACCGGCCGCGCCTCGGACCACCCCGGTCCTCGCGGCGGGGCCCAGTCCAACCAGATGACAGGACACTCGCTGCACGCCTCTTGCACCGCGGCCTCCGCCAGAAAGGGACGACCATGAAGGCAACACGACGCACCAGCGGCCGGACGGCGGCACCCTCCACAGACGGCACAGCCGCCACCCCCGCGGCACCCGCACGGCAGCGGATGCGGATGCGGGCGATCGTGCAGGACGAATACGGCTCCGCCAACGTGCTGCGCATCGAGGACATCGACCGACCGACGATCGGAGCCAACGAGGTACTGGTCCACGTCCACGCCGCCGGCCTGGACCGGGGCACCTGGCACTTCATGGCCGGCATGCCCTACCTGTTCCGACTCATGGGCCCCGGCCTGCGCAGACCCAGGAACCCGGTCCTCGGACTCGACGTCGCCGGCACGGTGGCGGCGGTAGGTGCAGACGTCACCAGACTGCACATCGGTGACGACGTCTTCGGCATCAGCAAGGGCTCGTTCGCCGAGTATGCCTGCGCCCGCGAGGACAAACTCGCCCGCAAGCCCGCGAACCTCACCTTCGACCAGGCCGCGGTCGTGGCGATCTCCGGACTCACCGCCCTGCAGAGTGTTCTCGACGTCGGGCGCGTCGAAGCGGGCCACCACGTGCTGATCGTGGGCGCGTCTGGAGGCGTCGGCACGTACGCCGTACAGATCGCCAAGGCATGCGGAGCGCAGGTCACCGGTGTGTGCAGCACCGCGAAGGTCGACCTCGTCCGAACGATCGGCGCGGACCACGTCATCGACTACACCCGCGACGACTTCGCGCTCGGAGCCCAGCGCTACGACCTGATCCTGGACATCGGAGGCAACTCCCCGCTGTCCCGGCTGCGCCGCGCGCTGACCCCGTCCGGAACGCTCGTCATGGTCGGCGGCGAAGGGGGCGACCGCTGGACCGGAGGCATGGGCCGCCAGCTGCACGCCGTTGCCCTCTCACCATTCGTTGGTCAGCGGCTCATCATGAAGACCCCGAAAGAGCACTACCCGGACCTCGAGCGCCTCGCCCGCCTCATCGAAGCCGGCGACCTCACCCCGACGATCGACAAGACCTACCCGCTGGACCAGGCACCCGACGCGATGCGTCACCTGGAAGCCGGACAGGCCCGAGGAAAGATCGTCATCGCGGTGGCACCAACAAGATGAGCGTGTCAGCCGCCTGCCACCACACTGCGCGCCGACCCTGAGCGTCTCGCGCGACATCAGCTGTGCAGGAATGGAAGCCATCGTGACTACCACCCCCGCCCCCAGCCCCACGCCTACCCCTCACGACGACGGCCAGGGCCCTTCACCCGGCCCCGGCCCCAAGCGCAGGGGCTACATCGGTTGGATCGTGGCCGGCTCGTTGGCCACCGGAGTGCTCGCTGCCCTACTTCTCGCCGCCGCCCCGTTCATCCCGGCAGAGGAGAGTGAGCTCACCGGCGCAGTCCTATGCGGATTCGCGCTGGGCTGGACGATGCTGACCGTACTCTCGATGCGGTTCACCGATCAGCCACAGCGATGGGCCGCGACCCCCGCACTGCTCATGGGACTGGGAGGTCTTCTCCTGGTGGTGTTCGGCTCCCCGGCGCGCGAGGCACTCAGCTGGGTGTGGCCCCCCACCATGCTGGCCTTGGCGATCTGGATGATCATCCGCGCCCATCGTCAGCTGCGTAGCCGGAGCCGACGCTGGCCGCTCTACCCGGTGATCACCCTGTTGGCGGTCGCCTCGATCAGTGGCGGCTACGAGACCCTGCGGGAGACAGCGGACGCCAGGGGCTACCCGATGCCCGGTCAGTTGATCGACGTGGGCGGACACAAGCTTCACCTGCACTGCACCGGCGCCGGCAGTCCCACAGTCGTGCTCGAACCGGGCGCCGGCGAGATGTCGTCGAACCTCGGGTGGATCGCGCCGGCGATAGCCCGCGACACCCGCGTCTGCGTCTACGACCGTGCCGGTCGCGGGTGGAGCCAGCCCGCCGACACCGACCAGAACGGCGCGCAGATAGCGACCGACCTGCACACGCTGCTGCAGCGCGCACACGTTCCCGGACCATACGTGCTGGCGGGCCATTCCTTCGGCGGCCTCTACGTGCTCACCTTCGCCGCCCGCTACCCCGACGAGGTCGCCGGCATGGTATTGGTGGACTCCACCGCGCCCGCGTCGGCGGCGAGACCGACGACGGCATCGCCGTACGACGGAGGCTCCTACGACGTCATGGGTCGTGTCTCCGCACTGGTGTCGGCCTCGGCGCGACTGGGTCTGAGCCGCCTGTACGGACGGCTCGAACACGGCAGCCTCCCGCCGCGATCCCGCGACGAGGCACGCACCAGCAACGCGACCGCCAGCCATGTTCGCAGCACCATCGACGAGTACGTCCAAGCGAACGCCTCGACGCAGCAAGCAGCAACTCTAGGAACCTTCGCCGACAAACCGTTGGTCGTCCTGACAGCCGGCAGCGGAAGCGATGCCACCCACTCAGCGGCGCAGAACGACCTGGCCACCTTGTCGACCAACAGCGTGCACCGCATCATCGCCGGCGCCACCCACGACTCGCTGATCTCGAACGAAGAACACGCCGCCGCCACCAGTCACGCAATCCTCGACGTCGTCTCATCGGTCCGCAGCGCAGGCCCGCTAAGCCGGTGAGAGGGGACAGCATCCCTGCGTTGCCCGGCTGACCCCGTTCCAGTGCCTGCCGTCAAGTCCTCACCCTCATCCTCGATCACTGGCGGCGCACGCTCACACCCGTGGTGCGCACCTACGTCGTCGCGTCCCTGGCCGTGCAGTCCACCCACGACGACCGTCCGACCCGGCCCGTCGCACGAGCAGGCCCGTGCCCAGCAAACAGCCCGGGGTGGCAAGCACCGCCGGGAGCCGCTGGACACGCTCCCGGCCACGGCCCACGCCCCATCCACCTACCAGGAACGGAAGTTCGTCTGATGGACACGAGGAAGATCGCAACCCTGACGGGCTGGTTGATGGTGGTCACCTTCGTCACCTCGA
Organism: Actinoplanes sp. NPDC051475; assembly: GCF_040689425.1. Lineage (NCBI taxonomy): Bacteria > Bacillati > Actinomycetota > Actinomycetes > Micromonosporales > Micromonosporaceae > Actinoplanes > Actinoplanes sp. NPDC051475. The sequence goes on from NZ_JBFAZZ010000022.1 coordinate 92,683, forward strand.
TTCCCGCGTACTTCATCCTCTACGCCCCGGTGCGAGACAACCCCGCTCTGATAACCGGCGCCGGCGCCGACCCCACCGCCAGCGTGGCCTTGGGCGCAGTCCTCGAACTCATCCTCATCATCGCCAACGTCGGCACAGCGGTCGTGCCGTACGCGCTCTTCAAGCGCTACAGCGAAGGCCTCGCTCTGGGATACGTCGCAGCCCGCCTCGTTGAAGCCATGTTCATCGCCATCGGAATCCTCAGCCTTCTCACGTTCCTGTTCATGCGCCAGGAAGGCACAGCCGGCACAGACGCCGCTTTCGGCGAGACCTTCGTCGCGATCTACGACCGGGCGTTCCTGATCGGGCCGGGCTTCTTCGCCGGCGTCGCGAACGGAATGATCCTGGGCTACCTGATGTTTCGGTCCGGCTTGGTGCCACGAGGCATGGCGATGCTGGGTCTCATCGGAGGCCCGCTGGTCGCCGCCTCTGGAATCGCCGTCATGTTCAACATCACCGAGCGCGGATCGGCACTGCAGGGAATCGCGACGATTCCGGAGTTCATCTGGGAGCTGTCCTTCGGCATCTACCTGATCGTCAAGGGATTCAAGCCGTCCCCGATACTGGCAGGGCTAGAAGGCCAACCCGTCGCACAGGGCGCGGGCTCATAGCCGTCCGTGGCAAGCGAGGGTTGGCGCATCGACTACGTCTTCACGTTCGACGACTTCCGCCTCGACTACACCGACTTCCCCTCGGCCGCCCCGTTCCACGAGTCGACCATGCTGAGCGTCTCGTTCAGCGGCTGCGGAACCGTCATCGTGCTCACCGACCCCGCCCGCCAGAGCCGAACTCGCACCGGCGTGGCAGAGCGCCCCCAGCCGGACTGTCCAGCTCGCGGTCACCTCCGCGAACGACGCCGGCGACGGCAAGTTCAAGATCCTGCACTCGCTGATCGCGATGAACCTCAGCGCGGTGACGGCGTTCGGCAGGATGCAGCCGTTCGACCAGACTCGCGCGGCGGGTTCGACTCCGCCCTCGGCGCGCTGGGCGGCGGGAAGCACTGGGGTGCCATCATGCCCGATTTCGTGCCGACCGTCGTGCTCGACCGGCGACGAAAGCGAAGCCAGCCGGGATGACGGGGCACCAGTTTCCGAAGTTGTGTCGGCCCGCGCCGTGGCATCGCGCCTTGGACCGACCGACAGTTCAAGATCGCGAAGCTGGTTCTGCCGACGCGACTCTGCACCGCTCGATAAGTGGGCGCCATAGAGGATGCGGTGATGCGGGAACGATGATGTGGGCCTGTTGCCTTGCCCTCGTCATGACGACGTAGAGAAGCTTGGAGCCGGATGTGAACGGTTCTCCTTCGTCTCCGTGGTACTCGTCCTTGGTATCAGCCGATCAACCATGGCCTACTCCCTTTCCCTGCCGTCCCTGCACGCCATGTTGGGGCCGAGCAGCATCAGCTCCAGCCATGGTGTGTCGGTCGGCCAGTGAGGACAAATGACGGCGGTGGTACGAGATCATTGTCGGGTCGCACGCGGGTGTTGAGGCGTGGTCCCGGCCGAAGCTGGCGCGGTAGGGCCGATCTGCAACCGCGGGCGAAAGAAGCCACCTAAGGCTAGGGCAGGTACCCCGGCCCCCGCCCCCACCCCCGCCATTGACGTACCAGCCGGGCGTCGAGCGCTCGTAGCGTCGCGCTGAACTGCGGCTACTTGCCGTTGTGCAAGGGTCGCGGATCTTGCTGTGAGCCGTAGCGTGCCGGTCATGACCGACGGCGCCCGGCCCAGCGACGCCGGCCCGGCGGACCCAGGCCGGCCCCCACCTGGCCGACTGTGCTGCTGCAGCAGCAGTTCAGCGCCGACACGGTGACCGCGCTGCGGCACGCGGTCGCCGCCCGGCTCGCCATGGCCGGGGCTGTCCGGCACCGCCGCCGACGACTTCGTCCTGGCCGTACATGAACTGCTCACCAATGCCGTACGCCACGGCGGCGGCAGCGGCTGCCTCGAGCTGCGCCTGATCGTGGCACCCTGGTGTGCGAAGTCGTCGATCACGGAGGAACTGCCCCGGGACCCGGCGATAGGCTCCCTTGCCCGCGACGACCCCGTGGTGGCCGGCGATCAGATCTGCTGCAAGCCCTCGTCGACGCCCTGCACCGGCCGGCGTTCCCGCTCGCACTCGGCCGCCGCTGCTGCCCACCGACACAACCACTGCTGCTCACCCCGCCTCCAACGGCGGACGCCGGCGGCGGGCGGTGGCGCGGTGAGATCGGCGACGTGTTGGCGGGCTTGCCCTGGCAGGGCTCCGACGCCGCCCGCTCTCGCCTGCAACAAGACGCGAAACGCCGACGGCAGCCGACACCGGGCAGCATTGACCTGCCCATGACCATCGACGCGGGCCCACCCACGGCAAATGATGCGAACGAGGGTTTCGACCTGCGCGCCGACGTCCCGCTCAGCTTCGGCCCGCACCAGCGCCGATTCACCACCCGCCGTGTGCACCACCTCTGGGCCCGCGACGTCCCCACCGGACTCGCCGGTGACGAACCCACGGCACCCGCCGAACACGACCCGGTCGCCCTCCTGGGATGGTGACCATGCCCTACCTGTCCCGCATCTACCTCAACCCCCTTCGCACCAAGACCCAACAGTTCCTCCGCAGCCCGCAAGCGCTGCACGCCGCAATCCTCGGCGGCATCAGCCGCCAGCCGGTCACCGAACGCGTCCTGTGGCGCCTCGACACCGACAACAAGCACCGAGCGACTGTGCTTGCCCTGACCGACTCCCACCCGTCCTGGGAGCACCTCATCGAACAAGGCGGCTGGCCCGAATCCGACGACCCGCAAGCGCTCATACGTCCCTACGAGGCGCTGCTCGACCAGATCATGCGGGGCCGCCAGTTCGCGATGCGCCTCAGAGCCAACACCGTCACCGCCACGAAGAGCCCTACCGCACCTTCACCGGCGCAGAAGGAACACCTCACCACCCACCCGCGCCCACGCGGCATCCGTGTGCCACACCGCACCGCCGCGCACCAACTCACCTGGTTCACGCAACGCATCGAGAAATGGGGCTTCACCCTGCAGCAGGTCGACGACGTCCCCGCAGTACAGCTGACGGCCCGTGAACGCTTGCAATTCACCAAACACGCCGACGACACGACCGGCCGCACCGTCACCCTGCAAACCGGCACGTTCGACGCGGTCGTTGCCATCGACGACCCAGACCGTGCCCAGAGAAGCCTGCTCGAGGGAGTCGGCGCCGGCAAAGCCTACGGGCTCGGCCTCATCACCCTCGCCCCGCCCACCACCGCGGAGCCCCACTGATGTGGTGGCTCGCGAACCCGCAAGACCTGCACCGCATCAGCAACCGCATCTCGAGCGTGTACGTCGAGAAGAGCCACGTCGACCGAGCCGACAACGCCATCGTCCTGGTCAATCGGGAACGCACCACTCGCATCCCCGCCGCCATGATTGCCACCATCCTGCTCGGTCCCGGAACCCGCATCACATCCTCCGCGATCGCCCTGCTGGCGAACTCCGGCACCGCCGTGTGCTGGGTCGGAGAACAGGGCGTGAGGTTTTACGCCGCCGGGCTCGGACCCAGCCGCGGCGCTCAACTGCTTAACCGACAGGCGTACCTCGTCACCCGCCCCACCCACCGCCTGGCAGTCGCTCGACGCATGTACGCCATGCGTTTCCCCGGCGAAGACGTCACCACCATGACCATGCAACAACTCCGCGGACGCGAAGGCGCACGGGTCAAAAAGGTTTACCGACACCACAGCACACGCACTGGCGTGCCCTGGAACGGCCGCGTCTACAAACCCGGCCAACCCTTCGACGCCGGAGACGACGTCAACCGCCTGCTGTCCGCGGCCCACAGCTGCCTCTACGCCCTCTGCCACGCAGCCATCGTCGGCATCGGCGCCAGCCCGGGCCTCGGATTCGTCCACACCGGCGGCGCCACCTCATTCGTCCTGGACATCGCCGATCTCTACAAAGCCACTTACGCCATCCCCCTCGCCTTCGAACTCACAGCCGACGGCCACACCACGGAGCGCGACGCCCGCACCGGCTTCCGCAACCTCATCACCGATGGGAAACTCTTGACCACCGTGGTCCGTGATATCACCGCCCTGCTTACCGACACCACCGAAGCGCTTTCCGACACCGACAACAACGAGCTATGGGACGACATCGCCGGCAACGTGCCAGGCGGCGTCAACTGGGCAACACACCATGCCGAAACCCTCACCGACGACGCTTTTGTCGCCGTGACCGGACCGGACGTGGACGAGTCACTGCAGGTCGACTGGTGACCGTCATTGTCCTCATCGCGACCGCCGAAGGGCTACGCGGACACCTCACCCGGTGGATGATCGAAGTCGCCGCCGGAGTCTTCATCGGCAACCCCAGCACACGGGTACGCGAACGCGTTTGGGCACTGCTCAGTGAGCGCGTCGGCGACGGACAGGTGATCATGGCAGAGCCTGCCCGCAACGAGCAGGGTTGGGCGCTGCGCACCGCTGGCCATGACCGCTGGCAACCCATAGACCTCGACGGACTAATCCTCTCAGCCCGTCCCCGCCGATGAAGCCGCTGGTCACCAAGCGTCGTCCCCGCACGCGCGGGGGTCTTCCGAAGAAGTGACCCAGCCCAGCGACCAGGGCAACGTCGTCCCCGCACGCGCGGGGGTCTTCCCAACCAGAGCCGCGACTACAGCCCGGAGAACACGTCGTCCCCGCACGCGCGGGGGTCTTCCCGCCAGCTTCGAGGGTTTCGGTTTCCTGGTTGAGTCGTCCCCGCACGCGCGGGGGTCTTCCGTATTACTCCTACACGGAGGAGGCCCCGACGCTGTCGTCCCCGCACGCGCGGGGGTCTTCCGTATTACTCCTACACGGAGGAGGCCCCGACGCTGTCGTCCCCGCACGCGCGGGGGTCTTCCGTACTGGCTCACGGAGCCGTCGTCCGGGCAGAAGTCGTCCCCGCACGCGCGGGGGTCTTCCCCTGGCTAAGGCGCTTGCCGATGGTGATGACGAGTCGTCCCCGCACGCGCGGGGGTCTTCCTCACGGGGGATCCTGGCCGGGCTGGTCCCGGACGTCGTCCCCGCACGCGCGGGGGTCTTCCCCCGACGCCGGGTGCTTCATACCGTCGCGCGGCGTCGTCCCCGCACGCGCGGGGGTCTTCCCAGGGCAGGCAGGCCCCACGCCACTTTCAGGGCGTCGTCCCCGCACGCGCGGGGGTCTTCCCGAGTTCTCCGGGGCCACCGACTACGGTGCCGGTCGTCCCCGCACGCGCGGGGGTCTTCCGACGTACCGGATCATGCCGCTCGGTGATTCGATGTCGTCCCGCACGCGCGGGGGTCTTCCCGCCAGCAGCGCCAGCTGACCCGCCCAGCACACCCTGTCCCCGCACGCGCGGGGGTCTTCCGGACCTGTTCTACTCCGGCGACCGTGACGCCTCGTCGTCCCCGCACGCGCGGGGTCTTCCCCTGGACGCAGTTCGGTGACGCGCTCACCGGGGGTCGTCCCCGCACGCGCGGGGGTCTTCGCGGTGCCACGCCTTCAGGGCCGTCAAGGCCTTGTCGTCCCCGCACGCGCGGGGGGTCTTCCGGGGCCGGCCGGTTCGCTGCTGCTGGACCTGGCGTCGTCCCCGCACGCGCGGGGGTCTTCCAAGGTCCCTCATGGCCACGCGGTACCAGAAGCTGTCGTCCCGGCACGCGCGGGGTCTTCAGGGTCCACACTTGGTAGTGCCCGGCGGGAAGGTGTCGTCCCCGCACGCGCGGGGTCTTCCCGCCTGCAACACCTTGCCGGCCGGCACCACGTCGTCGTCCCCGTACGCGCGGGGGTCCTCCGCCCATCCAGTCCACGGCGCGACCGCTGCCGTGGTCGTCCCCGCACGCGCGGGGGTCTTCCCGAGACGCAGGAATGCGAGCGGTGCCGGCCGTAGTCGTCCCCGCACGCGGGGGTCTTCCCATGGCCGGGCAGGACCGGGTGTGCCACTCCTTGTCGTCCCCCGCACGCGCGGGGGTTCTCCGGTCCGGGCTGCGATGGTCGAGTGGAGGCGGATGTCGTCCCCGGGAAAGGGAGAGGATCATGCCTGGGCCTGAGTCGTCCCGCACGCGCGGGGGTCTTCCCGATCGCCGGGGTACCGCATGGGCCCGGAGAACGTCGTCCCCACACGCGCGGGGTCTTCCCGCCCACCGGTTGATCGCCGACGATGGGGTGTCGTCGTCCCCGCACGCGCGGGGGTCTCCCCGACAACGGCGACTTCTACGGTGGTGGCACGTTGTCGTCCCCGCACGCGCGGGGGCCTTCCCATGTCGGGGCCAGTCATCGCGTCCCACGTCCGGTCGTCCCCGCGGACGCGCGGGGGTCTTCCCGTCAGGTCCGAGGCGTCCGGGCGCTCCCGGGGGTCGTCCCCGCACGCGCGGGGGTCTTCCGGCGGAGACGGCCGAGGCTGCGTCGGTCAGGTGGTTCTGACGGTCACCCGTGGCCCGATCCGGACGTCCAGGCGGGGCCACTCCAAGCCGTCAGAATCAGTCAGGCCGTCGTCCCCCGCACGCGCGGGGGTCTTCCCCGGACGGTGTCGCCGTCGGTGAGCCCGTGCGAGTCGTCCCCGCCCGCGCGGGGGTCTTCCGTCGTAGGACGGGGGCCTAATCGGCATAGCGAGTCGTCTCCACACGCGCGGGGTCTTCCTCGCTGGTCGCACGACTTCGTGGCCCGCTTGTTTTCGTCCGTCCGCGCGGGATCTTCTCTACCGGGAGCTTGGCCTTGACGGTGAAGTCTTCCTCACGCGCATAGGAAAAGTGCTACGTGGCGCCACTGGCCGGCCGTCGTACCGCCTGGGACTTCGCCTGGCGCCGTCGGCTGGCCAAGTGAACCAGCGTGGCAGCGAATCCGTTCACGCCCGTCACTGTCGGGCCGCTAAGCGCGTAGACGCTGACGACACCGCACCGCCGGCAGTACCACGACCGTCTCCACAATTTGATCGCCTCATCGACTACCGGAGTCATTGTCTGAATGTGGCGGTGCCGTGCCCATAACACCCATCCGCTTCCCAGCGCCATGACGGCGAAGGACACCACCCCGAACCAAGCCGTGCCGTCAACCGGATTCAACGCCGCAACCTGAAGATTCCATAACGCCAGCAGACCCGAGACACCGAAGGCGATGGCAGGGGCCGTCGCGGTGCGCGGCCGTGCCGGTGCAGCCAGGGCGCGAGACAGCGCACTTGTATGCACCACGCTCGCCTCAACGGGAACGGCATACCCGAACCGACCGGTCACACTGCAACGCACCACGCCGGCAGAACGACCGTTGCGTACGGCAGTCGCCACAGTGATTAATTGATCCAAACGACCGCACCGCAAGCAAACCCGATCCCGCGCTCGCTGCGGCACCCGATCGCCAGCCATACCCATTCCTCCTTGACGGAACTGAACGTGTGGAAAAGCAATTACTTATCCGGCGGACTTTAGCGGAGCGGCGCGTGAGTAGCCGTGACCCCGTGTGGGATCGACAACAACTGGCCCGCCGTTACCACTGACTGCCCAATGGGGCACCCACTCGCCCGGCGGCTGTTAAGTCTGAGGGTCCGACATCAAGCAGCCTCACCTGAACCGACAATCAACGCCGAACCATCGCGCATCGCCTTCTTGCGCGTCTTCTTTGGACCCTTCCCGAAGTTCTCCAAGACCATCACGTCTCGCCTGACAACCGCTGATCCAATGCCTTCAACGCGCCGTGCCGCAGCGAATATCAGGCAACCAGATCCGCAGCGTCCGGCAAGGCGAGCGGATGCCGCTCGCCGGTAAGGCCGGCCAGAGCGGTGGCGACCTCTTGCTGGGTGGCCTTGACGTATCGGGCGGTGGTGCCGGCTTCGCTCGGCGATTCGGCATGACCTGCATACGCGAGGGCTACGCCATAGCCGTAGACCCGTTCCACCCAGGTCAACGTCGTATGCCGTAACCAGTGCGCCGAGATCTGTTGCGCGGCAACCCACGGCAACAACAGGCCCAGCCGTGTGAACAACCCGTCGTACCGACGGCGGCCGACTGGCTTGCCGTTCCGGTACCGCAGCAGCGTCTGGTCAGGCGTCGCGCCACGCTGCTTCGCGTGGTGCTGCAGGAAGTCCATCAGGGTCGGCGACACCGGCTGCCAGCGAAACGATTCGCCTTTCTCCCGCAGCATGACCAGGCACTGCTGCACGTCCAGGTCCATCGGTCGGAGCCGTAGCAGTCCGCCACGGCGGCACGCGGTCTCGATGTGGAACCGCAGGATCAGAGCGTCCAACTCCGGATCGTCGCCGGACGTGCTCGCAGCAGCCAGTAGTTCACCGAGACGCTCGTCCGGCAGAGCGCTGCGGGTGCTGGCCGGCCGGCGTGGCTTGGCCACCATCCGCGACGGATCATTCGCCTCCGCAATCAGCCCATCGGCAGCCGCTCGTCGATACAGACACCGCAACGCGGCAATCAGATGCTCGCCGGTGCTGCTGCCTCCGCGGAAGTTGCTGCGCCGCACCGCGCTTTCCTGGAGCTGGCGCATCAGCGTTTCGACCTCGGTCGGTGTCACCTCGTTCAGGCGGCGATCACCCCAGCGTTCGACAACCTTGCACCAGTAGCTTCCGTAGGTGCGCCGTGAGCCCGCCGCTACTGCGGCGGTCACCACAGGAACGTATTCGGCGAACGTCGGTACCGGCTTGCCGACGACGGCCTGCTTCAGAAGGTCCTCGGGGCGTATTCCCATCTGGTCCAGCAGTATCCGCGCCGCGGCGACCACCTCCGGTGTGGCCTGGACGGTCACAGCTCGCCCTCCACTACGGCCGTGTGTACAGGTGCCGCCCACCTGTCCAGCAGCGCGATCGGGTGCACGATCAATCGCTGTGCGACGACGAGAGCGGCCAGCAGCACCCGCTCCTGGCCCTGGATGCCCGCCGCGAGGCGGATCCTGGAGGGCAGTCGTAGAGCGCGTCGCCGGCCGACTGTTTGAGCACCGTGCTCATCGTCGGCGGCCACCACGATGACCCCGTGAGCAACCGTGAACCGGACCCGTTGCCCGGGCTCCCAGCCGAGGGTTGCCATCAGCTGCCCATCCGAGATGCGGCCTCGGTGGTCCAGCTGGCACAGTCCGAAGGTCACGCCGTCGCGCCTTGCAGGCGGCGGCGCCTCGGGCAGCGGCAAGGGTTTGCGCCTGACTGGAGCACGGGGGACCGGGGTTCTGCGCTGGCCCTGCCGATCTCCTTCTTGCATCCGCGGTACCAGCGGCGGAAGCGGCAGCGCCCTCACCACAGCGGCCACCCTCCCAGGTCAACAGCCCGAGAGGCTCGCACCGATGCGACGAAACAGATCATCAAGTGCACTCGAATACCCCATCCCTAGATGGGGGCAGATTGCGACGCGTGGGGGTTCAAGTCCCCCCTCGGACACACTGAGGGCATGGCATCTGCTGTACCAGACGGAGTTCTGGCGTGTAGATGAACCTGATTCCGACTTGCCGATAGACCTCGGTGTTCCCCGGAGTCAGCCCGTGCCGCAGGACTGTACCGATGCCGGCCCAGCGTTTCCATAGGTCTACCGACGTCGGCTTGGCTCCGGCGAATCTCATCGTTCACTCTGAGCCCGCCTGAACACCCCAAGATCGTGATGGGCGCCTCTTAGGAGGAAGGGCGTCCCGAGGCGAAGAACTGCAGCAGTTCATTGGCGAGTTGGGCAGGTGCCTCTTCGGCTAGGTGGTGGCCGGACTCCAGCGGTTTGCCGGTCACGTTGTCGGCCCAGCCACGCCATACGGACAGCACGTCGCCGTAGAGCTCCGGTAGGTTGTCCTTGGTAGCCCACAGGGCTAGTACCGGACAATTGATGCGCCGGCCAGCGTGCCGGTCGGCGTCGTCGTGTGCCCGGTCGATGGTCAGCCCGGCGCGGTAGTCTTCGCACATGGCGTGCACTGTGGCAGGGTCGCCGATCGCGTTCCGGTAGTCCTGCCATGCGTCGTTGCCCATAGTGTCGCGGTCGTTGTCGCCCTTGGCGCCGTACCAAGTTTCGGGATCGAGATTGATGACCCGCTCGGGTTCTGTGCCTTCCTGTCCGAGGAAGAACCAATGCCACCAGCTACTAGCGAAACGGGCGTCGCAGCGTGCCAGCGCTTCGCCGAGGGGCACGATGTCCAGGACGGCGAGGTGGCTGACGACGTCGGGGTGGTCGAGAGCGGCTCGATAGGCGACGTAACCGCCGCGGTCGTGACCGACGACGGCGAACCGATCATGGCCAAGGGAGCGCATCAAGCGTACAGCGTCCTCGGCCATGGCGCGTTTGGAGTAGGTCCGGTGATCGTGGGTGGTCGGCGGTTTCGAGGACTGGCCGTAGCCGCGCAGATCCGGGCAGACCACCGTATGCCGCTCGGCGAGTAAGGGCGCCAGGCGGTGCCAAGTGACATGCGTGCGAGGGTGTCCGTGCAGCAGCAGGACGGGTGTTCCGGCGCCGCCGTGGCGAACGCGGAGGACGACCTCGCCGACGTCTACGTGGTCTAGCGCGAATCCTTCGAACACGGTCGCTAGCTTGCCCCTAAGGCAATGGCTCGAACCATCGGATGCCCCACTTCCACTCGGGCAGGGGATATGGGGCATCCGCCAGGTTGCCGTCTGTCAGACGAGTGTCACGCCGTACTCCCGCATCCACGCATCGATCTCGACGATGGGCAGGAGCAGGTGAGAGGCGTTCAGCCATGTCATGGTGGCGTTGCCGGATGAGATGGTGTCCTTGATGCGCTGTTCGTCGAAGAGGCCGTGCAGGGGCGAATCGGGATCTGCCAGGATGTGTGTGACCGTGGCCATGACCTCCGCTTCGTACTTCGGGTCATGCGTGCCGGGATAGCCGCTCTTGGGCCGTTGCAGCGTCTCCGCCGGCACGAGGTCTTTCGCGGCCAGCCGTAGTAGCGTCTTCCAGTGCCCGTCGGCGACCTTCATGGACCACGGGACGTTCCAGACGTATTCGACCAAGCGGTGGTCACAGAACGGTACTCGTACCTCGAGGCCGACTGCCATGCTCATGCGGTCCTTGCGATCGAGCAGGTAGGCAAGCGGGCCGAGGAGGTTGAAGTAGAGAACTTCGCGCATGCGGGCGTTTAGGCCCGTCTCCCCGGGTAAGCGGGGGACTTGCGCGCGCAGGGTGCTGTAGCGATCGGCTTCAACCTCGGCGGGACGGACTCTGGCGTGGACGTCCGGTGCCAGGCAGTCGGCTAGCCGTGGGGCGTCGCCTATCCAGGGGAAACGGTCGCGCCACACCATTTTGGGATCGTGATACCAGGGGTAGCCGCCGAATATTTCGTCGGCGGCTTCCGCGGACAGTGCCACGGTGGAGCGCTGCCGCATGGCGGCGAACAGCAGGTACATGGACGTGTCGAATTGGCCCAGTGAAGGCAGGTCGCGGGCGCGGCGAGCGGCTGGTAGGGCGTCGAGGATCTCGGCGGTGTTGAGGATGATCTCGTGGTGGTCGCTGCCGATGTGCTTCGCCGCCAGTCGCGCGTAGGGGGCGTCTCGTTCGGGACGCAATTGGGTGGGCCGGAAGTGTTCCTCGTCGCCGACGAAGTCGACGCAGAAGGTGGTCAGTGGCTGCTCGCCGCGGCGGTGCAGGCTGCGCGCGGCAAGCGCGGACGTGGTAGTGGAGTCCAGCCCACCGGACAGCATCGAGGATAAGGGCACGTCAGCGACGAGCTGACGTTCGACGATGTCCTCGAGCAGCTCACGTACTGTGGCGACGGTGGAGTCGAGGCTTTCGGTGTGCTCGCGACTCACGAGGCGCCAGTAGGGGTATTCGTAGCAGCCGCGTCGGTCCACCCGCACGACATGGCCTGGCTTCACTTGGCGCAAACCGCTTAGGGGCGTTTCTCCCGGCATTGCCAGGCGTGCGTTGAGGAGAACGGGTAGAGACTCCTCGGTGACTTTCGGGGTGAATAGGGGGTTCGCCAGGATGCCCTTCGGCTCAGAGGCGAATAAGACTCCACCGGGATACGGATAGTAGTAGAGGGGTTTGACGCCGATCCGGTCGCGTACCAGCAGGAGTTCCTCACGCGCGGCGTCCCAAATGGCGAAGGCGAACATGCCGTTGAGGTGGTCGACGCAGTCGGCGCCCCACTCTTGGTAGGCGCGCATCACGACTTCGGTGTCGGACCTGGTGGTGAAGCGGTGTCCTCGAACGGCAAGGGCGTCACGCAGCTCGCGGAAGTTGTACACCTCGCCGCTGTAGACCAACACCACGGGCTCGCGGTGCGGCCCGTGACTATCGACGAACGGCTGCTTGCCGCCCTCGATGTCGATGATGGCCAGTCTGCGATGACCGAGTGCTGCGTGAGGGCCGCTCCAGGTGCCGCCGTCGTCCGGGCCACGCAACTGCATCGTGTCCGTCATGGCATCGATGGTGTCCTGCTGAAGTTGCAGATCGCGGGTGAAATCTACCCAGCCTACGATTCCGCACATTTCGCCTCCTTGGAGTTCGTGAATTGGCCGTCATGCCTTGAGGGCGTAGGAGAGCTCCGTTAACCTGTGGCGGCCGGACTTGTCGGCCGAGTCCGGAGCGCCCAATTGGCGGCCGGCGTCAATGCCATACCGGCGGTGGCGAAGACGATGGCGAGCACCAGCCAGCCGGTTCTACCTCTATCCACGATGAGTGTGGTCATGACCAGCGGCGCGAACGCCTGCGCCAGAGCCAGCCCGGCGGCGTTCATTCCCTGGTATTCGCCGCGGGCTTCAGCCGGCATCAAGGTGATCGACAACCCCCAGCTAGCCGCCACGTACAGCAACTCGCCGAGCACGTGTATGCAGGCGGCGAGCAGCAGGAGAGTGATCACGCCGACTCCACGGCCGCCCGCAGTAGAGGCTAGGGTCAGGCAGGCCAGGGCCAGCAGAAGACCAGCGTGCCGGGCGGCGCGCATGGAGCCGCGGGTGCTTTCCGCCGGTCGGGAAAACCGGACCTGCAGTACGGCAATGGCCAGGGCGTTCAGTACGACGATGGCTGCGGACGCCCAGCGGGGCGCCTCGGTATGGTGTACCACCCACAACGGGATTCCCGTGGAGAGCATGCCCCAGTTCAGGGTCAGGACGGCAATCAAAGCGGTGACCAGCAGGTACGGACGGTCGGCCAGCACTGAGCCGGGGCGTCGCCGCTCAGGGGTCGGTAGCGGGCTGGCCGGCAGCCGGGTGACCAGCGCGGCGCAGATCAGAAACGACAGTGCCGTGGCAGTCAACATTGTTACGTAGGCCGCGCGAGTGTCGAGCTGGATGACGACGGCGGCTCCGGCCGCGCCGATGGCAAGGCCGATCTGGGCCATCACCCGCGACTGCGCCAGGACGGACATTTGCCGCTCGTCGTCGGTGACCACCGTCGTCAGGGCAGTGCGCACCCCCATGCTGCTTTCCGTTGCCAGGGCGAGCAAGCAGGCGGCGAGCACGTACGGCCAGAAGTGATGTACGACCACGTACAGCACAGTGGCGAGTCCGCCGCAGAGGTAGAGCACAAATAGCACCCGCCGGTATCCGAACCGGTCGGCGAGCATGCCGGCCGGGGTGGCGGCGACGATGCCTACTACGCCAGCAATGAGTGCGCCAAACCCTACCTGTTGCGGGGCCAGGTCGACGGAGCGAGTGAGGAACAGGACGAACGAGCCGAGCCACAGACCCGTGCCGATACAGCTCACAAGGGCGATAGCAAGGATCTTGCGGACGGGTCCGACCGGCATCGGTCCGTAGAGTCGCCCTAGCGCTCGCCGCCACCACGGGCGGCGACCGGCGACGGCCGGTGCCTCGGTGATGTCGGAAACCGGCTGGCCTGTCACGGCAGAATCGCCATGGCGTCGCAGAGGATCCTCAGTGCTTCCTGGGCCTCTTCGCGCGTGACAGTGAGGGGCGGAGCGATGCGCAGCGTGGCACCGGCTGCGCCACCGAGGCCGACGAGCAGGCCGCGGCTGCGGCACGCCTCAAGCACATGCCGCGCTGCGAACGGGTCCGGCGTCACACCGTCGGCCGCCGTAAGGTCGACGCCGATCATGAGGCCGTTTGCTCGGACATCGGCGATACGCCGTTGATCCGTACGCAGCCGGCGTAGCCCTTGGTGCAAGATTCGGCCGATGGATTCGGCGTTGCTCTGTAAATCATGGTTCAGCAGGTAGTCGATGGTGCTCAGCGCGGCGGTGGTGGCAAGCGGATTTCCTCCGAAGGTGGAGATGGACTTGGCGGGCAGGCTGTCCAGTACCTCGCGGCGTCCGACGACGCCGCCGATGGCGAAGCCGTTGGCCGCACCTTTGGCGAAAGTGATCAGGTCAGGTTGCAGCTCGTGTGCCTGGTAGCCCCAGAAGTGAGTGCCGGTGCGACCCCATCCGGTTTGCACCTCGTCGCAGATCAGGATGGCGCCGCGGTCGGCGGTGATGGCTTGATAACCGCGCAGCAGTTCGGGCGGCGGCCGCCAGAAGCCGCCGAGGCCTTGGATGGGTTCGACCAGCAGGGCGGCCGGTGGATGGTCTTGGGCGTCCAATCGCCGTTCGAGGTCGGCGAGGCATTCCCTTACCGATCGCCCGTCGCGGCCGTTGCTGGCTGCGGTGACCAGCAGCGGAGTGAAGGGGCTCGGCTGCCACCCCGTTAGTTGCGATACGGCGCAGGTACCGAAAGTCCGTCCGTGGTAGCTGTCGGCGAGCGTTACAACGTGCGGGCTGTGGCTGCGACACACGGCAGCCAGCAAGGCAGTCTCGTTGGCCTCAGATCCGGAGTTGCAGAAGAACGCCACGGCGTCGTCGATGGCGGTGAGCCCGATGACTCGTTCCGCCAAGCGGACTTGCGCGTCGATGAAGTACAGGGTGGAGGTGTGCACAATGCCGGTGGCGAGCTGCTCTTGCACCGCATCCTTGATCTCGGGGATGTTGTAGCCCACCGAGGTCGTCAGGATGCCGGCGAAGAAGTCCAGATAGCGGCGACCCTCGCGGTCAGTGACATGGCGGCCCTCGCCGTGGACGAGGTCGAGCGGTTGCTCGTAATAGGTTGTGACCCAGCGTGGAAGCACCGCGCCCTGCTGTGCGAGTCGATCCTGAGTCAGCATGCAAGCTCCTTGCTGTGGGACGGCAGGTGTTGGTTGTCGACGCGCGTAAGGGATTCCGGGTGGCCGTCTGCGGTGCGACGGCGCAGTGCGGCTCGCAGATTCAGCAGGTCGGCGCGCAGCTGCGCCACCGCGTCGACCGCTACCGTGCCCGGCGCCTGGGGCCAGAACTGGTGCAGCGCGGCGAGCGCCGCAGGAGTGAAGGTCAGGCACCCGTCCGAGGCGATCTGTACGCCATCGAGGGTGGCCGCACGCTGGTTCCAGTCGACCGCCGCCTGCGGCGACGTGCCCGGTGGTAGCCGCAGCGTCACGGATCGCCCGGTGACCAGGACGGGGTAGCCGCCGGGTAGCCCGAGCGGCCCAGGAAGGTGCCCGACGTAGGGTTCGTCATTGATCACTGCGGTGATCAGCGGGCCGGCAGCCCACGCGCTCACTTCATTGACGACATCGCGCGGGCAGGTGCGCATCATGGTGAGCAGGTCTGCAACGTCGTCGAGCGGTTGCCCGTCGACCCAGGCCCGTGCCTCCATCGATGGGTCGTCCGGCCGGTGCAGATGGGCGTGGTGCGCGAGCAGTTGTACCCGGTGCGGGTCGTCGATCTCGAGTCGGTCTTGGATACCGAGGGCTAGGGCGGCGACGTTGCCGATACCGCACAGGACGGGCAGGCCTCGCGCGCTCAGCAACGGGTTGACCGCGTCGGGGAAGCAGGCGTTGAGCAGGATGGGGCTGTCGTTAACGTCGGCGTAGTCGGCGGCGATCCGTTCAACCAGCGCAGCCTGCAGGGGCACGGTGACACCGAAACCCGCTTGCCGTAGCAGGGCACTCCATTGGGTGGTGGTTTGTCTGCTTTCTGCGGGCGGCTGCAGAGATGCGCATACCACCACCACGTCTGGCGAGAGCTGGGCCAGCAGAGGACGCAGATCGGTGGTCAGGTGCAGAGCCGTGACAACGGGCCGGAACTTCACCGGAGCGCCGGCGAGGCGTGCGTGTGCTGAACCTAGGGCGCATGTTGCGGAGACGGCCGTGCTCGTACGGCCGAGCACGTGCACTGTGGTGTCGCGTGTGAGGCTGCGGGCGAGCGCCCGGCATACTGCCGTGGCGAAGGTGCCGGTGCCGACGACAACGATGGATGCGCCGGTCACCTTCATGACTCGGCCACCACGACGTTCTCCATGGCCCCGTAGCCGTCGCGGCTGACCACGCCCGCGTGGCGGCCGGGTGCAAAGAACCGGGCCCACAGGCCTGCGGGGCGGCCGCCGAAGAGGAAGGGGCTCAGCACCGGCGCTACGGAGGCCACCTCGGTGTCGTGGTCGCTCATGGAAATCTCGAGGTGGCACGAGGCTGGCGCGACGTACTCCTGCACGACGCTGTCCTGGCGTTTGAGGGCGTCTTGCACGGTGCTGCGCCACGTCGATGGGTCCGTCTCGCGGCCAATTACTACCTGCAGACCCTTCATGCCTTCGCCGCGTTTGACAACGAATCGGTCCTGGTGGCGTTCGACGAGATCCAGAAGGCCGCTGCGGCTGCCGTGCCAGTCGGCGGGTTCGTCTGCCAGGATGCGCGTCCATGGCAGGTAGCGCGCCACGATTGCGCGCTCAGCGGTGCTCATCCATGCCGGGCCGGTGGACAGCAGGGCCAGGACCTTCTTGTGGTCGAGCAATCCGGCGCTTTGGGTGGGCAGTAGCAGGCAGCCAGCGTCGAGGATCTGACGGATCGGAGCGAGGTCGATGCCGTGGTCACGCCACTCAGAAATGGTGAATTGCCGTAGTCCTAGAGGGTAGGCGCCGCCTGGACCGTCCAGTAGACCGTCGCTGACTTCCTCCGGTTCGAAATGCCGTGCGGTGAATCCGCGACTGTGCAGGTATTCCAGTTCTACGTCGAAGAAGCGGTCGGTGTTGGCCAGGGGCAGGTCGCGGCGGCTGCCGATCCACGCCAGTCGTGGTGGGAGACCTCGCTCAGTGCAGGTGTCGGCGAAAAGGTCGGCGCGGGCCACGAGAGGGTCGAGTGCCTGGAACGGGAAGGTCCCCGTTCGTTGGTAGGCCGCACGCCAGGTGCGCAGGAGCAGGTGAGTTTCGATCACCCCGGAGACGGCGCCGCTGGGATTGAACTCGAGGATCTTCGGCCCGTCTTCCCCGATGATGACGTCTGGTCGGGCGATGCTGGCGGCGAATTCTTCCTCGATGAGCTCGTCGGTGTAGAGCAAGGGATAGTCGGCCATGTCGGCGCCCAAGGCGGCGATGCGTCCGGTTGTGTCATCGGCGAGACTGAGCATGGTACGTCGAACGAGGTCGAGCAGCAGCCGGGCGGCTCGGAAGATCTCCCCGTAGGAGCGAGCGGGGATGACGAACGGTCCGGCGGGCAGAGTCTGCGACGGCAGCATGCCGGTGTCTTCAAGGCCGGTCCACAACATCTCGCGCAGGGCCGCTGTGCTGAGCTCAGGTGCACGACCGTAGTGCGCGGTCCCGAACCAGTCAGAGGTGAGCATCGTGATTCCCTTCCGCGGCGGAGGCCAGCGACACTGACGTTGCACCGCTGCTTGGTCGGTGCTGCGAGGACGACTGCTGGGGTGCCGGGCCAGGAAGTCCGCCGAGGAGCTCGTCGAGGTGGCGATGGCATTCCTCGGTGACGCCTGGAAGTCCGCAGCTGATCGCGGAGCGTGCCGGGCGCGTGTCGTCGTAGAACCACACCGCGCGCAACTGGGTGCCGCTCGCTATTTCGAGCACGGGGTTGGCGACGAGAAAGTCGCGCACGGCCGGCGTGTCCCGCGTGGCGCGCAGCCACAGTCGCTTATCCGCGTGGTGGTTGGGCGCCAGGGTGATGCGCGGATGGAATTTGCGTTTCCACTGAAAGATTCCCTTGGCCAGGAATGCCTCGGTGCCATGGAAGTCGAGATGCTCTACTTGGTGTTCGCTGCACCATTCCAAAAGGAAGTGGTAGACGGCCTTGAACGCGCCGCTGGCGTAGTGCTCGGCGGCGCCATCGAGCACGCCTAGCAAACGGGTTGTCAGGGTGGAGGTTGTAGCGTCCAGCCGGCAGAGGGCACCTGCGACGGGATGCCCGCCCTGCTCAACGAAGAACAGGAATCCCTGACGAAAGACCCCATGGAACGCGACGTCCGGTCGCTCCGTGCGAGCGCGCTCGCCGTGTCGGGCGTCCATGGTCGGTTGGTGCATGCGCCGGTAGAAGAACCAGAAGTCGTCGGGCCGGCTGCCGACGCGGACGGTCCATCCGGAGCGGCGCCTGTTGCGGTTGAATTCCCAGCGTTCCCTCTTAGAGATACGTAGTCGCAGCTTCTCCAATTCGTCGTCGACGTCGACGACGAGGTGAATTCGGAAGGGCAGCACCAAGGCGTTTGCGCCCGGCAGCCGATGTGCCAGCGACTTGCGGCAGCCGACCGCCAGGATGTCGGCGTCTGCCGGCGGCGGGTGATGCAGAACGCGACGGCGTACCGAGTGTCGGGGGCCACGGTGCGCGGGACCGAGAACCGGCTCGCCCAGCTGTTCTAGCAGTGGCACGATGTTGGCGAAGCCCTCCGCTACCCCGGCGTAGCGCAGCGACAGCTGCTGTTGTGGAAACGTGGTGCGCACGGTCGGCCAGAACGGACGGCCATCGCGGTCGACGAGACGGTGGCCAGCGGTCACGAGTGGATGACTGCTGTTCTGCCAGGCGTAGCGCAAGCGCTGCACGGGTGCTGTCACCGTGCCGCCTCCACGGCGCCGGTGACCACGGCGGCGAGGTCTCCCGGGCAGTTGACCGGAGTGAGCCGCCCGCTCGGCAGGGGCTTGAAGTCGTTGGTGGCGTAGCTGCCCGAGCCGTGAACGACCACATCCGGGTGTCGCAGCAGGCCCCGGTCTATGGCGTTGAGCACGCCGGTCATGGCCATGACGAGCGACCATTCTCGCAGTTCACGAGGATCTGCCGGCACGTTTACCTCCCCCGCAAGCATGCTGCGTACCTCGGCGTATCGCTGGAGACATTCGTGCAGCGAGACCACGATCCCACCGCCGCCTTGGTCAGCGATGATCGCGCTCATCTGTGCTGCCGTGACCGGTTGGCGGGTGTAGAACGTGCTGTCGAGTTCTTCGTCCGGGTGAAATGTCGTGGAGGGGAAGGTGAGTTCGCTGTCCTGGTGGTAGAGCCCTGTGCCTGCGTCGTAGCGGTAGTGCGGGCGGTCCGCTTCGTCGATGCGTCCGTGCCGCAGGTGAAGCACCATGTCCGGGGTTCCTAGGTGTTGAACGAGGAAGTATCCCGGCGCCGGTCCGGGCCCGTTGAGCAGGCTGCGACCGAAATGGTGACCGAGAAGTCCAAATGCACTGGACACGGAGTGCACGTGCAGGCGATCCCTACCCGGTTCGGCGGGGAAGTGATCCGCCTCGAACAACGCCCGCGCAGCGTCCGCAACCTGGTAGTTCGGCAAAGCGAGGCTGTACCACAGACGGACGCTGCGGCGTGCGAGAGCCTCAGAGTGCTCGTCAACCACAGCCTGCGCCAACGGCTTGACGTCTGCGGCATGTCGGCCGTCATACAGAGCTACCGGGTTCGCCGCTGCCCAGTGAGGGGTCAAGTCGAGCTTCGAGGTCCACAGCTTGTGCCGCGACCCCTGGGGTACGACGGTGACGATCTGCAGCTGATCGGCGGTGATCAGTTCGCATTCGATGGCACGCAGAACCGCGTCGCGCAGGGCGGTTGCCTTGTTTCCCGAGGAAGGTGTGAGGATCAGGATGCGCTCACCGGTGTCCTGAATGTATCGGACCGCGCGCGCGACGATGATCAGTGAGGCGAAAGTCTTCGTGGTACGAGTGCGGTGGTTGCCCATCAAGTCAAGGAGACGCAGCCGACTGGCGCCGTAGGTTCCCAGATCAGCCACGCTGATGATTGATGCGTCCAGGAAACGCTTCATGCGGTCATCGAGGTCAGGCAGGCCTGATCCGGGATCGAAGCCAGCCGTGTCGGTGTCTATCGTGGCGAGTGCGGCCTGGATTTGCGGGTAGTAGTGAGCCAGGGCATTCTGCAGCGTGCTGGTTCGGGCCATCACGGACGTCATGGATGCTCTCCCAAAAAACCGGTTACGTTGCGGTGAAAGCGAAGGTGCGGCGGTATGCGCGGTGTGGACGGCTCTAATGGGTGGGTCCCGGGGGGCCCACCCGTGTCGCCGTGGAGGGGCCCGCCCCTGATCGCGTCAGCGCGCAGCGACCACGTCGCCGCGAAGAAGGTTGCTGTTCGGTACGGGCTCGGCCGGATCGGTTCCGGTATCGAGGATGCGGTTGTCCTGGCCGACGAAAACAACCCGAGGTTGCAGGGTCTGGATCTCGACGTCGGTGTAGGTGCCGTAGGCGATGATGATCACGAGGTCGCCGGGGGAGATCAAGCGTGCAGCTGCGCCGTTGATGCCCACGATTCCGCTATCGGGGGGACCTTCGATCACATAGGTCGACAGCCTGTTGCCGTTGTTGATGTCGACGACGTCGACGCGCTCGCCTGCAAGGAGATCAGCAGCTCGCATGAGGTCTCGGCACAGCGTCAGGGAGCCGACATAGTGCAGGTCGGCTTGAGTGACTGTTGCGCGGTGAATCTTGGATTTGAGCATGGTGCGATGCATTGATTTCCCTTCGATCGCGGTGTCAGGTCAAGATCCGACGGCGGTCAGGGCGCGACCGTCCGCCATGGCGCCGGTCGGGGCTTGCGTGGGCTGCGCGATTTGAATACGACGCAAGTGCCGGTTGCGGTCGTTGAAGGCCGTGCGCGAGTGCAGCATTCGCCAGTTGTCCCAGACCAGCATGTCGTTGCGTTCGTACCGCACCGAGATGTGCTGAGGTTCGAAATACTCGCGGACCCGCGTCTGGATGTCGGCAACCAGATCGTCGTCGTCTCGGACAATGTTGTTGCAGGAGAACCGCACGATACGTCCGTCTGCGTGATCTTCCAGGACTGGATGCTCGGTGTGCAGGTCGAGTCCGAGTCGACGGATCCCGTCGGTGGTCTTCCACTGATAGACGTGTTGCCGGAGGTGGTCGCGCTCGGTGTTGGTGAGCGTGTCCGTGAACGCGAGCCCGTCCATCAGCGTCGTCTCGCCACCGTCACCCTCGCATGGTGTGACGCACCACAGAGCGATGTAGCGCGGGGGGACGATGTGAAAGTCGTAGCCTTCGGTGTGCGGCAGCAGCGGGCGCGTGTTACCGGCATGGTAGACGTCGTCCATGCCGGGCTCAGGGCGTACGTCACCCACGACTGCACCGGTGTAGTTGGGGATGAACCTGCCGAGCGAGCGACAGAATCCAACGGGGTCGAAGGTGTCCGGGACGTTGCACATGTAGACGTAGCCATGCGTCTCCATCAGGTCTTGGAAGGTGCTGGAGAGCAGGTGCTCCGGCAGCGGATCCCCGTTGAAGTCCATGAGGGACAGGATGCTCAGGGGTGATCGACCCATTGCGACTCCTTCCGAGTCAGGCGGAGGAGTCAGGTCGCAGCCGTACGACTAGCATGCGCACGCCATCAGCTGTCCTGCTTGGCCGGCCGCGGCACCTATCCCCCGTACTTTTAGGACTGGATCTCTGTACCGCTGCGCCAAACATCCAAACTTATAACTTTGTGCGATCGCGCGGGGATGTTACTTAACGTCGATCCAGGCTGGTAACGGCGCTGAGTCGATAGACAGCGAACTTACGCTCTGTAGTGGACGCCCACGTCACACCGCCGGTTGGATGACGGTCGATGAATGATGCATGCTACGGCGGGTAAGGCTGCCGGCATGACGGCACTATCGATGCAAGCGCATCCCATGGAGCTCCTCGATGTTGTCAAGGCCTCGACCGACCGACTGATGGCCACTGCCGAAGAACTTGAGGAGGAGGAGCTCCGCCAGCCGTCCCTCCTGCCAGGCTGGAGTCGCGCCCACGTCCTCACCCACCTCGCCCGAGGCGCCGACTCACGGCGACGACTGCTGCTCAGCGCACGGATTGACGCGACGATTGAGCAGTACCCAGACGAAGAGACGCGTGAACGAGAGATCAACGAGGGGGCGCAACGACCACGGTCGACGATCCTGGCCGACCTTCGAACCTCGGCCGAACTCCTCACGGAAGCGATCGCTCAACACCCCAACGATCGTTGGGATGAACTCGGGTGCTGGCTGGGAGCACGCGAACGGCCCGTGCGCGAAGTCGTGTCCACTCGCCTACAGGAATTGGAAATCCACCACGCCGACCTCAACGCCGGCTACGGTCACCAGGCATGGCCACACTGGTTTGTGGCAGAGGAGCTTCAACGCACCGTCGACGAAATGAGCGACACCGACGAGGTGGCTCCAGTGACGCTCCATGCTACAGATACAGGAACCGGCTACCAGGTGGGCAATAATGCCACGGTAGTCATACGGGGAGCCCAAGCGGACCTCTTTGCGTGGCTCATCGGCCGCAGCTCAGGACATCGCCTGCTGGCCGAACCGGGTGGAGTTCTTCCATCCCCTCCCTCATGGAGATGACGTCCGTGCCGAGTGGCACAACTCGTTGTCCGCCGAACGGACTTGTGCGTGCGCACAAGATGAATTGGCCAGGGGTGCTCGTCACGCAACGGGGCATCCGCGAGCGGCATGTCCGCGTCCTCCTTTGCTCCGGCGGCGCCATCCTCAAGCTCACGAGTTTCCCGCAAATGCGATAGCTGGCACATGTCGTCCGTGTGCCCCGCAGGCTTTGAGGCTTGGGATCGCGGTCCTCAGCTGCTGCTGATTCGGCCAGTTGCGGCGGTCGAGGACGTTGTTCTGCAGCAGGCCGAAGAACGATTCCATGGCGGCGTTGTCGCCGGCTGCGCCGACTCTGCCCATCGATCCGATCACGTGGTGCTGGTGGAGCGCGCGGACGAACTTTCGGCTGCGAAATTGGGTGGATTCAACCGGTCGTCGCAACGCCTTGTTAGAGGGGTGTGGCGGTGGCGGGACCGAGGCAGAAGCGGGTGCGGGCGTATCGGGGTCAGATGCCGTCGCCGGGGCGGCCGACGGTGGCGTGGCGTGAGGATCGGGCTAGGTTCTGGGCGGCGATCAGGTCTGGTGTGATGACCGAGGACGCGGCTGCGGCGGCGGGCGTGTCGGGGCCGGTCGGGTTCCGGTGGTTCCGGCACGCTGGCGGCGTGAATCCAGCGTTGCCGGCGACTATGTCGGGCCGGTATCTGTCGTTCAGCGAGCGCGAGGACATCGCCTTGGCCCGGGCGCAGGGCATGGGGGTTCGTGAAATCGCGCGCCAGCTCGGCCGGGATCCGTCGACGGTCTCGCGGGAGTTGCGGCGCAACGCCTCGACCCGCACATATTTGGCGGATTACAAGGCTTCGACGGCGCAATGGCATGCCGAGCGCCGAGCTCGGCGGCCGAAAAGCGCGAAGCTACTGACCAACGATCGGCTGCGCGAGTATGTCCAGGAGCGGCTCGCGGGCGAGATCCGGACGGCGAACGGCCATCTGGTGGCGGGCCCGCAGGGCCCGCAGTTCAAGGGCCGCAACAAGCCGCACCGCGGTGATCGGGCATGGATCACTGGGTGGAGCCCGGAGCAGATCTCACGGAGGCTGCGCGCGGAGTTCCCGGAGGATGGGTCTATGCGCATCAGTCATGAGGCGATCTATCAGGCGCTCTACGTTCAGAGCCGCGGCGGCCTCAAGCGTGAACTCGTTGCTTGCTTGCGGACCGGGCGGGCGCTTCGCGTTCCCCGGGCACGCGCGAAGCAACGCGCGTGGGCGCACGTCACCAGCAACACGCTGATCAGTGAACGGCCCGCCGAGGTTGAAGATCGCGCTGTCCCAGGACATTGGGAAGGGGACCTGATCATCGGGTTGCAGCGCTCCGCGATCGGCACCCTGGCCGAGCGCACGACCCGGTTCACGATGCTGATCCATCTGCCCCGCGAGGACGGCTGGGGTGTGATCCCGCGGACGAAGAACGGACCCGCGCTGGCGGGATACGGAGCGATCACGATGAGTCGGGCCCTGGCCGCGACGATCACAACATTGCCTGAGCAGCTACGCCGTTCGCTGACCTGGGATCGAGGCAAGGAACTATCCGCGCACGCCCGGTTCACGATCGCGACCGGCGTGCCGGTGTTCTTCGCCGATCCGCACAGCCCATGGCAGCGCGGCAGTAACGAGAACACCAACGGCCTGCTGCGGCAATACTTCCCGAAGGGTACCGACCTGTCGCGGTGGAGCGCCGAGGAGATCAACGCCGTCGCTCACGCCCTCAACAGCAGACCCCGCAAGACACTCGGCTGGAAGACCCCAGCCGAAGCCCTCGACGAACACCTACAATCGCTGCAACGAGTCGGTGTTGCGACGACCGGTTGAATCCACCTTGCGACCCGCGGTCGGTGTGCAGCACGCAGCCGGCCACGTCACCGCGTCGAGTGACCGCGTTGTGCAGGGCGTTGACCGCCAGCCTCGACTTCA
>NZ_JBFAZZ010000023.1:0-101838 GCF_040689425.1 Actinoplanes sp. NPDC051475
TAGTTCTTGCAGGCGGCGGGGGACGCGTACGGACCAGGTGCGGTCGCGGAAGTGGCGTTTGATCTCGCCGATGATGGTGGGGATGGCGTAGCCGGAGAAGTCGACGCCGCGGTCGGGGTCGAATTTGTCGACGGCTTTGATGAGTCCGACGGTGGCGGTCTGGACGAGGTCGTCGGTGGGTTCGCCGCGGCCGGAGTAGCGGTGGGCGAGGTGGCGGGCCAGCGGCAGCCAGGCCTCGATCGCCCGATCGCGCAGCGACGCGCGGGACGGGTGACCGGCCGGCATCGCGGCCATCGCGTTGAGAAGATCGGCGGCGCTGTCCGCGGGCACCTCGGTGTTCGCCGTCGCGGTGTGCTTCGACGGGGCCGACTGGGTCACAGTCATTCGTGGTCCTCCCTGGCACCTGTCCGGAGAGCCGGTCCGGCGGGGGAAGCCGGGCCCGAGTCGGGCAGGGTGTCGTCTCGGTTCGTGGGTGGACGGCGATCGATGGATCACCGTTTCCCGCGCATGCTGGGCCGTTCGGTTAAGACGACCTTAGCTGACCGGCCCAGTCATGACTAGCCGAAAGTATGAGTCACTTTGCGTGAGAGAACCACTACAGTGCGGTATTCTGCCGCGTCAGGGCTTCAGCACCACCTTGATGCAGCCTTCTTCCTTCTTCTTAAAGATCTCGTACGCGTGCGGCGCCTCCTCCAGCGGAAGCCGGTGCGTCACGAGGTCATCCACGCCCAGCGGGTCGTCGTCGCCGGTGAGCAGGGGCATGATGTCGTCGACCCAGTGCTTCACGTGGGCCTGGCCCATCCGCAGGGTCACCCCCTTGTCGAAGAGGTCGAACATCGGGAACGGGTCGGCCTGGCCGCCGTACACGCCGATGATCGAGACCGTGCCCGCCCGGCGGACCGCCGCGAACGCCGTGCGCAGGGCGCCCATGCGGTCGACCCCGGCCTTGTCGATCGCCTTGCGGGCGATCGCGTCCGGCAGCAAGCCGGCTGCCTTCTGAGCGAACTCCTGGAACGGCGTGCCGTGCGCCTCCATGCCGACCGCCTCCACCACGCTGTCGGCGCCGCGCCCGGACGTCAGGTCCAGCACGGCCGCCGGGACGTCGTCGACCTCGTTGAAGTCGATCACCTCGATGCCGTGGCGGCGGGCCATGTCGAGCCGCTCCGGCACGTTGTCGGTGGCGATGACCCGCTCGGCGCCCAGGTGGCGGGCAATCCGTGCGGTCATCTGGCCGATCGGGCCGAGGCCGGTGATGAAGACCGTGCGGCCGGGCTCGACGTCGGCCCATTTGGCCGCCTGCCAGGAGGTCGTGAGCACGTCGGAGAGGAAGAGGTAGCGCTCGTCCGGGTGGCCCTCCGGCACCTTGATCGGCCCGAAGTGCGCCTGCGGCACGCGCAGGTACTCGGCCTGGCCCCCGGGGACCTGGCCGTACAGCTTGGTGTAGCCGAACATGCGGGCGTTCTTGCCGTGCTCCTTGACCTGGGTGGTCTCACACTGGGCGTAGTAGCCGCGGCTGCACATCCAGCAGTAGCCGCAGGAGATGTTGAACGGGATCACCACCCGGTCGCCCGGGCGGATGTGGGTGACCTCGGGCCCGACCTCCTCGACGATGCCCATGGGCTCGTGGCCGAGGATGTCGCCCGCCTCCATGTACATCCCCAGGACGTCGTAGAGGTGCAGGTCCGAGCCGCAGATGGCGGTGGAGGTCATCCGTACGATCGCGTCCGTGGGCTCCTGGATCTTGGGATCCGGGACGGTCTCCACCGACACCTTCGAGGTGCCCTGCCAGGTAAGTGCGCGCATCCGGTCCTCCGGCTCTCGTGAACGGCGTTCGCCAGGGAAGTGCCCGGATATCGCCAGGATTAACGCGTCCCTTGCCGGGCACACCGCGATGAGAGGACGAGGAGGTCGAATCAGATGACTACACCCACCGGCCGCGAGTTCGCCGTGGTCACCGGAGCGTCGAGCGGCATCGGGTACGAACTCGCCCGGCAGTTCGCCGACCACGGGTACGACCTGCTCATCACCGCGGAGGACGACGGCATCGAGCAGGCCGCGGCCGGTCTGCGGCGGGACGGGCAGAACGAGGTCATCGCCGTCCGCGCCGACCTGGCCACCTACAACGGCGTCGAGAAGCTGTACGAGCAGCTCCGGGAGACCGGCCGCCCGGTCGACGCGCTCGCCCTCAACGCGGGGCGTGGGCTCGGCGGCGACTTCACCCGCGACACCGACCTGCGCGAGGAGCTGAACATCATCGACGTCAACGTCACGTCGACGGTGCACCTCGCCAAGCGCGTACTCCCGGACATGGTGGCGCGCGGTTCCGGCCGGGTGCTGTTCACCTCCTCGATCGCGTCGATGATGCCCGGCACCTACCAGGCGGTCTACAACGCGTCGAAGTCGTTCGTGCAGTCCTTCGCCGAGGCCGTACGCGCCGAGCTCAAGGACACCGGCGTCACGGTCACCTCGCTGATGCCCGGCCCGACGGACACCAACTTCTTCGAGCGCGCCGACATGATGGACACCCGGGTCGGCGCCGGTGAGAAAGACGATCCGGCCCAGGTCGCCGAGCAGGGCTTCAAGGCCCTGATGAAGGGCGAGGAGAAGGTCGTCGCCGGGTCCCTGAAGACCCGGGTGCAGGGGGCCGCATCCAAGATCATGCCGGACCGCGCCAAGGCCGAGATGCACCGGAAGATGGCCGAGCCGGGCTCGGCGGACTGAGTCCCCGCTATCGGCCGCCGCAGGCTTCGTCGCCCTTGCACTCCCGCATCTTGTCCAGCGCCTCATGCAGCTGGGCGGCGCGCTCTGCGGGCAACTTCGCCGCGGTGTTGACGAGTTCGTCGGGGTCGGAGGTCCGGTCGTAATACTCCCGTGCTCCGCCCTCGTACTCGACGTACGTGAAATCCGGCCCGCGCAGCGCGGTGTAAGTCGGCGGGTTTCCGCTGGCGGGCGTCTGCCTGTCCGGGTCGTCGAGGGCGTTGCCGGGGCCGTGGTGCTCGATCAGACCGGTCTTCCGCCAGCCCGCGGCCCCGCCGCCGCGCAGCAGCGGGACCAGGCTGCGCCCGTCCACCGCCGGACCGGGCAGCACGCCGCCGAGCTCCTCGAACGTCGGGCGCAAGTCGATGTTCTGCACTGTGGCGCCCACGGCGACCCCCTTGCGTACGCCCGGCCCGGCCACCACGAGCGGCACATGCACATCGTGATCGAAGGCGGTCTGCTTGCCCGCCGCCAGCCGGTGCTCGCCCAGGTGGAAGCCGTTGTCCGAGCTGAAGACCACGACCGTGCGGTCGGCTACCCCGGCCGACTCCAGCGTCTGCCGCAGATTCCCGATCATCCGGTCGACCGACTGCACCGACTGCACCCGCTTCCGGTACGCCGTATCGATGGCCGCGATCTGCTCGGCGGTCAGCGGCTCCCGCCCGGCCAGCCAGGCCGGCGCATCCGTGGGCACCCTGTCGAAGGACGGCCCGCGCGGCGCCTTCAGCCCAGGAAACGCCTGCTCGTCCTGCGGTGCCGGGACGTACGGCCCATGCGGCGTGAAGGTGGCGACCTCCAGCAGGAACGGCTCGCCCGCCGCGGCCGCCGAGCTGACGAACGCCTTCGCCTTACCCTCGATGACCGTGGTCAGGTAGTCACCGGGCCCCTTGCCGTAGTGCTTGACCACGCCATTCTCGTTGAGGTTGTAGTTGTATTCGTTGTATCCGCCCCCGGCGACATCCCACTCGGTCCATCCCGGACGCACGCCGTGCTCCTGAGGCTGATACCCGTTGAGGTACTTGCCCATCATCGCGGTCCGATAGCCCCGCTGCTGCAGGGTGGTGGCGAAGGTGTCCCGCTCCTGCTCCCTCTGGAACACGTGGAAACCGCCGTCGTCGCCGCCGTTGGTGAACACGCCGGTGTTGTGCGGGAAGCGGCCGGTAAGGATCGACGACCGCGACGGGCAGCAGAGCGAGTCGGTCACGGTGTACTGCGAGAACGTCGTACCGTCTTTGGACAGGCTCTGCACGTTCGGCATGTACTGCACCAGGTTCGCCGAGAGATCGTCGGTGAGCACGAAGACGACGTTCGTACGGCCCGCCGGGCCACCCGGCTCGGATCCGGGCCCGGCGCAGGATCCAGCTGTCACGCCGAGTAACAGCGTCACCGCAGCGAGCGCCGCTCCGGCACGAAAGAGTGAGACCTTCATCGCCCGGACGCTAGGCGCTCATCGATCGACGACGATCAGGCCGGCGTACGAAATGTGTAAAGGCGGACGTTCATGCGCGCCGTAGCCGATGGGAACGTACGTGCGCATCCTCAATGTGGTGCACGAACGTGCACACGCCACCGATCTGGAGACAACCTCTTGCTGAGCGGACACGTCGAGGCGCCGGCTCCGAATGTCTGCGGACCGGCGCCTCGCTGTGGGGAACGTGCGGTGTCGGGGGACGGTGCTGACCAGTCTCATCGATGCATTAATTAACAAGCAAGCAGTTCTGGTTCCGGAACCGTCATGCCCCGGAAACTTGGCCCACCGGTCGATGGGTGCAACCGGGCCGGCGGGTCTCGGCGACTACCGCCGCACGCCCCGGGGCAATTTGACAGTCTTCGGGGCGGACGCGAAGGGTATGCAGGGCATCCTGTTCCGCCGGGGAGGTTCCTTGTTCGCCATGTCCCGCCGCCGGCTGCTGACGCTCGCCGGCATCAGCGGCGTGAGCAGCGCGTTCACGTCGTCCCCGGCGACGGCAGTCGGCCCGGTGGCGGTCGCCGACCCGGTGGCGGACATCTATCGCCAACTGCTGCATGTCCACACCCAATGGGTGGAGGAGCAGTGGGATCCCTCGATCGGGGCATATCAGGCCGCCGACTTCCGCTTCGCGGCCGTGCTGGGCAACGCCGTCCTGCTGGGCATGGACGATTACGACCCCCGGCTCGCGAGCGTCGACGCGGCGACGCTGAAGGCCAGGACCGTCGCGACCATCCAGCGCTACGCCGCGAGCAACCGGCTCGCCGGCGGCACCGAGTGGGGACGCCGACTCTTCTGGGACTCGACCTTCGAGCTCTATTTCGTGCTCGCCGCGCGGCTGATGTGGGCCGACCTCGACGAGCCCACCCGGGCGAAGGTGCAGCTGATCGCCGAGGGGCAGGCGGCGTACGCGTACCAGCTCAACGCCGGCGACGACCCGATGAGCGACGGGTGGACGCCGAACGGCACCGACGGCGGCTGGCGCGGCGACACCAAGCTCGAGGAGATGGGCGTCTACGCGCAGGCGATGGCACCCGGCATCGCGTGGACCGCGGACACCGCGTCGGCCTCGGCCTGGCGAGCGCGCTTTCTCTACTGGGCGTCGAACGCGAGCGCGCTGCCCGCGGCCGACCGCGCCAATCCCGCGATGGTCGACGGGGACCGGGTCGACCGGCGCAGCACCGCCCATAACCTGCACGACACCTTCATCGTCGAGAACCACGGGTCCGCCAACCCGCACTACCAGGCAGAACTTTGGCGTACGGCCGGACGCGCGGCCATCCACTTCCTCGTGGCCGGCCGCCAGCTGCCCGAGGTGCTGACCCACCAGCCCAACGGCGAGCAGCTGTGGCGCACCCTGCGGCTGCTGGCCAGCGACGCCGGCGAGCCGGTCATGCCGATGATCGCCGACCGCTATCACCTGTACGGCCGGGACGTGCTCCCGCTCGCGTTCCTGGCACAGGTCCAGGGCGACCGCCACGCGGCCCGGGCCGAGGCCGACCTCGCCGAGCGGCTGATGCCGTACCTGCGCTACGAACCGACGTACCGGCTCACCAAGTTCAGCGGCGAGGAGAAGTACGAGCCCGAGGCCCGTGCCGAGCTGGCCGTCGCGTACCTGTTCCACAAGCTGCGCAGAACGCCGGTCACGCCCGTACCGAAAGCTCAGTTCTTCCGAGAGGCGAGCGGCACCAGAAATTTCGGCGACGAGGTCGGGCTCACCGTCCACCAGTCGCAGGCGGCCTTCGCGGCGGCGGTCACCAAGCCGGACATGGTGAATTTCCTCTGGCAGCCCGCCCACGACAACTGGCTGGTCGACACCCGGGCGCCGGCCTTCCTGCCCGCCGGCTCGGCCGCCGCCGGCCGATGGACCGGAGTGTGGTCCAAGACGCGGGACGGCGTCGACGCGACCGCGACCGTGCTCGCCGTCAAGGGTGGTTACGCGGGATACGCCACGCTGCCCACCGGCACCGTCGTCTACGCGAGCACGGGACTGCCCGGAGAGGGCGGCCTCACCTTGTTCAACCTGACCATGCCCGGGGTGCCGGGCCTCGACGGAACCCGCACCTTCACCTTCGCCGGCGGCCACGCCGAGCTCACCGACCAGATGACCGGTGACATCACCTTCACCCCGCGCGACGCCCGCTACGTCCGCATGCTCGGCCGCGAACCCGGTACGGAGTACGGCTACTCGATCTACACCTTCTCGGTCCTCGACGTACGCGGCGCCGACCTTGCCCAGGGCGCGATGCCGACCGCGTCCTCAGAGGACGTCTGGTTCGCGGCGCGAAACGCCACCGACGGCAACCCCGAAACCCGCTGGGCCGTAGCCCGTGAGGAGCGCGGCCGCGCCGACAGCTGGCTCGCCGTCGACCTCGGTTCCCCCGTCCAGGTCGCCGGAGTCCGGATCGCGTGGGAGGCCGCGTACGGGAAAAGCTTCGTCATCCAGACCTCGACCGACGGCCGCACCTGGACCGACGCGGCCGCCGTGCCGGAAACCCGCACAACCACCCGCTGGGTAGGCATCGACGGCCGCGCCGGGATCGTCACCCACGGCGGCAAGGGAAAGATCACCGTGACGGCCGCCTCGGTCAGCGCGCCGGCTCCGATCATCGAGGGGTACGCGAACACCCGGAAGAACCTGGCCGAGGCCGCCGCGCGCAGACTGCCCACCGCCGAGGGACTGGCGGTCAGCGACGCCGATGGCCACCTCAGCATCTTCAACTTTTCACCGAACACGGTACGCAACGTGACGGTCCACATCCCGGAGCGGCACAACCTCTACCGCGGCAGTCAGGTGCTGACGAAGGACAGCCTCGAATGGCCCGTCAGCCTCAACGGCGGTACGGCCTGCGTGGAGCCGCCTCGCTTCACGGTCACGGGCAACCCGCCGGTCGGCACCCGGTACGACGTACGGGACTCGCACCACGTCACCGTCACCGCCCCGGCCAAGCACCGTGCCGTCGTCACGCTGCACTGCGGTTCGTGGTCCGCGACCGTACGCGTACCCGCCGGCAAATCCCGCAGCGTGTCGATGCCGGGCGCCCCGGTGACCCCGACGGCGGACCTCGCCCGCGGCCGAACCACGTTCCCGACCTCACCGCTGCCGGCGGGCATGACGTCGCCGGATCACGCGGTCGACGGCAACCCGGCTACCTCGTGGCGTCCGGGTCCTGCCGGGCGCATGGTGGTCGACCTGGGCGGCGTGGTTCCCGTCGAGAGCGTCCGGGTCGCCTGGACGAAGGGTCGCCGTCCTGCGTGGCGTAGCGAGGCCTCGGCGGACGGCCTGACTTATGGGCCGCTCGGCGAGCAGGCCCGCTATGTCGCCGTCGTGGTGGAGGGGTGGCGGCCGGGAGACGCCGAGCTCGTGGAGCTGGCGGTCACCTGACCGTCCGCCCGGTGAGCCAGGAACGGCCGCAATGCGCGCTGCATGTCGGCAAGCTCGGAGTCCGGGATGAAACGGTATTCATGCCGCGTCAGCAGATCTGCCACGAGGCCCATGAGATCCTCTTCGGTCAGAACATCCGGCCGGATTGTTGCGGCTAACCCCATTGAGCCGACCTCCGTGTCCGCCATTCCTGGCCAGGAGTCATCAGCGACCGCTCGTTGCGGGGCATTGGCCGAGGGCCTACCGGAGGCAGAGCTACTGTTGCCTCGTTCCAGGACACCGGGCGCCTGTTGACCCGGATCGAGTCCGGACAGGGAAACCACCGGCATCCACAGGTGCACCGCTTCTTCCAGGGCTTGAACCACACCCGTACCGCTCGATGTCTCACATCTAACTCCTGATCGTTGCCAGGTCATAGATCGTCCGCGCCGGCCGGGACGTGGCCGGCAACCCGAGGATGGAGCGGCGGGGCCGTGCAGGGCATGACCGCAGAGGTATGAACGCCATGCATGCGACGTATGCGGTCCGCCGGGCCGGAGCTCGACCTCTACTATTGCTGCCCAGGGAGCAACACGGAGGCTCGGGGCGATCATGGACGCGAACCGCTCGGCGCGTTACTGCCGCTGCGGGACACGCCTGACCCGTGACAACAAGGGCGGGCAGTGCGCCCCTTGCCAAGCCAAGGCCCGCGACCTCAGGATTCAGCCACAAGTCTTGCCGGAAGACTTCTGGGACACCGACCAGTTCCGTGACGCGTTTACCGCTCAGCACGTCGGTCGCGTGT
This sequence comes from Actinoplanes sp. NPDC051475, assembly GCF_040689425.1. NCBI lineage: Bacteria > Bacillati > Actinomycetota > Actinomycetes > Micromonosporales > Micromonosporaceae > Actinoplanes > Actinoplanes sp. NPDC051475. The sequence goes on from NZ_JBFAZZ010000023.1 coordinate 8,395, forward strand.
CGCGGGCCTATCGCAAGCATCCGCAGCACATCGCCGCATACGGCAAGGACGGCATTTCGCAGAGTGTTGTAGCCGGTTGGCTCGGACTCACGCAGGCGCAGATCAGTCGTATCGAGAACGGTCCACCCGTTCGGCATCTTGACAGCCTGACGCGCTGGGCGCGAATTCTGAAAATACCCGAGCGTCTCTTGTGGTTCACATTGCCCGGTGAGCCGTCGGTAGGCCGCAGCGGCCGTGCAGCCAGAGCAGAACGCACAGCTATGCCGCAGCCTATGCCGCTTCAAGCTCCGGCCTTCGGGCTGCCGCCCTGCGGCAACGAGTTCGTTTCCGCCGTGCGATCGTTCCGAGCCGCAGACCGCCGGGTCGGTGGCGGCCACCTCTACGCCACGGTCGTCAAGTATTTGCAAGCCGAGGTCGCCCCGCGCATGTTCGGAGGCGATTCAGGCTGCGACGGACCGCTGGCCTTCACGGCCGCAGCCGCGTTGACCGAGATGGCGGGTTGGATGGCTCACGATGCTGGGCGTGACCGTGCTGCTGAGCAGCATTTTGCGCGGTCCCTTGATCTGATCAAGTTGGGCCGCGATCGCCAACTCGGCGTGCACATCCTGGCCAGCATGAGCCACCTCGCCCATCACCAGGGCAAGCCGGCCGACGCCATCCGGCATGCGCGCCGAGGACGTGAGGCGTTGGCCCGCGGTCCGCGGTGGCCGGAACTCGAGGCTCGGCTTCTTGCGATGCAGGCTCGAGGCTTCGCCGCGCTGCAACGGCCTGACGAGTGCATGCACTTGCTCTTACAGGCAGAACGAGTACTTGATACTCAGCCGGCAGAGGAGAGATCGCCGTGGGTCAGCCACTTCGACGAAGGCTCGCTGGCGAGCGAGGCTGCGCGCTGTTCGCGCCAGCTCGGAGATCTGGTTCAGGCCGAACGTCAGGCACAGCGAGTGATTGAATTGCGCTCGGCTGAACACACCCGCAGCCGGGCATTCGGGCAGCTCATCCTGGTGACCGTCCTTGTCGGCCAGGGCAGGCCGGACGAGGCCTGCGCCGTTGCTCAGGAGGTATTGGAGACCACTCAGCAACTTGGCTCGAGTCTCGTTCTCCAGCAGCTTGTTGGTCTCAGACGCCTGTTGAAGCCCAACCGTGACAATCGGTTGGTTGCCGATTTTTTGAGTTGCCTCGATGAGACGCTCAGAGAGCGGGTGTGGCTTTACGAATGGCGGGCGCGGGACGGTGTCGGCGATGGAGCGGCGCCTGGGGGAGACGGTGAACGCTGACGTTCCGCTGTACGAGCGTGATCCGGAGGCTTGGCGGGCCTATCTGGCAGAAGGCAACGCCAAACAACCCCGTAAGCGGGTCAGCGCAGACATCCTCATCCGTGATCGGGAGGGGCGCATCCTTCTCGTCGATCCGCGGTACAAGCCGGACTGGGATGTGCCGGGCGGAATGGCGGAAGCCAACGAGGCGCCACATGAAGCCGTTCGCCGCGAGTTGCGGGAAGAGCTCGGCCTGGACGTGACAGTGGCCGGCCTGTTGATCGTCGACTGGGTGCCGCCGCATGGCCCGTGGGACGATCTGCTCGCGTTCCTGTTCGACGGGGGCGAGCTGACAGATGACCAAGTGGCGGAACTCGAGATCGCGGATGATGAGCTGTCCGCATTTGAGTTTTGTACTCCTCAGCAGGCAGAACAACGTCTCCGGCCTTATGTGTGGCGGCGAGTAGCCGTCGCGTTGGACGTGTTGGAGACCGGGCGCGTGCAGTATCTACGCTGACCAGGCTCTCACCGGTCCAGCAGGTGAAACAGAGTCAGCCAGAGCTCCGGCCAGACCACCGGCACGTCCGGGGTGAGCCGGGGGGCTCAGAACTCCGCCGACGTGCGGCCGCGGCCCGCGCCTACCTCGTACACCAGGTCGGTGGGGGCGATTTCGGCGGCGTCCGCGAGCCGCCGGAGGGCGCGGGGGTCGGTGAGCAGGTTCTGGCCGAACGCCCGCCGTGCGCGGGCGTGTTTGGGTCGGTCGAGCGCCATGACCATGGTCCTGTCTGCCGCGTGGGGCGGCGAACGCGGACAGGCGTCAGCGAGACATGCGTCGTGGACATGGCGTGACCCTGCGGGGGAGGGCCGCCGGCTTCACGGCAATTTCGGCATGGTGTGCTCGGCGGCCTGGCGCAGGTCCAGCTCGCCGATCAGGTCCCGGGCGGTTTCCTCGTCGAGGGTGCCCTCCATCACCGCCCTGCTCAGGGCGTTGCGCCGGCGGTCGAAGTCGCCGTCCTCGGTGCCCGTCGCGGCACCTGCCGCGATCTCCTCGCCGTGGGCGCGCATCGCGGCCGCCTGTTCGCGCTCGGCGCGGACGTCCATGCCCAGCCGGCGTACGAGCCAACGGATGGTTGTTCCCTGGATGAGCAGGGTTCCCAAGGTGACGACGAGGGCGATCGCCTGCGCGGCCTCGCGGCCGGGGAACAGCCGGCCGTCGGACGTCGTCTCCGGGATCGCGGCCGCCGCTGCCAGGGTGAGGATGCCGCGCATGCCGGTCCAGCCGACCACCAGGGTCTCCCGCGCGGTCGGCGGGCCGAGCGGGGTGTCGAACCGCTTCCGGCCGCGCATCCGGCGCGCCCGGTGCTCCTCGGCGCGGCGCGCCCGTTCCGGGTCCGCCTCCCGGCGCCGCCGGTTCAGCAGCTCGTTCAGCCGCCAGCGGCCGAACAGCAGGTAGACGGCGACCAGCCGCACCACGATCGCCGCGAGCAGCAGGACGCCGGCGGCGACGAGGGTACGGGTCAGACCCGGATCCTCGTCCGCGCGCAGCTCCTCGACGACGAAGCGGAGCTGCAGCCCGATGTACGCGAACACGAACGTCTCGAGGAGGAAGTCGACGACCGGCCAGAACGCCTCCTCCTGGAGCCGGGTCCGGTACGCGCCCGGGTACTGGTGCCGCGGATCCATCGAGGTGTTGATGCTGATGGAGAAGGCCGCCATGACCACGGCGAGGATGCCGGAGGCGTGCACCTGCTCGGCCAGGAGGAACGCGGTGAAGGGTACGAGCAGCACGAGCGCCGTCTCGAGCGTGGAATTGCGCAGCTTCTTGCGGATCGACAGGGTCGCCGCCGCCAGCCCGGCCCCGATCGCGACACCGACGCCGGCGTTGTAGAAGAACTCCCGGATGCCGCCACCCCACGTGGCGTGGTCGCCGCTCACCGCACCCACCGCGATGCTGAACAGGGTCAGCGCGGTGGCGTCGTTGACCAGGCTCTCACCGGTCAGGATCGTGGTGACCCGGCGTGGCAGTCCGAGCTCCGCGCCGTGCGAGACGGTGGTGATCGTGTCCGGGGGCGCCAGCACCGAGCCGATGACGAACGCCGCGGCCAGGCCGAACGACGGCAACAGCCACGACGACAGCACCCCGAGCGCGCCGGCGGTCAGCACCACCAGCAGCACTCCGAGGTTCACGATCGCGCGCAGGTTCTGGTTGAACCCCGAGAACGAGGCGGCGCGGGTGGCCGAGTACAGCAGCGGCGGCACCACGATCGCGAGCAGGAGCTCGCTCTCCAGCTCGAGCCGCGGCATTCCGGGCACGAAGCTGACCGCCGCCGCGAGCGTCACGACGATGAGGCCGGGTTGCATGCCCCGCCGGTGCGCGAGCGCGGAGATCGCGATGCCGGCCGCGGCGATGAGCAGGATCTGGACACCGTTCACCCGCCCAGGCTAATGATCGGGTTTCGTACCCGGGCACAATGCCGGAGTGCCGCGGATCGAATTGCACATCCACTTCGAAGGTTCTGTACGCCCGGACACCCTCACTGCCATCGCGCGCCGTAATCGGCTCCCGGTGCCGGACGTCGCCACCGATTTCCGCGACCTGCACCACTTCATCGACCTGTGGAACGTGACGACCGCCTGCCTGCGGACGCCCGACGACTTCCGGCGGATCGTCGTCGACTACGCCGGCGAGGCGAAACAGCACGGCGCGGTGTACGTGGAGGGCATCTTCACTCCCGATCCGGCGCTGGCCGACGAGATCGGGCTCGACGCGATGATGGCGGGATACTGCGACGGAGCGGCCGAAGCCGAGGAGACCCACGGGGTGATCGTGCGGCTCACCCCCGAGCAGTACCGCGGCTCCGACCCCGGCTTCGGCATGCGCGTTGCCCAGGCCGCGGTCCGCTTCCGCGACCGGGGTGTGGTCGGGTTCGGCCTGGCCGGTCGCGAGGGCCGGTTCCCGGACGAGCCGTACGAGCCGGCCATGCGCTACGCCGCGGACCACGGGCTCGGCCTGGTCCCGCACGCGGGGGAGGCGGCGGGCCCGGAGTCGGTCCGTTCCTCGCTGCGGATGGGCGCGAGCCGCATCCGGCACGGCATCACCGCAGTAGGCGATCCGGAACTGCTGACCGAAATGGCCGAGCGCCGCATCGTGCTCGACGTCTGCCCGACGTCGAACATCCGGCTCGGCTATGCCACCGAGTGCGACCATCCAATCACTCGGCTCGTCGGGGCCGGCGTGCTCTGCTCGGTCTCCACCGACGACCCGGCGATGTTCGGCATCGACCTCTCTCATGAGTACGCCCTCGCCGCGCAACTGGGCGTCACGGAGGATGCTGCGTTCGAGGCAGGCCTGGCCGGCGCGCTCTGCGACGAGAAGACCCGGTCACGCCTGGAAGGGATGTGACCGAGGCGTCCGGCGCCGGTATGCTCGTCGGCGGGCCGTGACTGGCGCGTTCAAGATGGATGACCATCGGGGAGCGGTCCCACCCACCGGGGTGACTGCCGTGCGCCTGGGCCTCATCACCTGTGATAGGGAGGTCCGATGTCTGAGCTGAACGCCGAATCGACCGCTTTCCGCGCCGCGCTGGACGCCGTGCGCGCCGTCGAGCCCCGGATCGCCGACGCGATCGCCAAAGAGCTGCACGATCAGCGCGAGTCCCTCAAGCTGATCGCGTCCGAGAACTACGCGTCTCCCGCCGTGCTGCTCGCGATGGGCAACTGGCTCTCCGACAAGTACGCCGAGGGCACCATCGGCCGCCGCTTCTACGCCGGCTGCCAGAACGTCGACACCGTCGAGTCGGTGGCCGTCGAGCACGCCAAGGCCCTGTTCGGCGCGCCGTACGCGTACGTGCAGCCGCACTCCGGCATCGACGCCAACCTCGTCGCGTACTGGGCTGTGCTCGCCGACCGGGTCGAGGCGCCGGCGCTGGCCAAGGTGCAGAAGCGCAACGTCAACGACCTCACCGACGCCGAGTGGGCCGAGCTGCGCCAGGCGTTCGGCAACCAGCGGATGCTCGGCATGTCGCTGGACGCGGGTGGCCACCTCACCCACGGATTCCGCCCCAACATCTCCGGCAAGATGTTCGATCAGCGCAGCTACGGCGTGGACCCGGCCACCGGCCAGATCGACTACGCCGCCCTGCGCGAGTCGGCGCGCGAGTTCAAGCCGTTGATCATCGTCGGTGGCTATTCGGCGTACCCCCGCAAGGTGAACTTCCGGATCATGCGGGAGATCGCCGACGAGGTGGGCGCGACCTTCATGGTCGACATGGCGCACTTCGCGGGCCTGGTCGCCGGCAAGGTCTTCACCGGCGACTTCAACCCGATCGAGCACGCCCACATCGTCACCACGACGACCCACAAGAGCCTGCGCGGCCCCCGCGGCGGCGCGGTGTTCTGCCAGCCGGAGCTGGCCGACCAGGTCGACCGCGGCTGCCCGATGGTCCTCGGCGGCCCGCTCGGCCACGTGATGGCCGCCAAGGCGATCGCCTTCGCCGAGGCCCGCCGGCCGGAGTTCGCCGACTACGCGCAGCGCATCGTCGACAACAGCCAGGCGCTCGCCGAGGGCCTGATCAAGCGCGGCGCGACCGTGGTCAGCGGCGGCACCGACAACCACCTGGTCCTGATCGACGTCGACAAGTACGCCCTGACCGGCCGCCAGGCGGAGCAGGCGCTGCTGGACAGCGGCATCGTCACCAACCGCAACTCGATCCCGCAGGACCCGAACGGCGCCTGGTACACCTCCGGCATCCGCGTCGGCACCCCGGCCCTGACCACCCGCGGCCTCGGTACGGCGGAGATGGACCAGATCGCCGAGCTGATGCACACGGTCCTGTCGCAGACGAAGGCCGGCGCGTCCAAGGCCAAGTTCGACCTGGACCCGGCCGTCGCCGACCGCATCAGCAAGCAGGCGACCGAGCTGCTCGGCGCCTTCCCGCTCTACCCGAGCGTCGACCTGGGCGTCTGAGACCGCGGGCGGGCCCGGCTCCGGCCGGGCCCGTTCTGTCTGTTTCACCGGGTGGTGCCGGGGGTATGCGCTTTCGATGAGCGACCAACCCACCGACGAGCCCATCGGCTCGCTGGAGACGGTGCACACGTTCGACTGCGGCCCGATGCCCACCGGCGTCACCGTGTCGGCCGGCGGCCGGATCTTCGTAAACTTCCCGAAGTGGGGCGATGAGGTCGTCTTCACCGTCGGCGAGCTGCGGGACGGCAGCGTGGTCGCCTACCCCGACCAGGCGCACAACACCCCGTCCAGCAACGACGACCCGCGGGCGTTCGTGTCCGTGCAGAGCGTCGTCGTCGACCCGGCGAACCGGCTCTGGGTGCTCGACACCGGCTCCCCGATGTTCGAGGAGACGCAGGTCGGCGGCCCCAAGCTGGTCTGCATCGACCTCGCCACCGACACCGTGGTGCACACGATCTGCTTCGACCGCGGGACGGCGCTGCCCACGACGTACCTGAACGACGTGCGCTTCGACCTGCGGCGCCGGGTCGCATACATCACCGACTCGTCGGACAAGGGCCCGAACGGCATCATCGTGGTCGACCTCAGGAGCGGAACGGCGTGGCGGCGCCTGCACGACCACCCGTCCACCAAGGCTGAGCGGCCGCCGGGCTTCCTTCCCGTCGTGGAGGGCGCGCCGTTCCTCGAACGGCCCGCGGACGGGCCGCCCGAGCCGGTCACCATGGGCGCGGACGGCATCGCGATCGCGGCCGACGGCGAGCGGCTCTACTACTGCCCCCTGATGTCCCGGCGCTGGTACAGCGTCTCCACGGACGCCCTGGTCGACCGCGCCATGAGTGACGACGAGGTGGCGGCGACGGTGGTGGACGAGGGGGACAAGGGCGGCGTCTCGGACGGGCTGGAGACCGACGACAAGGGCCGCTTCTACCTGACGAACGCCGAGCACAACGCGATCCTGCGACGGCTGCCGGACGGCGTGATCGAGACTCTCGTGCACGACCCGCGGCTCCTGTGGACGGACACCATGTCGGTGACGGATGGATATCTGTACGTGACGGCCAACCAGTTGCACCGGCAGGCCACGTACCAGAACGGCCGGGATCTGCGCCGCTACCCGTATTCGCTGTTCCGCGTCGCGATCGACGCCGGTCCGGTCCGGCTGATCTGACCCGGCGGCCGTCACCGAGCGAGGCGGTGCAGGACCACGTCCGAGACCCGACCGTCGGAGATCGTCGCCGTCATGTACGTGCAGTGCGGCTGCCGGCGCCGGTCCGTGGGCGAGCCGGGGTTGAGCAACCGCAAGCCGCCGGGCGCCGTCGTGTCCCAGGGGATGTGGGAGTGGCCGAATACCAGGACGTCGGTGTCCGGGAAGGCCGCCGCACAGCGCTCGTCGCGGCCCTTGGCGTCGCCGGTCTCGTGGATCACCGCAAGTCGTACGCCGTCGAGGTCCGCTCGGGCGATCTCCGGCAGGCGGGAGCGCAGCGCGGGGCCGTCGTTGTTGCCGTAGCAGGCGATCAGCCGGCGGGACCGCGTCTCGAGGGCGTCCAGCATCCCGACGTCGACCCAGTCGCCGGCATGGACCACCACGTCCGCCGCGTCGATCGCGGTCCATAGTTCGGGCGGGAGGTCGCGGGCCCGCTTCGGGACGTGGGTGTCGGTCGTCAGCACCAGCCGCATACGGGCCACTGTAGGTGGTCCGGCGCTGCCCGGCGTGACCGGAATGCCGCGTAAGCCCGTCCTTCTCGAAACAGCTCATTCGGGCGCATCGATGGCCGTCCGGAAAAGCGTTATCCGGCCGCCGCGAGCGCCGTCGCGGCGGCGCGTCTCCGAATGGAGCCGGATTGCATATTCCCTGTTCAGAGCGGTGATGGCGGCTCGACAGTGGACGGTGAGGAGTGCTGACGATACCGGATGACGCAAGGGGACCGGAACTGGGCTGACCGGACGGCGGAACCGGTTCCGGAACCGTTCGCGTAACCAGTCCGCCGAACCTTTGACACATCGACGTAACGAACTTAACGTCACAGCACGGGGGAGCGCTCTCTCACACGATCGCCTTCCCGTACGGAGCTTTCCCCGGCTTCGTCCTCGCCGCGCGAAACCGGCTCCGTTTCCCGCGGCGAGGTACTCCGGACGCGAACCCCGCGCGTCCGGTCCCCTCCGTACGAGGAGATGTCATGACCGTCCCCGCAGTCATCCCCCGATCTCGCCGCCGGTGGCGCCTCGGTGCCGCCGGCGGCCTGGTCGTCGCGATCGTCGCGGCGTTCGGCGCGTCCACGACGCCGGCCGCGCACGCCGCCGAGACACTGCTTTCCCAGGGCAAGCCCGCCACCGCCTCGTCGTCGGAGAACCCGGGCGTCTACCCGGCCTCGGCGGCGGTCGACGGCAACACCGGCACCCGGTGGTCCTCCGCCTTCGCCGACCCGCAGTGGCTCCAGGTCGACCTCGGCGCCAGCTCAGCGATCACCCGGGTGGAGCTGAACTGGGAGGCCGCGTACGCGAAGACCTTCAAGATTCAGACCTCCACCAACGGCTCGACCTGGACGGATGCCAGCCCGGCGCTCGCCGGCCAGCTCGGCACGCAAAGCGTCTCCGTCAGCGCCACTGCCCGGTACGTGCGCATGTCCGGCACCGCACGGGCGACCCCCTACGGCTACTCGCTGTGGGAGTTCAAGGTCTTCGGCGGCACCACGACCGACCCGACCATCCCCGGGGGCGGCAGCCTCGGCGCGAACGTCATCGTGTTCGACCCGTCGATGTCGTCGGCGTCGATCCAGAGCCAGGCCGACACCATCTTCCGGCAGCAGGAGTCGAACCAGTTCGGCCTCCAGCGGTACGTCCTCGCCTTCAAACCCGGCACGTACAACGGCCTCAACATCCAGGTCGGCTTCTACACCTCGGTGCTCGGCCTCGGCCAGAACCCGCAGGACGTACGGATCAACGGTGACATCACCGTCGACGCCGGCTGGTTCCAGGGCAACGCCACGCAGAACTTCTGGCGGTCGGTCGAGAACGTGTCCTTGTACCCGGTGAACGGTGCCGACCGGTGGGCCGTCTCGCAGGCCGCGCCGTTCCGGCGGATGGACATCCACGGCGACCTCAACCTCGCTCCGGCCGGGTACGGCTGGGCGTCCGGCGGCTACATCGCCGACTCGCGGATCAGCGGCTCGGAGCAGCAGTACTCGCAGCAGCAGTGGTTCACCCGCAACAGCCAGATCGGCTCCAGCCTGAACGCGGTGTGGAACCAGATGTTCGTCGGCGTGCAGGGTGCTCCGGCTTCGAGCTTCCCGAACCCGCCGTACACGACCATCGGCACGACGCCGGTGATCCGGGAGAAGCCGTACCTCTACCAGACCGGCGGCCAGTACGCGGTCTTCGTGCCGAACTTCCAGCAGAACGCCTCGGGCGCGACCTGGGTCAACGGCAACACCCCGGGCACCAGCCTCCCGCTGACCCAGTTCTACGTCGCCAAGCCCGGTGACTCCGCCGCGACGATCAACCAGGCGCTCGCGCAGGGCCTGAACCTGATCTTCCAGCCCGGCATCTACCACGTGAATCAGACGATCAACGTGACCCGCGCCAACACGGTCGTGCTCGGCCTGGGCTACGCGACGATCATCCCGGACAACGGCGTGACCCCGATGCAGGTGGCCGACGTGGACGGCGTGAAGATCGCCGGCCTGCTCTTCGACGCCGGCACCCAGAACTCGGCGAACCTGCTGGTCGTCGGCCCGAACGGGTCCTCGGCCAACCACGCCGGCAACCCGACCACCGTGCAGGACGTGTTCTTCCGGATCGGCGGCTCGGTCGCCGGTAAGGCCACCAACAGCCTGCTGGTGAACAGCAACAACACGATCATCGACCACATCTGGGCGTGGCGCGCCGACCACGGCAACGCGGGCACCTACGGCTGGACGGTCAACACCGCCGACACCGGCCTGATCGTGAACGGTCAGAACGTGACCGCGTACGGCCTGTTCGTCGAGCACTACCAGAAGTACGAGGTCATCTGGAACGGCAACGGCGGCCGCACGTACTTCCTGCAGAACGAGCAGCCGTACGACCCGCCGTCGAACGCGGCGTGGCGCTCGGGTGCCAACGGGTACGCCGCGTACAAGGTGGCGGACAACGTCACGAGCCACGAGGCGTGGGCGATGGGCAGCTACTGCTACTTCAACGTCAACCCGCAGGTGCACTCGGACCGGGGCTTCGAGGTCCCGGTGAACGGCGGGGTGCGGCTGCACAACGTCTTCACTGTCTCGCTGGGTGGCGTCGGGGTGATCGACCACGTGGTCAACAACACCGGCGCGGCGGCACAGGGTACGGCGACCGTACCGGTGACGGTCACCAACTTCCCGTAGGCCGCAGCTCTCCGGAACCGCGCGGGATCAGCATCGTCGGGATGCTGATCTCGCGCGGTTCCGATGTGTCTCCGTCGATGCGCTCGAAGAGCGCTCGTGCCGCCGCCCGGCCCATCGCGGCCGGGTCCTGGGCGACCACGGTGACCGGGGGGTCGAGCAGGTCGGCGAGGGGGAAGTCGTCGAAGCCGACCAGTGCTACCCGGCGGTGCAGGCCCAGCTGCCGCAGCGCCCGCACCGTATCGATGGTGATCAGGTTCTGGGCGGTGAACAGGGCGGTCGGCGGGTTATCGAGGGCCAGCAGGACCGGCGTCGCGGCCTGCGCGTCGGGCCCCGGCTCGACCGCCTCGCAGACCGGCAGCGCGGCGTCGCGCATCGCGTCCCGGTAGCCGAGCCGCCGGCTGCGCGAGGTGGCGATCCGCGGGGCGTCCGCCAGGAAGGCGATCCGGCGGTGCCCGTGGGCGATCAGATGCCGGACGGCCTGCGCCGCCCCGGAGCGGTTCGTGGCCAGCACGGTGTCCCCGCGGTAGCCGGAGGCCGGCCGGTCGATGAACACGACCGGGATGTCCGGCTGTAACTCGCGCGAGAGGTAGCTCTGATCGGAAGCGGTCGGCGCCACGATGAGGCCGTCGGCGTGCCGGCGCGCGAACGCCCCCGCCAGGTCGCGCTCCCGGGCCGGGTCCTCGTCGAGGCTGCCGGTCAGCACGTGGACGCCGCGGGCGTGGGCCTCGTCCTCGACCGCCCGGTGCACGGCCGCCGAGAACGGGTTGCTCACGTCCTCGAGCAGCAACCCGATCGTCCGGGTACGCCGGTCGTTGCGGCGCAGCATCGTGGCGCCGAGGTTCGGGCGGTAGCCGAGCAGGGCGACGGCGGCGCGGACCCGCGCGGCGAGTTCGGGGTCGACCGTGCTCTCGCCGTTGACCACGCGCGACACGGTCTTGAGGCTGACGCCCGCCCTACGGGCGACGTCGTTCATCGTGGGCCGCCCCATCTCTCCCCCTGCGGATGATCACTGATAGCAACGAACCGGAAACTAATTGTTGACAGTCGATCCCCCGAGTCGTCTACTGCAAGACAACGTTGTCTCTGGATTCCTGCTAAATCGATTTGGAGGAGACATGCGTGGATCAACGCTGATCAGGCGTGGGCGACTAGGCCCCGCACTGACCGCCGCGGCGCTGCTGCTCGGCACGGCGGCGTGCGGAGGCGACGACGGCGGGGGATCGGGCGGAGGGGAGATCGTCGGCCTGATCACCAAGACCGACACGAACCCCTTCTTCGTCAAGATGAAGGAGGGCGCGCAGCAGGCCGCGGCGAAGCAGGGACTGAAGCTGCAGTCGTTCGCCGGCAAGCAGGACGGTGACAACGAGGCCCAGGTGCAGGCGATCGAGAACCTGATGTCGTCGGGCGCCAAGGGCTTCCTCATCACGCCGAACGACTCGAAGGCGATCGTGCCGTCGATCGACAAGGCGAAGCAGCAGGGAATGCTCGTCATCGCACTGGACACGCCCACCGACCCCGCGAACGCGGTGGACGCCACCTTCGCCACCGACAACTACCAGGCCGGCAAGCTCGTCGGACAGTGGGCGAAGGCCAAGTTCGACAAGGACGGCAAGCAGGCGAAGATCGCCATGCTGGACCTCAACGCCAACCAGGTCTCCGTCGACGTCAAGCGCGATCAGGGCTTCCTCGACGGCTTCGGAATCCCGGTCGGCGACGCCAACCGGATCGGCGATGAGAAAGACCCGCGGATCGTCGGCCACGACGTGACCGACGGCGCTGAGGACGGCGGGCGTACGGCGATGGAGAACCTGCTCCAGAAGGATCCGTCGATCAACCTCGTCTACACCATCAACGAGCCCGCGGCGGCGGGGGCGTACCAGGCGCTGAAGGCGGCCGGCAAGGACAAGGCCGTCACCATCGTGTCCATCGACGGTGGCTGCCCCGGCGTCGACAATGTCAAGAAGGGCGTGATCGGGGCGACCTCCATGCAGTTCCCGCTGAAGATGGCGTCGCTGGGCGTCGAGGCGATCGCCACCTTCGCGAAGAACGGCGAGAAGCCCAAGGCCACCGAGGGCAAGGACTTCGTCGACACCGGCGCCCAGCTGATCACCGATCAACCGCAAGCCGGCGTGGAGGCCAAGGACTCCGCGTGGGGCAAGCAGAACTGCTGGGGCTGACCATGGCGACCGCAACCGAGAGCGCCACCGACTTCGAGACCCGCCGGCACGACTCACTCGGCCTGCGCGTCCAGCATGTCCTGCACGGCAACCCGGTCCTCGGCCCGCTCGCCGTCATGATCGTCGCGATCATCGCCTTCTCGCTCGTCAACACCCGCTTCTTCTCGGCGTCGAACCTGTCGCTGGTGCTGGCCCAGGTGACCGTCATCGCGACGCTCGCGCTCGGCCAGACGCTGGTCATCCTCACCGCCGGCATCGACCTTGCGGCCGGGGCCATCGCGGTCTTCTCCTCGATCCTGACGGCCAGCTTCTGCACGGACCTGGGCATGCCCGGGGGGCTGGCCCTGCTGCTCGGCTTCGCCTGCGGCACGGCCATGGGCGCCGTCAACGGGTTCCTGGTGACCAGGATGAAACTCCCCCCGTTCATCGTCACGCTCGGCACCCTGACCATCTTCGTCTCGCTGAACTCCGTGGTCTCCAAGAGCGAGACGACTCGCGGCTCGGACATGCCGTCGCTGATGACCTGGACGGGTACCACGATCCCGATCGGTGGATTCCGGCTCACCTACGGATCGATCATCATGCTGCTGCTCTTCGCGTACTTCTTCTACGCGTTGCGGTCCACGGCCTGGGGCAAGCACGTGTACGCCAGCGGCGACGACATCGAGGCGGCGCGGCTCGCCGGTATCCGGACGAACCGGGTGCTGTTCTCGGTCTACACCATCGCCGGCCTGCTGTACGCCATCGGCGGCTGGATCCTCATCGGCCGGTTGGCGTCGGCCAGCCCGAACGTCGGTGCGGACTACAACCTCGACTCGATCACCGCTGTGGTGCTCGGCGGCACGAGCCTCTTCGGCGGCCGCGGCGGGGTCATCGGCACCCTGATCGGCGCCCTGATCGTCGGCGTCTTCCGCAACGGCCTCCAGCTGGGCGGCGTCGAGGTGGTCTGGCAGGGCTTCGCCATCGGCCTGCTGGTCCTCGTGGCGGTCTCCCTCGACCAGTGGATCAGGAAGGTGAAGACGTGACGACTCCTGTCCTTGAGGCCCGTGGGATCACCAAGCGATACGGCCGGGTCACGGCGATCGAGAGCGGCGACCTCGAGCTCTACCCGGGCGAGATCCTCGCGGTCATCGGCGACAACGGCGCCGGCAAGTCCAGCCTGATCAAGGCATTGTCCGGGGCGTTGATCCCCGACAGCGGCGAGATCTACCTCGACGGGAAGCGGGTGCACTTCCGAAACCCGATGGAGGCGCGCGAGGCCGGCATCGAGACCGTGTACCAGACCCTGGCCGTGGCGCCGGGTCTCGACATCGCCGACAACCTGTTCCTGGGCCGCGAGCAGCGGCGTTCCGGCCCGCTCGGCTCGGTCTTCCGGATGCTCGACCGCAAGCACATGCGCTCGGAGGCCCGCCGGCACATGTCGGAGCTGGGCATCGGCACCCTGCAGAACATCGGCCAGGCGGTGGAGTCGCTCTCCGGCGGCCAGCGTCAGGCGGTCGCGGTGGCCCGCTCGGCGGCCTTCGGCAGCAAGGTGGTCATCCTCGACGAGCCGACGGCGGCGCTGGGCGTCAAGGAGAGCAACCGCGTGCTCCAGCTCATCCGCGACGTCCGCGACCGCGGCCTGCCGGTGATCCTGATCAGCCACAACATGCCGCACGTCTTCGAGGTGGCGGACCGGATCCACATCCAGCGCCTGGGCCGCCGGGCGACCGTCATCACGCCGAAGTCGCACTCCATGTCGGAGGCGGTCGCCATCATGACCGGCGCCGCCCCGCCACCACCGCAAGCCGGCTGAAGGGGGTGTCTCGCGGGCCGCCACGGCCCGCGAGACATCCTAGAATCCCCGGGATGCCACTCGCTCAGATGTACCGACGTTTCGGCGAGGTCGACGCCGCCGGGACATCGCCGCTTTACGAGCGCATCGCCGTCGCCCTGAGCGAGTCCGGCGAGGCGTTGCGCGCCATCGAGAAGGCGCCGGCACGCAAGCGGCATCCGGCGCTGATCCTCGCTGCGCTGCACGACCTCGCCCTGGCCGGGCACGCCCCGGCGCTTGCCGCGGCCTATGCCGCTGCGGACGTCGACGCTGCCGCCGGCGCGGCCATTGACACGCTGGTGCGAATGACCGACGCCGTCGTGGCCATCGCCGGGCGCCGACGGGTACGGACTGACGAGACCGGACGCTGCGCCGTGCTGTATCCGGCCATTGCCGAGGCGGCGCACCGGGTCGGGGCGAATGCCGTCGGGCTGATCGACGTGGGGTGTTCGGCGGGGCTCAACCTCAACGTCGATCGCGTCGGGATCGCGTACAGCGATGGACAGACGCTGGGCGACCCGTCGTCTCCCGTACAGATATCGGCCTCGATTGTGGGGGATCGGCCCGTCCCGGCGCGGGCGATGCCCGAGGTCGTCGCCCGGGTCGGCGTCGACCTCGATCCGGTCGACGTGACCGACGTGGACGAGGCCCGATGGTTGCGCGCCTGCGTGTGGCCGGACCAGGCGGAGCGGGTCGCGCGGCTCGAGGCGGAGATAGCACTGGCGGCCACAGACCCTCCGCTGCTGCTGCAAGGTGACGCTGTCGAGGTGCTGTACGACGCCTTCGCCCGGGTGCCCGCGGACGCGCTGCCCGTCGTCACCACGACGTGGGCGCTGTCGCAGTTCCCGCTCGAGAGCCGCCTGCGCTTCCTGCACCGCCTCGACGAAATGGCGACCGGCCGAACGGTGGCGTGGGTGTCGGTGGAGGGGGTCGGGGTCGCGCCGGCGATTCCGACGTTCGGCGACCGCCGCGCCTCCGGCCACAGCATCACCGGCCTGGCCGTGTTCGAGCATTCGACCTTGCGAGTCGAGGGCGTCGGCCGGTGCTGGTCGAAGGGTCGCCTGCTTTCGTGGCTGGCGGACCCCCGGCACTAGCGCTCGAAAACCGGTGGAACGGCGCCACTGCGCGCCATTACCGTGCTGCCCAACCAAGTCGTCTGGGCAAGGACGTGCCGTTGTACACCCTGTGAGACCTCCCGAGCGCTGATTCGTCGCGCGTCGCGCATGTGCGCCGCGCTTCCTTTTGCTGCGGACTTCTCACTGAAATCGGTGTACCCCTGTGCTCAAAACCTGGGCCGTCGTGCCCACCTGCCTACCGCTCATTCTCCGCCGTTGCCACGCTTGCGCGTCCGAGCGCTTCCGGGCAAGCGGGAAATTTCGCGTCAACGCAAACCACAAGCTCCTCGACGCCTGGCTCCTCGCGCTCTGCACCGCTTGCGGGGAAACGGCGAAGCTCACGGTTTTCGAGCGGACGAATGTGCGCTCCATAGCACCCGAGCTGCTGAACCGGCTGCATGACAACGACCCCGGCCTGGCAGCTGAGCTGCTTCAGGATCCGGTCCTGCGCCGCCGTAATCGGATCGCCCTCGACTGGGGCGACGCCTGGCGCCTGGACACCGGCGGATCGGATGACCTGGACAGCGAGGTGATCGACGTGTCGGTCCGCTTCGCGGCGCGGATCCCGGTCCGGCCGGTGCGACTGATCGCCGAAGGTTGCGGTCTTTCGCGGGCCGAGGTCGAGAGACTGATCAAGGAGGGAAAGCTCGTTTCGGCATTCCGGCTGAGCGGCAAGCTCTCCGGCGACTTCACCTTCACGCTCAAGTGCTGGGGCTAGGCGCCCCAGCCGGCCTGCTCGCCGCCGATGCGCTCGGCCACGATCTTGTCCTGGTAGCCGCTGCGCCGGTACGCGGCCACCGGGTCCGGGTCGAGGCCCATGTCCGCGCGCACCTCGGCGAGCAGCGGCCGCACGTCGGTGTTGTACGCGTCCATCACCACCGCGTTCGCCTCGAGGACATCGCCGTCGTTCTGGGCCTTGGCCAGTGCGTTCCGGTCCACCAGCAGTGCCTTGGCGGTCGCCTCCTGGATGTTGAGGATCGACCGGATGATGGCCGGCACCTTTGCCTCGATGTTGTGGCATTGGTCCAGCATGAAGTTGATCCCGTACGCCGGATCCAGCGCGTCGCCGCGGACGATCTCGTACATGATGCGGAAGAGCTGGAACGGGTCCGCCGCGCCGGCCATGAGGTCGTCGTCGGCGTAGAAGCGGCTGTTGAAGTCGAACGCGCCCAGCTTCTTCTGCCGGAGGAGGAACGCGACGATGAACTCGATGTTGGTGCCTGGCGCGTGGTGGCCGGTGTCGATGCAGACCGTCGCCTTCTCGCCCAGCTCGAGGCAGTGGGCGTACGACGTGCCCCAGTCCGGGATGTCGGTGGCGTAGAAGGCCGGCTCGAAGAGTTTGTACTCGAGCAGGATGCGCTGGTTCTCGCCCAGGCGGTCGTACGCCTCGCGCAGCGCCGCAGCGAGCCGGTCCTGACGGTTGCGCAGGTCGTCCTGGCCCGGGTAGTTGATGCCGTCGGAGAACCACAGCTTGAGGTCGCGTGATCCGGTGCGGTCCATGATGTCGACGGCCTCGAGCAGGTGGTCGGTCGCCTTGCGGCGGATGCCGGCGTCCGGGTTGGTGACCGACCCGAGCTTGTAGTCGTCGTCCTGGAAGACGTTGGTGTTGATCGCGCCGATGCCCACGCCGAGGGAGTCCGCGTACGCGGCCAGCTCGCGGTAGTCGTCCACCTTGTCCCACGGAATGTGCAGGGCGACCGTCGGCGCGACGCCGGTGAACCGGTGCACGACGGCCGCGTCGGCGATCTTCTCCTGCGGGTTGCGGGGCACGCCGGGCTGGGCGAAGACCTTGAACCGGGTGCCGGAGTTGCCGAAGGCCCACGACGGGGTCTCGATCCGCTGCGCGGCGAGCGCCCGCTTGACTGCGGCATGGTCGGTCATGGCGTCACTCTTCTTCAGAAGTTGAACTGGTCGATGTTCTGAGCGGTGAACTCGGTGGGCGGGCCGAGGACGATCTCGCCGTCCGCGCCGATCGTGTACTCGCCGAGCTTGCCGGCGGTGAACTTCTCGCCCTCCTTGCCGGTGATCTGGCCGGAGGCGAGCGCGGCGCCGGCGTACGCGGCCAGGTAGCCGATGTCGGCCGGGTTCCACAGCGCGAACTTCTTCACCGTGCCGTCCTTGACGTACTCGCGCATCTGGTTCGGCAGCCCGAGGCCGGTGATCGCCACCTTGCCCTTGTAGTTCGAGGAACTGACGTAGCGCGAGGCCGCGGCGATGCCCACGGTGGTGGGGGAGACGATGACCTTCAGATTCGGGTACGACTGCAGCAGCCCTTGCGCCTCCTGGAAGGACTTCTGGTCGTCGTCGTTGCCGTACGCGGTCTTGACCAGCTTGAGTTTGCTGTACTCGGGCTTGGCCAGCTCCTTCTTCATCACCTCGATCCAGGCGTTCTGGTTCGTGGCGTTCGGGGTGGCCGAGAGGACCGCGATCTCGCCCTCGCCGCCGGCCAGCTCGTTTGCCATCTTCACGAGGCTCTCGCCGATGCCCTGGGTGGTGGCCTGGTTGATGAAGGCGTCGCGGCAGTCCTTGGAGGCGTCCGAGTCGAAGGACACCACCTTGATCTTCGCCTGCCGGGCCTGGTTGAGCGACGGGCAGACCGCGTTGGGGTCGTTGGCCGCCACCACGATCACGTCCTGCTGCTGCTGGATCAGCGTGTTGATGTAGCTGACCTGGGAGGAGGCGCTGGCGTCGTTCGGGCCGACGAGCTTGTAGTCGCCCTTGAGCTCGCCGACCGCCGCCTTGCCGCCGGCGGTCTCGACGTCGGAGTACGGGTTGTTGAGCTGCTTGGGCAGGTACGCGATCTTCAGCCCTTCCTTGATCTTCGCGTTGGGGTCGGCGGAAGCGCCGCCCGGGGCCGCGGCGCCGCCGTTCGAGGAGGCGCTGTCCTTGGTGGTGCCGCTGCACGCGGCGAGACCTAGAACGAGGAGTGAGGCGCTGGCTGCGGTCAGTAGCCGACGGGGGGAACGAAGCATGACGGACTCCTAGGACGGGAGGAATTCAGTGAGCGGCGGCCTGGCGGAGTCTCCGCCGGGCCCACGTGGTGCGGACGGACGAGGCGATGTTGGGCAGCAGCACCGAGAGGACCAGGAGCGCGCCGGTGACGATGTTGAGGGCCTGGCCGGACACGTCCTGCAGGCGCAGGGCGTTCTGGAGGGCGGCGAGCAGGACCACGCCGGCCAGGACGCCGGGCAGGGTGCCCCGGCCGCCGAAGATCGAGACGCCGCCGAGCAGCACCGCGGCGACCACGGCCAGCTCGAGACCGGAGCCGTTGTCCGCGCGGGCGCTGGAGTAGCGCAGGGTCCACAGCACACCCACCAGGCCGGCCATCGCGCCGCTGGCCACGTACAGCCAGAATTTGGTGCGTGCGACCCGGATGCCGGAGAAATGGGCGGCCTGGGCGTTGGCGCCGATCGCGTAGAGCGAGCGGCCGAAGGGCGTCGCGTGCAGGACGACGCCGGAGATCAGGGCCAGGGTCACGATCAGAACCAGCACATTCGGTACGGCGCCACCGCCGATCGTGCCGGTGACCCAGCCGGTGTAGTTCCAGGGGAAGTCGGCCACCGCCCCGTCGCCGAGCACCACGAAGGCGAGGCCGCGGTAGAGGGCGAGCGTGCCGATGGTGACCGCCAGCGAGGGCAGGCCCAGGCCGGTGACGAGGAAGCCGTTGAAGGCGCCGAGGGTCGCGCCGACCACGATGCAGAGCGGGATGATCATCTCGATCGACAGGCCGTTGTTCCAGAACCAGCCCATCAGCGAGCTGGTCAGGCCCAGCGTGCTGGCCACCGACAGGTCGATCTCGCCGGTCACGATGATGAAGGTCATGGTCAGCGCGACCAGCACGATCGGCATCAGGTCGAGGACGAGGAAGGTGAAGTTGCGGCTCGTTCCGAAGTTGGGCACGGCGAACGACGCCACCACGAGCACCACGACGGTCAGCAGGATGATGATGCTGTCCCAGCTCGCGAGTCTCTTGCGCAGCTCATACATGGCTGTCCCTCTTCCTCAGGGAACGGGCGATGCGGACCGCGACCAGGCGGTCGGCGCAGATGGCGAGGATGATCAGCGCGCCGACGATGGCCTGCTGCCAGAACTGGTTGATGTCGAGGACGGCCAGGGCGCTCCCGATGACCGTGAGCAGCAGGGCGCCGAGGCCCGCGCCCCAGACCGTGCCGCTGCCGCCGAACACGGCCACGCCGCCGACCACCACTGCGGCCACGACGTTCAGTTCGTAGCCGGTGCCGGCCGCCGCGTCGACCGTGCCGAAGCGGGCCGCGAAGAGGACCCCGGCCAGGCCGGCCAGGGCGCCGCTGACGGTGAACGCGCCGAGCAGGTTGCGGGCGACGCGGATGCCGGCGAGCTCCGCGGCCTGCGGGCTGGAGCCCATCGCGTACAGCTCGCGGCCGACCCGGTAGTTGCGCATGATCAGCGAGACGCCGCCGACCACGACCAGGGCGATCAGGACCAGCCACGGTACGCCCAGAATCGAGGCGTTCGCGAACCGCAGGAAGTGCCGGGGCAGCTCGTCGGCGTTGACCTGCTGCCCGCCGGCCCACGAGTACGTGATGCCGCGGTACATGTAGAGGGTGCCGAGGGTGACCACGAGCGCGGGCACCCGGCCGAAGCGGACCAGGACGCCGTTGACCACGCCGGCGACCGCCCCCACCGAGAGGCCGACCAGGACCGCCACGACCATCGGCAGGCCCGGGTTCGCGCTCATCATCGTGGCTACGGTGAAGGCGCTGAGCCCCAGCAATGAGCCGACGGAGAGGTCGATGTTGCGGGTGATGACCACGACCGCCTGCCCCGCCGCCATGACCGCGAGGATCGCCGTGTTGAGGAGGATGTCGCGGATGCTCTGCCCGGAGAGGAACCGCGGATTGCTGACGGCGGTGTAGCCGACGAGCGCCGCCAGGGCCAGGATGATGCCCAGCTCCCGTGTCTTCACCAGCCCGCCGGGCGCGCGCTTCGCCGGGGTGGCGGTGGCCAGCGCGGCGGTCATGCCGACTGTCCCATTGCCGCGTACATGACGGCCTCCTCGGTGGCCTCTTCGCGGGTGAGGCGCGCGGCGACGTGGCCCTCGCGCAGGACGATGATCCGGTCCGCCATGCCGAGCACCTCGGGGAGCTCGGAGGAGACCATGACGACGGCGAGCCCCCGCGCCGCCAGGGCCGACAGCAGTCGGTGGACCTCGGCCTTGGTGCCGACGTCGATGCCGCGGGTGGGCTCGTCCACGATGAGCAGCTTCGGCCCGGTGGCCAGCCACTTGGCGAGGACGACCTTCTGCTGGTTGCCGCCGGAGAGCGTGCCCACCGGGTCGGACAGCCGGCCGAACTTGGTCTGCAGCTGCCGGGTCCAGGTCGCCGCCTCGCGCCGCTCGGTGCCGCCGAGCAGAAGTCCCAGCCGGGCCAGGGCGCGCGAGCGGGGCAGGGTGACGTTGCGCTCGATCGAGAGCTCCATGACCAGGCCTTGCTGGCGGCGATCCTCGGGCACCAGGCCCATCCCGGCCGCCATGGAGGCGCGCGGGGAGCCGGCTTTGAGCTTCCTGCCGAGGAGGCGGACGGTGCCCCGGTCGTAGCGGTCGACGCCGAAGACAGCCTGCATCACCTCGGAGCGGCCGGCGCCGACCAGGCCGGCCAGGGCGACGATCTCGCCGGCTCTGACCGCGAAGCTGACGTCGCGGAAGACGCCCTCGCGACTCAGCCCCTCGACCTCCAGCACCGTCTCGCCGACGGCCGCCTCCTGCTTGGGGTAGAGCGCGCTCAGGTCGCGGCCGACCATGCGCCGGATCATGTCGTCGACGCTGAGCTCGCTGACCGGCTCGGTGCAGACGTGCCGGCCGTCGCGCATGATCGTGACCCGCTGGCAGAGGGCGGTGATCTCCTCGAACCGGTGCGAGATGAACATGATCGCCGCGCCCTCGTCGCGCAGCGCCCGGGTGACCGCGAACAGCCGGTCCACCTCGACGCCGCTGAGCGCCGCGGTGGGCTCGTCCATGACCAGGATCCGGGCCTCGCTGGACAGGGCCTTGGCGATCTCGACCAGCTGCTGGTCGGCGATGGACAGTCCCCGCGCGGGACGGCCCGGGTCGAGGTGCACGCCCAGCCGCGCGAAGAGCCGGTGCGCGGTCGCGGTCATCGCCTTGCGGTCGATCTGCCGGAGCCGCGTCAGCGGCTGGTTGCCCATCGCGATGTTCTCGCCGACCGAGAGGTCGGGGAAGAGGGTCGGCTCCTGGTAGATCACGGCGATGCCCGCGGCCTTCGCGTCGGCCGGGCCCGCGAACTCCGTCTCCACGCCGTTGACCGCGAGGGTGCCGGTGTCGGGCCGGTGCACCCCGGCGAGCATCTTGACGATCGTGGACTTACCGGCGCCGTTCTCGCCGACGAGGGCGTGGGCCTCGCCCCCGTGCAGAGAGAAGCTGACCCCCTGGACGGCCGCCACGGCGCCGAAGGACTTGGACACGTCGCGCACGTCGAGCAGAGCGCTCACGGCCACCTCCGGGCTCCATTGAAATGTTTCAGACGCCGTGGAACGAAGGTAGGTGGCGCCGATCACACGTGTCAAGCATTCACCCGAAACGATTGGGCTAGGATGTCGCCTTCAACGTTTCAACGGGGGGAGTGGCCGGTGGCCAACGGCAGGAGCCCGTCCGTCAAGGACGTCGCCGCGACCGCGGGCGTCTCCCTGGGCACCGTCTCCAACGTGATGAACCGCCCCGAGGTGGTCAGCCCCGCGACCCGCGAACGGGTCGAGCGGGCGATGGCCGAGCTCGGCTTCGTGCGCAACGAGTCGGCGCGCCAGCTCCGTGCGGGGACGAGCCGGACCCTCGCGTACGTGATGCTCGACGGCAGCAACCCGTTCTTCCACGACGTGGCGCAGGGCATCGAGCTCGCCGCCGAGACAGCCGACCTGTCGCTGTTCATCTGCAACAGCAACGGGCGTGCCGACCGCGAGGCGGTGCACCTCGACCGCCTCGTGCAGCAGCGGGTGCAGGGCGTACTGATCACGCCGGTCGACCCCGAGGCGCCGCACCTGGCGGAGATCGCCCGCCGCGGCATCCCGATCGTCATCGTCGACCGGGTCGGTGCCGGCGGCGCCTTCTGTTCCGTCGCCGTGGACGACGTGCTGGGCGGCCGGATCGCCGCGGAGCATCTCGCCGAGCACGGCCACACCCGGGTCGCGGTCGTCGGCGGCCCGGAGAGCCTCGGCCAGGTGCGCGAGCGGCTCGAAGGGGCCCGGCAGGTCTGGGCGGAGCTGGGACTGCGGCCCGAGGACCTGATCCACCTGCCCACCTCGGCCCTGACCGTGGCCGAGGGGCGCTCGGCGGGGGAGCGGCTCGCGGGCATCCCGGGGCGGCGGCGGCCCACGGCCGCCTTCTGCGCCAACGACCTGCTCGCGCTCGGGCTGCTGCAACAGGTGATCGGTGCCGGGATGCGGGTGCCGGACGACCTGGCCATCGTGGGCTTCGACGACATCGAATTCGCCGCGGCGGCCGCGGTGCCGCTGACCTCGGTGCGCCAGCCGCGCCAGGAGCTCGGCCGGGCCGCCGCGAGGCTCGTGCTGGACGAGGCGGCCGATCCGCAGCACCGGCACCGGCAGCTCTCCTTCGAGCCGGAGCTGGTGGCGCGGGCGTCCACGGTGTCCCGTCCGCGCGCCCTCTGAGCTTTCATATCCAGGCGAGGCTATTGACCCCGGTCGCGACGTCGACGTAGCCTCCTCGGCATCTGTGAAACGTTTCATGGTATCGAGTCGGAGGACGGTCATGTCCCACCCCGCAGTGAGCGATCTCCTCGGCCGGAGCAACCGCCTCGGCGCCGACCCGCGCACGACGAACTACGCGGGCGGCAACACGTCCGCGAAGGCCACCGCGACCGATCCGGTCACCGGTACGCCCGTCGACCTGCTCTGGGTCAAGGGTTCGGGCGGCGACCTCGGCACCCTCACCGAGGCCGGGCTCGCGGTGCTGCGCCTGGACCGGCTCCGGGCCCTCACCGGGGTCTACCCGGGCGTCGAGCAGGAGGACGAGATGGTCGCCGCGTTCGACTACTGCCTGCACGGCAGCGGCGGCGCGGCACCCTCCATCGACACGGCCATGCACGGCCTGGTCGAAGCGGCGCACGTCGACCACCTGCACCCGGACGCGGGCATCGCGCTCGCCACCGCCGCCGACGGCCCCGCGCTGACCAAGGAGATCTTCGGCGACCGGGTGCTCTGGGTGCCGTGGCGCCGGCCGGGCTTCCAGCTCGGTCTCGACATCGCCGCCGTGCAGCGCGCCAACCCGCAGGCGATCGGGGTCGTCCTCGGCGGGCACGGGATCACGGCGTGGGGTGCCACGAGCGAGGAGTGCGAGGCCCGGTCCCTGGAGATCATTCACGCCGCGGCGGCGTACCTGGCTGAGCACGGGCGGCCCGAGCCGTTCGGGCCGCTGGTGCACGCGCCGCTGGGCGAGGAGGCGCGGCGGGAACGGGCGGCCGCGCTCCTGCCGATCGTGCGGGGGCTGGCGTCGACGGATCGGCCGCAGGTCGGGCACTACACCGACAGCGAGGTGGTGCTCGACTTCGTGGGACGCGAACGGATGCCCGTGCTGGCGGCGCTCGGCACGTCGTGTCCCGACCACTTTCTGCGTACCAAAGTGCAGCCGTTGGTCTTGGACACCGCGCCCGACGTGCCGTTGGCGGAAGTCGAAGCCCGGCTCAGGGAGTTGCACGCGGCCTACCGGGAGGATTACCGGGCTTACTACGAACGGCACGCCACCGCGGACAGTCCCGCGATGCGTGGCGCGGACCCGGCGATCGTGCTCGTCCCGGGCGTGGGGATGATCAGCTTCGGCGCGAACAAGCAGACCGCCCGGGTCGCCGGCGAGTTCTACGTCAACGCGATCAACGTGATGCGCGGGGCGGAGTCCGTCTCCACGTATGCGCCGATCGACGAGGCGGAGAAGTTCCGGATCGAGTACTGGGCGCTGGAGGAGGCCAAGCTGCGGCGCCTGCCGAAGCCGAAGCCGCTGGCGACCCGCATCGCCTTCGTCACCGGCGGCGGTTCGGGCATCGGGCGGGCCGTCGCGCTGCGGCTCGCCGCCGAAGGAGCCTGCGTAGTCGTCGCCGATCGCAACGTGGAGGCGGCCGTCGCCGTCGCGAATGAGATCGGAGGCTCCGACTCGGCTGTGGCAGCCGAGGTTGACGTGACCTCGGCCGACGCGGTGGCGGCCGCCCTTCGCGACGCCGTCCTCGCCTTCGGCGGGGTGGATCTGGTGGTGAACAACGCCGGGCTGTCGATCTCCAAGCCGCTGCTGGAGACCACCGAGGCGGACTGGGACCTCCAGCACGACGTGATGGCCAAAGGCTCGTTCCTGGTGTCCCGTGCGGCCGCCCAGGTCATGATCGGGCAGGGCATGGGGGGCGACATCGTCTACATCTCCAGCAAGAACTCGCTGTTCGCGGGCCCGAACAACGTCGCGTACGGCGCCGCCAAGGCCGACCAGGCGCACCAGGTCCGGCTGCTCGCCGCCGAGCTCGGGGCCTACGGCATCCGCGTCAACGGCATCAACCCCGACGGCGTGGTACGCGGCTCCGGGATCTTCGCGGGCGGCTGGGGCGCGCAGCGGGCGGTCGTCTACGGCGTACCGGAGGAGCGACTCGGCGAGTTCTACGCCCAGCGCACCCTGCTCAAGCGCGAGGTGCTGCCGGAGCACGTGGCGAACGCGGTCTTCGTGCTGACCGGCGGGGAGCTGTCGCACACCACGGGTCTGCACATCCCGGTGGACGCCGGCGTCGCGGCTGCGTTCCTGCGGTGAGGACCTTCGCGGCCGTCGACCTCGGCGCGTCCAGCGGCCGGGTCATGGCCGGCCGCGCCGGTCCCGGAAAGCTCGAGCTGGCCGCCGTGCACCGCTTCCCGAACGAGCCGGTACGGGCCGGCGGCACGCTGCACTGGGACATTCTCGCGCTCTATCGCGGCGTCCTCGAAGGGCTGCGGCGGGCCGGCCCGGTCGACGGCATCGGCATCGACTCGTGGGCGGTCGACTACGGCCTGCTGGACGCGACCGGCGCGCTGCTGGGCAACCCGGTGCACTATCGCGACGCCCGCACCGACGGCATTGCGACAATGGTTCCCGAGGATGAGCTCTACGCCCTGACCGGGCTGCAAAAGCTGCCGTTCAACACGATCTACCAGCTCGTAGCGGCCGCCGGGACGCCCCAGCTCGAGATCGCACGGCAGTTGCTGATGATTCCCGACCTGATCGCCTACTGGCTCACCGGCGAGCCGGG
This sequence comes from Actinoplanes sp. NPDC051475, assembly GCF_040689425.1. Classification (NCBI taxonomy): domain Bacteria; kingdom Bacillati; phylum Actinomycetota; class Actinomycetes; order Micromonosporales; family Micromonosporaceae; genus Actinoplanes; species Actinoplanes sp. NPDC051475. The sequence goes on from NZ_JBFAZZ010000023.1 coordinate 34,342, forward strand.
CGCCGAGGCCACCAACGCGTCCACCACCCAGCTGCTGGACGTGCGATCGGGGACCTGGGCGACCGGACTGATGGAGAGGCTGGGCATCCGTCCCGCGCTCTTTCCCGCCCTCCGGCGCCCTGGGGAGACGATCGGCCGCGTGCTGCCGGAGCTGGGACTCGGGGCGACGGACGTCATCGCCGTGGGCTCGCACGACACGGCGTCGGCGGTGGTGGGGGTGCCGGCCGCGTCCGAGCACTTCGCCTTCGTGTCCTGTGGCACTTGGTCGCTCGTCGGGGTGGAACTGGACGCCCCGGTGCTGACCGAGGAATCGCGGCTGGCCAACTTCACCAACGAGGGCGGCGTCGACGGCACGATCCGATACCTGCGCAACGTGATGGGCCTCTGGCCGCTGCAGGAGTGCCTGCGGGAGTGGGGGCAGCCCGGCCTTCCTGACCTGCTGCGGGCGGCGGCGGCCGAGCCGGCGTTCGGTGCCGTGGTCGACCTCGACGACCCCGGGTTCCTGCCGCCCGGCGACATGGTGCGGCGGATCTGCCGGCAGGCCGGACGTGAGCTGGAACCGCCCGCGATCGTCCGGTGCATCGTGGACAGCCTTGCGCTGGCGCATCGGCGCGCGGTGCGCCAGGCCCAGGAACTCTCCGGCCGGCACGTCGACGCGGTGCACATCGTCGGCGGCGGCGCCCGCAACGAGCTGCTCTGCCGGCTCACCGCCGATGCCTGCGGGCTGCCCGTACTGGCCGGCCCGGTCGAGGCCACGGCCCTGGGCAACGTGCTCGTCCAGGCGCGCGCGGCCGGTGCGATCCGCGGCGACCTCTCGGCGTTGCGGGCGCTGCTGCGGGAGACTCAGGGGATCGTGCGCTACGAGCCGCGCGGCGACGAGGCCGCGTGGCGGGCGGCCGAGCGCCGGGTGGGGAGTCTGACATGCGGATAGCCCTCTTCGTGACCTGCCTGGCCGACACGCTGTTCCCCGCGGCGGCCAAGGCCACCGTCCAGCTCCTGGAGCGCCTCGGGCATGAGGTGGTCTTCCCGCCGGGCCAGACCTGCTGCGGCCAGATGCACATCAACACCGGCTATCAGAAGGACGCGCTTCCTTTGGTACGCCGCCACGTGCGCACCTTCGCCCCGTACGAGGCGGTGGTGGCACCCTCGGGCTCCTGTGTCGGATCCGTACGCCACCAGCACGCGATGGTCGCCCGGGCGGCGGGGGACGCGTCGCTGGCGGCCCGGGCCGAGGACGTGGCGTCGCGCACGTACGAACTCTCGGAGCTGCTGGTGGACGTGCTCGGCATCGAAGACGTCGGCGCCTCCTATCCGCACCGGGTCACGTACCACCCGACCTGCCACTCGCTGCGGATGCTCCGGGTGGGCGACAAGCCGCTGCGGCTGCTGCGTCATGTCCGCGGCCTCGAGCTGGTGGACCTGCCCGACGCCGAGCAGTGCTGCGGCTTCGGCGGCACCTTCGCGATCAAGAACGCGGACACCTCCGCCGCGATGCTCGCCGACAAGATGCGCCACGTGCTGGAGACGGGCGTCGAGGTCTGCACGGCCGGCGACTCTTCCTGCCTCATGCACATCGGTGGCGGACTGTCCCGCCTGGACGCAAAGGTGCGGACCGTTCACCTGGCCGAGATTCTCGCCGCCACGGAGGAAGCCTCATGAGCCGTACCTTTCTCGGGATGCCGGCGACCGCGCCGCGCGGGGTGGGCAACCTGCGTGGCGACGAGCCTTTCCCGGAGGCCGCCCGCAAGGCCCTCGCCAACGACCAGCTGCGCCGCAATCTCGGCCACGCGACCAGCACCATCCGCCGCAAGTCCGGTGCGGTGGTCGCGGAACTGCCCGACTGGCAGGAGCTGCGGGCCGCCGGGTCCGCGCTCAAGGCCGCGACCATGGCGCGCCTGCCCGAGCTGCTCGAGCAGCTCGAGGAGAAGGTGACAGCGGCGGGTGGCGTGGTGCACTGGGCGGCCGACGCGAACGAGGCCAACCGGATCGTCACCGACCTGGTCCGGGCCACCGGGCACGACCGCGTCATCAAGGTCAAGTCGATGGCCACCCAGGAGATCGGCCTCAACGAGGCGCTCGAGGCCGCCGGGATCGCACCGGTCGAGACGGACCTGGCCGAGCTGATCGTCCAGCTCGGACACGACCGGCCGAGCCACATCCTGGTTCCGGCGATCCACCTCAACCGCTCGGAGATCCGCGAGATCTTCCTGCGGGAGATGCCGGGCGTCGACCCGGAGCTCACCGACGACCCGGCGGCACTCGCCGCGGCGGCCCGCCGGTATCTGCGCGAGACCTTCCTCAGCACCCGGGTGGCGGTCTCGGGCGCCAACTTCGCGGTCGCCGAGACCGGCACCCTGGCCGTGCTGGAGTCCGAGGGGAACGGCCGGATGTGCCTGACCCTGCCCGAGACCCTGATCACCGTGATGGGCATCGAGAAGGTGGTGCCCAAGTGGCGCGACCTCGAGGTGTTCCTGCAGCTGCTGCCGCGGGCGTCGACCGGGGAGCGGATGAACCCGTACACGTCGATGTGGACCGGGGTGACGCCGGGCGACGGGCCGCAGAGCTTCCACCTGGTGCTGCTCGACAACGGGCGCACCGCGGTGCTCGCCGACGAGCTGGGTCGCCAGGCTCTGCACTGCATCCGGTGCTCGGCCTGCCTCAACGTGTGCCCGGTCTACGAGCGCACGGGCGGGCACGCGTACGGGTCGGTGTACCCCGGCCCGATCGGAGCCGTGCTGTCGCCGCAGCTCACCGGGGTGGCCGACAACGCCTCCCTGCCGTACGCATCCTCGCTCTGCGGTGCCTGCTTCGACGCCTGCCCGGTGAAGATCGACATCCCGGCCATCCTGGTCCACCTCCGGAACCAGGCGCCGCATCCGCGCACCGAGCGGATCGCGATGGCGGCCGCGGCGTACACGATGGACCGTCCGGCGCTCTACACCCGCGCGCAACATGCGGCGAAGCTGACCCGGCGGGTCACGCACCTGCCGCCGCCGCTGAACGGCTGGACGGCGAGCCGCGACCTGCCGGATCCGCCGCCGGAGACCTTCCGTGACTGGTGGGCCGGGCGATGAGCAGCCGGGACCTGATCCTGGGCCGGATCCGGGCGGCGCTGGGCGACACGGAAGTGCCGGAGGTGCCGCGCGCCTACCGTACGGCCGGCAGTCTGCGCGCCGACCTGGAGCTGCTGGTAGACCGGCTCGTGGACTACAAAGCAGTGGTCCACCGCGGCACCGATGTCGCGGCCGTCGTCGCGTCGCTGAACCCGGGCCGGCTCGTGGTACCACCGGGCGTCGACCCGTCCTGGCTGCCCGCCGGCGCCGAGGTGGTCGACGACGAGCACGAGGCCGACGCCGTGCTGACGGCGGCAGCGGTGGCGGTGGCCGAAACCGGCACCATCGTGCTCGACGGCTCCGCCGACCAGGGGCGCCGCGCCGTCTCGCTCCTGCCGGACCTGCACATCTGCGTCGTACGCGCGGACCAGGTCGTCGCCGCCGTGCCGGACGCGATCGCCCGCCTCGACCCGCTCCGGCCGCTGACCTGGATCAGCGGTCCCTCCGCCACCAGCGACATCGAGCTCAACCGGGTTGAGGGGGTCCACGGCCCGCGTCGGCTGCACGTCATCCTCACCGCACCGGAGTGAACCCGCCGGAATGGGATTCATCGGGGTGTGTCCGAGCCGTCACTGCCGCTAGGCTGACGCTCGACCGTGTGGGGAGGCCTTCGATGCCCGAACGCCTGACCGGCGAACCGCTCGTCGTGCCGGAAACCGAGCTCAGCGTGGCCACGGTGGAGCAGACGGCCGACTACCTGCGCCTGCGGTGCGTGGGGGAGATCGACCAGTCGACGGCCGGCCTGTTCGCCGAGGCGCTGGCCGCCGCCGTGCCCGGTCGCCGGCGTGTCGAGGTGGACCTGAGCAAGGTCACGTTCATGGACTCCTCGGGCATCAACGCGCTGGTCCAGCAGCGGACGCCCGAGTGCGAGCTGGTCCTGATCAAGGTCCCGCCGCGGATCCGCCGGGTCCTGGAGATCACCGCCCTGGATCACATCTTCTGTCCCTGACCGCGGCCGTCCGGCACGCTGAGCCGGTGACCACGATCGGATTCCTGCACACCGCGTACGCCCACGTCGACACGTTCCGCGCCCTGGTGCGCGAGCTCGGTCCTGGCCAGGACGTCCATGTGGTCGACGAGAGCCTGCTCGCCGAGGCCCGGGAGCGCGGGGTGGACGAGGCGATCCGGCGCCGGCTGCTGCTCCGGCTCCGCGAGGTGGCCGCCGCGGGGGCCGACGTGGTGGTCTGCACATGCTCGACCCTGAGCGGGTACGCCGAACGGCTGAGCGACGCGGCCGGCGTGCAGGTGGTGCGGGTCGACCGTCCGATGGCGGAGGCGGCCGTCGCCGCGGGGCGCCGGATCGCGATCCTGGCGACCGTAGCCTCGACGCTCGCGCCGACCCGGGAGCTGCTGACGTCGTGCGCCTCGCCCGGCACCGAGATCATCGACGCGCTCTGCCCGCACGCCTGGCCCCTGTTCGAGGCCGGTGACCTCGACGGGTACGCCCACCGCATCGCCGCCTACGCCCGCACGCTGGAGACAGAGGTGATCGTGCTGGCGCAGGCGAGCATGGCGCCCGCCGAACCACTGCTGGCCGACTGCGGCAAGCCCGTGTTGAGCAGCCCGCGTATCGCGGTGCAGCACGCTACACAGTTGTGTAGTAAGCTATACATGTGAGTAGCTCGACGGACTTGACTGCCCGCGCCCGCATCCGGGAGGCGGCGATCGCCCTCTTCGCCGAGCGCGGCATCGGCGGCGCGACCATCCGCGACATCGCCGAGGCGGCCGGGGTCTCCTCCGGCCTGCTGCGGCATCACTTCGGCTCCAAGGAAGGCCTGCGCGACGCCTGCGACGACTACGTCATGGCCGAGCTCGCCCGCATCCGCGCGCCCTACCTCGACGGGACCGGCTACGGCGAACAGGGTCTGCTCGACGCGATCCAGGCCGCTCCGCTGGTACTGCAGACGTACGTGGTCCGGTCGACGATGGACGGTTCACCGACGGGCACCAAGATGTTCGAGCGGATGGTCGACGAGGGTGAACGCTGGCTGGCGACCGCGCCCGTCAAGTCCTCGGACCCGCGGGCGTACGCGGCCGTCCTCGTCGCCCTCAAGATGGGCATGTACCTGCTGCGCGAGCAGATCTCCGCGGCGATCGGGGTGGACACCCGCACCCCGGCCGGGCAGGCCCGCATGTTCCGGGCTGCCGTCGAGATCTTCGCCCAGCCCATGCTCTCCGCCGACCTCGCCGACCAGGCGTACGCCGTCCTGGACCGGCTCATCTCATCTCAGGAGTAGCGATGACCGAGGCGATCAGTGTCACCGGGCTCGCCAAGAGCTTCGGGCGCGTCCGGGCCCTCGACGGCCTGGACCTGCACGTGGAGACCGGTGAGGTGCACGGCTTCCTGGGCCCGAACGGCGCCGGGAAAACCACCACCATCCGCATCCTGCTCGGGCTGATGCGTGCGGGCGGCGGCAGTGCCCGGCTGCTCGGCGGCGACCCGTGGTCCGACGCGACCGCGCTGCATCGGCGGCTCGCGTACGTGCCCGGCGACGTCACGCTGTGGCCGAGCCTGTCCGGCGGCGAGGTCATCGACCTGCTCAGCCGGCTCCGCGGCGGCGTCGACCCCCGGCGCCGGGACGAGCTGCTGGAGCGCTTCGACCTGGACCCGCGGAAGAAGGGCCGTACCTACTCCAAGGGCAACCGGCAGAAGGTCGCCCTGGTCGCCGCGCTCGCGTCCGATGTGGAGCTGCTGATCCTCGACGAGCCGACCTCCGGCCTCGACCCGCTCATGGAGTCGGTGTTCCGCGATGTGGTGCGGGAGGAGCAGCGCCGCGGGGACCGGACCGTCCTGCTCTCCAGCCACATCCTCAGCGAGGTGGAGGCGCTCTGCGACCGGGTCACCATCATCCGGGAGGGCCGGACGGTCGAGACCGGCACCCTGTCGCAGCTGCGCCACCTCACCCGTACGACGATCGAGGCGGAGCTCACCGGCCCGGTCGACGGCCTCGCTGCGCTGCCGGGGGTGCACGGGCTGCGTACGCACGACCACCGGGTCACCTTCGACGTCGACACGGATGCGCTCGAGCCTGCGCTGCGCCGGCTCGTCGACGTCGGGGTCCGCAGCCTGACCAGCCAGCCGCCGACGCTCGAGGAGCTGTTCCTCCGGCAGTACCAGAAGGACCCGGTCCGATGACCGGCACCGGGCGGCTGATCCGCCTCGTCCTGCGGCGCGACCGCTTGCTGCTGCCGCTGTGGGCCGTGGTCCTGGGCCTCGTTCCCGCCCTGTACGCCAGCTCCTTCAAGGACCTGTTCCCCACGGCGGCCGACCGCCTGGAGTACGCCCGGGTCAGCGCCGGCAACGCGGGTTTCGTCGGGCTCTACGGACCGCTGCACGGCTCCGATCTGGGCGAGCTGGTGGCCTGGCGCGGTGGCTTCCTGCCGGTGATGATCGGGCTGTTCAGCCTCCTCACCGTCATCCGGCACACGCGGGCCGACGAGGAGGCCGGGCGGACCGAGCTGATCGGCGCCGGTGTCGTCGGGCGGCACGCGGGGCTGGCCGCGGCGCTGATCGTCACGTGGGGCGCCAACGTGCTGCTGGGTCTGATCCTGACCGCGGCCATGATCGCCCAGGGCCTGCCCGGCACCGGTTCGGTGCTGATGGCCGCCGGGTTCGCCCTCGTCGGCTGCGTGTTCGCCGGCGTCGGTGCGGTCGCCGCCCAGGTGGCCGCCGGCGCCCGCAGCGCCCGGTCGATCGCTGTCGTCGCGCTCGGCGTCGCGTACGTGCTCCGCCTCGCCGGGGACGTCAGCGCCATCGGTGGCGGCGCGATCTCCTGGCTGTCCTGGTTGTCGCCGATCGGGTGGGTGCAGCAGGTGTTCCCGTACGGCGCCGACCGCTGGTGGCCCGGCGCGCTCGCGATCGCGTTCACGGCCCTGCTCGCCCAGGCGGCGGTGGCATTGGCCTCCCGGCGGGATGTCGGCGCGGGCCTGCTGGCGCCCCGTCCGGGTCCCGCACGGGCGGCCGCCGGACTTCGCGGTCCCGTTGCGCTCGCCTGGCGGCTGCACCGTGGACTGCTGGCCGGTTGGATCGCCGGTTTCGCGGCGCTGGGCCTGGTCTTCGGCGCGGTCGTCCGCAGCGTCGCCGACCTCACCGCGGAGAACCCCGAGCTGGCGCGGATGTTCGAGCGGATGGGCGGCGCGTCGGGTGCCACTGACAGCTTCCTCGCCGGGGTCAGCGGGGTCATGGGACTGGTCGCCGCGGCGTACGCCGTACAGGCCACCCTGCGCATGCGCGACGAGGAGAGCTCGGGCCACGCGGAGTCGGTCCTGGCCACCGCGCAGGGGCGGCTGCGCTGGATGGGCAGCCACCTGCTCTTCTCGCTGGCCGGTCCGGCGCTGGCGCTGGCCGTCGGGGGTGCCGTCTGCGGCGTGGTGACCGGGCTGGCGATGGACGACCTCGGCGGTGAGTTCCCGGCCGTGCTGGGCGGCATGATGGCCCAGCTCCCCGCGGTCTGGGTGCTGGCCGCGTTGACCGTGTTGCTCTTCGGCGCGGTGCCCGGGGCGGCCCCGGCGGCCTGGGGCGCGGTGGCGGCGTGTGTGCTGCTCCTGCTGGTGGGCGCGACCCTCGACCTGAGCCAGTGGGTCATGGACGTCTCGCCGTTCACCCACATCCCGCACCTGCCCGGCGGGGAGCCGTCCGCCACCCCGTTCGTGGTGCTCACGGCGATCGCGGTGGTTCTCGCCGGTGCGGGCCTGGCCGGGTTCCGGCGCCGGGACGTGCCCGCCACCTGACCGCGCCCGCGCGGCGCCGGCTAGACCGGGATCTCGACCGCGCGTACGTCGCCGTTGTCCGCGATCCGCCACAGGTCGCGCTCGTCGCCCAGGGCGATGCCGTCGACCGTGGCCGGGTCGACGACCAGGCTGGTCCCGTCGTCGAGCTGGAAGGCCACCCCGCGGACCCGCCCGTCGGCGAAATCGTCGTCCACGTAGAGGGTGACCGTCTTGCACTCGATGGCTCGGTGCACGCTCAGGTACATGCTGGTGAGGTCGATCAGGACCGGTCGCAGCTGGTCCTCGGCGTCGAGGTCCGGATGCACCGTGGGCTCGTCGGCCACGCCGATGCGCAGCAACTGGCCGAGCTCCGGGACGGTCAGGGTGACGTAGCCCTGCCCGGGCGCGCCGATGAACACCTGCTTGCCGTACAGGAGGACCCGCTCGGGGCTGCTGCTCAGGTCGCCGTACCCGGCGGCGAGCACTTCCTCGAAGCGGCGGCACCGGCGGAAGATCCGGATCAGCTCATCCATGGGCCGGCCTGTCGGGCAGCAGGCGTTCTTCGTGGTCGAGTTCGCGTTCGAGCACCCGCATCCCCTCGTCCGAGAGCCGGCCGGCGTCGCGCCAGCGCAGCAGTTCCTCGCGCTGGGCATCGATGACCGAGCGGCGGACCCGCAGCGCGGCCTCGTACTGCGGCGAGACCGGGACCTCGTCCGAGTCCGCCAGCTCGAGCAGGTCCAGGCGCCGCCGGTAGCGATCCAGGCGCGAGCCGAGCTGTTTGCGCATCGTCTCGATGGCGTGGTCCTCCACGTGGTCGTGGCGCTGCTGCTGGATCTCCTCCAGCCGGTCGAGCGCAGTCTGCACCGACGCCGAGCGAGCCTCGTTGCGCAGCCGCACCTTGTCCGCCTCGTTCGCCTTGAGGCCCAACATCCGGACCAGAGGTGCGAACGTGATGCCCTGTCCCACCAGGGTAACCAGGACGACCACGAACGCGCAGAACAACAGCAGGTCCAGGTCGGGGAAGGACTGCCCGCTGCGGGTCCGCGCCGGGATCGTGAAGACCGCCGCGAGGGTGATCACGCCCCGGGTGCCGGACCAGCTGAGCGCGACGATCTCCCGGCCGTCGAGGCGGCGCTCCCGCGCGCTCGTGTCCTCGTCCGAGGCGGGATCGCCACCGAGCCGAGCGTGCATCGAGCGGGGCAACATCTGGGTCAGCACCAGGAACAGCGGCCGGAGCAGCAGCACGACGCCCACCGAGACCGCCACCGCGATGACGATCGTCGAGGTCGGGTACTCGGACAGGCCGTCGATCACCCGGGGGAGCTGCTGGCCGATCAGCAGGAAGACCAGGCCCTCGAGGAGGAAGTCGACCAGCCGCCAGACCGCGGTGACCTGCAGCCGGCTGGCGCCGGAGGCCAGCCGGCCCGCGTCGTGGCCGACGATCAGGCCCGCCACCACCACCGCGAGCACGCCCGACACGTGCACCCGCTCGGCCAGCAGGTAGGCGACGAACGGCGTGGCCAGCGACACCGCGTTCGCGATCAGCGGGTCGCGCTGGATCGGGCGGGCGGCCCGTACCACGTACGCGACCACGATGCCCGCGATCACCCCTCCGGTCGCGGAGATGACGAACTCGCCGACCGCGGCGGAGAACGAGAACTTGTGGCCCACGGCGGCGGACACCGCCACGCTCAGCAGCGTCAGCGCGGTCGCGTCGTTGAGCAGGCCCTCACCCTGCACCAGCGTGACGATGTTGCGTGGCAGGCCGACCTTCTTGCCCACCGCCAGGGCCGCGACCGGGTCGGGAGGGGCCACCGCGGCGCCGAGCGCGACGCCGGCGGCGAGCGTCGCCCCGGCCACGAAGAAGTGGAATCCGATGCCGATCAGCAGCGCGGTGACCAGGACCAGGACCACGGACAGGCTGATCACGGTACGCAGGTTGCGGCGGATGTCGATCAGTGAGGAGTCGAGCGCCGCGCTGTACAACAGCGGCGGCAGGACCAGAGTCAGGATCAGCTCGGGTTCGAGGTCGACGTTGGGGCCGGGCAGGAGGGCGTAGAGGATCCCGAGGAGGGTGAGAAGGGCGGCCGCGGGCAATCCGGTGCGGTCGGCGAACCAGCGGACCCCGACGATCACCGCGACACCGGCGAGGATGAACAGCAACGTGGTCTCGACACTCACCGGCACATTCTCCCGGACGGGAGGTGCCGTGCGAGGCGGGGAGGAGTCATGCGCTGGGGCCGCGCCCTGCGGCGCGGCCCCAGCCCGTGGATCAGTAGCGGTAGTGGTCGGGCTTGTACGGTCCCTCGACCGGCACGCCCAGGTACTCCGCCTGCTTCTTGGTCAGCTCGGTGAGCCGGACGCCGAGCGCGTCCAGGTGCAGCCGGGCGACCTTCTCGTCCAGGTGCTTCGGCAGCACGTAGACCTGGTTGTCGTACGCGTCCGGCTTGGTCCAGAGCTCGATCTGCGCGATCACCTGGTTGGTGAAGGAGTTCGACATCACGAAGCTCGGGTGGCCGGTGGCGTTGCCCAGGTTCATCAGGCGGCCCTCGGAGAGCACGATGACCGCGTGCCCGTCCGGGAAGCGCCACTCGTGGACCTGCGGCTTGACCTCGACCTTCTCGATGCCCGGGACCTTGGCGAGGCCGGCCATGTCGATCTCGTCGTCGAAGTGGCCGACGTTGCCGACGATCGCGTTGTGCTTCATCGCGGCCATGTGCTCGACCGTGATGATCTCGGTGCCGCCGGTCGTGGTGATGAAGAGGTCGGCCTCGGAGACCACGTCCTCGATGCGGGCGACCTGCATGCCGTCCATCGCTGCCTGGAGCGCGCAGATCGGGTCGACCTCGGTGACCACGACGCGGGCACCCTGGCCCCGCAGCGTCTCGGCCGAGCCCTTGCCGACGTCGCCGTAGCCGCAGACCACGGCCAGCTTGCCGCCGAGCATGACGTCGGTGGCCCGGTTCAGGCCGTCGACCAGCGAGTGGCGGATGCCGTACTTGTTGTCGAACTTGCTCTTGGTGACCGAGTCGTTGACGTTGATCGCCGGGAAGAGCAGCTCGCCGACCTTGGCGAACTTGTAGAGGCGCGCCACGCCGGTGGTGGTCTCCTCGGTGACGCCACGGACCTCGGCAGCGATCTTGGTGAACCGCCGGCCGTCCGACGCCAGGCTGCGGCGCAGGGTGTCGAGGATGATCGTGTACTCGTGGTTGTCCTCGGCGGTGGTCGCGGGGACCGCGCCGGCCTTCTCGAACTCGACGCCCTTGTGCACCAGCAGGGTGGCGTCGCCGCCGTCGTCGAGGATCATGTTCGGGCCGAGGCCGTCACCGAAGTCGAAGAGCTGCTCGGTGCACCACCAGTACTCCTCCAGCGTCTCGCCCTTCCAGGCGAAGACCGGGGTCCCGGAGGGGGCCTCAACCGTGCCCTCGGGGCCGACGACGATGGCCGCGGCGGCCTCGTCCTGGGTGGAGAAGATGTTGCAGGAGACCCAGCGGACCTGCGCACCGAGCGCGACGAGCGTCTCGATGAGCACGGCGGTCTGGATGGTCATGTGCAGCGAGCCGGCGATCCGCGCGCCGCGCAGCGGCTGCGCGGCCTTGAACTCTTCGCGGATCGACATCAGGCCGGGCATCTCATGCTCGGCGAGACGCATCTGGTGCCGGCCGAAGGCGGCCAGCGACAGGTCCGCCACCGCGAAGTCGATGCCGTTGAGTTGCTGAAGACGGGACGACATGGAGAAGGGCACCCCCTCGTAAGGAGGCGCCCTTGCGACATTGGCCCGCACGCCGAGCGTGGCGGACCGGCAGGTCCGTCGCAGCGCCTCTCGGCAAGGGGCAGCGCCACGTCGGGCGCCCAACTACCATAACGCCGCGATTCCAAGATCGGGAACCCGCTCCGGCGGAGGTCCCGCGTCGCTCCTGCTGATCGCGCAGGGCCTTCTCGAATTGTGACGTGTCCCACTACTCGGCGAGTGCCTGCCGCATCAGCTGCGGTTCGAGCCGGCGCCGTGGAAGAGGGGCCGGGTTGAAGAAGGCGGCGTCGGCCGGGTCGGTGGTCCGCCCGACCAGCTCCGGGAAGTCATCAAGGCAGATGTCTATGCCGTCAGGCTTGGGAGGGAAACAACATCAAACTACCTTGAAAAGACCTCAAAAACCACTCATCGTGTACGGGGTGAAGCACCCGTACCGCATCCGCGAGATCGCCGCCCAGTCCGGCCTCAGCCCGGCCACAGTGGACCGGGTGCTGCACCGGCGCGGCGGCGTCCGGTCGAGCACCGTCCGCGAGGTGGAGCAGGCGATCGCGGACCTCGACCGGCAGCAGTCCCAGCTGCGCGTCGGCGGCCGTACCTTCATGATCGACGTGATCGTGCAGGCCCCGGCGCGGTTCTCCACCGGCGTCCGCGCGGCGCTGGAGGCCGAGGTGCCCGCGATGCGCCCGGCAGTGATCCGTTCCCGGTTCCACCTGCTCGACAGCGCCGGCGTGACCGATCTGGTGGCGGTGCTCGACAAGGTCGGCCGGACCAAGTCGCACGGCGTGATCCTCAAGGCACCGGACGTACCGGAGATCGTGGCCGCCGTCGCCCGGCTGGCCCGGCAGGGCATCCCGGTGGTGACGCTGGTGACCGACCTGCCGACCAGCCCGCGCGCCGCGTACGTCGGCATCGACAACCGCGCGGCCGGCGCCACCGCCGCCTACCTCGTGCAGGAGTGGCTGGCCGAACGCGCCGGCGACGTCCTGGTCGTCCGGGGGCACGGCTCGTTCCGCGGCGAGGACGAGCGGGAGATGGGATTCCGGGCCGAGATGCGCACCCGGGCCGCGGGCCGCCGCATGTTCGAGGTCGTGGACGAGGAGAACCGTCCCGAGGCCGTCCACATCGGAACCCGCGAGGTGCTGGCCGGCAACCCGGCGGTCCGCGCCGTCTACTCCCTGTACGCGGGCGCCGGCGGGAACGCGGCGGTGGTCGACGCCTTCGATCGGGAGAACCGGCGCTACGACGTCTTCGTCGCCCACGACCTGGACGGGGAGAACACCGTCCTGCTGCGCGAGCGCCGGCTCTCCGCGGTGCTCCACCACGACCTGCGGCAGGACCTGCGCCGCGCCTGCCACGTCGTCATGCAGGCGCAAGGTGCGCTGCCCGGACCCGTACGGTCGAACCCGTCGGCGATCCAGGTCATCACCCCGCACAACGCGCCGCCGGCGGAATTCTGAGATTCGCGGTGCGATGCTGTCCGGATCCGCGCCGGCCGTTCGTCACGAGGGTGGATCACCACCGAGGGAAGGACGCTGAGATGAAGTACATGATGTTCGTCTGCACCGACACCGAGCCCGAGACCGACGAGTCGCAGGTGCCCGACATCGAGCAGTGGGTCGCCGAGAACGACGCCGCGGGCCGCCGCGTGGAGGGCAACCAGCTGGTTCCGCCGGCGTCGGCGACCACGGTCCGGGTCCGCGGCGGTGAGCTGCTGCTGTCGGACGGCCCGTTCGCCGAGACCAAGGAGGTGATCGTGGGCTTCGACATTCTCGAGTGCGCCGACCTCGACGAGGCCATCGAGGTGGCCCGCGCCCACCCGATGGCCTGGAACGGCCGGGTCGAGCTGCGGCCGTTCGCTCAGGGATGACCGACGTCGCCATCGCGGTCGCCGCCGCGGGCGTGGAGTCGCGGGCCCGGATCGTCGCAGGACTGATCCGGGTCACCGGCGACTGGCAGCTCGCCGAGGACTGCGCGCAGGAGGCGCTCGCTCTCGCGCTGGAGAAGTGGCCGGCCGAGGGCGTGCCGGCGAATCCCGGCGGCTGGTTGGCGACGGTCGCGCGCAACCGCGCGATCGACGTGCTGCGGCGCGCGACCGTCGAACGCCGCAAGCTGGCGGAGCTGGCGGTGCTCACCTCCGGCGCGGAGCCGGCCCCCGCGTCCGACGACCGGCTCCGGCTGATCTTCACCTGCTGCCACCCCGCGCTATCGCTCGAGGCGCGGGTCGCGCTGACCCTGCGTACCGTCGCGGGCGTGCCGACCGCCGACATCGCGCGCGCCTTCCTCGTCACCGAGCCGACGATGACCCGGCGGCTCACCCGGGCGAAGACCAAGATTGCGCAGGCCGGGATCCCGTACCGGGTGCCGTCCGGGCCGGCGTTGGCCGAGCGGCTGCCCGGCGTGCTCGCGGTGCTGTACCTGCTCTTCACTCGCGGCTACGACGCCGACGGCGAGCCGGCGTTTGCGGGCGAGGCGATCCGGCTTGCCCGGTTGCTCGCCGAGTTGATGCCGGACCAGCCGGAGGTGCGCGCCGTGCTCGCGCTGTTCCTGCTCCAGCATTCGCGCCGGAACGCCCGGCGCGACCGGGACGACAACCTGCTCACCCTGGACCGCCAGGATCGCACCCGCTGGGACCACGACGCGATCGCCGAGGCGCTGTCCCTGCTGCCCGCAGCCACCGGGCCGTACGCCGTGCAGGCCCACATCGCCGCCTGCCACATCGCCGACGTCACCGACTGGCCACGCATCGCCGCCCTCTACGACCGGCTCGTGACGCTGGTGCCGTCGCCCGTCGTCCGGCTCAACAGAGCGGTGGCCCACGGGTACGCGCACGGCCCCGCGGCGGGACTGGCCCTGCTCGCCGAGGCGCGCGCGGCCGGCGGCCTCGACGGCTACCCGCTCACCGTGGCCGCAGAAGCCGACCTGACCGCTCGCGCCGGCGACCGCGAGCGGGCGGTGACCCTGTACGAGCAGGCCGCCGCGGCCGCGCATTCCGACACCGAACGGCGGGCCCTCCTGGCGCGCGCCGAAGAACTCACCGAGGAAGAGGGCTGATGGAACCGATCGTGGACTTCAACGGAGACTTCAGCGAGCCGGGCGCCTCGGCAGTGCCCTGGGCCGACGCGCTCGCCGTGCTGACCGGCTCGGAGATGTTCTGGCTCTCTACGGTACGGCGATCCGGCCGCCCGCACGTCACGCCGCTGCCCGCCGTCTGGGACGAGGGTGTGCTGCACTTCTGCACCGGCGATCAGGAGCAGAAGTCGGCGAACCTGCTGGCCAACCCCGCCTGCGTGCTCACCACCGGCACCAACCGGCTGCACGAGGGGCTGGACGTGGTGGTCGAGGGCACCGCCGTACGCGTGACCGGCCGGGACCGCCTCAGTCACCTGGCCGCGCTGTGGAAGACCAAGCTGGACTGGGACTTCGAGGTCGACGAGGAGGCGTTCCACGACGCGGACGGGCGTACGGCCTGGGTGTTCGGGGTCGCGCCGGACAAGGTGCTGTCGTTCGGCAAGAACCCGTACACCCAGACCCGCTACCGGTTCAGCTGAGCAGGATCTCGCGGAGGCGCTCGGCGCTGCGCCGCACGTCGGCCACCGGGCCCTCGCCGCCCCGTGCCGGCGCAGCGCCGCCGAGACCCGTCATGCCTGTAGAGGATGGGCGCGTTACGCGTTCGTACAAGGCGGCCGATCCATCAAGAACACCTCAGGTTGAGGTTTTGTCCGTTCCTTACCCCTAGGGGGAGCCCCCGTTGCCCCGATCGGCCGAAAGTCGGAGGTGCTTGCGTGCAGTTCCGGCTCGGAGCCGATGCGCGACCCGGGCGCGCGAGGCCAAGCTCTAAGGCCGTAGAGCCTTCACGGGAAGGCGTCGGCCTGGAAGGACCACTATGACGATCGACGACGAGAATCGGCCCGCTCGGCAGCGGGTCACGCTGACCGGCATCAGCTCCCGCGCCTGGGAACACCCCGCCGACCGCGGCGCCCTGACCGCCCTGCGGGAGCTGCGCGGCTTCGACGACGTCGTCAAGGCGTTCTTCGGCATGTGGAACGAACGAGGCTTCCGCCTGGCCTACCTGGCCGGCTCGATCCGGGTCGACCACCGGCAGTACCCGCGCGTCTACGAGCGCTTCACCGAGGCCGCCGCGACGCTCGACGTGGCCGAGCTGCCCGAGCTGTACGTCACCCAGGCCCCGATGATCCACGGCGAGGCGATCGGCATGGACAAGCCGTTCATCGTCATCACCACCGCGGCCGTGGAGAAGCTCGACGACGACGAACTGCGCGCCCTGCTCGGTCACGAGATCGGCCACGTCCGCAGCGGCCACGCCGTCTACAAGACGATCATGGTGATCCTCACCAGGTGGGCGACCAACGTCAGCTGGATCCCGATCGGCGCCATCGCCCTGCGCGCCATCATCGCCGCCATGTACGAGTGGTGGCGCAAGGCCGAGCTGTCCGCCGACCGCGCGGGCCTGCTCGCGGGCCAGGACCCGGCAGCCTCGACGCGCCTGCTGATGAAGCTCGCCGGCGGCGGCGACCTCTCCCAGATCGACACGGCGGCGTTCCTCGAGCAGGCCGCCGAGTACCAGGGCGGCGGCGACCTCCGCGACAGCATCCACAAGATCGGCATGACCGCGTGGAGCAGCCACCCGGTCCCGGTCGCCCGCGCCGCCGAGCTCCGCCGCTGGGTCGACTCCGGCGAGTACGCCCGCGTCCTCACCGGCGAGTACGACCGTCGCGACTCCGACGGCAACGCCTCGGTCACCGCCGACGTGAAGGCCGCGGCGTCGCACTACCGCGAGACGTTCGAGACCTCCCAGGACCCGCTGGTGACGCTGGCACGCCGGGTGACGGGCGGCGCCGCGGACCTCGGGGACTGGGCCGGCACCCAGGCCGGCAAGGCCCGCGACTGGGCGAACACGGCGGCCGGAGCGGCCAGCCGGGCGGCCCGCCGGACGAGCCCGCCGCCCGACGACACCCCCGCTTCCTGATCGTTGCCTCTCGCTGTCCGCTGACCCGATCGCCGCCCGTCGCCACGACCCCCGTTCGAGGCGACGGGCGGCGGTCATTCCCTTGCCCGGCCCGGCTCGGGGGAGACTCGACCGGTGCTTGAGGTTGTCGCCGGTCTTGCGGCCGGGTTGGTCATCGCGCTGCTCACAACTCCCGTCGGGGTGTCCGGGGCGGTGTTCCTGCTGCCCGTACAGCTGAGCGTCCTGGCCGTACCCAATCCGGCCGTGACCCCGACGAACCTGCTCTTCAACGTCGTCTCCGGCCCGGGAGCCCTGCTCCGGTACGGCCGCCGCGGCGCACTCGCGGGCCCGCTCACCCGGCTGATGCTCTGCGGCACCGTGCCCGGCGTGGTCGTCGGCGCGCTCCTGCGCGTGTACGCCGTGCCGGGGCCGCGCGCCTTCCGGCTCATCGTGGCGGTGTTCCTGCTGCCGCTGGGCGTGTGGCTCTGTGTCCGTACCGTCAGAAGCGGGGTGCCGACCGGCACAAGGCCGAGCCCCCGCAGCGTGACCCTGCTGTCCCTGGCGGTCGGCGTCGTGGGCGGGATCTACGGCATCGGCGGCGGCTCCCTCCTCGGCCCGATCCTGGTCGGCCGCGGCATGCCGGTCGCGGTCGTCGGACCGGCCGCCCTCGCATCGACCTTCGTGACGTCGATCGTGGGCGCCGGCACCTTCGCACTCCTCGCGCTCGGCGCGGACGGCGCCATCGCACCGCACTGGCTGGTCGGCCTCTCGTGCGGCGCCGGCGGGCTGATCGGCGGCTACCTGGGCGCCCGCCTGCAACCACGCCTGCCGGAGAAAGGACTGCGGCTGCTCCTCGGCGCGCTGGCCACGGGCATCGGCGTCCTGTACCTCGTGCAAGGTTCGGCCTGAACGACCTTCGTACTATTGACGGCGTGCAGACCCGTGCCGGAACCCCACGACCGATCACGCGCTACGGCAACCCCGTACTCCACCGCCGCTGCGCCGACGTCACGGTCTTCGACGACGACCTCCAGCAACTGATCGCCGACATGTTCGCCAGCATGGCGGCGGCGGACGGCGTGGGCCTGGCGGCGAACCAGATCGGCGTCGATGCCCGGGTCTTCGTGGTCGACTGCCCCGACGACACCGGCAACCACGTCGTCGCCCACGTGGTGAACCCGGTCCTCGACCCGCCCCAGGACCGAGGCCTGGAAGTCGATAGCGAAGGCTGCCTGTCGGTCCCGGGCGTCCGCGCCGACGTGGGCCGCCCGGCGACGGCCTCGGTGGTCGGCGTCGACATGCACGGCAATGCGGTCCGGATCGACGGTACGGGCCTGTTGGCGCGCTGCCTGCAACACGAAACCGACCACCTGGACGGGCTGCTGTACGTCGACCGGTTGCCGGCGAAGAAGCGGAAGAAGATGCTCACCGAGAGCGCGGACGCCCCGAGCGTCGGCGTTACCGAGTAACGCCGCGTCGCCTTGCCGCCATCGCCGCCCTCGTGCCGGCGCTGCCTGTCTCGCCCGCGTCCCGCTTTCGTCCCCCTCTTCGTTTCCCTCTTTGTCGGGCGGCCCCTGTCTTGTGGCCGTCGTCGTTGGGGTGGCCGCGCTTGTCGCTGCTGCTGTCGTCGTGGCGGGTTGCGCGCCGGCCGGGGCTTTCCGCACCGATCGCCTCGGCCAACCGGCTGGCCTGGGGTGACGCAGTGGCCGACCCCGGCACCGGATCCGCCGAGTCAACCCCTGCTGACCGGCGGGTGAGTATGCCGTTTCGGCCGGTCACTCATGATCGCCGGTACGGATGGACAACAACCGCCACGGTCGATACTCTTTCCCACGACGCCGTTGCGAGTTCTTCCCCCGTGGAATTCGCAGCGGCGCTCCTATTTCCGGTCCCGGAGCCTTCACCCGCGGCCATTCCCGCCCTCAGCCGACGCTGATCGGCAGCCTCGTGTAGCCACGGATCGCCAGGCTGTCCCGGCGCTCCGGCGCCGCCGCGAAATCGAGCTTCGGGAAGCGGTCGACCAACGCCGGAAGCGCGATCTGCGCCTCCAGGCGGGCCAGCGGCGCACCCAGGCAGTAGTGGATGCCGCCGCCGAACGACAGGGGCGCGTTGTCGGCGCGGGTGAGATCCAGCCGGTCCGGTTCCGGGAACCGTTCCGGGTCGCGGTTGCCGGCACCCAGGTACGCCACGACGCGCTCACCTCCCGACACGGGTACGCCCGCCACCTCGACGTCGTCCCATGTCACCCGGCTGATGAGTTGCACCGGGGTGTCGTACCGGAGAAGCTCCTCGACCGCGCTCGGCGCGAGGCCCGGATCGGTGCGCAACAGGGTGAGCTGCTCGGGGTTGCGCAGCAGCGCGACCACGCTGTTGGCCAGCAGGTTCGTCGTGGTCTCGAAGCCGGCGGCGAAGAGCAAAGCGGCCATCGTGAGCAACTCGTCCTCGGTGAGCTTCTCGCCGTCGTCCTCGGCGGCGACCAGCGCGCTGATCAGGTCGTCGGCGGGCTTCCGGCGCCGCTCGGCGGTGAGGCCGGCGAGATACTCCCGGATCGTCGCCGCGGCGGGGTCGGCCGACTTCAGCACGTCCGAGTCGACGAGCTCCAGAACCCGCGTCCAGTCCCGGACAAGCCCCTGGAACTGGGCGCGGTCCGGCTCCGGGATCCCCAGCAGCTCACCGATGACGTTGACCGGAAGCGGGAAGGCGAACGCCTCGACGAAATCCACATCGCCGGTCATGCCATCGAGCAGTTCGCCGACCATCTCGGTGATGCGCGGCTGCAACGCCTGCACCCGCCGCGCCGTGAACGACGAACTGACCAGGCGGCGCAGGCGGGTGTGGTCCGGCGGGTTGGTGACCAGAAGGCTCGTGAAAAGTTGTCGCAGAGCGGGGTGGTCCTGCCACCCCGGACTCACGAAATCGATCATGTGCGGCGGCATATGACCGAGCCGGGAATCGCGAGTGACCGCCACACAATCGACATGCCGAGTGATCACGAGAGCACCGTCGTCCGCGCGCACGATCGGTGAGATCTCCCGAAGCCGGCGATAACGCGGGTACGGATCCTCGCGCCCGGTCATCCGCGTCAACTCGTCGAGCAGCGTCGATACCTCTGAACTCTCCACGATGGCCGTCATGATGCCGAGCCTACCGGCGGCTTGAGTGACCGTCGTCCATGGTTTACGCTCAGCCTCAGTGTCATCAACGTGAGTTTATGGTCGTCGGTGGTGCCCAGCATCGGGGGATGTGCAGCCAATGGTTGCTCATGGGCATCAATGTGGCGGCCGGCCTGGTCGGTACGATCCCTTCGTTCGCGTGATTGTTCGTCCAGCACCGCGTTTGCCCGGCACCTCGTTCGCCCAGTGCCTCGTTCGTCCGGGCGGCAGTTTCGTCCGGGCGGCTTCATCGTTCCAGCGGCTGTTTCGTTCCAGCGGCTGGTTCGTCGGGTGGCTCCTTCGTCCCAACGGCGACGCAGTGCTCGCGGATTGCGTTCCGGATGCCGCGAAGGTTCGTATCAGCGCACAGCACGCACGAGGGCAACCGATGTCCCCGTGCGGGCCGAGGAAGAGCCGCCGGATCCGGCGAGGAGGGGGACGGCATGCCCCGTGAGTTCTCCATCGCCGAGAAGCTGGACCGGCTGTTCACCCAGGTCCGCGCCGCCGGCCAGGGCGAGATCAGCTATATGGCCGTCGCCGAGGCGATCCGTGCCGAGCAGGGGATTCAGATTTCCCACACGTACATCTGGCAGCTCCGGACCGGCCGCCGCGACAACCCGACGGTTCAGCACTTGAAGGGCCTGGCGGGGTTTTTCGGGGTTCCGGTCGCTTACTTTCTGGACGACGACGAGGCCCGGAAGATCGACGGCCAGCTGCAGCTGCTGCGGACTCTGAAGGACGCACAGGTCACTGAGATCGCTCTGCGGGCGGCGGACGTGTCGCCGAGCAGCCGCGACACGATAGGGGAGCTGGTGCGGAAGGTGTGGGAGCTGGAACGCGACCGCGCCAAGGACGGTCACTGACCGGCGATGTGGTCCGAAGGGTCGCCTCGCGCGGACGCGCATGCGTGACCGGCGAACCGGCGCGGCTCCTTGCGACGGAAGGCGGCGCTGACCGCACTGAGCCAGGAAACCTCGTCGGTCAACGCTCGCTCATCGGACGGCTCCGAGCCGCTTCCAGGAGACGTGCTCATGTCGGACCACCGGCCGCTCGTCGCGGCGGGGGCGCCGGCCCGATGCCGTTGCAACGCCAGGGCGATGCCGCATGCCTCGATCAGCGCCGCATCGGAAGCGGCTGACTTCGATGCTGTGCTGGGGTCGCCGCAGGCCTGAACCAGCGCCGCGACGAAGTGGGCTGACTTCGGTGCTGTGGTCGGGTTGCCATCGTCCTTGATAAGCGCTGCGTCCGCGCCGGAAGCAGCTGACTCCGGTGTTATGACGGGGTTGGCGAGGAAGGTGCGGGCGTCGTCCAGCGCGTCGGCCGGGAGGTAGTCGCGGAGCGCCAGCATGCCGTCGCGGATCTCGATCACCCGGCGGTAGAGCCGCAGGTGCACGTCGTCCAATCCGGCCAACTCCACCAGGGCGCGTCGCCGGGAGAAGAGGATGATCTCGGGGAACGTGCGGCGGATCACCCGCCATAGTGGACGGAGCGCCCACAGGGATCGATACGACCGTACGATCGAGCGAATCTTGCCTGTCGCGGGGACCGCGGCGCCGATCACGGCCAGGATCGTCCCTGTCGTGCGGAGCCCGTTGGCGGTCGGCTCGATCGGCTCGACGTCGATGGTGACACCGAAGGCGTGCACG
This sequence comes from Actinoplanes sp. NPDC051475, assembly GCF_040689425.1. Lineage (NCBI taxonomy): Bacteria > Bacillati > Actinomycetota > Actinomycetes > Micromonosporales > Micromonosporaceae > Actinoplanes > Actinoplanes sp. NPDC051475. The sequence continues at coordinate 55,680 of NZ_JBFAZZ010000023.1, forward strand.
ACGATCAGGGCTGTCTTGAGCGTCGCGTACACCGCCATGATCAGCGTGCCCACGGTGATGACTCGCAGCCCATTGCGGAGGAGACCGGCGGACGCCGAACGGCTGACCCGCCAGAACAGCACGCCCGCGATGGCGAGCACCGTACCCAGGTAGCCGTTCAACGTCACCCAGTACGCCGCTGCTGACGGGGCTGTGGCCGTACTCATGAGATCTGTGCCCTTGGTCTTGATGCCTCCCGGGGTGATCATGATCAGTGTGAGCAGCACCGCCGCGACGACAACGGCGAGCAGCAGCTGGTAGCGAGCCGCCCGCGGTCGTGACGAGTAGTAGTCGGTGATGAGCGAGATGAAGCGCAGCAGGAAGAATGCGGTCGCCACGCCGATCAGGTGGGGGATGACCTGGGGTTGAGTGGCGACATCGCGGAGCTGGGCGTTCACTCCAGGGGTTGCGATCGTCTTGGCCAGCGCGAGCGTGCAGAGGGTCGCCCAGATGGCGCGCTGCTGGGCATCGCGCCACAGGGTAGGAAACCGGACCAGCACCGTGGCCCACAACAGTGTCAGCAGGGCGCCGGTGAGTACGCCGTTCAAGGACGGAACTTCAGCACTTCGGCGACACGACCCAGCGTGCCGCCGGGCAGATCGGCCCTCCGGTCCTGTGCGGCCCGCGCGCGGATCAGCGAGGCGAGCATCTCCGCCTCCCGCTCCTGGGCAGTCGTGTAACTGACTCGACCCAAAATCTTCTCAACGGTACGGGGATTGAGGTCTGGTACGAGCCGAGCAACCGCGGCATTGCCCAGATCGAGCTCGGTCGTGTGACCGCTCAACATGTGGCCGAGTTCGTGCAGGACGATGTGTTCGGCATGCAGCCGGGAGGTGTCCGGATCGTAGAACACGTAGTCGGCGGCGGGCACGGATATCCACAGTCCACAGGGGGCGCCGGAGGCTAGACCGAGCAGCGGCTGAAGCGTGAGCGGGCGTCCTCGGTGGGTGGCCACTGTGGCGCAGAATGCATCGAGGTCGAAGGGTTGGGGGATGGGCACCCCGTCGAGGTGTCGTTCGCAGCGCCTGCGGAGCCGACTCACCCGATCCCCCCGGTCTCGGTCCACCGGCCCGCAAGGCTACCCGCAATTTCACGCTCCGGACACAATTGCTGCTGCTGGGTGATGGCCCGCGTTCGTGGGGCATCTGCAGGCGGAGGCAGGATGCGGGCTTCCGGCCGCGAGCGTCATGCCCCGATCTCGGCGGTGAAGCGCAATGGTCACCCATGGGATGCGAGCTCGGCGGCCGGGGGGTTGGCTTCCGCGTGTACGAGTTCGTCATTCTGAGCCTATGCGGTCACGCGTGCGAGAGTTCGTCGTGCTGAGCCTGTGCAGTCAACTGTGGGCGGGGGCGATAGACAGGCGAGGCGGAGACGGCGACTACCACGACGACGAAGCCGGGCCGCGGTGTCCGGCCGCGGTGCCCGGTCGCGGTGCCCGGTCGCGGTGCCCGGCGGCGGTGCCCGGCGGCGGTGCCCGGCCACGGCGGGATCTGGCACCAGGGCTGCCGATAGGGCGGAGATCCGCCCTCCTGGCTTGGGCCGAACCAGCGCGTCGTGCCCTTGGCCGCTACCGGGCTCAGCAGGCGATGGACTCCCGGGAGGCAACGTTAGTGGTGTCCGCCAGGCTGAGTGGGAAGGCGGCCAAAGCTCAGGTGGTCGCGGCCGACCTGCGTGGGGCTTCCGCATTCCCGTGAGGGGTTGCTGCATCGCGTCCCTTGGCGCGGTGTGACGCGAACCGCCTCGGATCGCCCGGGCCTACGGCGGCCGGCCTCGATGGATCTTGCCCGGACGTCTGTGGGGGCGACACGGGCAGGCGCACCTCGAACCGGCACCCGACCGCGGTGTTGTCTACATGCACCCTCCCGCCATGCGCCTCCACCAGGCCGCGGACGATGGCCAGGCCGAGCCCGCCGCCGAATGTGTCCTCCTGCGGCTGCGGAGTCCGGGCGCTCTCGCCTCGGAATGCCACGTCGAAAACCCGGGGAAGGTCTGCTTCTGGTATGCCGCCGCAGTTATCGGAGACCGCCAGCCATACCTCTCCCTGTTCGGTCCCAGCATCGACCTGTACAAATCCGTGCGGCGGCGTGTATCGCACGCTGTTGACGAGGAGATTGGCGATCACCCGGGTGAGCTCCGGCTCGCCGGCCGTGATGACCGGCCAGTCCCCATCACGGGCGATCATGCGGACGCCCCGGCGCGCCGCGAGTGGGGCAGTGGTCGCGATGGCGTCCGACACCACGTCGCCGAGAGGCACGCTGGCAAAGGCGAGATGCAGAGTGCCGGCGTTGATACGGGACAGCTCGAAGAGGTCGTCCACGAGGTGACTCATGCGTTCCGTCTCGATGCGGATGCGGCGGTGATAGTCGGCGACAGTCGCCGGATCACTGACGACGTTGTCTTCGAGGGCCTCGGCCATTGCCCGCAGCCCCGCGAGAGGCGTGCGAAGGTCGTGGGAGACCCATGCGACGAGTTCCCGGCGGCTCGCCTCCACCTGTCGCTCCCGCTCGCGGGCCTGCACGGACCATACGGAGGCAGCGGCGAGGCGCCGGCCGAACGTGGTGCCGACCGCGAGGCTCACGGTTGCGGAGGCGAACACGGTGATCAGCACGACCTGCAGGTCGTGTGCCGACAAGAACATGGCGCGCGCGACCGCCGCGACACCGGCGACTACGGAGGCGACCGTGATCGTCAGCATGACGCAGATGTGCATGATGATCGATCGGTTGCGCAGGATCCGCAGTGACACCTCGCCGATGAGCCCTACCGCGGCGCCAGCGGCCAGCGCGTACACACCGATCAGCACTAGATCACGCATGGTCGTTGCCCACTCGCTCGAATCGGTAACCCGCGCCGTACGAAGTGATGATCCGCTTCGGCGAATCGGCCTCTGGCTGGATCTTGGAGCGCAGACGAGCCATGGCGGTGGTGACTGTGCCTGTCTCACCCACCGACCAGCCCCAGACCCTTTCGAGGAGTTGCTGGTGGGTCCAGGTCCGGCCGGCATGGTTCAGCAGGAAGACGAGCAGGTCGAACTCGCCCTTCGTCAGCTTGACAGGCGCGCCGGCCATGGTCACCGACCGCCGGGAGGTGTCGATGACCAGGTCACCATCGGCGAGCAGGGGCTGGTGTTTGTCCGGATGGCCGGCGCGACGAAGGATCGAGCGGATCCGGAGAGTCAGCTCGCGCGGTGAGAACGGCTTGGTGACGTAGTCATCAGCACCGACCTCCAGGCCGAGCACGCGATCGGGCTCCTCACCCAGCGCCGTCAGCATGACCACGGGCAGATTAGGTGCGGTCCGGCGTAAGCGGCGGCACACCTCGATCCCGTCGATACCGGGCATCATCAGGTCGAGGACGACGAGGTCCGGCATGTCGGCCGACGCGGCTTTGAGGGCAGCCTCCCCGTCGTGGACGAGCCGGACCCGGCAGCCGTCCTGTTCCAGGTAGCGGCGGACGACATCGCTGACGGTCGGATCGTCGTCGACGACGAGTACGTCATGGGTCACGGCAATGACGCTACCCATCGGAAGGGCTCTGAGGGGTCGTCCGCATTCTTACGATCTTCTGACGATCGCGTCGCCGCCACAGCTCTCGGCGGCGGGCGCCGAGTCGCCGGATGGCCAGGAGTACGAGAGTGGTCGTCCAAATCGCGACCAAAATGATCGCGAGTCCTTTCCCGTACGGCAACGGCAGTACCGATGGATTGTCCGGACTTCGCCCGTAGCCGAGAACGAACGGCAGAGCGACCAGCGTGACGACGAGGCTCACGACCATTGCCGCCCGGATCAAGGGGGGCGCACGGGTCAGCAGCGCACCAACCCCGATGACCAGCGGCATCAAGACCCCGTCGTGCAGGACCAGCGCAATGCCGAGAAACAGGAGAACGCCACCGATCTTGAGATCAGAATCGGTGAGTGCTCCGAAGAGCGCGTACACCATGGCAAGCGCGCCCGCCGCGATCAATAGGCCCCGTGCTGTACCCATGCCTCTGTTCATGACGCCTCGCCCGTATTGCGGATGGTGATTCGCCCGATCCACTTGGTCTGGAGCACGCCAGGTCGATTCGGGGCAATGAGTCGAGCGGGATAGCCGTGGTCGAGGTGCAGCGCAGCGCCGTTGAGCTTGAGAGCTATCAGTGTCAGGCCATCCCTGAGATGCGACGGCGGCACGGTGGACGCCCGGTAGCGGCCCGCGCGCTCGAGCGACTCGACCTCTGCAGATGCGCCATCCGGATCGGCTCCGACGAGTGCGGCCAGATCTCGGAGACGTACGCCGCTCCAAGTGCCGGAGGCACTCCAACCTTCGACGCAGGCGATGGGCAAGATCACGGTGTGTTGCCCCAGAGCCGCAAGGCCGGCGAGGGAAAGACTGATCTCGCGTCTGGGGCCGGCCACCACCAACCGATATGACGGATCGAGAGCCTGTGCGCCGACAGCGGCACCGGCGGCCGTCTTGTTAACCGGAAGACCCTGCGGACCGGTGGTCGCTCGCCGGGGAGCAAGCAGGGAAACGCGAGCCAAGGGGCTGAAGGTTTGTCCGACCGTGGCCACCGTGATCACGCCGGCCGCGGCTGCGACCGTGGTGAGCAGCCCACGACGGCTGAGGCCCGCTTTGTGATCAATGACGTCCGAGCGGACGAGGGAACCGCGGGCAATCCCTAGCTTCACGCCGATGTGGGTGAGCAGTGCACCGATCGTCAGCCACGCCACCCAGTAGTGACCGACGGTGAAGAAGTAGGGCAGTGCGCCGTACCAGCGAGAAATGTTGATGACGCCGCCCACGACCTGGAACAGAGCGCCGGCCACCAACGCCGCGATGCTCGCGCGTTCGATGGCGTGCCCAACGGACCGCAAGGGAGGCCGCTCGAAGAGCCGTGGGTAGACCGACCACAGCTTCGCGCCGAGCAGTGGCGTGCAAGCGAGTCCCGTCGCCACATGGAGTCCCTGCGTGAATCGGTAGAGCCCGACGGGGCGCGAGGGCCAGGAAAACCACGCGGGTGGATGCTGAATGAGGTGGCTGACCAGTCCGGTGAGAAAGCAGGTCATGAACGCGACGCCGAGAGCACCACCGAGTTGACTCGTCAGACGCGTCGAGCGGAGTTGCGAGTCGAAGGCCTGGGGGCGCGCCAGGTCAGGAAGCCTCAGTTCTTTGCCAAGGACACGAACCATCGTCCTGCCTCCCGCCACGTGTCCACTGGACGTAGCGCCGCCGGCCCGGCGAAGGTCACAAGGTCATCCGCGGCCACTTCTGCCCAGCGGAAGGACGCGGCCGGGCGATCGTTGGGGCCGCGTACGGTTGCCCGCCCCGCCCAGCTCCGTACGCCCGGAGGCGAAAGCTCGACGTGCACTCGACCGGTCGTATCCACCAGGTCATGGCATCGCTGCAAAAGCGCGCAGGGATCACCTCCGATACCCACGTTCCCGTCGGCGAGCAGAACGTCCTGCCACCTCCCGTGGCCAGGCAAGGGATGGAAGACATCGCGGCGGAGTACGACCGCACCGCGCCGGCGAGCTATGCGCACCGCCGTACTGCTGATGTCCACCCCCAGGGCCGGACCGCCGAGGCGATTGAGAGCGACGGTCAAGCGGCCGGGGCCACACCCGACGTCAAGCGTCGGGCCGGAACAGCGGGCGAGCAGACCCGCGTCGCCCGGCAGGTGGTCGGTGTACCAGTCCGCCGCGTCGATCATCCGTTCCGCACCGAAAGCGTTTCGGAGAATCAGCTCAGCCCCGCGGTGCTCCTCTGCCGCTCGTAGCGCGTCGTCATAGTGGCTCAAGACCTCGGCACTCATGCCGTCATCCCCTCGACGGTGCTTCTGAACCGGCCGCGGACCGAGCACATCTGGGCGACGGCGCGAGCATCGGGAGCCGTGTCGACGTCGCGTAGCACCGGAAGGAGGGCCACCCGAAGCCCACGGTCTCGTAGGGCGACAAGGGTCTGCTTACCCGTCTGAGGGGTGGAGGTCGCAATAGAACGCAGCACCGAGGCGTCGCCCGCTTTGCGGAGCCCCAGCGCCCACCAGCCCCCGTCCTCGGCGAGGCCCAGCGTGGCGTCTGCGGCAGTCAGATCGGCCGCTCGGGCCAATAGCTCCGTGGTCAGCTGCGGTGTGTCCATGCCGACCAGCACGGTGGGTGGACCCGCTGTGTCGGCGAATGCGTTGGCCAGGCGATCCTCCAGTGAACTGCCGCGCTGAGGCAGCCTCTTCCAACCGGCTGGGGCAGGGAGGTCGCCATCAACCACCAGCGTCCGACGAGTCGCGGGCGCACTCGACACCGTGGCGATCGTGTCAGAAACGGCGGCAGCGGCTACGTCAGCGGCCTGCTCGAAAGTCCAAGGAGGGCAGAGCCGAGTCTTGACGCGTCCCGGCACGGGAGTCTTGGCGAGAACCAGAAACTGGGTCATTGGGTCAACACCGCCCGCATGTCGCGGATGGCCCGTGCCGTGCCTCGAAAGCTGCCGGTGACCTTCGACTTCGTCCCCACGGTCCGCGGAAGGTAAGCCACGTCGAGCTCAGTGACTCGCCATCCCGCCCGTCCGGCTGCCACAAGCAGCTCCAAGGGATATCCGAATCGGCGGTCGCGCAGGCCGAGGCCCAGCAGGTCGGCGCGCCGGGCGGCACGGATGGGGCCGATGTCGTGGACGGACAGGCCGGTCGTCCGGCGCACGCTGCGGGCGAGTATCGCGTTCCCGGCGCGCGCATGCGCCGGCCATGAGTTCCAAGTCGTCGGTCGACGCCGGCCCACTACGAGGTCAGCGACGTCCTCGCGGACAAGATCCGCAAATCGCGTCAGCTCGCAGGGGTCGAAGGAGCCGTCGGCGTCCATCACGCACACCACGTCGTCGGCCGGATCGGCAGCAATCAGCCCAGCGTGCACCGCGGCGCCGTAACCGGGCTGTGGCACAGACACGACCCGAGCGCCGTGTGCACGAGCGATGTCGGCCGACCCGTCGGTGGAGCCGTTGTCGACCACGATCGCGCGGAAGCCGACCGGCAGCCGCGCAAGCAACCACGGGAGGGCGGGGGCCTCGTTCAGGCAGGGCAACACGACATCGGTCATACACGGCAAGTTATCGAGGGATGGGCTGGATAACCCTTACAAACTACTGACGAATCTGCACTTCTTACGAACCTCTGACGGTCCGACGAAATGCTTCCCGATCAACCATCGGCCGACATACGGTCGACGTCGTGACCCACGTGCTCGTAACCGGCGGCGCCGGTTTCATCGGAACCCATGTGACAACTGCCCTCGTGGCTGCGGGATATTCCGTGTCTGTCATGGACAGCGGGCATCCGGCTGCACATAGAAGCCCGATTCCGCGGGTTGTCGCGAATTCGCCGGTCATGGTGTCGGATGTGCGTGACCGGGAAGCCGTCGCTCGTGCACTAAGCGGAGTGGACGTGGTCGTGCATCAAGCAGCGATGGTCGGAATGGGTTTGGACCTCGACGACCTTCCGGAGTACGTCGGCAATAACGACCTGGGCACCGCAGTCCTGTTGGCGGAGATGGCTCGAGCCGGTGTTGGTCGCCTCGTGCTGGCCAGCTCCATGGTCGTCTACGGGGAAGGTGCCTACAAATGTCCTGAGCATGGGGCCCAGCGACCAGCTCCGCGCCGTCGGTCTGACCTCGTTGCCGGCAACTTCGAGCCCACATGTGAGCTTTGTGGTGCGGGTCTCGTGTCGTCGCTGGTCGGGGAGGATGCGCCGCTTGAGCCGCGCAGCGTTTATGCCGCGACCAAGCTCGCTCAGGAGCACCTTGCGGCGGCTTGGGCGCGGCAGGCAGGCGGATCTGTGGTCGCGCTTCGCTACCACAACGTGTATGGGCCGGGAATGCCGCGAGATACGCCGTACAGCGGCGTGGCAGCGATCTTTCGGTCGGCATTGGAGGGAGGGCACGCGCCGCGTGTCTTCGAAGATGGTCGTCAACGACGGGACTTCGTGCATGTCGCAGATGTGGCGCGGGCGAATGTCGCGGCCGTGAAGGCGGACGTCGAGGGCATGGTCGCCTACAACATCGCTTCCGGCCGGCCCGCAACGGTCGGCGACATGGCAACGGCGCTGTCGGATGCGATGGATGGGCCGCCACCGGTCGTGACGGGCGAGTTCCGGCTCGGGGATGTTCGGCATGTTGTTGCATCGCCGCGAAGGGCGGCTCAAGAGCTGGGGTTTCATGCTCAGGTCGACTTAGCAGCAGGCATGGCCGATTTCGTGCGCGCCGCACTACGTCGATGAACATCAAGCCGGAGCCGGATCTCGCGCCGGATCTCGCGCTGAAGCCGCTGCTTGAAACGCTGCCCCAGCATGAGCGGCCGCCGGGGCCGGCTCTCATGTCACAGCTCGCGTTGGAGTCGCAGCCTCAGACTCGGCTCCAGGCTGAGCGGCTGCAAAGCCGTGTGCCGGAGACCGGGTCCGCAGGTGGTCGCTGGTACGGGCTAAGCGGATCGCTGGTGCTTGAGGGCGGCTGGCGGTTGTGCCGCAAAGACGCCGTTGCCGGAGCCTCCGCTCTGTTGCTAGTTGTCATGGCTGCTGTAGTCGGCGGCCTGCTCTATCTCGCCGGTCGGCCCGTGCAGGCCAGCGCCGCGCCCTTCTACGCGCATTGGCTTCCACATGTCGGGCCAGGAACGCCGCTAGCGGTTGCTGTCGCTGCACTGGTGATTTGGAAGGGCCCCCTGTTCGCCGCGCGGATGTCGTGGCGTTCGCTTCTGCCTGCTGGTTACCTCGCGGCAGTCACCTGGACGTTGGGCCTCGCGTTGGTGGACGGCTGGAAGACCGGCCTGGCTACGCGGCTTACCACGACGCCCGAGTATCTCCATGAGGTGCCCGGGGTTACTGATGTGGCATTGGCAATTCGGACTTTCGCGGGGCGCATTCTCGATTTCCAGCCGGACTCTTGGACGACCCACGTAGCCGGCCATCCACCGGGGGCGTTACTGATATTCGTCTGGCTGGACCGGATAGGACTGGGTGGCGGGGGATGGGCCGCTCTGGTGTGCGTGTTGGTCGGGGCCTTGGCGGCGATCGCCGTCCCGGAGACGTTGCGCCTGATGGGTGACGCCGATGCTGGGCGGGTGGCAGTTCCGTTCGCCGTTCTCTTTCCCGGTGCTATTTGGATCGGCGCCTCCGCGGACGGGCTGTTCGCGGGAGTTGCGGCCGTCGGGATCATGCTGCTCGCGAAGGGGCAGCGGAGATGGGCTGTGGTCGGAGGTGGACTTCTTGCGTTCGCGGTCTACCTCTCCTACGGGTTGGTGCTGTTGGCCCCGATCGTTCTCGTCGTGCTGGTTCAGCGACGCGCTTGGTGGTCCATGGGCGTTGCTGCGCTCAGCGGGGCGGTTGTCGTAGCAGCGTTCACTGCTTCGGGATTTTGGTGGCTTGATGGGTACCACCTGGTCGTTGAGCGGTACTACCAGGGGCTGGCCAGTGTGCGGCCGTACGGCTATTGGGTCTGGGCGAATTTGGCTGCTCTTGTAGGGAGCGGCGGCCCTGCCCTGGCGGCCGTTCTCCGCCGCGGGGTACCAGAGATAGTCACGCGGTGGCGGGCGGTGCGTCATGTGGTGGTGCAACGGGGGTTGCGGCTGGCGGTGCCTGGTCGGGCGCCGCGAACGGCGGCCGCCCGGCGGGTGAAAATCCGACAGGCGTGGTTGCAGCGGTCGCAGTTGGGTGGGGCGCAGATGCAGCAGGCGCAGGTGCGACGGGGGGGACCAAAGCAGACGGCGACTATTCCGCTAAGTCAGCGGCCAGGTCCACAGCCAGCATCGGCAACTCTCTCTAAGGCGCGATCCGCACGAACGCGCCATCCACCAGTTGCGACATGGCTTCTGCCTTTGGCGGCCGCCTCGGCCATCCTGCTCGCCGACATTTCAGGACTCAGCAAGGCGGAAACGGAGCGGATCTGGCTTCCATTCGCAGTGTGGTTCACCGCCGGCGCAGCCTTGCTGCCCGCGCAAGGCCGACGTTCTTGGCTCGCCATCCAGGCGGCGACAGCGCTAATCATCAACCACCTGCTCCTGACGAGTTGGTAGCGATGGCAGCACACCAGCGGGCAGAACGCGCAAGAACGTCGACCGCGAGGCGGTGGTGCTCAGACCAGCCGGATGCGTACGCGCCGGTTCTGGCGGCCCTTGCTCTCGACCTTGACCACCTGCACGCGCCCGACCTGGGCCGTCGATGCGACGTGCGTACCGCCGTCGGCCTGGACGTCGAGGCCGACGATGTCCACGACCCGGATCTCCGGATTCTCCAACGGAGGAAGCGCGTCCTGGGTGCGGACCAAGTCCGGGATTCGAAGGGCCTCCTCGCGCGGCAGGACGCGTGCGACGATCTTGCGGTCGGCGGCGATCTCGGCGTTCACGGCGTCCTCGAGGGCTTGTTTGAAGCCCTGGGGCACCTCGGGCAGGTTGAAGTCCATGCGGGCCTCGCCCGGCTGCATGTTGCCGCCGGTGACGAGAGCGCCGAAGTCGCGGAACACCGTGCCACAGAGGATGTGCAGCCCGGAGTGCGTACGCATGAGCGTGCTGCGGCGTTCGTCATCGATCGCACCACGAACGCTGGTGCCTGCTGGCGGGATCGGGTCGCCGGGGGCCGGGATCAGGTACAGGTCGTCGCCCTTGCGGGTGTCGACGATGCGGGTCTGGACGCCGGCCCAGAGGAGGACGCCGTGGTCCGGGGGCTGGCCGCCACCGCCCGGATAGAACGCTGACCGGTCGAGGACTACGCCGGCGTCCGGGTCGGCGGGATCGGACCATACGACGGTGCAGTCCCATTCGCGGATCGTCGGGTCGACCCAGTCGAGGCGATGCGTGTGCCCGTGGTGCTCGGAAGCCATGGGCGCAGAGTAGCGCTGAGAGCCGGCCATTTCCCGCACCTCGAGGTGGGTGTAGGGGGTCCCGCCGGAAGGGTCGATGGTCGCGCCGAGGAGCCCCGCCGAGGAGCCCCTGAGGAGCCGGCCGAGGAGGGTCCCCAGGAGAGCCCTGCCGACGAGCCCCGCCGACGAGCCGACCGAAGGTCCCCATCGAGGAGCCCCCGAGGAGCACAGCCGAGGGGTCCGCCGTACTCCTGTCGTTGATCGACGACTTCGGGGTGGCGCTCTAGGCTTTCCGGATGGCCAAGTACTTCGACGTGCACCCGGACAACCCGCAGCCTCGGGCCATTGCGCAGATCGGCGGGATTCTGCGCGACGATGGGCTGATCGCGTACCCGACCGACTCCTGCTATGCGCTCGGCTGCCGTATCGGCAACGCCTCCGGCATCGATCGGATCCGGGACATCCGGCATCTGGGCAGCGGTCACCACTTCACACTGGTGTGCCGGGACTTCGCCCAGCTCGGTCAGTTCGTGCAGATCAACAATGCTGTCTTCCGTACGGTCAAAGCGGCGACACCGGGCAGTTACACCTTCATCCTGCCTGCGACCCGCGAGGTGCCGCGCCGGTTGTTGCATCCGAAGAAGAAGACCGTCGGGGTTCGGATTCCCGAGAACACCGTGACGCAGGCGATCTTGGCGGAGCTCGGGGAGCCGCTGTTGTCGAGCACCCTGCTGCTTCCCGACGAGGAGGAGCCACTCACCCAGGGATGGGAGATCAAGGAGCGGCTGGATCACGTCGTCGACGCGGTCATCGACTCCGGGGAGTGCGGCACCGTGCCGACCACCGTTATCGACCTTTCCGAGGGGACTCCGGAGATCCTTCGGGTCGGTGCCGGCGACCCGTCGCGCTTCGAATAGGGCGACCGACGGGTAAGGGGACCGTCGCGCCTCGAATAAAGGCGACCCAACGCGTAAGGGGACTCGTCGCCCTTCGGAGCGCCCCGCCGGCGCACCACACACCGCGCACCACACCGCGCACCACCGCGTCCCGCGCGCCACCGCGCTCGGCACGGGACAGCGCACCACCGCGGCCGGGCATCATAAACCGCTCGGGCACCGCCCCCGCCTGCGCTAGCATTCGGTTTCCGCGAGGCGTTGACGAGGACGAGTAACGCCGTACGCAGCCTGAGAGCGACCGGGGACGGTGGAAGCCCGGAGGCGTGCCCGGCGCGAAGATCACCCTCCGAGCCGGACGACCCCGAATGGAGTGGATCACGCGCCGCCGTGGTCAAGGAGGGTGGTACCGCGGGGCCACGGCCTCGTCCCTCCGCCGGCAAGCCCGACAAGCCGGGTGCGACTCCGACGAGCCGGGTGTGAGCCCGAGGAGCCGGGTGCGACTCCGACGAGCCGGGTGTGAGCCCGAGGAGCCGGGTGCGACTCCGACGAGCCGGGTGTGAGCCCGACGAGCCGGGTGCGAACCCCGACGAATCGGTTGTGACCCCGACGGAGGAGCGTGACGATGTACCGGCCCGTACCCGCACAGGTAGACCTGGCCGCCCTCGACCACGAGGTGCTGCACTTCTGGCACGCCAACAGTGTCTTCGCTCGCAGCCTGGAGCAGACCGCCGGGCGCCCCGAGTGGATCTTTTATGAGGGGCCGCCGACCGCGAACGGTATGCCGGGCACCCACCACATCGAGAGCCGGGTCTTCAAGGATCTCTTCCCCCGGTACAAGACGATGAAGGGCTTCCATGTCGCGCGCCGGGCCGGGTGGGACTGCCATGGCCTGCCCGTCGAGCTGGCCGTGGAGAAGGAGCTCGGCTTCACCGGCAAGCAGGACATCGAGGCGTACGGGATCGCCGAGTTCAACGCCAAGTGCCGGGAGTCCGTCACCCGGCACACCGACGCGTTCGCCGCGCTGACTGAGCGGATGGGCTACTGGGTCGACATGGACGACGCCTATCGGACCATGGATCCCGCGTACATCGAGTCGGTCTGGTGGTCGTTGCAGCGGATCTTCGACAAGGGTCTGCTGGTCGAGGACTTCCGGGTGGCGCCCTGGTGCCCGCGGGACCAGACCGCGTTGTCCGATCATGAACTCGCGCAGGGGTACGAGACCGATGTCGACCCCTCGGTCTTCGTGCGTTTCCCGCTCACCGGCGGGCCGCTGGCGGGGACGGCGTCGCTGCTGGTGTGGACGACCACTCCGTGGACGCTGGTCTCCAACACCGCGGTCGCAGTGCATCCCGAGGTCACGTATGTGGTGGCGACCGACGGCGCTGAGCGGCTGGTGGTTGCCGAGGCGCTGGTGGGGCGGGTGCTCGATGGCTGGGCTGTGACCGGGGAGAGTTTCTCCGGCAAGGAGCTGGAGCGGTGGGCGTACCGGCCTCCTTTCGATCTTGTCGACGTGCCGGGCGCGCAGATCGTCGTCCTTGCGGAGTACGTCACGACCGAGAGCGGGACGGGGCTCGTGCATCAGGCGCCCGCGTTCGGTGCCGACGACCTTGCGACCTGCCGGGCCTACGGTCTGCCGATGGTCAATCCGGTGCGCCCGGACGGCACCTTCCTGCCTGAGGTTCCGCTGGTCGGGGGGATGTTCTTCAAGGCCGCCGACGCGCCGCTGGTCACCGATCTGCAGGCGCGGGGGCTGCTCTTCAGGGAACAACGGTACGAGCACAGCTACCCCCACTGCTGGCGCTGCCACACGCCGCTCATCTACTACGCGCAGCCCTCCTGGTACGTCCGCACGACGGCGATCCGCGACCGGCTGCTGCAGGAGAACGAGCGCACCAACTGGCAGCCCGAGACGATCAAGTACGGACGGTTCGGCGACTGGCTGACCAACAACGTGGACTGGGCGCTTTCCCGATCTCGTTACTGGGGTACGCCGCTGCCCATCTGGCGCTGCCCCGACGGCCATCTGACCTGCGTGGGCTCGCTGGCCGAGCTTGGCGCGAAGGCCGGGCGCGACCTGGCGCACCTGGATCCGCACCGGCCGTTCATCGACGAGGTCACGTTCGCCTGTGAGTGCGGCGCCACCGCCACGCGCGTGCCGGATGTCATCGACGCCTGGTACGACTCCGGTGCGATGCCGTTCGCGCAGGTCGGGTACCCGTACCGGACGGAAGAGCTCAGTTATCCGGCGCAGTTCATCGCCGAGGCCATCGACCAGACGCGGGGTTGGTTCTACACGCTCATGGCGGTGGGCACGCTGGTCTTCGACCGGTCCGCGTACGAGAACGTGGTCTGTCTCGGGCACATCGTGGCCGAGGACGGCCGCAAGATGTCGAAGCACCTGGGCAACATCGTGGAGCCGATCCCGCTGATGGAACGGCACGGTGCGGACGCGGTGCGCTGGTTCATGGCCGCGGTGGGCTCGCCGTGGTCGTCGCGGCGGGTCGGGCAGACCACCCTGCAGGAGGTCGTTCGCAAGACGCTGCTGACCTACTGGAACACGGCCGCCTTCCAGGCTCTGTACGGGCGTACCGCAGGCTGGTCCCCTTCGGCTTCGGACCCGGCGCCGGCCCACCGTCCGGTGCTCGACCGCTGGGTGCTGTCCGAGCTGCACACCCTGGTGGGCGCGGTGGACCGGGCGATGGCCGCGTTCGACACGCACGAGGCCGGCAAGCTGCTCGCCGCGTTCGTCGACGACCTCTCCAACTGGTACGTGCGCCGCAGCCGCCGCCGGTTCTGGCGTGGTGATCCTGCCGCGCTCGCCACCCTGCACGAGGCGCTGGTGACGGTGACGCTGCTGCTCGCGCCGATCACGCCGTTCATCACCGAGCGGGTGTGGCAGGACCTGGTCGTCCCGGTGACGCCGACCGCCGCGCCGTCGGTGCATCTGGCCGCGTACCCAATCCCCGACGAGACCTTGGTCGACGGGAAGCTGGCCGCGGAGATGGTGCTGGCCCGGCGGTTGGTGGAGCTGGGCCGTGCGGCCCGCGCGGACTCGGGCATGAAGACGCGGCAGCCGCTGGCCCGGGCGCTCGCCTCGGCCCAGGGTTTCGCCGAGCTCGGCCCCGAGCTGCTCGCGGAGATCGCGGCGGAGCTCAACGTCGGCGTGGTGCTCGGGGTGGGTGCGGCCGGGGAGTCTCTCGTGGACACCACCGCCAAGGCGAACTTCCGTCCGCTGGGCAAGCGGTTCGGGAAGGCGGTGCAGGATGTGGCCCGGGCCATCGCCGCGGCGGACGCGGCCACGCTGAAGCGGGACCTGGCCATGGGTACGGCGACGGTCACCGTCGACGGCGCACCGGTCGAGCTGACCTCCGACGAGGTGGTGATCACCGAGACGCCGCGGCAGGGCTGGGCGGTCGCGGCCGAGGCCGGTGCCACGGTGGCGCTCGACCTCCAGCTGACGCCCCAGCTGCGCCGGGCCGGCCTCGCCCGGGACGCGGTCCGGTTGATCCAGGAGGCCCGCAAGGCGAGCGGCTTGGAGGTGTCCGACCGGATCGCGCTGCGGTACGCGGCCACCGACGACGACACCGCCGCCGCGCTGGAGGAGCACCGCGATCTGGTGGCCGACGAAGTGCTCGCCATCGAGTACGCGGCCGGCGAACCGTCCTGGGGTGCGCCGATCACCGACCCGGGCCTTGGCCTCACCTTCTGGCTGCGGAAGGCCTGACAATGTCCCTGCGGGCGGCGGGCGTCCTGGCAGCCCTGCTCGCCCTCTCGGGCTGCTCAACAGCGGGTCCGCGATGGGAAGAGATCACCCTGCCTGCCACGCAGCCCGTCGTCCTCCGCGACGCCGTGCACTGCGGCGATCGCTGGTACGTCGTCGGGGCGCTCCAGCCGCCCGGCGCGGATCCCCGCCCGGCCGCGTGGGAGAGCTCCGACGGCCGGGCGTGGCGCAGCGTGCGGATCTCGCCCCAGCCCGGCAGCTACTACGGTCCGCGCAACGTCCTCTACTCGGTCGCCTGTGCCGGGGGCCGGATCGCCGCGCTGGGCGCGCAGAGCGGCGGCGCGCACGGCAATCCGCGGACGAGCAGCTGGGTCCAGCGTCCGGACGGCGCGCTGGCCGAGGTCGCCGCGCCCTTTGATCTGTACGGCGGGGACGAGGCCGTGGACGCCGGCCGGATCACCGGCGGGCCGGCCGGTTTCCTGATCGTGGGCAACCGCACGAGTGGCCCGGCGGCCTGGATCTCCGCCGACGGCACCCGCTTCAACCGGCACGAGGTGGGGGAGAAGGGCTCGCTGGCCCGCGACGGTGTGGTCCTGGCCGATCGCTACCTGATGGTCGGCGGTCCGGCGGCGGGGTGGGAGTCCGCCGACGGCAACCGATGGACCGAAGCCCGCCTCGACGGCGTCGAAGCGCAGCGCGTCACCGTCTTCCAGGGCGACGTCATCGCGGCCGGGCAGCGCGGCGGGACGTTCGGCGCCTGGCGGTGGCGGTCCGGCTCGTGGACCGATCTCGGTTCTTTCGGTACGGCGACCCCGGCCGGCCTCCGCTCGATGACGGCCTGGAACGGACACGTGGTGGCGGCAGCTGATCGGGTCTGGTCATCGCCGGACGGCCGTTCCTGGGACGAGGTCGCGACGCCGGTGCCGCCGGTCGCGGTGGCCGGTGCCGGGCCGGATCTGCTGCTTCTCGGTGCCGGGCGCGCCTGGCTGGCTCACCCGGTGTGACATTTTCCCCACGATCGACCGGCCTGACCAGCCGTAAGATTCGAGCTTCACCGATGTGTTCACCGGGAGTCACCATGCTGACCGTTCCCCCTGGCCTCGCCGGCGTCGTCGCCTTCGACACCGAGATCGCGGAACCCGACCGCGACGGCGGATCCCTGCGCTACCGCGGCATCGACATCGAGAAGCTCGTCGGCAAGGTGTCCTTCGCCGACGTTTGGGGGCTGCTCGTCGACGGGGACTTCGGTTCCCCGCTGCGACCCGAGGAGCCCTATCCCCTCGCCCTGCGTTCCGGCGACATCCGGGCCGACGCCCAGGCGGCGATCGCGACGGCGGCCCCGGCCTGGAACGCCCGCCCGCTGATCGACATCGACGACGCGCAGGCCCGTATCGACCTGGCCCGTACCTCCGCCACGCTGCTCTCGCTGGTGGCCCAGGGCGCGCGCGGCACCGAGCTGCCGGGTGTGCCCGAGCGCCGGGTCGACGAGGCCTCCAGCATCGTCGAGCGGTTCATGATCCGGTGGCGCGGCGATCCCGATCCGCGGCACGTCAGCGCGATCGACCGCTACTGGATCTCCGCGGCCGAGCACGGCATGAACGCCTCGACCTTCACCGCCCGGGTCGTGGCGAGCACCGGCGCCGACGTGCCGGCGGCCATGTCGGCGGCGGTCGGGGCGATGTCCGGCCCGCTGCACGGCGGTGCGCCCTCCCGGGCCCTGCACATGGTCGAGGCGGTCGAGCGCTCCGGCGACGCCCGCGGCTACGTGAAGCAGGTGCTCGACAGCGGCCAGCGGCTCATGGGCTTCGGCCACGCCATCTACCGCGCCGAGGACCCGCGTGCCCGGCTGCTGCGTGCCACCGCCAAGGAGCTGGGTGCGCCGCGCTACGAGGTGGCGAAGGCGCTCGAGGACGCTGCCCTCACGGAGCTGCGCGAGCGCAAGCCCGACCGGGTGCTCGAGACCAACGTCGAGTTCTGGGCGGCCATCATCCTCGATTTCGCCGAGGTGCCGGCGCCGATGTTCACGTCGATGTTCACCTGCGCCCGTACGGCGGGCTGGGCGAGCCACATCCTCGAGCAGAAGCGCCTGGGCAAGATCATCCGGCCGTCGGCGGATTACGTCGGCGTGACCGACCGCGACCCGTCGGAGCTCGGCGGCTGGGAGGACGCGCTGAAGCGCAATGCGGGCCGGACCTACGTCTGACCCAGGCGGCCCTCGCGGCCAGCCGTGACCTGAACCGCACGGCCGGGTGTCCGGGAGGGCGCTCGGCGGAACCGCGGCCGGGTGTCCGGGAGGCGCCCGGCCGTTTGGCCGCTTCCGGGCTGGGCATCCGCGGAGAGTGGCCAGAATTGCCGTGGCGGGTGGCCGGCTCCCCGCCGACTTGGTGCTTCCCGACGGCGCGACCGGTGTGGTGGCCTTCGCCCACGGCAGCGAAAGCTCCCGGCACGATCCGGCCAACCGCGCGATGGCCGAGGCCCTCAACCTGCGGGGCCTGGGCACGATCCTCGTCGACCTGATGATCGCCGAAGAGAAACCGGCGGGCCTCATGACCGCCGAGGAGGAACCGGCCGGTGTTGGTGCGCTCGCCGACCGGCTCGTCGCCGTCGTGGACTGGCTGGGTGAGCACGGCCCGACCTCGGATCTGGAGGTCGGCCTCTTCGGCGCGGGCGCCGGCGCGGCGGTCGTCCTGCTCGCGGCGGCGGCCCGGCCCGATCCGGTACGGGCGGTGGTGTGCCACGGCGGCCGCCCGGACCTGGTCGGCCCGGCCCTGGTCGAGGTGGCCGCCCCGACCCTGTTCCTGGTGGGTGAGCGGGACGTCGACGGGATCGAGCTCGACCGGGAGGCCTGCGCCACCATGACGGTGACAGCCGAGCTGCGGATCGTCCCCGGAGACGTGGACCGGGTGGCGGAGCAGGCCGGGGATTGGTTCGCCGGGCATCTGGAGCCCCGTCCGGCGCATTGACGCAGCTCACAACGGCTCAAGTAGCGGGTCTGCGGTCCGATGGGGCGACGTGTCCCGGACCAGCGTACGACTCTTCCTCCTGGTGATGTTCGCTGTCACCCTGGTCGAGGCGGTGTTCTACTACTCGACGTCCGGCGAGGTCGTTCACGTCGTCGCGTACACCGGGCTGTGTTCGCTCGCCTGGTGGTCCGCGCTCCGGTTGCCGCGGGGCGGTGGACGCCTGCCGTGGCTGCTCATCGCCGCCGGGATGACGCTGTGGTTCGCCGGGGACGCGTTCGAGCTGATCGAGGTGCACTTCCTCGGCGGCACTCCCGACGTGGGCCTGGCCGACGCGTTCTGGCTGGGCGGATACCCGCTGCTCGCCGTCGCTCTCGCGCTGATCGCCCGGCGCCGGGCTCCCGGGCGGTTGCGGGGTGCGGTGGTCGATGCCCTCACCCTGACGGTGGCCGCCGGCGCGGTGAGCTGGCAGTTCATCATGAAGCCGCTGGCCGAGGGCCTCACTCTGGCCGAGTCCGCGGTTCCGCTGCTCTACCCGTTCGCCGATGTCGTGCTGCTCAGCGGCGCGCTGGTCGTCGCCCTGTCGCCCGGGATCCGGACAGCGCCCACCCGGCTCGTGCTCGCTGGGGCCGTCTGGTTCCTCGCCATGGATCTCGGGTGGAACGTCCTTCCGTACTTCGTCGACAGTGATCTCTACGGCCGCCTCGGCGCCGCGATGATCTTCGGTAACGCGCTTGTCGTGGCTGCCGCCCTGCACCCTGCCCGGGGCGAGCTCAGCCGGGAGGGCGCCGAGACCGGCACCCTGCACCCGGCCCGCATCTTCTTCCTCGCCGTGGCGCTGATGACCGCGCCGCTGCTCACGCTGGTGGCCGACGACAAGATCACCGCCGTGGTGGCTTCGGCCGCCTGCGCGCTGCTGGTCATCGTGCGGTTCACCGCCGCGGTCCGCGAGCAGGAACGGGCCCAGGCGCAGCTCGCGTACCAGGCGCGTTGTGACCCGCTGACCGGCCTGGCCAATCGCTCGGTGCTGGGAGACCGGCTGGCCCGGGCGGTGCCGGCGCCGGACGCGCCGGTCGCGGTCCTCTATCTGGACCTGGACGGCTTCAAGCAGATCAACGACCGGTACGGCCACGAGGCGGGCGACGCGGTCCTGCGTACGGTCGCCGACCGGCTCTCCGCCGTGGTCCGCGAGCAGGACCTGGTGGCGCGGCTCGGCGGGGATGAGTTCGTACTGCTTTGCCCCGGCGTCTCCGCCGAGGAGGCGGCCTGGCTGGCCGAGCGCCTGCTCACCGACGTCTCGTGGCCGGTGCCCTACGAGGGCCACCACCTCACGGTCGGCGTGAGCATCGGCATCGCGGCCCGGACCGCGGTCGGCGAGGAGGGGCTGCTGCGGGTGGCGGACGCAGCCATGTACGAGGCCAAGCGGCTGGGTCGCGGCCGCTACATCCTCAGTTAGAGCGCGCTACATTGATTCCATGGAAACTAATTCTATGGAAGCCATCGTGCTGGAGGCGCCCGGGCCACCCGAGGCCCTGCAGCTGCGGGAACTGCCGATTCCCGTGCCCGCTCCGGGTCAGGTGCTGATCCGGGTCAAGGCGTTCGGGCTCAACCGCTCGGAGCTGCACACCCGGCTCGGGCTCGCCGAGGGCGTCACCTTCCCGCGGGTGCCGGGCATCGAGGCGACCGGCGTGGTGGCCGCCGCCCCCGCCGGCGAGTTCGCGCCCGGCCAGCAGGTCATGGCGATGATGGGCGGGATGGGCCGCACCTTCGACGGCGGGTACGCGCAGTACACCTGCGTCCCCGCCGGCCAGGTGATCCCGTTCCGCAGCGACCTCGACTGGGCCGTGCTCGGTGCGGTGCCCGAGACGTTGCAGACCGCGTACGGGTCGCTGACCGAGGCTCTCGATGTCCGGCCGGGACAGACGCTGCTGATCCGCGGCGGCACCTCGTCGGTCGGGATGACCGCGGCCGTGCTGGCGAAGCGGCTCGGCATCACCGTTCTGGCGACCACCCGTAACGAGGCCAAGGCCGCGGCGCTCAAGGGCATCGGCGTGGACCACGTGCTCATCGACGACGGCGCGGTGGCGGAGCGGGTGCGGGAGATCTTCCCGGACGGGGTGGACAACGCGTTGGAGCTGGTCGGTGTCCCGACGCTGCCGGACACCCTGCGAGCCGTCCGGAAGCATGGCGTCGTCTGCTTCTCCGGCATGCTCTCCAACGAGTGGATCGTGAAGGACTTCTATCCGATCGGCTATCTGCCGCGCGGGGTGCGGCTGGCCGCGTACGGCGGCGACGCCAACGATCTGCCGCAGGCCGTACTGCAGGAGTTCCTCGACGCCGTCGCGGCGGGCGAGGCGGTGGTGCCGTTGGACCGCACGTACCGGCTGGACCAGATCGCCCAGGCGCACGCCGACATGGAGGCGAACCGCGCGGCGGGCAAGCTCGTCGTGCTGCCCTGAAAGAACTGAACGAGTATCCGAAAATTGGTGACCATCTCTTGTGGTGTTCGTAACGGACACCTAAGGTCGCTCCATGTCTTCGCGAACGAGAAGCGTGGTGGCGGCGGCCCTCATCGGGCTCGGGCCGGCCGTCGTCCTGGGTGGACCGGCCGGCGCCGCTCCCGCCGTACCCGTGACCCGGGCCGCTCTTGATCCCGCCCTCGTGGCCGGGCGCGGCGCGACCGTCGGCTTCCTCGAACAGGAGGCGGAGAACGCGCGGTTCACCGGTTCCGCCATCGGCCCGGACCGCAACGCCTACACCCTGGCCGCCGAGGCATCCGGGCGGAAGGCGGTCCGGCTCACCCCGGGCCAGTACGTCGAATTCACCCTGCCCCGGGCCGCAAATGCGATCACCGTCCGCTACGCCATCCCGGACGCCCCGGGCGGAGGCGGGATCACCGCGCCGCTGGGCGTCACCGTCGGCGGCACGGCGCGCAAGACGATGACCCTCACCTCGGAGTACGCGTACCTCTACAACCAGTACCCGTTCACCAACGACCCGGGCGCGGACCTGCTGCATCCGGACTGGTGGATCACCGAGTGCGGCTGCGTACCCGCCGCCACGACGCCCGCTCCCGTGATCGCGAAGCCGTTCCGGCCCATGCACTTCTACGACGAGCAGCGGCTGTTGCTGGGCCGGACCTACCGGGCCGGCGAAACGGTACGGCTGACCGCATCCGCCGGCGCGGCCTGGACGGTCATCGACCTGCTCGACTCGGAGCTGGTGGCGCCGCCGAAGGTGACCCTGGCCGCCGCCGACGCGCTGGTCTTCGGCGCCGATCCGACCGGGCGCCGGGACTCCGCCACCGCCCTGGACCGGGCGATCGCGTTCGCCCGCAAGGCCAAGCTCAAGGTCTACATCCCGCCGGGAACCTACCGGGTGGACCGGCACATCGTCGTGGACGACGTGACCATCGAGGGTGCCGGCAACTGGTACACGATCATCAAAGGGCGGCAGGTCACCCTCGGCGAGCCGGCCCCCGACGGCTCGGTGCACACCGGCGTCGGCTTCTACGGCAAGGACGCCGCCGACGGCGGCAGCCACCACGTGCACCTGCGCGACTTCGCCATCGAGGGCGACGTCCGGGAGCGCATCGACACCGACCAGGTCAACGGCATCGGCGGCGCGTTCGGCGACTCGTCGGTGGAGCGGCTGCACATCCGGCACACCAAGGTCGGCATGTGGTTCGACGGCCCGATGCGCAACCTGCGGATCGAGGGCAACGTCATCGTCGACCAGATCGCCGACGCGCTGAACTTTCACACCGGCGTCACGAAGTCGCTGGTACGCCACACCTTCGTGCGCAACACCGGGGACGACGGCCTGGCCATGTGGTCGGAGAAGACCGCCGACGCCGGCAACACCTTCGACCACAACACCGTGCAGACGCCGACGCTGGCGAACGGCATCGCGATCTACGGCGGCACGGACAACACCGTCTCCGGCAACCTCGTCAGCGACCCGATCCGCGAGGGCAGCGGCATCCACGTCGGATCCCGGTTCGGCGCCGAGCCGTTCGCCGGCCGGCTCACGATCAAGGACAACACCGTGGTACGGGCCGGCACGTACGAGCTGAACTGGAACATCGGCCTCGGCGCCATCTGGTTCTACGCGCTGGACAAGACGATCGACGCGGACATCCGGGTGACCGGCGACCACTACCTCGACAGCACGTACAACGCGATCATGCTGGTCAGCGACTGGAGCGTGAAGGACCTCTACACGATCCGCGGGGTGGCTTTCCAAGACATCCGAGTCGACGGTACGGGCACCTCAGTGGTCAGCGCCCGCACCGAGGGATCGGCGTCCTTCGAGAACGTGGACGCGCGCCACGTCGGCGCCGTCGGGGTCAACAACTGCGGTTCATTCCACTTCACCCCGGCCGGCTCGGAATTCGCCCTGACGGATCGAGGCGGAAATGACGGGGGATGGCTGGCGCCGTACATTCCGAATGTGATCTCGTGCGACGACCGCCCGCCGGTCGTCCCGCCGCCGCCACCCACCACCTGGGAATGAGGGCTTTTGAGGGGCGGGCGGCCTTGGCCGGCCGCCTCCGCCGCTCCTACGCTGCGGCGCGCCGGCAAGCACATCTGGATCGAGAAGCCGGTCCTGCGGTCGATCGCGCAGGGTGGTCCCTCCGGCGCGACCCTGGTCGACGCCGTAAGCAGCGCGGAGGCCCTCGACGCCATGACCGCCTCGGTGGAATCCGGATCCTGGGTGACGGTTCAGGCCGCGGCGCGAGCGATGATCGCCTCGGCGTAGTGGGCGCACCGGTCCGGGAAGATCGGGAAGAACTTCACCGGCGCCACCAGCTCGGCCTCGAGCAGCAGCAGGCCGGACGGCGACGCGGGGTCGATGATGAAGTCGAGGCGCACCGACAGCGGCTCGTTGACCAGCAGGTTGCGCAGCTCGGCATAGGTCTGCCGGATCACCCGCTCCTGCTGGGCGGTGAACCCGGGATAGGGCTGCGGGTCCGGGTGGAACGCCCGCGACCGGTCGCCCGGCCGCAGGATCGCCGCCTTGGTGACCGCGTGCGAGATGGTGCCGTCGACGGTGACGACGCCCAGCTCCCGGTGCGTGTCGATGGCCGTCACGTACGGCTGGACGATCGCGGTGCCGAGTTCCCGCAGGTAGGCGACGAGGGCGGGCAACTCGTCGGCGGTGAACTCGCGCGCGCCGAGGGTGCCGCCGGCCGCGATCGGCTTGGCGACCACCGTGGGGCGTGCCGCGTCCACCGTCCGGAAGAGCTCACGCAGGACGGCGGGATCGGGCTTCTCCACCAGCGTGGTGGGCACGATCGGTACGCCCGCGTCACCGAGCCGTGAGAGATACCGCTTGTTCGACCCGAGCGCGATCGCGTCGAGCGGGTTGAGCAGGCGGGTGCCGTCGAGCTCGCGCGCCCACAGCCACTGGTCGAAGGCGGACAGATCGGTCCACATGCTCCACGGCGACTGGAGCACCACCGCGTCGTAGCCGGCCCACTCGACCCGCTCGCCGCCGTCCCAGGTGACGATCTCCGGCGTCGCCCCGCGGGCGCGCAGCTCCCCGGCCACCAGCGGGCTGTCGGTGTCCCGCCAGAGGGGGTCGGGGAAGCCGCGCGAGGTGACCAGGGCGATCCGCATGGTGGTCAGCGCACCCCGGCGATCTGCGGACGCCCGGCGGTCGGCTGCGCCCAGGCCGGCAGTTCCCGCCGCGCGGGCCGCACCTCCTGGGTCGCCTCGGCCGCCTGCGTGACCATGGCCTGCGTGACCAGGGCCTGCGTGGTCTCCGTCTCGATCGCGACCTGCCCGAGCCCAAGCCCGGCAAGGTCGTGTCCGGTCTCCTCGACGGCGACCACCGGCGCGGCGCTCAGCACCACCTTGTCCCGCTCCGCCCGATCGAGCAGGGCACGCGCGGCCTCCGGCAGGGCCACCCGCGCGGCGTCGGCCACCGACTGCGCGGCCATGACCTCGTTGCGCAGTGTCCGCACCGCGGCCGTCGCCACGTCGGCGGCCTTCCAGGCGGCGTCCTCGACGTTCAGTGCCTGCTGGTACGCGGTGAAGCGATGGTCGGCCGCCGCCCGCGCGAGCACCAGCTCCTGCTCGACGGGGTGCAGCGTCGGGTCCCACCCGTTGCGGTGCGTCAGCGCGTCCAGGAGCTGGGTGTCGGAGAGGTCGCCCCGCCGGTGGGCGGCCTGAGCGGCCCGGCGCAACGCCTGCACCCGCTCGGCGCCGTCGTCCTCCGCCGGCCCGGGCGTCGCGTACGCGGCGGCACGGCGGGACCGCTCCAGTGCGGCGTCCGCGTCCTGCCACGCCTGCCAGGCCCGCTCCACCACGGCCTGCGCCTGCTGGCATTCCTCTCGGCGGCGTTCCGCGGTGGCGGCGGCGCCCCGGGCCGCCACGGCGATCTCCTCGGCGTACCGGATCGTCTCCTGCGCCTCGGCGGCCCGTCGCTGCAGCTCGGCGCGCTTCTGGGCGGCCGAGTGGGCCAGCCACGCGGTGATCTGCCGTGGCCGGCGGACACCGTGCGGGAGCGCGAGTCCGCCGAGGGCGACGACGGCCAGCACGATCAGCGCCAGCCAGATGACCGCCACCCGGCCGCTGTTGCCGACGAGGAGCTCAAGAGCGTAATCCATGTCCATCCCTTTTCCACCTACGAGCACCGGTAATCGATCGGCCCCGATCCGCGCGTGCGGGCCGGGGGACTGCCGTGCGATCAGGCGGTGGTAGGAGGTGCTCGCGACCCGGTGGCAAAGCCGCTGACCTGGCCGGTCAGGCGGACGACCCGGGCCGGAGCGCCCGCGGCGGCCGCGAGGGGGAGGTTGACGACCGGACCGGTGGCCGGGGCGGTCGCGGGCAGGAACGATGACGCCTCGGCGGCCGGTGCCGGTGTGATCTCGGAGGCCGCGACGGCGGCGGTCACCGAAACCGGAACCGGATCCACGGCCGTGGCGGTGACGGCTGCCCCGCCGAGCAGGGCCAGGAAGAGCGAGGTGACGAGCGACAGACGCGTCCGCCGAAGCACACCCCTCACATCCACACCGGACAACCTATCCAGGAACATCAGCCCGGCGCACCTCCCGGACGGAAGATCGTGATCGATGCAACCCGGTCCTCACGGGAGCCGGAGCTGTTCCATGCGGCGGATCTCGCTGCCCTGCTCGACCGCCATCTCGTTGGCCAGCTCGCGCAGCCGCTGGTCGCTTCCGCCGCCCAGGACGTCGCCGGCCATCTGGATCGCGCCCCGGTGGTGGGCGCTCATCATCGTCACGAACCGGTGGTCGAAAGCCGCGCCGGTGAGCCCGGTGAGCGCCGCCATGTCCGCCTCGGACTGCATGCCGGGCATGGTGCGGTGGTCGTGGGCCGGGTCGCTCGCCGGCAGCTTGCGGTCGCGCAGCCAGGCCCGCAGCCAGGTCACCTCGGGTGCCTGGGCGGCGCGGATGCGGTCCGCCAGCGCCTTCAGCCGCGGGTCACCGGCCCGGCCGGCGGCCAGCTCGGCCATCTCGATGGCCTGTCCGTGGTGGACGATCATCATCTGGACGAACGCGGTGTCGATCGAGTTGTACGTGTCGCCGTCCGGCGCCCGGACCTGGTCGGTATCTGTCACCACCGCCGGATCGCCCGGCCTTCCCGGCAGGACGACGCGTTGCGGCGGCGCCGAACTGGTCGCTGCGCGGGGGGCGGCGGCCGATCTGTCGTCACCGGAGCGTGCGGCGAGGGCCGCGCCGCCCGCGCCGAGCACCACCACCGTGGCGGCGATCAGCGTCAATGTCCTCTGCCGGCTCATCGGGTCCTTTCGGCCACGGAACAAGCTTCCCCGGTTCAGTACCGGAGCACTATCGTAGCGACGAACGTGAATGCGCACCGACCGTGACAACATCCTGCCTCTCGGTGCGTCCCCAGCCGGAAGGAGCTTCATGAAGCACTCTGCCCCACGAGGGCGGCAGCTCAAGCGCCTGGCGGGTCTGAGCGCGGCCGCGGCCGTAGCCGGCCTGCTGGCCGCGCCGTCCAGCGTCGCGGCGCAGGCCCCGGCCGACCCGGGTACGCCACCCGGCGTCGACGAGGTCGCCAGCACGCCGAACCTCAACCAGGTCGCCTTCCTGCCGAAGACGGGCCCGTTCGCCACCTCGTACAACACCGACTGGGCCTTCCAGGGCGAGTACGCGTTCGGCGGCAACTACAACGGCTTCACCGTCTACGACGTGTCCGACCCGAAGGCGCCGACCGTCGCGGCCCAGGTGCTCTGCCCGGGATCACAGAACGACGTCTCGGTCAGCGGCAACCTGCTCTTCCTGGGTACGGACTCGCAGCGCACGAACGACTCGTGTGACAACGCCGCCTCGACGAGCACGGCCCCCGGCGACCGCTGGGAAGGCATCAAGGTCTTCGACATCAGCGACCCGGCGACGCCGAGGTACGTGAAGTCGGTCAAGACGACGTGCGGCTCGCACACGCAGACGCTGGTGCCGGGCAAGGCGGGCGACGACTCGATCTACCTGTACGTGTCGTCGTACAACCTGGCCGGGGCCGACCAGCCCAACTGCGCGCTGCCGCACGACAAGATCTCCATCGTGCGCGTGCCCCGGACCGACCCGGCCGCCGCGGCGGTCGTGGCCACGCCGGTGCTGTTCCCGGACGGCGGAAACCCCGGCGGGCCGGCCAACCAGGCGCCGACGACCGGCTGCCACGACATCACCGCGTACCCGGAGAAGGACCTCGCCGCGGGCGCCTGCATGGGTGACGGCGTGCTGTTCGACATCTCGGTCCGCTCGGCGCCGCGCGTGATCACCACGGTCCGCGACACCGAGAACTTCGCCTTCTGGCACTCGGCGACGTTCAACAACAACGCCACCAAGGTCGTCTTCACCGACGAGCTCGGCGGCGGCGGCATGGCGACCTGCAACCCGGAGATCGGACCCCACCGGGGAGCGGACGCGATCTACGACATCGTGGGCCGCGGCAGCGACCGCAAGCTGGAGTTCCGCAGCTACTTCAAGATCCCGCGGACCAACACCGACACCGAGAACTGCGTGGCGCACAACGGCTCGCTCGTGCCGGTGCCGGGCCGCGACATCATGGTGCAGGCGTGGTACCAGGGCGGCGTCTCGGTCTGGGACTTCACCGACTCCCGCAACCCCAAGGAGATCGCCTATTGGGAGCGCGGCCCGATCTCGGCCACCCAGTTCGTTCTCGGCGGCTCCTGGTCGGCGTACTGGTACAACGGCTTCATCTACTCCAACGACATCGCCAAGGGCGTCGACGTGCTGGAGCTGAAGGACATCCGTACCAACCCGGCGCGCCGGGCTCGTACGGACGAGTTCAACGCGCAGACCCAGGACAACTACCGCAACTGGTGACGACCTGAGTCACAGGCCCGGCCCTTCGCGGGGCCGGGCCTGCCCGCATCTGGCAGGGTGCGAGACGTGGAGAACCTGTGGCTGCAGAAGATCGCTGAGAATCCGGCCCACTCCCGCTGGTACATCGAGCGCTTCCGGACGATGGCCGCGGAGGGCGCCGACCTGGCCGGGGAGGCCCGCCTGATCGACGCGATGGTCCCGCGCGGTGCCCGGATCCTCGACGCGGGCTGCGGCACCGGCCGCGTGGGCGCATACCTGGCGGCAGCAGGCCACGAAGTGACCGGCGTCGACCTCGACCCGGAACTGATCGCGGCCGCCCGCGAGGACCACCCCGGCCCCCGTTGGCTCGCGGGCGACCTCTCCGAGCTCGACCTGCCGGAGCGCTTCGACGTGATCGTGTCCGCAGGCAACGTCATGACCTTCGTGGCGCCGGGCACGCGCGTGGAGATCCTCCGCCGGTTGCGCGGCCACCTGACCCTCGGCGGCCGGGTCGTGATCGGCTTCGGCGCGGACCGCGGGTACGCCTTCGCCGACTTCCTGGCCGACGCCGCAAGCGCCGGCCTGGCGCCGGGAGTGCTGCTCGGGACCTGGGACCTGCGCCCCTTCACCGAGGACTCGGACTTCCTGGTCGCCCTGCTGGAACCGCGCTGATGGGAACGGCAGCTCCTCATGGCCGCCGGCCCTGCTCACCGCCGTGCGCCGCGGGCAGCTCCTGGTCGTCGAGGTCCCGCTCCCGAATCCGGCCGCCGGTCCACTAGGTCGGCTGCCTCCTCGGCGATGGCCGCGAACTCGTCCGGCGGCATCCTGGCGACGAAGACTTCGCCCAGGTCTCGCCGGAAGGGCGAAGACGATCACCAGATCGCCGTCGAGGTAGTACGTCGACGCGTCGCGCCGTATGGACCGGAAGAAGGCTGCGCGGGAAGCTACGGACGGCAGATTGGTACGGGCGCAGGCGACGGGAACTCCCGGTATCCGTTGCCCGATCGCCCGTCTGTGCAGCACCGGGATTGCAGCCGGCGTCAGCGTACGGCGGCTGACAGGATACGCGCTGTCCGCCGATGAGCTGCACTTAATGACCTTGCTCGGGAGCCCGGCATCCGCCGCACGGTGGAGGTGCCGTACGGAATTTCATCGTCGGGGAGTTACCGATTCATTGGTCTCTCAAAGAGGGGCAGAACTTCGGCGATCATCCGATGGCCTTGTGCTTCGAACGGCTCGTCACCCGCCTTGTAGGCCCAGGCTGCGGTCCCGATCGCCTCGCGGACTCGATTGCGGTGCCACGCGCCCACTTCGCGGGGGTCGGTCCCGTATCCGGTGAGAAAGGCTTCCTCGAGGTGAGGATCACGGTGGAAGTCCTGCACGGCCAGCCGGGCGAGATCCGTGAATGCGGGCCGCATCGCCGCACGGCCGAAGTCGATAACGCCCACGACGCCCTGGTGAACGAGCCAGTTCCGGGGCTGCCAATCACCATGGGTAGGCGTGAGGGTCGCGGGCGGCGTCGGCCAGGCAGAAATCTCAGCTCGCAGTCGCTCCACGATGGTTTCCTCGATGCGGTGTGCTCCGGCGAGCCACGCCAGTGCCTTCTCGTTCTCGCGCTTTTCGTAGTCGTCGTCCCTCGCGGGGGTCTGGGCGTGCAGAAGGGCCAGCAACTCTCCTGCCTGCCGATAGATGCTCGGGTCGTCGGCGTGTCTGCTCCCGAGCACCAGTTCACCGGGGAGGTACCGAGTGACGAGGATCTTCCACTCCGCGCTGCCGTGCACCAGGGTCGGTGCTCGGCCTCTGCTGGTCCAGGGGTGTAGCCAGTTGAGGTGAGCGTTGAGTTCCCGTGCGATGTGGTGGTCGTTGTCCCCGCCGGCTTTGACGATGAACCGCGACCCCGCACAGGTCATCTCGAGGACCGTGGTTTCCACCAAGCCCCAGCTGTGGTCCTTGTCGACGACCGCGCCCGGAAGCCACTGGTCCACCAGCGTCTGTTGTTGCCGGGAGAGCTTTCCGGGAGCAGAAGTCACATCGGGATGCTACGAGCTGAAGCACCGAGGTCGAAGGGCACACCTCGACCCCAGGCCGACGACGGCCCTACGACGGCCCGGTAGAGGAGTTGATCTCCAAGTGTCCAGGTCGTCAGCGGTCGTTCGGGCTGAAGTGCATGTAGTCCTTGAGCGTGCGCCAGCGGCCGCCCCAATAAAGGCCGTTCGCCGTGAAGGCGCGCGCCGCGCCGGTTGCGTGCATCATTCCGCGCCGGTACGGAGCCCGCGCCAGAAAATCCACGCCGGAGCGGGGGTCGATGTAGGTGCCTCTGATCATCGGGTTCTGGACCGGATTGACGTCGATCGCCAGGCCGTACGCGTGCTGCGACAGCGTCTTGCTCCCCGCCACCGTCCGGCAGCTGTAGCCCGACGTCACCGTGCTCATGTCGGTGATCCACGGCGCGTTGAGCGACATCGGGCTCATGCCCATGATCCGGAAGCGCATCCGGTACAGGGTGAGGAACGCGCGCTGGGTCGGCCGGGCGATCGCCTTGTTGACGACGATGCTGCCGCTGCGGGCGGCGCCGTAGAAGTCGATGTAGGTGACCCAGACCTTGCGCAGGTCGGCGGGGAGGACCGGGCACTTCTTCTTCGGGTCCCAGTTGACCGCGGCCGGGGTGACCCGTTCTATCCGGGTGTGCCAGCCGGTGAGGGTGATCGGCGGCTTCGCGACGTGCAGGACCCCGTCCACGCCCGGCTGGTTGGGTTTCACGATGCCGTTCCAGGCGCGCAGCTGGGCCGGGGTGACGTCGTAGACCGCGGCGATCTTCTTGATCGTCTCGCCCGGCCGCACCACGTGGTAGGGCGGTGTCGTCGACGCGGGCGAGACCGGTGCGCGGGGTGTGGCCCGGGCCGGTGGGGCGGCGGTGAACGGGACGATCAGGACGGCGAGCATCACGAGAATCTTCTTCATCACCACCATTACGCATCAGATCGCATGATCATGGGTGGGAATCGGTGAAAACGGGCGGACCGGTTCCGACGTCCCCCGTCTGAACGTCGGAGCCGGTCCTCCCGGCGTGTCCTGTCCCGTGCCCGTGGCGGCGGGGCGCGGGTACGGATCGCCGGGCGCGTCGACGAGCGGGTCGGCTCGTCCCCGTGCGATGCCAGATTGCTGAGGGAGTGCCCGATCGGTCAACGGACGGCCGCCGAGCGGGCGGGAATTTGCGGGATACGGAAGCGCGCGGGTGCGGTTTTGCGCAATGGCAAGCCGCAAATCCGGCAGCTATGGACCGCCGGCTCGGGGCTGTGGTTGCATGCGGCCGAGATTGGCACACCCGAACGGAGCAGCCGCTTTGCCGAAGATCACCCTGTCCGACCGCGAACGTGAGCTGGTGGCCCTGCTCGCCCAGGGGCACACCGACGTCTCGGCGGCCGCACAGCTCGGCATCAGCGCGCGGTCCGTGACGAACATCCTGCGTAGCCTCATGGATCGGCTCGGCGTGGACAACCGGTTTCAGCTCGGTCTCGCGCTCGGCTTCCTCCGCAAGGCCAACGTTCCAAGTCCGTCCGTCGGAAGCGACGATTGACGTCGTAGATGAGAATCGATGGAGTGACGAGCACTCCGGTTCCCCTCGGCGCCGCCGTACCCTCCCTGGTCCGTTGGGGACTGTCCAGCGACGCCGATCTCGTCTTCCGTACCCTCGTGACCTTCGGTCCGCGCACCGAGCGCATCCTGACCATCGAGCTGGGGCTGCCCGGGCGGCGCACCGCCGCGGCGCTCGCCGAGCTGCGCGAGTCGGGGGCGGCCGTGTCCACCGACGACAGTCGTACGACGACCCGCATCTGGACCGCGCGGCGGCCGGCGGCGGTCGTCACGATGCTGCGCTCGCGGCGGCTGCGGCTCGTGGACGGGCGGACGAAGGCGGAGACGCACCACGGCGTGGTGCACGCGCTGCGGAGTTCCGGAGTCGGCGCCGCCCTGCCACTGGGTTCCTTCCCCGGCCTGCCCGGCACGTTCGCCGACGATATGCGCTATCTCTCGAGCCGCGAGCAGACCCGCGAGCGCCTCGTCGAGGTGCTCGGCGGTCCGATCCGCGAGGTCATCTCGATGAGCAACGAGCAGGTCATCGACGCGACCTCCGCGCGGGCCGCCGCGCCGCTGGACATCGAGTTGTATGAACGGGGAGTGCACCTGCGAGTCCTGGCGATGCCACCGGCCGACGGCGACCCTCTCGACGTCAGCGGGCACCTCGTCAACGGCACCACCTTCCAGCGCCGGGAGGCCGAGGAAGTGCCGCTCAAGCTGCTGCTCATCGACCGGCGGATCGCGCTGTTCCCGGCCGATCCGCAGGACCTGGAGCGCGGCTACCTCGAGGTCGGCCGGGCGCCCGTGGTGCAGGCGCTGACTGGGCTCTTCGACCGGCACTGGAATGCCGCCGCGGTCACGCAGCAGCACACCGTCGCGCCGATCGTCCTGTCCGATCGGGAGCGGGGCCTGGTGACCCTGCTCGCCGCCGGGCACACCGACCACACCGCCGCCGAGCGCATGCGAATAAGCGCTCGCTCGGTCACCGGCATCATGCGTAATCTCATGGACCGTCTCGGCGTGGAGAACCGGTTCCAGCTGGGGCTGGCGCTCGGCTCGTTGCGGGTCGTCGCGCCGCCTTCCCTGTCGTTCGATCCCGACATTCCCGATCCGGAGTCCTGATGTCTTCCCGGTTCTACCTAGCCCTTTTCGCCGCTCTCACCGCCTTGGCGCTCGCCCTCGGGGCGTACGCAGGTGCCGGCCGGTCCTCCGACGACGGCCCGGACCGGGTGGTCGTCGCCGTGGTCACGCCGCCGCCGGATGACCCGAACAGCACCTGCGTCGTCTGCGTCTAGCCGGCCAACCGCAGATAGTCGAGGTTGAAGCCGCCGGTCTCGCAGTAGACGGTCACGATCTGGTCGCCCGCGGCCAGGTCGACCGTCGTGTGCACGGACTGGTAGGCACCCCAGCCGCCCGTGTCCGGCACCGACACCTTGGCCAGGACCGCGCCCGACGCGTCCCTGAAGGACACCGCGTCCGCGGCGACCGCTCCCGTGCCGTTGGCGACCCGCAGTTCCAGGTCGTAGGTGCCGGCCGCGCCGACGTCGACCCGGTAGGTGAGCCAGTTGCCGGGTGCGGTCCAGCCGACGTTGCGTCCGCCGCTGGCCGAGGGGTTGGTCTCGACGAAGTTCGGGCCGCCGTCGGTCCAGCCGTGCTGCCCGGTGTACGCCTCCGCCTCGACCTTCACCCCGATCGGCGCGCCGCGCGGCACGACCGTCACGTGCACGGTGACCTCGTCGCGAGCCCGGCCGTCAGTGACGTAGAACGTGAGATCCTGCGCGCCGGCCGTCGTCGGGTGCAGCGTCACGAGACCGGTCGCCGCGTCCACGGTCACGCCCTCCGGCAGGTCGACGGCGTAGTAGGCGAGCCGGTCGCGGTCCCGGTCGGTCGCCGTCAGTTGCACCTGGGCGGTGCCGTACTGGTCGGCGGTCACGTCCGCAACCTCCCGCAAGACCGGTGCATGGTTGCGCGTGTGTGCGACATGAGCCTTCCAACGGTACGTGGCATACGAGCCGGCCGGCACCTTCACGACGAAGGATCGGCCGGCGAGCACCACCCGTACCGATGAATCCGTGGTGTTGGTGTTGCCCAGGATCGCCACATAGTCGTCACCGTCGCGATAGACGACGTTGCTCACCCCGGCGGTGCTCGAGCTGGACTCGACCCGGACGTGCCGCGGGGTCAGGTAGCGCGCGAACTGTCCCATCGCATACAGCTCATCGCGTACCGTGAAATCCCCGGTCGTGGTGTCGACCTTGACCAGGCGATTCGGCCACTTGGTGGTGCGGCCGATCTCCTCCCAGTCCACATTGTTGTCCCGCTTGTCGGTCCAGTGCAGCGTGCCGCCGTCCTGGTCGGTCGTCTGCGCCCACATCACGTAGGAGCTCGCGTCCAGCCGGAAGAAGCTCAGGATGGTCGCGGGGTTGAGATCGCTCGTCTCTGTCATGTGCACGGGCTTGCCGTACTGCTCGTACGCCTCGCGCATGACCGCCGGATCACCCCAGTACGGGTGGAAGGCGATGCCGTCCGCCGCGGCGAGCGCCTTGGGGTCGTCGAAGATCCGGTAGTAGTTCTTGGTCGCGGTGCTGTTCGGGTCGCGCCAGTCCCAGAAGTTGAAGTCGTGCACGTAGAGGTCGGTGCGCAGCCGCGCGCCGGCCAGCTCCCGCTTGATCGCGACGGCGAGCTTCTGCTGCTGCGCGACGCTGATGTCCATCGCCGGGTAGACCACGTCCATCCCGGGCTCGTTCAGCAGGGTCAGGGCGTCGATGCGGATCCCCTGCCGGGCGTACGCCTGCAGATACTTCACGTAGTACCGGGCGAACACGTCGATGCAGTCGTCGCGCAGCTTCCCGGCCTGGTAGTAGGCGGTCGTGCTGCCGGGCAGCAGCGCCACCTCGCCCGTGAACTTGTTGTTCGTCTTCATCCACGCCGGGGCGCTCCACGCGGAGGCGAAGAAGGTCGCCCGCGGGTTGTAGCGCTGGATCAGCTTGACCGTGTCGACGATGTGCAGGTCGATGTCGCGCTGGATGGAGAAGTGCCGCAGCCGGAAGTCCTCGGCCACCCCGGCCGGCAGCTCGTCGTACGACCAGAACGGCAGGTGTTCGATGAGGTCGGGGCTGCCGATGGTGAGCCGGAACCGGTCGAGACCCGCGCCGGACCGGGGGTCGACGAGCAGGCGGATGGCCTCCTCGCGCTTGGCGGGGGTGAGTTTCCACAGGTTGGAGACGCTGGTCTCGTCGATCGAGAAGCCGATGCCGGCGTATCGCTGCCGGGCCTGGCTCGGGTCCACGACGACGGTGGCGTCGGTGGGGGCGCCGGCGTCACTGCCGACGTACGTGGTGGGGAGCGGCTGCCACGCCTTGGCAGCCCCGGCGGAATACGTCCCGGTGACGGGCTGACCGCGATGGGTCGCCGCGGCGGGTCCGGCGGGGCTGAGCACGGTGGCGGCGGCCGTGGTCAGGACCGCCAGGGCCGCGGTCAGAGAGCGCCTCACAGAGCCTCCTCGAAGGTATCGACAGGTGCCGACGTCAGGAAGCCTCGCTATTGCCGACCCTTAAGTCAAGGTGCAAATTAACTCTTCTGTGACCCATGTCACGTCTTTTGCAGAACCGTGGACGATCATGTGTCGTCTTCCTGGTTGTGAAACGAACTATGGACGCCGAGACGGCTCCCACCACCTATCCCTGGGCCGTGCATACCGAGGGTTTGCAGGTCCGGGCGGGCCGGCATCTGGCCGTCGACGGCTTGGATCTGGCTTTGGGTAGGGGTGTGCATGGTCTGCTGGGCCCGAACGGTGCTGGTAAGACCACCCTGATGCGGGCGTTGGCGACGGTGATCAAGCCGGCGGGTGGGCGGCTGTCGTTGTTGGGCGAGGGCGTCGGGGGTCGTGCGGATCTGCGCCGGGTGCGTCGGGGTCTGGGGTATTTGCCGCAGCAGTTCGGCTTCTACCCACGGTTCACGGTCCGCGATTTCGTCGAATACATGGCCTGGCTCAAAGAGATGCCCAAGACGGTGGTGCCGGGGGCGGTGCAGCGGGCCATCGACCGGGTCGGGCTGACCGGTAAGGCGAACGCGCGGATGAAAACGTTGTCGGGTGGCATGTTGCGCCGCGCCGGGATCGCTCAGGCGATCGTCAATGATCCGCAGGTGTTGTTGCTGGATGAGCCGACGGTGGGTTTGGACCCGGAGCAGCGGCTGGATTTTCGTGAGCTGCTGCGTGATGTCGGCGTTGATTCGTGTGTGTTGGTGTCCACGCATCTGGTTGAGGATGTGGTCGCGGCGTGCACGGATGTGGTGCTGATCAATGAGGGTCGGCTGGTGTATCAGGGCACTCCGGACGATCTGGTGACGCAGGGCGGTCACGGCGATGCCGGCGATAGTGCGGCGGAGCGGGGTTATTCGGCGTTGCTGCGCCGGTATCGGGCGGAGGCCGGCCGATGACCCGGGTGTTGGGCATCGAACTGCGCCGTTCCGCGGCGATCAGCACCGCGATCATCCTGCTGGTAGCCGGCGTGCTGCTGCTCTTCTTCGCCGAAGGAATTGAATTCGCGACCGGATGGATGCAGCTGGCCATGACCCAGCGTCTCTACCTGGCGGTGCTGTGGCCCGTGGCAATGGCGGCCGGCGCCTGGCAGGCCCGCCGCGAGCACCGGTCGAACGTGGCGGAACTGTTCGCCAGCACTCCTCGCCCAGCGGCGCACAGAACCGTACCGACGCTCGGTGCGATGGCTGTCGCGGTGGTGTGCGGATACCTGTCGATGGGGGTGGCGGGCGGCCTGTGGATCATCGGCACCGCCGAGTACCTGCCGATGTCGGTCTTCGTCGTCACCGCCGTCGGCGCCTTGGCGCTGATCGCCGCGGCCTGGCTGGGCCTGGCGGTCGGCCGCCTGCTGCCGTCCCCGGTGACCGCGCCCGCACTGGCCGTGGCGGGCCTGGCGCTTCTTCTGCTCATCCCCGGCGCGACGCGTCCCCGGGGCTGGCTGGCCCTGGTGTTCTCGCCGATCTACGAGATGAACATGCCGGACGCCTACACGACAGTGCCCGCCCGTGCCAGCGCCTCCCAGGCCATCTGGCTGGCCACCCTCGCCATCGCCGCCGTGATGCTGTTCGCGGCCGGCAACTGGCGCATCCGCGTGGCGGCGCTACTGCCCGTGGTGATGGGCGCGACGCTGGCGATCGCGGTCATGCCCCACCACGACAGGGTCGTCAACGCGGCGATCGACCCGGTGGCGAGGGAACTGGTGTGCGCCGAGGGCGAACCGCGGGTGTGCGTGAGCCGGGTCCATTCCGGACTGCTGCCCGAGGTGACCCCGAAGGCCCGGGAAAGCCTGGCGATCCTGGCGAAGCTGCCGGACCCGCCCACCCAATTGGACGAGGACACCACCACGTATCTCCCCGAGATCTTCCCGCCGTGGGAGAAGGACGTCGTCCTGTACCGGGTCGAGGCCGGCCAGAACGGTCACCTCGGCAACGAGACCCACGCGCTGGCGGAAATGGTGTCCGGGGCGTTCGGCAGCCCACCCCGATGTGAGGAATACGCCGGCCCGGACGAGAAACTCGCGGCCGCCTACTGGCTGATCGGACGTGAGCCGGTCGCCGACGACACCTACGACGCGGAAGTCATCTCCACAGCCGTGGAGCTGTGGCAGAACCTGCGGAAGCTGCCCGAGGCCAAGGCGAAAGCCCAGGTGATCGCCCTCCGCCAGGCCGCTCAGAACTGTACCGTCGGCGACGGCGTACTTCCCAGGAGCAAGCGATGAGGTGGCTCACGCTGTACCTGCGCTCCCGACGCGTCCCGATCGCGCTGGCCGCAACCGTCGGCTGCACGGCGCTGATGTGGTCACTGTGGTCGGCGTTCTCCGACGAACGCGAGGTGGGCGTACAGATGGTCGTCCTGACGGTCCTACTGCTGGTGGCGGCCCTGACCGCCACCCTCGGCGGCCCCGACGACGCCCTGGAGAAGACGGCCGGACTCCCGTGGCCGCCACGACGGTTCGCCCACCTGCTGGTGGCCTTCCTCGTCGTAGCGCTACTGCTGCTGATGACGTTGGCGACCGGGGCGCGCTTCGGCCCCGCCTGGCTCGTGATCCGCGACGCGGCCGGTCTGCTGGGCCTGACCGCCCTGGGCGCGGCGACCATGGGCACCGCCCGAGCATGGTTCCTGCCGCTGGGCTGGACGCTGGCCGCGATCCTCTTCCCCCGGTCGGAGCCGCTCATCGGACGGATCCTGACGTGGCAGGCACAGCCCCCGGCGACCGCCGCCGCCACCGTGACGGCCGGGCTGCTCGCACTCGGCGGACTGGTCGCATACGCGATCGCCGGCCCGGCCCGCCGCGCACCCGCCGAAGCCGCCCAGCAGTGAGCTCACGAATTCGTGCCACTGTGCGCCGCGACCACACCCCGGAAACTCATTGATCGACGAGCATGTGCCGCGCCATCGACTTGGAGGATCCCCATGCGGCCCCATCGTTCCAGCCTGCTTCTCGGCGTACTCGCCGCCGGCCTGGTGCTGACCCAGCAGGCATGCACCTTCACCGGCCGGGAACTGAGCCGCCCGGTCTCCTTCACCGCACCGGCGGACAGCGACCCCATCCTGTCAGGCAAGCGCGAGGTGGTCATCCGCCCTCTCCCGTCCGCGGAGTCCGCCGTCGCGGTCGTGCTCAGCCCGATCGGCGACAAGTACATGCTCAAGGTCGCTGAGGCGTCATGCCTGGGCGTCGGGAAAGACGGTGCAGTGGTGACGGAGAGCTGCGATGCGGGCCGCGCGGGTCAGCTGTTCACCATCACACCGCAAGGCCCTTCGGGGTACGCGATCAGCAACCAGGGGGCGTTCCTGCAGGTTTTGTCGGGTAGGGGGCTGACTGCTGGAGGGCCGCTGAAGACGACGTACTCGTTCACCGACAACGGGCCGGCGCGCATCTGATTCGCCTCATGTTGTTAGCCTCCGACCCATGGCCGATGAGGTGCGCGCCGACCCCGACGCAATCGTCCGGTTGGCGAAGGCCACCCTGGCGGGCGCCGACACGATGACCGACGGCTGGTCGGCAGCGCAGGGAGTGGTCGTGCCGCCGGGCGATGCGTACGGGAACTCCTCGGCAGGACCCGCCATCGCCGCAGCAGCCGCCGGTGCCGAGGCTGCCATGGATGCCACCTGGCGCCGGATCGTCGGTGTGTACGAAGGCGACGTCGACCGGCTCTTCCGGGTGGCGTTCGCCTATCAGCAGGCCGACTCCGAGGCTGCCGAACGGCAGCGGCGGACCGCCGGTGGACGACAGCCGATCTGATGACCTCCCCGCAGATCCCGCCGCCCGACCCGGTGACCCTCGACAACGTCTGGCAGCTCGAGGCCGATCCCGGCGCGTTGGACCGCGCCGCGGACCAGTGGCGTACCTTCGCGCGGGCCGCCTCGGCCGGACGCGACTCCGTGGATGACGCCGCCGCACCGCTGCGCGGGGAAGCCTGGTCCGGCGACGCCTCCGACACGTATCACGATCACCGCGAGAAGCTGGGCCGCGGTGTCGATGAAGTGGTGGAGGCAGCTACCGGATTCGCGGTGGCGTTGGCTGCGGCATCGGATCTGCTGAGGACCGCTCAGAGCGCGCTCGCCGACTCTCTGGCCCGCGCGTCCGCAGCCGTCCCCGCCACCGTGACCGGCGTCAGCGTCACGTTCCGGCCGCGTACCGCGGACGACATCCCGGCGATCAACGCGGCTGTCTCCGAGGCTCAGCGGATCCGCGCCGACCTCGACAGCGACCTCGTCGTGCAGAGCGGCAGGATCGACACCGTCCGCCTGGAGGTGCAGAGCCTCGCCGGTGCCTGGGACACCATCGCCAACGGCCGTGACGACGGCTGGACCCTGCCGCCCGAAGCACGCGGCACCAGCTGGATCTACGACGGCGAGTCCGTCGTCCTCAACACCGGCCCGGGCAACGACACCGTTCAGGTGCGCGTCGACGCCCGCACCGGCGAGCAGATCGTCACCGTGAACGGCGTCAGCACCACCTTCCCACCGAACTACCACCTCACGATTCGCGCCGGGCAGGGCAACGACAGCATCGACGTCGCCCCGGGCACCCGCGTGCAGCTCACGCTGCTCGGCGGCGAAGGTGACGACGTACTTAAAGGTGGCGACGGCAACGACCGCATTCTCGGCTTGGACGGCCGGGACCACATCGAGGGCCGCGGGGGCGACGACCGCCTCACCGCCGGCGCCGGCCGCGAAGGGAGCGGCGCCGACATCGTCGAGCACGTGCACGGCGGAGACGGCAACGACCGCATCTACGGCGGATTCGGCAACGACTACATGACAGGCGGCGCCGGCGACGACCTGATCGAGGGCGGGGGACAGGACGACACCCTCGACGGCCAAGACGGTACGGACACCGTCCGCGGAAACGCCGGCACCGACAACCTGTACGGGCGAAGTGGAACTGACACCCTCGACGGCGGCGACGGACGCGACTACCTCGACGGCGGCGCCGGCGACGACCACCTCCGAGGCGGCCTCGGCGACGACACCGCGTACGGCATGGACGGCAACGACTCGATCGACGGCGACGCCGGCCAGGACTATCTCGAAGGCGGCACGGGCAACGACGACCTGACCGGAGCAGCGGGCAACGACATGATCTCCGGCGGCCGCGGCGACGACGTCCTGCGCGGCGGCACCGGCGATGACAAGTTCTACTCCGGCTGGGGCCGGGACACGGTGGTCGCCGCAGCCGGTAACGACCAGGTGTTCGGCCAGAACGACGACACCATCACCGGCGCCGAGCGGGTCGTCAACGTCCAACTCTCCGACGACGTCGACTTCATCAAGGTGACCGGCTCGCCGGACTTCGTCGCCCGCGTCGAGGCCGACCTCGACATGCTGCGAGCGTCGCCGACCGGCCAGCAGATGCTCGCCAACCTGCAGAAGGCCAGTGACGACAGCGCCAACTGGTTCTACGACGGCAACGGCCTGACCATCTCCGAGCTGACCGAGGAGAACGGCAAGGCGCCCTGGCCGGACGACAACCTCCTCTTCGGCGAGGAATGGGCCATCGAGTACAACCCGTCATTCGACACGGTGCACAACAGCCCGCCGGTGACTGTCCTTTACCACGAGATGGCCCATGTCTACGACTACGCCCACGACACCCTGGACGAGAACACCTACCAGGGCGCGGACAACTTCGGAGTCCCCAACTACGAGCGCGTCGCCGCGGGCCTGCC
This sequence comes from Actinoplanes sp. NPDC051475, assembly GCF_040689425.1. Taxonomy (NCBI): domain Bacteria; kingdom Bacillati; phylum Actinomycetota; class Actinomycetes; order Micromonosporales; family Micromonosporaceae; genus Actinoplanes; species Actinoplanes sp. NPDC051475. The sequence continues at coordinate 96,200 of NZ_JBFAZZ010000023.1, forward strand.
GATCGACCACGACGGCGACCCCTCCACCCCCGATCAGATCGACCCCGACCATCCCCTCCGGTTCACGGAGAACGGACTGCGCGAGGAACTCGGCGCCCCGCGGCGGCCGTCGTACTGACATGCCCCCACGCCGCAGCCTCGCCGCGATCGTCGCCGCCACCGCCGTTCTCACCGTGGCCGCCTGCGCCGATGACGTCTCGTCGCTGCCCGACCGGCCCGGGCCCCGGGTGGCGGTCACGCTCGACGCGACGTTCGCCCGTACGCCGACGTCGCTGACCTGGACGTACACGTTGCGCAACGACGAGCCTGGCGAAGTCGCTGCCTTCACCGGAAGCTCCGCCGACGCGGCCGGTGGCGTCTCGAACTCCACCGGTGCCTGGGTCGTGCCGCGCGACGAGGAGACGGTGGAGGTATCGCAGCGGTTGTTCGCGCAGCCGCCGAAGGTGGGATTGGCTCGGCCGTACACCCAGTTCGGGACGGTGATTCCGGCCGGTGCGGTGCTGTCCGGGTCGGCTTCAGTGCAGCTTCCGTTGAAGGTTTCACATCCGTACGGGTCCGCGTTCAAGCCGCCGCTGGAGCTTCCTTCGGACCCCAAGAAGGTCGTGTTCTGCGTCGGGGTGGCGAGGGCGAAAGACATTCCGCCGTCGCCTTCGGAAACGCCGCCGTCGCTCTACGCGTCGCCCGACGGTCCTGCGCCGGAAGGGGCCCGCAAGGCCCGGTACGTCCATGCCGGCGGAGGCCGCCAGTACCTCGTCTGCGCGCCGCCCGAGGAACTCGGCTGAACTCAGTAACAATAGGCGTGTGCGGTTGCGGGAGCCGTGCACGTCAGTCCTTCCGCGGCTAGCCCACGGCGGGATCCGGCACCAGCGACGCCAGAAATTCCTGCTGCTTTCCACGGTGATCCTCGCGCCCGCCACCCTGCTGTACGTCAAGGCGCGCAGCGAACGGGGGCGCCGGCTTTTCACGCCAACTGAGATCGCGCTCTGCGCCCTGATCGTGGCCGGCGGCATCACCGGGGTCGTCGGCCTGTGGACCGGCTTCCTCGCCGTTTGACGCAACGCAGCTTCGCGACCCGGGTGCTGCCGCCCACCGTGCTCGGCAAGGCGGCGTGCGGTCCGTAACAACCGCTGGTATTCCGACGCGTGCTCGAAGGTGCTGCTGTCGTGCTCTCACCGCGAAGCGCACCTCGCGCGGCCAGGCACACCGCTACGCTGACTCCAGCCGTGAACCCGGTATCCAAGGTCCGGGGTCCAGGCTTACACGCGGAGGAATTTGTTATGCCCTATGCGGTGGACTTCGGCACCGTTTCGACCGTCGGCCTGGAGTCGTCGCCGGTTGCGGCTGCGCTTGCCGGGCTGCGGGCGAACGAGGCCCGGTACTTCAAGAACAAGTACGACCACACCTTCACGGTTGAGCCTGCGAGCGACGCCGAATCGACCATCGCCTGGGTGAGCCGCATCCTCGAGGAAGAGCGCGGCATCGTCATCTCTTCTCGACCGCTTGAGGCGACCGCGTTCCAGGTCGAGAACATCCGGATGGCGTACGTCTTCTACGAAAGCGGCCTGTCGATCAACGTCATGTACACCATTGACGACGGCGGAAAACGGGCGGTCGGATTCAAGCTCTCCGACGGGATGGACGTTCCTGAGGAGCTCGGGTCGTTCAAGTTCGCTCGGCAGAAGTCGAAGCTGGCCGGAACGATTCGCGGCTCCTACTTCGTCATCAAGAAGGAGCACTGATCTCGAAGCTCCGGAGCGCTGGCTCGGCCATCGCCGGGTCGAAACGGGGACGGCCCGCGCCCACCTTGTGTCCGGTACAGGGCCCGGCAATGAACGGCGCCGGGCGCTACGCGCCGTGGTCGTCGCGACCGAAAGTGATGTGCTGGTCCCCGCCGGCCTGGAAGATGCGGGCCCGGTCGCCGGCGGTCGCCTGCATGGAGGCTGGTGCCACGCCGGGTCGGGGTGCGGGATCGCCGCCGGTCTGCCTCTCGGTGACCGGTTCGCTGACGGCCTGCCGGTCGTCGGGGGCGTGCGGGTCCCGGGCCCGACGAGCGCCGGCCGCGCCGGCCACCAACCCGAGAAGGCTCGCCGCGGCGCCGATACCGCTGCTGACCCGATCGGCGGACTCGAGGCCGAGCACCAGGAAGATGATGCCGACGGCTGCCACGACGGCGCCCGACACCAGCCACCACCACCACGATCGACCCGTCATGGCGCTCCACTCGGTACAGTCCCGGTCTGGTACGAGAGCCGCATCATCGCGGAACCGGATGGGCGGCAGCAACGGCGGGCCCACCCGATCGGGGTCGGCGTAAGCGCCGAACCTGTGGAACTCCTGGTCGGTGCTCACCGCGACGGTGGCCCGGCGGCGAACCGCTCGGCAAGGATGGGCGCGTGCCGACAGAAGCCACCTCACCGGCCGGAGCGGGCGAGCAGTGAGTTCCGAGCAGCCGGTAGTCCTCAAGGCGGAGGCATCGGGACAGTCCCAGGTCTACCAGGCCGGTCGCGACCAGCACCTCCACTACGGCGACGGAGTCCGGGCACGGCAGCGTGCCGTTGCCGGGGCCGGACCCCGAGATTGCCCGTATCCGGGCCTGGCGCCGTTCGACGCGGAGTTCCACCGCTGGTTCTTCGGGCGTGACCGACTCGTCGCCACGCTCCTCGACCGGCTGGACGGCCGGACCCGCACCGGCGGCCTGCAGGTGGTCATCGCGCCGTCGGGCGCCGGCAAATCCTCGCTGCTGCGGGCCGGGCTGCTGCCACGCCTCGGCCAGGGGGCACTGCCCGGATCAGCCGCCTGGCCGACGGTGGTCCTCACTCCCGGAGCCGATCCGCTCTGGGCGTTGCACAGCGCCCTCGAGGGGGTGACCGACACCGGTGAACGGCTGGTCCTGGTGGCCGACCAGTTCGAGGAGCTGTTCACCCTCTGCGACGACCCAGGCGCGCGAACCGCCTTCATCGAGGAGCTGGCGCTGCTCGCGGCCCGGGAATCCGCGCCGGACGCCCTCGTCGTCATTGGTGTACGGGCCGACTACTTCGCCGCCTGTGCCGCGGATCCACGACTCAGCGCCGCGCTGCAGGACCGGCCTCTGGTGGTCGAGCCGATGACGGAGACGGAGTTGCGGGAGGCGATCCGGTACCCGGCCCAGGACGTCGGCCTCGACATCGAGCCTGGTCTGGTGGCGCTCCTTCTGCGCGACCTCGGCGTCGTGGCCGGCGCGGACGGGGATCCGCCGGCGACGTACGAGCCCGGGCGTCTGCCCCTGCTGGCGCATGCCCTGCGGGCCAGCTGGCAGCAGCGGCAGGGCGCCACCCTCACCGTCGAGGGATACCAGGACACCGGAGGCATCGAACGCGCGGTGGCGACGACGGCTGACGACACGTACGAGGCTCTGGACGAGGCCGGGCGGCAGACGGCGCGGTCCCTCTTCGTGCGCCTCGTCAGGATCGGGGACGGCGTCGAGGACGTCCGGCGCCGGCTGCCCCACGACGAACTGGCCGGCGGGGACACCCGTCCCGCGACGACCGCAGCCGTCATCGACGCGTTCACCGCCGCACGTCTCCTGACCCGACACCGGGACACGGTGGAGATCACCCACGAGGCACTACTCCGGAGCTGGCCGAGGCTGCGTACCTGGCTGGACGACGACCGGACTGGCCGGCTGGCTCAGCAGGACCTGGAGGATGCGGCCCGGGCCTGGCTGCGGGCGGACCGCGAACCATCCCTTCTGTACGGCGGCAAGCGGCTGCGTACGGTGCGTTCCTGGGCCGGCGACCGACCGGAGTGCGAGCTCAGCCCGGCCGCCCATGCGTTCCTGACCGCCGCCCATCGCCACCGAAGACGCGCCGCCTGGCTCCGATCGGCCCTCGCCGGCATCGTCGTCCTGACCGTCGTGGCGGGCGGGTACGGCCTCTCGTGGGGTGCCGACTACCGGGAACGCCTCGCGCGACGGGATTCCGCCGATCAGGTCATCCGGGAACACGCGATCGAGTTCGAGCGCTTCCGGAAACTTCCCATCCGCAATGTCGAGGTGTCGGCGCGACTGAGCACCCTTCCACAGGACGGCTCGGCCATCGAGGTCCGGCTCACCCACGACCGGCTGTGGTCACGGCCGATGAGCTTCTTCATCACACCGGTCCGCGACGGTGCCGACTGGCCGAAACAGCTGGGAATCCGGGACGACGACCAAAACGCCTTCCCCTGCCAGCACTCCGAGATGTCCGGCCGGCTCCGCTGGTACGACCGCGACGAGCCGATGATCACGACCCTCCCGCTCGTCGGCGATCCCTGGGGGTACGTCACCACGGAGTTCACCGGCAAGGAGTTCAAGCCGCTGTCCGCGCTGTCCGTACCCCAGAAGCACGAACTCGCGCCGATCGAGACACTGGTCGCCAAGGACGCGACCGTCGAACTGTTCCTCCACCGCCCCGGGCAGCCGAAACCCGAGAAGCTCGACCCGGACCACACATCGGTGCAGGTGGAGGTGGCCGCCGCCTATGAGGGGGCGGTGTGGACCAGGTACACCCTGTTCCGAAGCGTCCACACCCCCGTACAGCGTGAGGCGATGGGAGTCGATGCGCTGTACCACCGCCCGCTGATGGAGCAGGAAGCACTGCTCTCGTCCTACGAACCAGCGGCCACCGTTCAAGGGGTGCGGGCCGTGAAGCCGGCCGAGGACCGTTGGCGCCAGGGAGCCTCGCCTTCCTCGCCGGCCGAGGAGGCACTGTTCGCGGCGTTCGAGAACAACGCCGGGGTGCTGACCCGGAAACCGGCAGCAGCGGTCCGACACTATGAGAACGCCGTCCGCCTGGGCACCACCGCAGCCACCCAGATCGCTACGGACAACGCCTCAGTGCCGGGACGCGCCGGTCTCTGTGCCGCGACGTACGCCGCACTCAACCTGACCGACCTGTTGAAACCCGGCGTCGACAGCAAGCTGGCCACGTTGCAGGCCTCCGTGACCAGACTGTCCCAGGTCCCCGCGCCGTACCGGGAGTCGGTGCAGGTTCGCCGCTGGCTCAGCATGACGTTCCTGCGCTTCGCGACGGGATTCGGCGAACGTCAGGACCGACCGAAAAGCATGCTCGCCACCCGGTACGCCATGGACGAGGCCGGCGCCGCCTACCGCGGGCAGCGGACGATCGCGGGTGCCCTCGAGTTCATCGAGGCCTCCGACACGGCCGGCGCCATCCGAGCCCGGCTGTCGCCACCCGAATCGGGAAGGCCGGAGTGGTCCGACACGCTGCGCCAAGCCTGTACGCAGGCGGTCGAACCATGGCGTCAGGCGGCACCACGGGGGTCCCTCCCCGAAGAGCTGCGGTCGTGCGCCTGACGGTGGCCGGAGCCCAGGGGCATGGTCGGGGCGGGTTCATGCGGGCTCTGCGTGCCTGTTGATTGGCGGCGCAGGATTCGGGGGTCGCCACGTCGGCAGCTGGGTGCCTCAACCAGGCCTTCGCTGTGAAGAGGCGCCGATGCGCACAGGGTCAGAACGCGACGAGCCGCCCGGCGCAATACCGGGCGGCTCGTGACGTGCGGGTGCTCAGGCGAGCTTGACGTTGAAGATCGGGTTCGCGGCCAGCTTGCGGAACGCGGTGAGGCTGGTCTTGGTGCTGTTGATGCTGATGTCGCGGTCGCCCTGG
>NZ_JBFAZZ010000024.1:0-97850 GCF_040689425.1 Actinoplanes sp. NPDC051475
TCCAACTCCACCGTGTAACCCGCGTCGAGCAAGGTCCACGCCACCCACTCCGCCCACGCCCGATCCCGGCCCGCGTGACTGACGAACACATCGACACGGCCGTCCGGATCCGGCGCACTCGCCGGACAGGCAGAAGCAGGCGTTCGAGCCGTCACAGATCCACTGTGCCCGAGCCCTCACGTGCGGGCCACCACCGAACGAGTGAGTGTCACATCCCGGCCAATGTGCTGCCGCACGCTGCCGTTGTCGAAGGTGTCCGCAGCTTCTAGACCTAGCCGGCGCGGCGCACCAGCAGCGCGTCGAGGTCGTCGAGCGTCGGTACGAACCACACATGGTCCCGCTCGTTCGACTCCCGGACCAGATCACGCAGCGCCCCGCTCCCCGCCACCTGCGCAGAGATGTCTCCCACGATCGCGAGCCGGATCCGGTAGTTCACGAACTTCTGCATGATCTCCCCGGCGAACCCCGTGCTCAGCCGGAAGAACCGCTCGTCCAGTCGCTCAGCAGCGATCGCCACCGTGTCGGCGCGACCGAACGCCGCCCCGATCACATCCAGCGCGTCCTGGACCTCGCCGATCGTGGCACCCGGCCCGTCGCACAGCAGAACGGGTACGCCACCACGCTCGATCAGCCTCTCCATAGTTCCCTAAACTACCCTGTGCGGGGAATTTAGGGAAGCTTGAGTCGTCGCCGGATGTCGCCCTTCACGCCCTCGGGCAGTCCCTCGATCTCCAGATACGCCGCGAGCCGCTCCGGTTCGTGCATCCAGGCCCGGAACGCGTCGGCGATCGTCACGCCGTGCCCCGGCCGGTCCACCACCGTCACCTCGTCGCCGGCGCGGACCTCGCCCGGGGTGACCACCCGAAGGTACGCCCCCGGCCGGCTCTCCGCGGCGAACCGCTTCACCCACCGTGGCTCGCCCATCTTCCACTGGAACGTCGCACACGGGATGCGCCCGAAGGTCGTCTGCAGGACCAGCGTGTCGCCGATGCGCCACTGCTCGCCGATCTCGGCGCCGCACACGTCGACGTCCACTGTGGTCAGGTTCTCGCCGAAGATGCCGCCGGGGAGTTCGCGGTCGAGTTGCTTCTCCCACCAGTCGTAGTCCTCACGCGCGTACGCGTAGACCGCCTGGTCGTCGCCGCCGTGGTGCTTGATGTCGAAGATCAGGTCGCCGGCCAGCCCGCTCGCCTTGTCGGGCGGCAGGCCCTTCGGACCCGGTGCGCGTACGGCCACCGCGTGCGTGACGGGCTGCTTGTTGATGCCGGTCGTGCCGACGTTCTTGGCGTCGCTGTGCTCGGGGACCGCCAGGTTGACCTGCAGTACGCGGCTCATGATGCGAACTCCACCACCGTTCTGTCCTCCAGAGGTACGTAGCCCAGCCGTTGGTACAGGGCGTTCGAGGTCGGATTGGCCAGATCGGTGAAGAGCACGACCTCGGTGGCGCCGGCCTCCCGGGCGGCACGGCTGATCGCGGTCGTGACGGCGCCGGCGTATCCGCGGGCGCGTTGGTCGGGTGGGGTGTAGACGGCCTGAACGCGGACCATGCCCGATTCCGGCCGGGTGAGCGAGGCCATGGAAACCGGCACGCCGTCGGCCTCCCACGTCAAAATGCCGCCGTAGGAGAGCCGCTCGTCGACGAAACGCTCGACCTCCGGGTCGTCCTCGCCCACCTCGCGGAAGAACTCCGCCGTCCAGCGAATGAGCAGGTCGCGGGGACCGCCCACGCGAGGCGTACCGGGCGCCGGCGGCATGGGCTGCACCAGCTCGCCCAGCCGGTAGAGGCGCTGCCGGCCGTGGACCTTCGCCGTCGCCCCGGTGCGGCGCTGCCATTCGGCCACGAAGGCGTCCACGGCGGTGTCCGGGCCGGAGATGCCGGGCAGGTCGTCGCCGAGCAGTCCGGCCAGCGCGGTGGCGGCGTCCGGCGACATCGCGGACAGCACCGGCGGCCGGGGCGGCGTGCACAGGACCGCCGCTTCCTCGCCGTCGTGCCACCCGAAGAGGGGGTCGCCCGGGCCGTACACATGCGGACCTTCTATCCGTACGGTGTCAGCGATCGTCAGGAGCAACGTGTTCTGCACCGGCCGCGCCCGCAGGAAAGCGCCCGCCGCTGTCAGAAACTCGTCGACGTCCCCCGTGATGTGCCATGCCATGGGGGCGATTCTTACAGACCCCAGGCCTTGGCGATGCGCGCGAGCGAGTCCCGCCGGGTTCCGGGGTCGTAGACCGCACCGGCGAGGATCAGCTCGTCGGCGCCCGTGCGCTCGGCCAGCGCGTCGAGGCCCGCGACGACCTCGTCGGCGGTGCCCGCGTACTGGGTGCCGGGTAGCTGGTTCAGCACACTGCGGTCCAGCTCGGACAGTTCGACCGCCGCGGCCGTCTCCGGGGAGACGATGGGGCCGAGGCGCCCGGTGCGCAGGCTCAGCGCCATGATCCGGCTCGGCCCGGCGAGATAGCGCGCCTCCTCGGTGGTCTCGGCCGCGAGAACCGAGGCGCTGATCATGAGGTGCGGCTCCGGGAAGCGGGGCGAAGGCTGAAAACCGGACCGATAGATGTGTACGGCGGAATCCACGTCCCCGCTCATCGCGAAGTGGTACGCGTAGCAGAACGGCAATCCCAGCGCCGCCGCCACCTGAGCCCCGTACGTCGACGAGCCCAGCATCCACACCTCGGGGAACGACTGCGGCGCGGGCGTGGCCCGGAGCTGCTCGATCCGCTCCGGCGCGACCCGGCCGTCGCCGAGCAGGGCGAGCACCATCCCGAGGTGATCCGGGAACTGCTCGACGGCCAGGCGCGGCGATACCCCGCGCAGCGCGGCGGCGGTGGCCTGATCGGTGCCGGGCGCCCGGCCGATACCCAGGTCGATGCGGCCCGGATGCAGCGCCTCGAGCAGCGCGAACTGCTCGGCGACCACGAACGGCATGTGGTTGGGCAGCATCACGCCGCCGGAACCGACCCGGATCCGGCGGGTGTGGGCGGCCAGGTGGGCGATGAGCACCGGCGGCGACGTCGAGGCGACGGCCGGCATGTTGTGGTGCTCGGCGACCCAGAACCTCGAGTAGCCCAACTCGTCGGCGGCCTGGGCGATCTCCGTCGTCCCCCGCAGCGCGTCGGCGCTGTCGTGCCCCTCGCGCACGGTGGCGAGATCAAGGACGGACAAAGGTATGCGACTCACCCACCGACCCTAGCTCCGCCCGTGATCGGCCCCGCTCGTACTCGGCGCATGAGCTTGGACACAAGGCGCTCAGCGGCCGCGCCGGTGCCTCATCGTCTGCACGCCCAGGGTGGAGACGGCCAGGAGGGCCGCGACGGAACCCCAGACCGTCCAGAGGATCATCAGCGCCATCGGCAGCCGGCGGGTCTCCCGCCGCACCTCGGCGGCCCGCCGGGCCTTCACCTCGGCGGCGCTCAGGCCGGGTTTCCGGTCGGCGTCGGCAGCCCGCATCGACTCGACTTCCCGCCGCGGGACTTCCTTCGCCACGTGCGTAAGGCTAAAGGAGGGAGGCACGGATGAGCTACGAGGAAGGAGACGTCAGGAGGCCGCCACGTTCTTGCGCAGCGAGACGATCAGCTCCGCGACGTCGTCCCGGGTGAGTTCGGCGGTCCACATGGACTCCGTCAGGTTCAGGACGATCACCAGGTTCTCCGCGGGGGCGTACTGGATCGTCGCCTGCCCGCCGTTGTGCCCGATGGCGCTGTAGACCGGCTTGCCGTCCTTCATCGAGCAGGGACACGTCGGGAACGCGCCCAGGCCGGTGGAGAACTTGTTGTCGACGCTGAGCATCTCCGCGAGCCACTTCGGCTTCAGGATCTTCTTGCTCCGGTACAGCGCGTCGGCCCAGGCCATCTGGTCCTTCGGGGTGGAGACCACGCCGCCGGCCGAGAAACCGGCCCAGCCGGCAGTCGGCGTCTGGTCCAGCCGTGAATCGGTCATCCCCGCCGGCCCGAAGATCCGCTCGGTCAGGAGCTGCTCGTACGTCTTGCCGGTGAGTTGCTCGGCGAGCAGCCCCAGGGTGAGGTACCCGGCGTTCGAGTAACCGACCTGCGTGCCGGGCGTCCACTCCAACGGCTCGTCGACGATGAGGCGCAACGCCGTCACCGCGGTCAGCGGCTGACTCTTCGCCGTCGCGTACGCCTTGCTCTGGTCGTACGGTTTGATGCCGGCGGTGTGGTTGAGGATCTGCCGGATGGTGACCTTCCCGGCGTACGGGAGGTTCGGCACGGCGTTGATCTTCGGGAGCTTGTCCTCCAGCGAGATCTTCCCCTCCTCGACCAGCTGCAGGATGATCGACGCGGTCATGGTCTTGGTCACGGACGTGACCGGGTAGGAAGCCTCGGCCTCGAGGGCGCCGCCGTCGGGCCGCGCGCCGCTGGCCAGGACGACCTGCGAGCCGTCGGCCAGCGACAGGCCCACCTGTACGCCGTCGACCTTCTTCTCTGCCCGCCAGGCGTCGACAGTCGCGAGGACCTTGCCCTTCAGGGAGTCGTCAGCGCCCGCCGCCGGCTCGGGGTCCGCCGCGGCCGGCTCCGGCTCGGCGGCAGCGGGCTCCTCCTCAGTCGTGTTCGCGAAGTCGACCACATCAGGCTTGCCGGACGGCGCGGGCGGCAGGGCGAGCGCCGCACCCGCGGCCGGCGCGTCGGTCTTCGCCTTCTCCTGCACCGCGCCGGAGGGCACGACGAAGGCCACAGCGACCACCGCGATCACGGCGCCAATGCCCAACGCCTGGGTGCTCGACATCGACCCGCGCAACCACCCGCTGAGCCGGGTGAACAGCTGCGCCGTACCGGGCGGATCATCCCGCCCGGGCCACCACTGCCCGGGCCGTCCCGCCGCGTAGTCCTCGGCACGGCCGAAGATCACGCAGAACAGCACGGTGAGGATCCCGACGATCGGAAGCACCATCATCTTCGGCAGATCGGGCACCAGGTGCGCGCGGATCCAGTACGCCCCGACGATCGCGATCGGATGCCACAGGTAGACGGTCATCGACCGCCGGCTCAACCACCGGATCACCGGCCCGGCGATGGCGTTCAGCGAGAGGTTGCCGATCCACCGCTCGGCGGCCAGGAAGATGCCCAGCCAGGCGATGCCCATGAAGAGCAGCAGCGGATAGGAGTTGTTGACGACCATCCCCTGAACGCCGACCACCTTGACCCAGATGAACGCCGCCACCCCGCCCAGCGCCGCCCACTCGAGCCGAGCCCGCTGGTTGAGCTGAGAGATCATCCCGTCGCGGTGACAGAACCCCAACATCCAGAAGAAGCTGTACGTGCAGAGATCCCCGGCGTACCACTTCACGGAATCCCACCCCGCGGGCGCGACGTCCGCCGTGCGGTTCAGGTAGTCGACGATGAAGACACCGGCCAGGGGAATCAGCAGAACCTTGAGCCCGAACCGCCGCTGCGCCGCGCGCATGAGCGGAGTCAGCAGCATCAGCCACAGGTAGCAGCGCAGATACCAGAGCGGCGTGGTCGCCCACCCGGCCTCCCACGGCGGCCCGTGCGGGTCGGCGAGCGGGAAGATCCACGGTACGAGGGCGCCGATCGACAGCTTCGTGTCCGCCGCCGGCGACATCCGGTGCACGACGGCGAGGACGGTCAGCACCACCCCGCCGAACACCCAGAACGGGATCAGCAGCCGGCGCAGCCGCGCCCGCAGCACGGTCCCGGAGGAGCGGCGGTCCAGGCTGTGCGCGAGCAGGCTGCCGCCGATGAAGAACATGGCGGGCATCGAGGCGACGACCCAGCTGATGACCGCCGAGGCCAGGGTGTGCCAGATGATGACCCGGACGAGGGAGATGGCCCGTACGTTGTCCAGGAAGGTGTCACGCCGCTTCCCACCGCCGGGGGCGGGAGCCGCCGCGGCGGGCACGGCCGCCGTGTCTGGGGCGCGGTGGGACCGCCGGGGGGCGAGGGCTTCGGCCGTCACGAGGTCGCCTTGGGGCTCGGGGTGGCTTTGGTGGTCGCCGTCGCGCCTTCCGCCGGGGCGTCTTCTCCAGCCGCGGGGCTTGCTGTGGCCTTCGGGGCGGTGCTGGTCGCCGTACCCGCCGAGCCGGTCGTCGGAGTCGAGACCCATTGCGCCGGGTCGTCTGCCGCTCGGCGCGGGATGAGGACGAGGCGGCCGTAGTCGCCTGAGGTCGTACCCTTCACATCCACCTGCCAGACCACCGTCTCGCCGCGGGCGAGCTCGCCCAGCCGGTCCTTGCGGGGTCTCAAGAGCGTGAGCAGCCAGGCGTTGAGGCTCTTCGGGGCTACTCCGTTGAGTTCTGCGGAGAAGACGAGGCCGCTGTCCGGCAGGTAGCCGCCGGTGACCCGCACGGTCTCCGGAGCCGCGGTGGCCGCCTTGACCACGTCGATCGCCGTCTGCTGCCAGGCTTCGGGGCTGCCGTTCGCCCCCGGGCGAAGAACGACATACGCCGCCAGGGCGACAGCGATGGCCAGCAGGGCCCACCGGATCCAGGGGCTGACGAGCACGGTGGCGGAGTTGAGTGCTGCGGCCTGGGCCGGCGCGGGCATGGCGGCTTGGAGCGGCGCGGGAGTCATCGCTTCGGGCGCCGGCACGGTGGCGGGGATCGGAACGAAAGGCTGGGGCGCGGGGTCTTGAGTCGGAGCGAACGCCGGAGCTGTGGGGACGGCGGCCTGGGTCGGAGCGACCGGCGGGTAGGCCTGCATGACTTCGGGGGCAGCAACCGGGACGGCCGCGACCGGTGGGTTCGCCCAATAGGGGACCGCTCCCACAAGATCTGCCTGGCCTGCCGTGTTCACCGCTGCCCCCACGCCGAATGGGCGCCGGAATGCCGGCGCTTGTCAGCCAGGTTGGCGGGGCCCGGGCTCAGAACGGGAACTCCTTCAGGTGCGACTCGGTTTCAGGGCACCGTCGGCCGAATGCCGGTCCGCTCCTCGAACCGCGCCCGATTCACTCGCCGAAGATCGCCGAGAACCCCGCGCGCCTGTTCCAGGTCGATGCCGGACGACAGCCTGGAGTCGGTGTTCACCTCCACCGACACTCCCGAGCCGTCCTGGAAGACCAGCACCAAGGCGGCCTCCGGGGCGTACGACAGCCGGTAAAGGCGAAGCTGCCCAGCCGGCAGGCTACCCGCGGCCGCACATGTGTACTGGTTCACCGGTGTCGCGCAGTCCCCGACCTCCGTGTACATCGTGAGGGCAACGGTCTGGCTACCGATGGAGTACTTCAGGTCGCCCTGGCGTCCACGTTCGCTGAGGTCGTACGGGCGCCACAGCAACATTTCCGTGGACCGATCCCGCTGCCAACCCGGGTACGCAGGGTCGGCCGTGTCGCCGCCGAACAGGACGAAGGGCATCTGAGCAAGCACGCGAGCGTCATCGGCCCGCCGGGCGACGTGCGCGACGACGGCGACCACGCTGGTCACCGCAAGAATCACTGCCACAGCGGGAACCGCCACCCGGCGAGCCCGGCCCGTAGCGCCGAACCGGAGAAAGACGGCCGGCCCGCACCCGAGGGCGGCAAGGGCCACCAGCACGGCAATGGCAGCCTCACCCGCTTCCGTGGGCCGAAGAACAACCCCCAGCACGCTCACGACCCCGCCGACCACAGCATGCCCCAGCAGCGTCAGCACCACCGGCACCGCCCGCCGACCCGCCGGAAACATCCGTCCCGCGGCGAAGATCAGGGCCGCGACGTACCCCACGACGCCGACCACGACTCCGATCAACGTGCCTATCAGGTACGCGCCTATGTCGGACCAGCGGTCATGCGCGTTCGTCGCCAGCAGGTAGGCGAGCACGCCGCCCACGACGGTGCCGACGGCGGCTGCCGTCACCAGCGCAAGCACGGGAGCGGCGCCCAGTACCCATGGCCGCCGTGCTCGAACGTCTTCGGCTCGCTCTTGCAGGCCGTAACTCACTCCACCACCTCGGCCTGCTTGCGTCGGCGGGCTCCGAGCGATTCTGAGCACTTCGGCCGTGCCGGTCCGATCAGGGCGCCTTGTCGGCCTCACGCCGCCGCTTGTCTTCGGCGTCGGCAATGCCGTGCGCAACGGCCGTCCGGATCACCCGGTAAAGCACGGCGATGCCCAGCAGCCCGAGCAGCACCGGCCCCACGATCCCCGCGTCCACGCTTTGAGGCTAAGACGGCGCGGCGGTGTTCAGCCCGCCGTCGGCCCCGAGGGCGTGTCGCAGAAGCAGAAGGTGGGCGCCTCCGAAAGCTTGAGGGCGCGGCGGACCTCGGCGGCGGCCGGGCTGCTGAGCGACACGTGACGCGCTGCGGCGACGTACTGCTCGATCGTCCGAGCCGCGGCCACCTTCCGGTACGCCGCCGCCCGTACCTCAAGGTCCTTCCGAAGCGCATCCAGCGGGCGCCGGGATTGTGCCGGCCAGCCTTGAGTCCGAATGGTGGTGGCGAAGTCACTGGTGACCTTCGCCGCCCGCCCCGCGAGGGTCCGATGCTCGTCCAGGTTTGCCTCGGTCAGCTTGGGACCGTGCAGCCAGGCCTCCCGAGCCCCGTTTGACTTGGCCGCGAGCCGCTCGTAGGTCTCACCGGCCTGCTTGAGGCTCATCATCTGCGCGGTTGCCGGTGTCGCCTTCGGCGCATCAGCGTGCGATCCCATCGGTGCGCAGCCGGTCAGGGCGGTTGTCACCGCAAGGCTGACTGTCGCGACGAGCAAGAGGCGCTTCATGGCGGACCTTTCGGGTGCGGAGACCCGGGGCCATTCGGACTGTGATCCTTTCGGTTGAGGAAAACAGAGACCGTTCAGGATCCGCCAAACGGTCGCTTCCTGCGCCCGCGCCCTCCGGCTTCTGGGCCCGGAGGAGGGCCCGCGTCGGCGTTCGCAGGACTCCCGTCGGCCACGTGATGGCCGTTCCCGACGCCCTGGAACAGGTATTAAACAACCTGCTGACCAACGCCCTGCGGATCGCCCCGCCGGGCAGCGCGGTGACCATCGACGGCCTGGCCATCGTCGAATGCCTCGTCCGCGCCGGCGGTGGACAGATCACCCTTGAACAAGCGCCGGGGACCGGCGTGGAGGCCACGATCTGACTCCGGCAGCACCGCCCAGCCGCGCGCTTTCAGCCGACGCATAGGGCCGCCCGCCACCGGCCGACCCCGGACCGCGACCCCGAGTGCGTAGTGCGGGGGGAACCTTGGCATCGAGACGAACGACTTTCTAACATTCACCGACCACGCTCTTCGGCGTGCTGATCAAACGGGGAAAACGGAGAAGGCCGCGGCGGTGGCGTCGCACCCTCACCTGGTTCGCCGTCGTGGTGGTCATTCTCTGCGGTGGAGCGGTCACTGCCGGAGAGATATATGTACGGTCGGTGCCGATGCCGGCTCAATCCGTCCAGCCGCAGGCGTCGACGCTGTACTTCCGGGACGGCCGTACCGTGCTGGCGCGGGTCGGGACCACCGACCACAGCGATGTTCCGCTCGCGGCCGTGCCCGCCGCCGTCAAATGGGCCGTTCTGGCCGCTGAGGATCGGGATTTCTACGACCACGGCGGAGTCTCGATCCGGGGTGTGCTGCGCGCGGTCGTCGCCAATGTTCGCGGGAATCGGGAGGGCGCTTCGACGATCACCCAGCAGTACGCGCGCAATGCGTACCTGAGCCAGGATGTGACGTTCGAGCGCAAGGCGAAGGAGATCGCGCTGGCTGTTCGGCTCGAGCGGATGTTCAGTAAAGATGAGATTCTCGAGCGTTATCTCAACACCATCTACTTCGGACGGGGTGCGTACGGCATCGCGGCCGCCGCGTACGCCTATTTCGGGACCACTGCCAACACGTTGACGGCCGGGCAGAGTGCCGTGCTGGCTGCGGTGATCAAGGATCCGTACAACTTCGATCCGGCGAATGATCCGGGGGCCGCGCGGACCAGGTGGGACTGGATCGTGCGGGCGCAGCAGGAGCAGGGGTGGCTTGCGGAGGCACCGGCGTACCCGAAGGTCGACTCGGCGCACGCGAAGGATCCGGGGCCGAACGGTCCGATCATCGATCGCGTGGAGGGGGAGCTCGCGGCGCGCGGCATCACGCCCCGGGCTCTGCACACCAGGGGTCTGGCGGTCACCACGACCCTGGACGCGGCCGCGCAACATGCGGCCGTCGCCCAGGTCAGGAAGCACCTGAAGGGCCAGCCGAAGGGCCTGCTGGCGGCGTTGGTGGCCATCGACCCCGGCACCGGTGGGGTTCGGGCGTACTACGGGAACAGTCAGGGCCGGGGCTATTTCGACAATGCCTCGGCGCCGCACCCGGCTGCTTCGACCTTCAAGCCCATCGTGCTGGCCGCGGCTCTGCGCAGCGGCATCTCCTACGAGTCGCGGTGGGACGGCAGCTCGCCGCGGCTCTTTCCGGGCCGGCTGGGGGTGCCGCTGCGCAATCAGCAGAACCTGCAGTGCCCGTCCTGCACGCTCGAGGAGTCGATGGTCGATTCGCTGAACACGCCGTTCTATTCGGTGACCGAGAGGATCGGCGCGGACTCGGTCCGGCGCATGGCTCACGCGCTCGGCGTTTCCAAGCGGTACGCGAACGCGCCGACGCTGGTGGACGTGAAGGGCGACCCCGCGCCCGGCAAGACCCGCCCCGACATCGCGCTCGGCCGTTATCCGGTCGCACCGGCCGACCTTGCCACCGTGTACGCCACCTTCGCCGCGGGCGGCGTCCGGCGTGACCGGCATTTCGTCGAGAGTGCGTCCACACTCGACGGCGGCCGGCTCCTTTCCGCCGAGCCGCGAGCGGTGAAGGTGATCGACCGGCACATCGCCGCGGATGTCTCGGCCGTGCTGGGTGCGGTCGTGCGGGCCCATGACCTGTCGCCGGGGCGCCCGGCGGCGGGTAAGACCGGCACCCAGCAGTGGGCCGACACCCAGGACAACCAGGACGCTTGGATGGCGGGGTACACCCCCGATCTGGCCACCGCAGTCTGGATCGGCAAGGCCCAGCCCGGGCCGATCCGCGATCGCCGGGGTGAGCCGATCGAGGGTGAGACCATGCCCGCACGGCTGTGGCAGGCCTTCACCCGCGACGCCCTCGGCGCCACTCCCCCGACGGAGCTTCCGGAGCCCGCCCACGTGGGCTACACCCGGATCGGCGACGCGCAGCCGCCCGAAGACTCCCGGATCGAGGAGAAGGAGCAGGCCGAGACGTCCGAGCCGGAGAAGCCGGAGCGGCCGGAGCGGCCGGGGCAGCCGGGGCAGCCGGGGCAGCCGGGGCAGCCGGGAAAGACCGAGCAGCCGGAACAGCCGGACGAGAGTGACGCCGCGGCCGGGAAGCAACGGCCGGAGTCGGTGCCGCCGTCCGAACCGGCTTAGAGCCGGAGCCAGAGGGCTTCGACGTTCGGTGGCTCCCACGTCACCAGTGAGGTGTGCGCGATGCGGCACTGATATCGGACACCGGCGTACGTGACCACCTGGCCCTGGGTGTAGGCCACGTTCGGCGCCCAGGTCGTACTCGACGGGGACGTCGTCGACGGGGGTTCCGGCGGGTTGCCTGCCGAGCAGTCGCCGGTGCCGACGACGTTGTCCGTGTGGGTCGTGCCGGCCGAGCGGTACGTGGCGACCGCGGCCGAGGCCTGCGCCGGCGTGAGGACCTGCTTCTTCGCGTGGAAGACGTAGTCGACGGACTCCTGCCACACGGACGTACCGCCCGCCGGCCGGCCGGTCAGGTCGATGAGCCACTGGTTGAAGTCGATGGACATGTTCTGCCGCGGGTACACCTTGCCCGAGTGGTCCCCCACCAGCGCGCCGTCGATGTAGTACTTCACGTGACCGCCGGCGACGGTGGCCATCACGTCGTGCCAGCCGGCGATGCTTCTGGCCTGCTGGCTGTGCTGGTTGTCGGCGTACCAGGGGTCGGGCACGTACGTGAACCAGGTCGTCTGGTAGTTGATCGGGCCCGCCTCGCCCCAGCCGCCGTTCGGCAGGTATTCGGAGAAGTCCATCTCCGAGTACGTGGGGTCCATCGGGGCGGCCAGCGGGGAGATCGTGTAGAACGTCTGGTTGACGTGGTCGCCGTCCGGGCCGCTGGCCGGGGCGTCCGCGAACTTGATCCGGGCCAGGTACGTGCCCTCCAGGAAGCGGCGGTTGCTGAGGGAGAACTCGGCGTGCGACGTGCCGGCCGCGGTGCCGTCCGTGCGGGCGGCCAGCTGGGCGACCCGCTGACCATCCACTGCGGGGAACGACACGTTGTCGGCCCGCCAGCCGGCGCCGGGTACGCCCGGACCGCCCGCCTCCGTCCGGATGCTCCAGCCGTGCTGGGACAGCGCCGGATCGGTACGCGACGAGTAGTTGAAGTCGTCGAACAGCACACCGCAGGCGGTGGCGGCGCTGCTGCTCGGGGCGGAGGCGATGCCGAAAGCGGTGAGCGCGCTCGCGGTGGCGGCGACGGTGGCGCCGACGAAGATGGTGCGTGTCCGGCCCATGGGGAAGGGCTCCTCGGTTCGGGGATGAATGTTTACCAGTGGTCAGAACCCAACCCCGAGCCAGTGGTCAGCGTCAATAGCTCGCGCCTGTGCCCTCCTTTAAATCAGGGCCTGGTAGAAAGATCGGGCACCGATGAGGAGTGTGGTGGGGATGCGACGCGCCGAGGTGCGGGAACGACTGCTCGAACTGATCGAGTCCGTCGCCCCCGGCGACGCTCTGCCCTCCGAGCGGGACCTCAGCGGCGGCCTGGGTGCGTCCCGGCCCACGATCCGCGCCGCCATCGAGGAGCTGGCCCGGGAAGGTCTTCTGGTACGCCGGCACGGCCGCGGCACGTTCACCAACCCGCACAAGATCTCGCAGGAGGTGCCGTCGACGGCGGACCTGCCGCCGGCCGAGGGCGAATGGGCCAGCGAGGTGCTGGAGTTCGAGGTGGTCCCGGCGGGCGCCCGGCTCGGGCGCCGGCTGCGGCTCTCCCCCGGCGACGACGTCGTCCGGGCGCTGCGCCGCCGGGTCGTCGACGGTGAGCCGATCGCGCTGGAGGACATCCGCATCCCGCGGACGGTCGCCCCGCATCTGAGCCGGGACGACTTCGAGGGCGGCACGCTCTACCAGCACCTGCGCGTCCGGCACGGCGTGGTCCCGGCCGAGGCCGTGCAGATCACCGAGCCCACGGTGACGGACGCGACGGAGTCGCGGCTTCTCGCCGTACCGTTGCATTCTCCGGCCCTGCTCTTCGAGCGCACGACGCAGGATGCTCGCGGACGGCTGATCGAGTTCGCCCGGTCGGTCTACCGGGGTGACCGTTACCGGATCACCCAGCAGCTGCGCTTCGGTCCGGAATCGGGCTGATCGCTCAGGCCGTCAGTGCCTCGCGAAGCTCCTCCGCCGCGCGCAGGTCGGCGCGGGCCATCGACCCGGCCGGCACGGCGGCGACCGCCGCCGCCACCATCAGCACCGCGCCGGCGAAGACGAACGCCCACGGCAGACCGCCGGGCTGGTCGACGATCACCCCGGCGACCGCGCCGCCGGCCGCACTGCCTCCGACCGACACCGTGACGATCCAGGTGTACGCCTCGTTCAGCATCGCCCTCGGCGCGATCCGGCCGACCAGGTTGTTCTCCACCGTCAGCGCCGGTGCGATGGTGGCGCCGCCGATGACCAACGCCACGCCGAGCGCCGTCGGGTTGGGCATCACCGACAGCACCAGGAAGCTCGTCGACACCGCGGCGAGCAGCCACGCGAACTGGCGGGTGAGCGTCATCGCGGGGCGGCGGGTGCCGAACCAGATGCCACCGATCGCGCTGCCGACGCCCCAGACGCCGAGCAGGACGCCGCCGAGGCCCTCGCCGCCGCCGTGCTGCTGCGCGTACGCCGGCACCATCACCCCGGCCGCGCCGAACGCGATGCCGAGCGCGCTGACGCACAGGAGCAGGGCGGGGAAGCCGCCGACCTTGAGCGGGCCCAGGCCGCGGGCCGGTTCGGCGGACTCGTGACGCTCCCAGTGCCGCATCACCGGCAGCAGGGCGATCGCCAGCGTGCCGACCAGGGTGACGACCGCGGCGAACACCAGCGCGGCGCCGGGGCCGGTGAGCAGCACGAAGGCCGCGACGAGCAGCGGGCCCAGCACGAAGACCAGCTCGAACAGCGAGGTCTCGGCGGCCATCGCCGCCGGTCGCAGGGCGTGCCGGCCGGTGCCGGGCGCGGTCGCGTCGGTCCAGGCGCGCCGGATGGCGGCGCTCAGCGGCGGGTACGTCGCCCCGGCCAGCGCCGACGCCAGGACGATCGACGGCAGCGCGGCCGCACCGCCCCGGCTGATCAGGAGCAGGCCACCCAGGGCGAGCGGGTGCAGCACCGCGGTGACCATCAGCACTGGGGACGGGCCGATGCGGTCGGCGAGGCGCCCGGCGAACGGGCTGACCGCCGCGCCGGCGAGCGCGTACATGCCGCCGGCCAGGCCCGCGGCGGCGTACCGGCCGGTGGCCTGTTGCACGAGCAGCAGCAGGGCGAGCGGGGTCACGCCGATGCCGAGGCGGGCCAGGACACCCACGATGAGCAGGACCTTGCCGCCCGGCAGCCGCCACACGCCGAGGTACTGCCGCAACGCGGTCACGCCTTTCCCACCCCCTGTAACGAGCGAAGCCGCCTCCGACCGTAACGGCCGGAGGCGGCGTACCACGACGGAAATAGGCGGCCTGTCAGCGAGGTCACCCCGGGCGGCTCACCGCTGGAACTGCACCGGGCCCCGGCCCGTGATCGCGGCCAGCTGGTGCAGGCGCCTGATGCGCTCCTCCATCGGCGGGTGCGTGGAGAAGAGGCCGGCGATGCCCCCGCTGCGCAGCGGGTTGGCGATCATCAGGTGCGCCGACGTCGCGAGTCGGCCGTCCGCAGGGAGCGGCATCCGCTGGGCGCCGTACTGGATCTTCTCGAGGGCGCTCGCCAGGGCGAGCGGGTCGCCGGTCAGCGTGGCGCCGGAGGCATCCGCCTGGAATTCCCGGTTGCGGCTGATGGCCAGCTGGATCACCGAGGCGGCGAGCGGACCGAGGATCAGCAGGAGCAGCAGCGACGCCGGGTTCGGGCCGTCCTCGTCGTCCGAGCCGCCGAGCGGCAGGAAGATCGCGAGCTGGGCAACCATCGTGATGATGCCCGCCAGCGCCGCGGCGACGCTGGAGATCAGGATGTCGCGGTTGTAGACGTGGGACAGCTCGTGGCCGATGACGCCGCGGAGTTCCCGGCGGTCGAGGATCCGGGTGATCCCCACGGTGACCGCGACCGCGGCGTGCCGGGGGTCACGCCCGGTGGCGAACGCGTTGGGCTGCATCGTGGGGCTCACGTAGAGGCGGGGCATCGGCTGGCCCGCCTCCGTGGCCAGCTCCCGCACGATCCGGTAGAGCTCGGGGAACTCCGCCTCGCTGACCGGCCGCGCACCCATCGAGCGCAGCGCGATCTTGTCGGAGAAGAAGTAGCTGCCGGCGTTCATCGCCAGCGAGAGAACCACGGCGAACACCAGGCCGCCGCTGCCGCCGAGCCAGTATCCGGCGGCCAGAATCATGGCGGTGAGCAGACCCAGCAGAGCGGCCGTCTTGAGGCCGTTGTGGTGGCGGTGCACGATCACTCCTTCGGCATGCGGGCCGGTGGGCCCACGTCCGATAGAACATCGCCCCGCCGAGAATTCATCCGGGAGTGACTGAGAGTTCGCTGAGCGTCAGCGTTCAGCCGGTGAGGGCATCGAAGATCGCCTGCGGCGCGAACCCCACGACGACCGTCACGGCCGCGGCCACCGTGACCGCCGCCACCACGACCCTGGGCGCCGCCACGCGGGTGTGGGTGGCCGCCTCCAGCAGAGTGGGATCCAGGACCGCGACCGGCGCAGCCGAAGCCGGCGGCGCGGCCGGCACGTCCGCCAGGTGGACGCCGACCGGTTCTGGGGCAGCGTAGAGCTGCGCGGCGACACGGACGTAGTACGCCAGGGCGATCACCGCGTTCAGCGCCACGACGCCCGCCAGCCAGCCCCAGCCCGCCGCGATGAGCGTGCCGACGACGGCGACCTTGGCGAAGAGCCCCGCCAGGCCGGGCGGCAGGCCGGCCAGGCCCGCCAGCGCCAGCACCATCGCGGCGCCCATCCAGCGGGCACGGCGGCCCGCGCCCCGGTAGTCGTCGAGGTCGCCGCCGTCCAGGCCAGGGCCGCGCACGGCCGTCACGACCCCGAACGCGATGAACTCGAGGAGCACGAAGAAGACCGCGTACGCGTACGCGGTCCCGACGCCCGCCGCGCCCACCGCCAGCGCCGCGAGGATGTATCCCGCCTGGGCGACCGACGACCAGGCCAGCAGCCGGACCATCCGGGTCTGGCGCAGGGCCACCAGGTTGCCGACCGTCATCGTGAGCACGGCCAGGACCGCCACCAGCGGGCCCGTGTCCAGGCGCTGCACGACCGCGGCGAGGGCCAGGACACCGCCCAGCTTCGAGGCCGTCGACAGGTACGCCGCCACCGGCACCGGCGCGCCGTCGTACGTGGCCGGGGCCCAGGCGTGCAGGGGCACCGCGGCCACCTTGAACGCGAACCCGATCACCACCAGGGCGGCACCGACCGCGGCGAGGGGCGCGTACGGCCCGGAGCCCTCGGTCAGCGCGTCCAGGTGCAGGGCGCCGGTGGCCGCGTACAGCAGGGCCGCACCGAGCAGGGCGATGGCCGTCGACACCACGCTGACCAGGAAGAACGTGACCGCTGCGGAGGCGCCGGCGGCCGACACCCGGACCCGGCGCAGCCCGACCAGGACGTACAGGGGCAGGGTGAGGGTCTCCAGGCCGACGATCAGCGAGATCAGGTCGCCCGCGTACGCGACCACCACGCCGCCCGTCATTGCGCACGTGAGCAAGAAGCAGAACTCGCCGGCCGGCGCCAGCCCCAGGCGCAGCGCGGGCGCGGAGAGGGCCAGCACACCGACGGTCAGTACGGCGAACAACACCGTCATGAGCGCCGCGTGGGGGGTGACCGTCCACGAGCAGAGATCGCCGCTGCAGAAGGTGGCCGCGTGGTCCGGAACGGCGATTGCGCAGACGGCCGTGGCGAGACCGCCCAGCGCCGCGGCCGGGAGGTGGAAGCGGCCCACGGCCAGGTCCATCACCAGGACGAGCAGGGCCGTGCCGGCAGCGGCGTACAGCGGCAGCAGGGCCACGTGGTTGACGGCCTGGGTCATGGCAGCGCTCCGGTCAGGGCGGCCACCGGGTCGGCGGCATTGGCGAGCACCAGCGCGGGCACCAGGCCGACGACCAGGGTGAGCAGGACGAGCGGCGCCCACGCCAGCCACTCCGCCCGGCTGATGGCCGGGAAGCCGGTCACCGCTTCGACCGCCGGGCCGTGGGTCACCCGGCGCAGGAGCCGCAGGAAGTACGTCGCGGTGAGCGCGCCGCCGACCGCCGCCACCACGGCGAGCGTGGTCCACAACGGGCTGCCGCGCTGGATCGCGGCGACGACCGCGAACGCCTCGCCCCAGAACCCGGCCAGCCCGGGCAGGCCGAGCGACGCGATCGCCGCGAAGCCGAGCAGGCCTGCGAGCCGGGGGGCGGTCTCGCGCAGGCCGCCGAGCGCGGTGAGGTCGCCCGTGTGCGCCCGGTCCTTGATCGCGCCGGCCAGGAAGAACAGCAGGCCGGTGATGACGCCGTGCGCCACGTTGCCGATGAGGGCGGCCTGCACCCCGGTCGCCGTCAGCGTCGCGATGCCGAGCAGGACGAAGCCCATGTGCCCGACGCTCGAGTAGGCGATCAGCCGCTTGAGCTCGGTCTGGCGCAGGCAGACCAGCGACCCGGCGATGATCGCGGCCGTGGCCAGGATGCCCAGCGCCGGCGCGGCCCAGGCGGCACCCTGCGGGGCGACTCCGACGCCGATCCGGATGAGGCCGTACGTGCCCATCTTGAGCAGCACCCCGGCGAGGATCACGCTGCCGACCGTGGGCGCCTCGGTGTGCGCGTCGGGCAGCCACGTGTGCAGCGGCCACAACGGCGCCTTCACCGCGAAGGCGACGGCGAACAGCGCGAACGCCACGTGCTGGGTCGTCCGGGAGAGCCCGTGGCCGCCCGTGAGCACCGTCACGTCGCCCGTGTCCGCCGACGCGACCACGGTGAAGACACCGAGCAGGAGCAGCACCGAGCCGAACAGGGTGTAGAGCACGAACTTGCGGGCCGCCCTGCGCCGCTCGGGGCCGCCCCAACCCGCGATCACCGCGTACATGGGAAGCAGGACGACCTCGAAGAACACGAAGAACAGGACCAGGTCGAGCGCCAGGAAGGTGCCGAGGATGCCGGCCTCGAGGACCAGCAACAAAGCCGCGAGGGTACGCCCGGAGCCGCCGGTAGGAACCTTCCACACCGTGTACGCGCAGCAGAGCAGCGTCAGCAGCCCGGTCAGCACGACGAGCGGGTACGAGACGCCGTCCACGCCGATGTGGAACTCGATGCCCAGCGAGGGCACCCAGGGCAGGTCCACCTCGGCCCACGGGATCACCGGAGGCATGCCCGAACCGGTGTAGTCGAACCAGCCGAAGTCCCGCGACGACGGCAGGGCCAGCAGCACCGCCGCCACGAACGTGACCGCGGCGAAGGCCGTCGCGACGATGCGCGCGCCGCGGTCGAGCCGGGCCGGCAGCAGGGCCACCACGATCGCGCCGAGGATCGGGACGGCCAGCACGGCGAGCAGCAGGATCTGCAACGCCGGAGAGACGTCGGTGGGATCGATCATGACGTGGCTCCGTAGATGGCGGCGACGAGGCCGAGGACCAGCGCGCCGGTGAAGACCGCGACCGCCGCGCGCGGCAGGGCGGCCCGGTGGGCGGCGGCCAGCACGGTGCCGAGGCGTGTCGTCGAGGTGCCGGTGCCCTCCACCGCGGCGTCGACCACCCGCTCGTCGGCCAGGCGCACGCCCTGCGCGAGTGCGCGTACCGGCCGTACCACCAAACGGTCTTGAAGGGCGTCCAGCCGGAAGCCGGCGGCGAACAAGGGCCGCAACCGGCCGAGGGCCTTCGCCGGATCCGCACCCGGGAAGGCCTGCCACAGCCACCACGCGCTGCCCGCGCCGAGCCCGAGCAGCACCAGCGGCAGGACGATCGAGACGCCCAGATGCGGCTCCTCGAGCTCCAGGGCGGTGCGGAAGCCGGGCAGGAAAGCGGCGAGCCCGAGCAGGACGGTGGGGACCCCGAGCAGCACCACCGGCCAGCGCATGAGACCCGGCGGATCGTGCGGCTCCGGCTCCTCGTAAACCTCGTAGGAGGCGTCCGCGAAGCCGACCGACCACTGCTCGGCCCGGGAGCGCGGGAAGCCGAAGAAGGTACGCAGCAGCAGGCGGGTCGCGTACCAGGCGGTGATCCCGACGCCCGCCAGCGCGGCGACCCAGACCACCCAGCCGACCCAGGCCGGGGCCGGTCCGCCGCCCTCGGTGGCGTGCGCGGCCGCGACCAGCACGTTCTCCTTGGACCAGAAACCGGCAAGCGGCGGTACGCCCGCGAGCGCGCCCAGGCCCACCACGAACGACCAGAACGTCACCGGCATGTGCGTGCGCAGGCCGCCCATCCGCGACATCAGGTTGGTGCCCGCGGCGTGGATCACGGCACCCGCCGCGAGGAAGAGCAGGGCCTTGAAGGCGGCGTGGGTAAGCAGGTGGAACAGCGCGGCCGCGGGCGAGCCGACCGCGAGGGCGCCGGTCATGTAGCCGATCTGCGAGACCGTCGACCAGGCCAGCACCCGTTTGATGTCGTCCTGCGCGGTCGCGGCGAGCGCGCCCAGCAGCAGCGTCACCGCGGCCATGACGCCGAGGACGGAGAGGGCGACGGGCGACCCCGCGAAGAGCGGGAAAAGCCGGAAAACGACGTAGACACCTGCGGCGACCATCGTCGCGGCGTGGATGAGCGCGGAGATCGGCGTCGGGCCGGCCATCGCGTCGGGCAGCCAGGTGTGCAGCGGGAACTGGGCGCTCTTGCCCGCCACCCCGGCCAGCAGCAGCAACAAGGCCGTCGTCGGCGCGCCGATGTGCTCGATGATGTCGGAGATCCGGAAACTGCCCGCCGCGACGCCGAGCCAGGCGATGCCGAGCAGGAAACCGACGTCGCCGACGCGGGTGACGACGAACGCCTTCACCGCCGCCGCGGGCGCCTCGGGCAGCCGCCGGTCGTGGCCGATCAGCAGGTAGGAGCAGGCGCCCATGACCTCCCAGCCGACCAGCAGCAGGATGAGGTCGTTCGCCGAGACCACCAGCAGCATCGCGCCGGTGAAGAGGCTGACCTGGGCGGCGTAGGGGGCGTACCGGCGGTCGTCGTGCAGGTAGGCGACCGAGTAGATCTGCACGAAGAGCGCCACGACGGTGACCGCCAGCGCGACGTAGAGCGCCGCCGGGCCGAGGGCGAACCCGAGGGTCACCGGCAGATCCCCGAAGGTCACCCAGTGCCCGGTCACCTCGACCGGATCGTCGACCACGATCAGCAGCACGACCGTGATCAGCAGGGCCAGCGCGGCCCCGGTGATGCCCAGCAGAGCGGCCGAGCGCCGTCGGTCCCGGCCGCCGTCGCCGGGTGGCAGCAGCAGGCCGGCCACCCCGAGCAGCAGCGGTACGCCGGCCAGCAGCGGGGTCAGCACGTCGGCGGTCATCCGGCCTCCGGCTCGTGGTGCAGAACGACCTCGTCGACGTGCACCGCGGCGTGCATCCGGTAGTACTGCAGGATGATGGCCAGGCCGACACCGACCTCGGCGGCGGCGAGCACGATGACGAAGAGGGCGAAGACGCCACCCCGGTGCCCCAGGGCGGGCGTGATGGTCGCGTCCGCGGTCATCAGGATCAGGTTGACGGCGTTGAGCATCAGCTCGACCGCCATCAGCACCAGGATCGCGTTGCGACGGCGCAGGACGCCGTAGACGCCCAGGCCGAAGAGCAGCGCCGCCGTCACGTACGGAACAGCCGCATGCATCAGGCCTCCCCTCCCTTCGGGGCGCCGATGTCCGGCCGCGACAGCACGATCGCGCCGACCAGGGCGGAGAGCAGCAGGATCGACAGCACCTCGAACGGCAGCACCCAGGTCCCGAAGATCTCGCCACCCATCCGCTCGGTGGTCCCGGGCTGCGGGAACTCGAAAAGGGTCCAGCGGAAGGCGTCGGCGAGCAGGGCGGCGAGGCCCAGGCCGACACCGCCGCCGACGATCAGCGCGGGCCACGCGGGGCGGTCCAGGTCGGTCGAGGGGCCGATCGGGGCCCGGGTGAGCATGACCGCGAAGAGCAGGAGCACGACGACGGCTCCTACGTACACCAGTACCTGGACCCAAGCGACCAGCTCGGCGCCGAGGACCAGGTACAGGGCGGCCATGGCACCGAGGCTGACGACCAGGTAAAGCCCAGCTCGCACGATATGGGTGGTGGTGACGACGAGCGCGCCGGAGCCGACCGCGACGGCCCCGAGCGCCAGGAGCAGCGCGTCGGCGACGGTCACCGGCCGGGCTCCGGGGTCTCGGCCTGGGTCTCGGCCTGCGGTTCGGCCTGGGGCTCGGCCGGGGCCGGGGCTGCGGCCTGGGGGCGGGTGGCCGGGCGGGCGGTCCTGGCCGGCGTGGCCGCGCCCGGGCCTGCGGCCTTGCGTGCCGCCGTGGCCTCCTCCTTCGACGGCTCGCCGAGCACGTCGTGGGCGGGCGGCGGGGGCACGGTCGGCATCCAGTCGCCCAGGCGGTTCTTGTCGTGCAGCAGGTCGAGCACGTCCATCTCCGAGTACTCGAACTCGGGGCTCCAGTGCAGGGCGTCGAACGGGCACACCTCGATGCAGATCCCGCAGTACATGCACAGCGAGAAGTCGATGTCGAACCGGTCGAGCACGTTGCGCTGCCGGGCCCGCGCCGCGCCGGGCACGACGACCTCTTCCTTGTGCGAGTCGATGTAGATGCACCAGTCGGGGCACTCCCGCGCACAGAGCATGCAGACGGTGCAGTTCTCCTCCAGCAGCGCGATGACGCCGCGCGACCGGGGCGGGAGGTCGGGCTCGACGTCGGGATACTGCTGGGTGATGGACCGCCTGGTCATGGTCTTGAGCGTGACGGCGAGCCCGTTGACCAGGCCCTTGCCGGGCGCGGACCGCTCCCCGTGCTCACTCATAACCGCATATCCTGCCCGGTCGGCGCGGCCGAGGCGAGCACACCCCCACCAGATCTTCCGCCTTGGGTCCTGGGAGGCCGGATGCGACCGCAGGCGGAGTGGGTGACTACGCCTGCGGACCCCCCGATCAACGCGCTCGGGAAGGTATCAACGCCTCTGTCGCTCCCGCCCGATGGTGTGATCGCTGCCATGGTGTCGGCGGCAGGAATATGCACGGCTGACCGGTATGCCGCGGGGCGCGGCAAGATCACTATTCGGTGGCTTCAGATTTTTAGTGATAAATAAAGATGATCGTCAGTTTGTATCCCCTCTGTCCGGTTACTGGTGCTCGTGACACAGTGCCACCGACCACATTGGAGGAACACTGATGGTTCGCACCGCATCCCGTCGCCGGGCGGTTCTGGGCGTCTCGCTGGCCGCGGCCGGGCTCACCGGCGTGCTCGGCGCCGCCGCGCAGCCCGCGGCCGCGGCACCCGCCGCGCCGGCGTCGCCCTGCGTGCAGAAGATCGCCGTCGTCAACAACGGCGGCTTCGTGCTGAACTTCCAGATCACGACCCGGGAGGGCCAGCTCTCCGCGCCGACCGACGACTACCCCGTCAACCAGTGGCGGCTGATCGACCTCACCTCGACGCCGCTCGAGGAGGGGGTGGACGTACGGCCGCTCACGCACGCCACGGCCGGTGACGACGTGCTCGGCAACACCTTCGTGTCCTACTGCGCGAACGGCCAGACGGCCACGTACACCGCCAGCGGGACGACCCTGAACTACACGGTCACGCTGCTGACCTGATGATCCGGACGGCCGGGCGCCCTGCCTCTCCTGGGGTGCCCGGCCGATCGTCACGCAGAGCGAACCGGGGCCCGACACGCTCAGCGAGCAGAAGTCAGAACGCCACCTTGACCGCCGCGGTCAGGACAAGCTGTCCCAGGGCGACCGGCACGAGCACCAGCCAGCACAGGCGCTGGAGCTGATCCTCCCGCAGCCGCGGGTAGCTCACCCGGAACCAGATGATCACGAAGGACACCGCGAAGACCTTCAGCAGGGTCCACAGCCAGCCGAGGTGTGCCGGGTCGGGACCGTGCCAGCCGCCCAGGAAGAGCACGGTGGTGAGGCCGGCGATGACCACGATGCCGACGTACTCGGCGAGCAGGAAGAACGCGAAGCGCAGGCCCGTGTATTCGGTCATGTAGCCAAAGACCAGCTCGGAGTCGGCGATCGGCATGTCGAACGGCGGCCGCCGGATCTCGGCGAGCCCCGAGACGAAGAAGACCACCGCGGCCGGCGCCTGCCACAGCAGCCACCACGGCGACCAGGCCTCGACGATGCCCGGCAGGCTCAAGGTGCCCGCCGCCATGGCGACGCTCGCCGCGGACAGCACCAGCGGCAGCTCGTAGCCGAGCAGCTGAGCCGCTCCCCGCAGCCCGCCGAGCAGGCTGTACTTGTTCGCCGACGCCCACGCGGACATCAGCACGGCCACCACGCCGATGCCCAGCACGGCGAGGACGAAGAACAGACCCACGTCCAGGGGCTGGGCGACCAGGCCGCCGGGTCCGAGCGGGATGACCAGCAGGACGATCAGGTACGGGAAGAGCGCCACGAGCGGCGCCAGCTGGAACACCCTGCGGTCGGCGTCGCGCGGGGTGATGTCCTCCTTCTGCACGAACTTCACGCCGTCGGCGACGAGTTGCGCCCAGCCGTGGAAGGCGCCCGCGTACATGGGTCCCAGCCGGCCCTGCATGTGCGCCATGACCTTGTGCTCGGCCTGCCCGATGACGAGCGGCAGCACGAGGAAGGCGGCGACGACCGCGACGACCCGTACGAGCAGGTCCAGCCAGAGCGGCATCAGCGCTCCCCCTCGGCACCGTCGGGGTTCTCCGCCTTGGGTTCCCGCGGGGCCGGGCGCGCGGGGCGGTCGCCCGGGGCCGGGCGCGCGGGGGCGCGGCGGGTCGGTGGCTCGGGCGGCGGAACCTTGCCCTTCATCGGGCCCCACTCGTTCGGATCCGGGACACCCGGCGGCCGCATCGGGGCGCGCTTGGCCACGCCGGCCTCGGACTCCCCCGGTTCCTTCGCGCCCGGCCATGCCTTCGCGACCCGGGACGCGAGGACGAACTCCTTGCGCAGCGGGTGCCCCTCGAAGCCGGGCGGCAGCAGGAGGGGGCGCAGGTCCGGGTGGCGCACGAAGGTGATGCCGAACATCTCGTGCGTCTCCCGCTCGTGCCAGGTCGCGCCCGGGAAGAGGTCGACGACCGACTCCACCGCCGGGTTCTCGCGCGGCACCCGGGCGCGGATCAGCAGGCCGTGCCGGCGGCGGGTCGACCACAGGTGGGCCACCACGGTGAAGCCCTCGTCGAGCTCGTCGACGGCGGAGAGCCAGTCGAAGAAGTCGCAGCCCAGGGCGCCGGGGTCGCGCGCGGCGCCGATGGCCGTCCACCACATCGCGGCCGGCACGTCGACGACCGCGCGCTCGTGACCGGGTCCGCCGCCGGAGACGCCCGCGGTGATCGCCGAGGGATCCGCGGGCGCGTCGGCGTCGTGGGCTGTCAGCAGCGCGACCAACCGCTCGCCGATCTCTTCGGGCGTCATGGTGCCCATCCTATGATCCGGCGACGCGGCGCAACCTCCGACGCTTCCCGTACGTGTAGTCGCCGTGACATCGCCAGCCGTCAGCCTCGGACCGGAGCCGCTCACCGCCGTGACAGCCACCCCAGTGTCGTTCGACGAGCTGTACGCCGCGCACTACGGCGACCTGACGGTGCAGCTGTACGCGTACTTCGGCGACCGGCAGGAGGCGCAGGACGTGGTGCAGGAGGCGTTCTGCCGGGCACTGGCGCGCTGGCGCACCGTGTCGGCGTACGACGATCCGGTCAGCTGGGTACGCCGGGTCGCGTGGAACCTCGCCGTGAGCAGGTGGCGGCGGGGGCGTACCGCGTTGAACTTCCTGCGCCGGCAGCGGCCGGTCGAGGCGCAGGTCGACGGGCCGAGCCCCGAGCGGGTGGCGCTGGTCGCCGCGCTGGGCACCCTGCCGCCGGCCCAGCGGCGCGCGATGGTGCTGCACTACCTGGCCGACATGACGATCGCCGAGATCGCCGATCGGGAAGGGGTTGCCGAGGGCACGGTCAAGTCGTGGCTGCACCGCAGCCGGGCCGCCCTGGCCGCCGAGCTCACCACCGAGGGGGTGCGCAATGCCTGACCAGATCGAGAGCCTCTTCGCCGGGCTGCGCGCCGAGACGCTCCCGCAGGTCCGGCCGCCGGGCATCGCCGCCGTACACCGGACCGTGCGCCGCCGCCGTACGGCCCGGAGCGTGGCGGGCGCGACCGCCGTGCTGGCCGCCGCGGGCGCCTTCGCCGCCATGGGTCTGCCCGAGCATGATCAACGCAAGGCGCCCGATGACCGGATGGCCCGGCTCACGGCCGCCGCGCAGCGGGCCGTCGGCGAGCAGGTGCCGGACCGCGGCGGCCACGCGGCCGCCGGGCCCGTGACCGGCGGAACCGTCGAGAACGTCCCCGGCCTGACCGCCGGCAGCTACATCGTTGCCGTGGCGTGCGCGGGCGCCGGGGTACTGACGCTGGCCGTGACGCGGTCGGACGGGGAGAATCCGATGGCCCTGGGCGGTCAGGTCGTCTCCTGCGCGACAGACCCGCAGGCCGCGACCATGCCGTTCCAGCTTCCGGTCGACGGCGAGCTGACCGTCTCGCTGCATGGTGACGATCAAGCCGCCAGAGAAGCGGCCTACTCGCTCGTGGTGGCGCGAGCCGGCGCCGCGGACCAGTCGGCGCCGGTCGATCCGGAGTCGTCGTGGAACGCCGGCCGGGCCGCCCAGGTGCTCTCGTCGGGCGGCCACTTCCAGCCGGAGCGGATGACCACCGAGCGGCCGGCCCAGACCACCCAGGCCGTGCGGCAGGCCGGCGAGTACGAGTTCCGGATGGCCTGCGCCGGCCCCGGCTCCGTCGTGGTGCGGCTGCAGCAGCTCGCCGTGCGGGACGGCCGGATCAGCGACGCCGGCGGGGTCCTGTCGGACGAGGTGGTGAGCTGCACCGACGTCGACCCGCGGGCGGCCGACGGGAGCACCACAGTGGTGCTCCCGAAGAACGCGACGCTCGCGGTGACGGTCACCCCGGACGAGGCCGCCCGGAACCGTGCCGGGTTCGCGTACTACCTCGACCCCGTGTGACGCGTCAGCCCAGGCCGGGGAGGCGGCCGTTGCGGAACACGTCGACGAAGTCCTGGTGGTCCTCGCGGGTCTGGTCCCCGTACGCGTGGGCGAAGTCGACCAGGAGCCGCACGAAGCCGGTCTCGTCCTTGTCGACCTCGGCCACGATGGTCTCCTCGGTGGAGAAGTCGACGAGGTCGTGGCTCGACTCGTCGTCGGCGACCGAGTGCATGCGGGCCACCGCGCGGCCCAGGTCGGTGAGGACGCCGGTCAGCTCCTCGGGCTCGTTGACGTCGGCCCAGTCCAGGTCGGCCGCGTACGGCGACACCTCCGCCACGAGCTGGCCCACCCCGTTGAGCTCGGTGTAGCCCAGCCACGGGTCGGCGTGCGCCTGCAGGGCCCGCTGCGACTCGGCGGTGCGGTGGCCTTGGTGGCGGAAGTAGCCGCGCACCCGCTCGTCGTCGATCCAGCGGGCCACCGCCGGGATCTGCGCCTGCTTCATGTAGATGATGACGTCGTTCTCCAGCGCCTGGGTGTGCCCCTCCAGCAGCAGGTTGTACGACGGCAGCCCCGCCGACCCGATGCCGACGCCCTTGCGCAGCTTGATGTCCTTGATGTTCGTGGACACCCCGTCGCCGCGCGACGGCAGCGTCGCCAGGTACTGCTGGAAGGCGTCGCGAACCGTGGCGGCGGTCGCGTCGTCGACCTCGTACACGCCGTCGCCGAGGGAGAACCGGCGCTCGTAGTCGTCGATCGTCGTCTGCCCGGCCAGCAGGTCGACGCGGGTGTTGAGGCGGGCCTCCTGGAGCACCCGGCGCAGGACGCCGTCGGCGTTCTCCAGGGTGATCGACCCGATCGCGTCGTCGCCGCCGCGGGCGATGGCCCGCAGCTCGGTCAGGTACGCCCCGGCGAACGTGGTGACCAGCGAGGTGATCACATCGTCCGAGAGCGCCTTGCTGTAGCCGATGAGGGCGACGCTGGCGCAGAAGCGCTTGAGGTCCCAGATGAACGGGCCGACGTACGCCTCGTCGAAGTCGTTGACGTTGAAGACCAGCTGACCGGAGGAGTTCATGTAGGTGCCGAAGTTCTCGGCGTGCAGGTCGCCGTGGATCCACACCCGGCTGGTCCGCTCGTCGAGGAAGCGGTCGTCGGCGAACGCGCCGGTCATGTCGGCGTAGAAGAGCGAGGCACTGCCCCGGTAGAACGCGAAGGGCGAGGCCGCCATCTTCCGGAACTTGCGCCGGAACGCCGCCGGATCGATCGCCATCAACTCGCCGAATTCCCTGGTCAAGACGTCGATGATGAAGTCCGACCGCGGTTGATCACTCATGCCCCGCAGCGTAGACCGGGAAGTCGATAGCTGTATGTCACAGACGCGACGAACCGGCGACGCGTCAGGCCGGCGGGCGCACCACTGGGGCCGTCAGCGAGGCGGCATCGCGGGAGGATGCGGAGGAATCCGGCGGACCGGGCACCAGCCCGTCACCGGAGCGCAGCGGGTCGGGGCGCGGAACGCCGCCCGGGCCGGACTGCTCGGCGGCGATCTTCTCCTGCAGGCGCAGGATGCCGTGCAGCAGCGCCTCGGGCCGGGGCGGGCAGCCGGGCACGTAGACGTCGACCGGGATCAGCTGGTCGACCCCCTTGGTCACCGAGTACGAGTCCCAGTAGGGGCCGCCGCAGTTGGCGCACGAGCCGAACGAGATCACGTACTTGGGCTCGGGCATCTGGTCGTAGAGCCGCTTGATCGCCGGGGCCATCTTGTCGGTCACGGTGCCCGAGACCACCATGAGGTCGGCCTGGCGCGGACCGTGCGCGAACGGGATCACGCCCATCCGCATGAAGTCGTGGCGGCTCATGCTGGTCGCGATGAACTCGATGGCGCAGCAGGCCAGGCCGAAGTTGAACACCCACAGCGAGTAGCGGCGCCCCCAGTTCAGCACGAACTTGATGGGCTCACCGAGCACTCCAGGCAGACCGGCCACGCCGCTCAACGTACCCCAGGCCGCCGTACGCCCGGCGGGGGATCGGCGGCCGCCACGGACGCGGATGGTAACCACGGGTGGGCTGCTGCGCCTACGCTTCGCCCAATGGAGATTTCCCCACGGACGGGGCGGGTGGCAGCCGGCGTCGCCGCCAGCCACCCGGCGACCACCGCGGCCGGGCTGCGGATCCTGGAGGCCGGGGGTTCGGCCGCCGACGCCGCGGTCGCCGCGGTGCTGGCCACCTGCGCCGCCGAGACCGTCTACACGGGACTGGGCGGCGGCGGGTTCGCGACGTACTTCGACGCCGCGTCGGGCGACGTGACCTGCCTCGACTTCTTCGTCTCGGTGCCGGGCACCGACGGTGACCGCCGGCCGGGCCCGATGGTCGCCGTCGACGTGTTCTTCGGCGGGGTGCCGCAGGTCTACTCGATCGGCGGGGCCAGCGTCGCCGTGCCGGGCGTGCCCGCGGGCTGCGGCGAGGTGCACCGCCGCTGGGGACGGCTGCCCTGGGCGGCGCTGGTCGAACCGGCCTACGAGCTGGCCGTCACCGGGGTCGAGATGCCGCCCGCCCACGCGCGCACGCTGGACGCCTGCGCGCCCGCGCTGGCACACGGTGACGGAGCCGCTGTCTACGCGCCCGGCGGGCAGCTGCTGCGGGGCGGCGACCAGCTCTTCCACCCGGGCCTGGCGACCGCCTTCGAAGCGCTCGCCGCCGAGGGCCCGGCCCTGTTCTACACCGGCGCCTACGCGTCCCTGATGGTCGAGACGGTACGCGCGGCCGGCGGCGCGATGGGACCGATGGATCTGGCGGCGTACCGGGTGCTGGAGACGCACGTCGACCACGCGATGCTGGGGTCGTACCGGGTGCGGGCCCGCCACGACCTCAACCGGACCGTCGACACCATCGCGGCACTCCCCGCGGGCCTGGCCAACCTGCCACGGCCGGAACGGGCCGTGGCGTTGGCCGCCGCGCTGCGCGACCGGGGGCGGCAGAAGATCGGCGACACCACCAACGTCTCGGTGGTCGACCCCGAGGGCAACGCCTGCGTGATCACCACGACGATGGGTCTCGGCGCGGCGGTCTGGCTGCCCGGCCTCGGCATCAACCTGAACTCGATGCTCGGCGAGGGCGAACTCATCACCGACGACCTCGCCCCCGGACGCCGGATGTCGTCGAACATGTGCCCGCTGGTGGTGATCGACGAGGCGGGCGCGCTGGCCGTGGCGATCGGATCCGCCGGGGCGTCGCGGATCCGCACCGCGCTGGTGGACACGCTGATCGGCGTACTGGTCGACGGCCTGGACATGCCGGCGGCCATCGCCCGGCCGCGGTTCCACGTCGTCGACGACACGATCCACGTCGAGCCGGGATACGCCCGCGACGAGCTGGACGCGCTGACCGAGGCCGGCTGGCAGCTCCGGGAGTGGCCGGAGATCAACCACTACTTCGGCGGCGTCACGGCCGTGGGGGTGGGCGGCGCGGCCGGTGATCCCCGCCGGGACGGCGTCGGACTGCTGCTCTGACTCTCTTCGCGCAGGGCCACGTCCAGGCTCGTCGCGGTGAGGCCGAAGGTGCTCGCGGTCTCCTGCGAGTCGAGCAGGAACGGCCCGTAGAACTGGTAGTCCATCTCGGCCAGCTCGCGGGCGATCGGCACGGCCAGTCCGGCGGTACGCATCACCCACCGAGGCAGGCGCCGGAGCTTCACCGCGGGTTTGCCGGTCAGTTCGGAGTACCGGGCGGCCAGGTCGCGGACGCTGACGGCGGGCTGTGACGGCACGTGCCAGGCCCGGCCCCACGCCCGCTCGTCGCGGGCCAGGGTGACGAGCGTACGGGCCATGTCGCCGATGTAGGTCCAGGTGTGCGGGATGTCCGGGTCCCCGGGCAGCCACGCGGTGCGGCCCTTGGTGATCGCCGGGATGAGCACCGCGGAGAACACGCCGTCCGCGCCGGCGCCGACGTAGTCCGACCCCCGGGCCTCGAACGTCCGGACGCCGCTCGCGAGGGCGTCCTCCCACATCGCGATCCGGACCCGCCCTTTGCGGCCCGTCGCGGCGAGCGGGGTGTGCTCGGACATCCGGCCACCCGGCTGCGGTCCGTACCCGTAGAGGTTTCCGGTGATGGCCAGGACCGCGTCGTTCTCCTTCGCCGCCTTGATCATCGCGGCGGAGACCGGCGGCCACAGCTCCGGCCATTTCGTGTACGCCATGTTCGCGCAGTTGTAGAGCACGGCGGCGCCGCGGGTGAGCTCGCTCAGGCGCCGGGCGTCGCCGGCGTCGGCGGCGACCCGTTCGACCAGCGGGTGATCGAGGCCCGATCCGCTGCGGGTGACGACGCGGACCGTCTCGCCCGCCTCGGCGAGCAGGCGGGCCACCGCCGTACCGACCGGCCCGGCACCGACGATTACGTGGGTCGACATGGTGTTCTCCTTTGTGAGCACTGCTCTCAGTGTCAGTGCCGGGACGGGCGCTGTCAAGAGCAGTGCTCTCGATGTGGCACACTGTTCGCATGACTGCCGCCTCGCTCCGCGCCCGGCTACGCGCCGAGATGTCCGACGAGATCAAGGCCGCCGCCCGCCGGCACCTCGCGACCGACGGCGCCAACCTGTCGCTGCGGGCGGTCGCGCGCGAGCTCGGCATGGCCTCGTCCGCGGTCTACCGCTACTTCGCCAGCCGGGACGAGCTGCTCACGGCCCTGATCATCGACGCGTACGACGCCCTGGGCGCCGCCGCGGAGACCGCCGACGAGCAGGGGTCGCCCGTGCAGCGGTGGCTTGCCGTGTGTCACGCCGTACGGGATTGGGCGCTGGCCAACCCGCACGAGTGGGCGCTGATCTACGGCAGCCCGGTCCCCGGCTACCAGGCCCCTCGCGACACGGTCGGCCCCGCGGTCCGGGTCATCCTCGCGCTGGGCCGGATCGTCCAGGACGCCGCCACGGCCGGCCAGGTCGAGATCGGCGAACCGGTCGGCGGACGCCTCGGCGAGGAACTCGCGGCCGTGGCCGAAGAGGCCGCCCCCGGCGCACCCCCGCAGCTGGTGGCCCGCAGCATGGCCGGCTGGATCCACCTGTGCGGCGCGGTCAGCGCGGAGCTGTTCGGGCAGCTCAACAACACGATCGACCAGCGTCGCGAGTTCTTCGAGTTCCAGATGCGCGGCGCGCTCGCCTGGATCGGCTTGCGCTAGATCTTCCGCGCGCGCAGGACGTGGCCGCCGGGAGTGTCCTTCGGTACGCCCGGACGCCCGAAGTACCGCTCGGCGAGCTCCGCCGGCCCGAGATCCTCGACCTCGCCGAACCCGTGCTCGTTCAGCAGCCCCGCGATCTCCTCCGGCTGGAACGACGACCGCCACGGCTCCCCGACCCGCGCCGCCCGGGCCGCCCGCGCCTCCAGTGCTGTGCGCCGCTCGGACGACATGGACGCCGTCGGCATCGCGTAGTCGAACACCACCTCCGCGCGGTCGGTCCCCGCGACGAAGGCCAGCGTCTCGTCGAACCCCGTACGGCTCAGATACGGCACGACACCGAGCCAGACGAAGAACGCCCCCGCCCGCGCCGCGAGCCTGTCCCGCAGCGACTCCTTCTCGAAGTCCACCGGCACGTACGTCAGCGTTGCCGGCACCTCGATCCGGGCGTCGTGCAGCCGGCGCCGCTTCCACGCCTGGGTGTCCGGGTGGTCGACCTCGACCACCTCCAGCCCCGGGTACGGGTTCCGATAGGCGAACGTGTCCAGCCCCGCGCCGAGCACCACCGCCTGCCGGGTCCCGCGCTCGAAGGCGGCGGCCAGCGCGTCCTCGGCGAAGCGGGCCCGCGCGGCGATGAACAGCCGCTGCCCCCGCCGGCCCGGCACCTCGTCCGTGTCCGGCGGCTCCCCCACGATCCGTACGGCCAGCGGATCCGCGAAGATCGCCCCGCCGTCGATGACCTGATGGGCCGCCCGGTAACGCGCCGCGCTGTACGCCGTGCGGCTCGGCTGTCCCGTCTCCATCAGGGCATCCACCCGGCCCGTGCGATGTCCACGTGATCACCCTTCAGGGGCACCCCTTCGCTCAGCAAGCGCTGCCTCGCCTCCTGCTCGTGCCCCGGCGGCATCCGCCCGGAACTGGTCACCACCCGGTGCCACGGGACGCCGCCACCGTGTCGCGCCATGATCGTCCCGACCTGGCGCGCCGAGTTGCGGCCCGACCGCTCGGCGAGGGCGTCGGCCACCGCGCCGTAGGACATGACCCGGCCCTCGGGGATGCTCTCCACGAGCCGCAGCACCTCTTCGACGTACTCCTGCGGTGTCACCGCTGCCACGATATGGGATCCGCGCCGGGGTTCGCGGGCCGCGGCGAGCAGAATGGTGCAGGTGCGTGAAGAGGTGACCGGTGCTCGCCGGGTCGTCGTCAAGGTGGGGTCCTCCTCGCTGACGACGGCCACCGGCGGGATCGACGAGCAGCGGGTCGACGCCCTGGTCGACGTGCTGGGCAGGCTGGCCACCCAGGGCCGGGAGGTCGTGCTGGTCTCCAGCGGCGCGATCGCCGCCGGCCTGGCCCCGCTCCGGCTCCGCCGCCGGCCGCGCGACCTGGCCACCCAGCAGGCGGCGGCCTCGGTGGGTCAGGGCCTGCTGATCGGACGGTACGCGGCCGGCTTCGCCCGTCACGGCCTCACAGTGGGCCAGGTGCTGCTCACCGTCGACGACGTGACCCGGCGCGCCCACTACCGCAACGCGTACAGGACGCTGCGCAAGCTGCTCGACCTCCACGCGCTCCCGATCGTCAACGAGAACGACACGGTCGCCACCGACGAGATCCGCTTCGGCGACAACGACCGCCTGGCCGCGCTCGTCGCCGCCCTCGTCCATGCCGACCTGCTCGTCCTGCTCTCCGACGTGGACGCCCTCTACACCGGCAACCCCTCGGACCCGCAGTCCCGGCGCATCACGGCCGTCCGCGACGAGACCGACCTCGAGGGCATCGCCATCGGCACCGCAGGCAAGGCCGGCGTCGGCACCGGCGGAATGGTCACCAAGGTCGAGGCCGCCCGCATCGCCACCGGCTTCGGCATCCCGGTCGTGCTGACGGCGGCCCCGATGGCCGGCCCGGCGCTGGAGGGCGAGGAGGTCGGCACCCTCTTCCAGGCGGTCAAGAACCGTCCCGCCGCCCGGCTGTTCTGGCTGGCCCATGCCACCTCGCCACGCGGCCGCCTGCACCTCGACGCGGGCGCCGTCGCGGCGGTCGTCGCCCGCCGCAAGTCGCTGCTGCCGGCGGGCATCACCGCCGTGGACGGCTCGTTCGCGGCCGGCGACCCGGTCGACCTCGTCGACGCCGACTCGGGCGCCCCGGTCGCGCGCGGCCTGGTGAACTACGACGCCGTCGAACTACCCGCCCTGCTCGGTCGCTCCACGCCGGAGCTGGCGGCGGCCCTCGGGCCGGGATATGAACGAGAGGTCGTGCACCGCGACGACCTGGTCCTCCTATGAACCTCCCAGGAGTCATCATGAGTGTGCATCAGCAGGCCGCCGAGGCCCGGGTCGCCGCGATCGACCTGGCCGCCGCCACCCGCGCGGAGAAGGACGCCGCGCTGCTGCTGATGGCGCAGCGCCTCGTCGACCGGGCCGACGACATCGTGGCCGCCAACGCCGTCGACATCGACAACGCGCGTACCGGTGGACAGCCGGAGGCGATGGTCGACCGCCTGGCCCTGACCCCGGACCGGGTCGCCGCGATGGCCGACGGCCTGCGGCAGCTCGCCGCCCTCCCGGACCCGGTCGGCGACGTGGTCCGCGGCTCGACCCTTGCCAACGGCCTCGAGCTGCGCCAGGTGCGGGTCCCCTTCGGCGTGGTCGGCATCATCTACGAGGGCCGCCCGAACGTGACCGCAGACGCGGCCGGCATCTGCCTGAAGTCCGGAAACGCCGTCCTGCTGCGCGGATCCGGCTCGGCGATGAGCTCGAACGCCGCGATCGTCTCGGTGCTGCGCAAGGCGATCGCGGAGTCCGGCCTGCCGGCCAACGCGGTCCAGCTGCTGGACGCGACGACCCGCGACTCGGTCAAGGAACTGATGAAGGCCCGCGGCCTCGTCGACGTCCTGATCCCGCGCGGCGGCGCCTCGCTGATCAAGACGGTGGTCGAGGAATCGACGGTCCCGGTGATCGAGACGGGGGTCGGAAACTGCCACGTGTACGTCGACGAGGCGGCGGACCTGGAGAAGGCGCTCGGCGTGGTGCTGAACTCGAAGACGCAGCGGCTGTCGACCTGCAACACGGCCGAGTCGCTGCTGGTCCACTCGGCCCTGTCGGAGTCCTTCCTGCCGCTGGTGATCGAGGAGCTGATCAACGCCGGCGTGACCGTCCACGGCGATCCCCGGGTAGCGGCCTTCGACGGCGTGGTGCCGGCAACCTCGGAGGACTGGGGCAAGGAATACCTGTCGGCCGACATCTCGCTCGCGGTGGTCGACTCGCTGGACGATGCGCTCGACCACATCCGCCGCTACGGCAGCGGGCACACGGAGGCCATCGTCAGCGAGAGCACGACGGCGGTGCGACGTTTCGCGGCCCGGGTGGACGCGGCCGCGGTGATGATCAATGCGTCGACGCGGTTCACGGACGGTGGGGAGTTCGGGTTCGGAGCGGAGATCGGCATCAGTACGCAGAAGCTGCACGCCCGCGGCCCGATGGGCCTGCCGGAGCTGACCTCGACGAAGTACATCGTCACGGGCAACGGCCACACCCGCTGACGCCTCAGCGACAGGCTCGGATGGCGATCAGGGTGGTGTTCACGTCGAAGTTCGGGCCCTCGTCGCTGTCCCAGCCCCCGTCCGTACGCTGCGCCTCCCCCAGCCGCTTCCGAGCGCTCTGTGGCAGCCAGTCGTCCCCGAGGTTGACCCGGCGAAGGGCGGCCGCCATGTTCGCCACGTCCGCCGGGGACATGTCGGGCAGGCGATCGCCCAGGACGAGTTGCACGCGCGCCGACTCGTAGAAGAACTGCTGCTCGTGCAGCAGTCCGGCCGCATGCCAGCCTGTCGCCAGGAAGGACGGCCAGGTGCCGTCCGGGCGCAGCTGGGCGACCACGAAGCGGGCCGCGGCGGCGAGGGTGTCGGCGTACCGGGCTGGTTCCTCGTGGTGCGGGTGGGCTTCCACCTCGGCGACGGTCATCCAGAAGCCGGCCACCGCGGTCAGGTACAGCGTGGCCTCGGGGTCGCCCGGCATGGCCCAGGGCGGGGCTTCCGGGGCCAGGGACTCGTCCTCCTGCCAGGTGCCGTCGCCGCGCTGGACGCCGGCCAGCCAGCTCAGCGCGCGGTCGACCTGGGGGCCGCGCAGGCCGCCGAGGTCGTCGAGTTCGGAGAGGCGGAAGCAGGTGGCGTCGACCGAGGACACGGCGCTGTCGCCGGCCGCCGGCCAGCCGCCGGACGGGGTCTGCCCGCTCTCGATCCGTTCCAGCACGCCGGGTGGCGGCTGGGTGCCCTTGCGCAGGTAGGACAGCCGGGCCCGCTCGACCGGGTCGCCGTGGGCGACGACGTACCCGATCGCGGCATCGATATCGACCACGATCGTGACGCTACAACCAGAACTGACTTTGCGCTGCACTCGGCCGCCCGCCCTCAGGACGGGCGGCCGGGCGGACGGACCTAGTAGGAGGGCAGGGACGGGTCGACGGTGTTCACCCAGGACACGATGCCGCCCTGGACGTGCACCGCGTCCTTGAAGCCGGCCGCCTTCAGGGCGGCGAGTGCCTCGGCCGAGCGGACGCCCGACTTGCAGTGC
Organism: Actinoplanes sp. NPDC051475; assembly: GCF_040689425.1. Classification (NCBI taxonomy): domain Bacteria; kingdom Bacillati; phylum Actinomycetota; class Actinomycetes; order Micromonosporales; family Micromonosporaceae; genus Actinoplanes; species Actinoplanes sp. NPDC051475. Next base: position 35,883 of record NZ_JBFAZZ010000024.1, read on the forward strand.
AGGACGATCTGCCGGTCCTGCGGGAAGCGGGACAGGGCGTCGCCGGAGAGGATCTCGCCCTTGGGGATCAGCGTCGCGCCCGGGATGCGGTTGATCTCCCACTCGGCCGGCTCGCGGACGTCGACCAGGAACAGGTCCTTGCCGGAGTCCTGCATGTCCTTCAGCTCGCGGGCGGTGATCGTCGCGTTGAGCGTCGCCTCCTGCGCCTCGGTGGAGACGGCGCCGCAGAAATCCTCGTAGTCCTCGAGCAGGTCGGTGACCGTCGGGTTCTCGCCGCAGAGCGCGCAGGCCGGGTCCTTACGGACCTTGATCTTGCGGTATTCCATCTCCAGGGCGTCGTAGACCATCAGCCGGCCGACCAGCGGCTCGCCGATGCCGGTGATCAGCTTGATCGCCTCGTTGACCTGGATGGAGCCGATCGACGCGCAGAGCACGCCGAGCACGCCGCCCTCGGCGCAGGACGGGACCATGCCGGGCGGCGGGGGCTCCGGGTAGAGGCAGCGGTAGCAGGGACCGTGCTCCTCCCAGAAGACCGAGGCCTGGCCGTCGAAGCGGTAGATCGAGCCCCAGACGTACGGCTTGCGGAGCAGCACCGCGGCGTCGTTGACCATGTAGCGGGTCGCGAAGTTGTCCGTGCCGTCGACGATGAGGTCGTACTGGCCGAAGATCTCCTTGACGTTGTCGCGGTCGAGCGCGGTGTTGTGGATGACCACGTTCACCAGCGGGTTGATCTCGCGGATGCTCGACGCGGCGGACTCGGCCTTGGGCCGGTCGACGTCGGAGACGCCATGGATGATCTGGCGCTGGAGGTTCGACTCGTCGACGGTGTCGAAGTCCACGATGCCGAGCGTGCCGACCCCGGCCGCGGCCAGGTAGAGCAGCGCCGGGGAGCCCAGGCCACCGGCGCCGACGACGAGCACCTTGGCGTTCTTGAGCCGCTTCTGCCCCTCCATCCCGACGTCGGGGATGATCAGGTGACGCGAGTAGCGGCGGATCTCATCGACGGACAGCTCGGCGGCCGGTTCGACGAGCGGGGGCAGTGACACGGTGAACTCCCCGGGTTGGCGGTAAGGTGCGCCACCATTGTTGCTCGTGGATCGCCGCCGTGGGCATGACGTGGAACACCGGCCCGAGATGCGGGACGCGGGAATGAATCGTCACCCGGCGCGAACGGCGGGCCCCTGGAGCGGCCGATCGCCCCGGCGCGGCCAGGCGTACGGGACGCAGCCGCGCAACGTCAACGTCTGCTGCACCATGACGGGCGCCGGTCCCCCGAGCCTCGGGCAGCCCTCGTGGTGCCGGCCCAGCTCGTGGCCGACCTCGTGATTCACCACATACTGGCGGTAGACGGCGAGCGGAATCCGGGCCGAGACGTAGGTCGGAGCCGAGAGGCGCCACCGGTCCAGGTTGATGATCGCCCGCCCGGTGGCCCGGCACGACGTGTACGGCCGCCCGCCGACGGTGATGTTCACGCCCCCTACGCGGCACATCCGCCCTGCGGTGTCCCGGGTGGCCAAGTACACCGTGAAGCTCGCCGGCTCGGTGCCGGGCACGCGCTGCAGCCGCAGGTTCCCGTCGCCGACCCAGCTCCGCCCGTCGCCGAGGGTCGCCTCCACCTGCGCGGCGAAGGCGGTGAGGTCCTCGTTGCTGCCGCGCTCGACGGCCACGTGGTAGCGGCGCACTGCTCCGGCCGTACCGAAAATCCTGCTTCGTCCGGGGGCGACGTCGAACCGGCCTGAACCGTGCGTGGGGACCTTGCCCGGCAGCGCCAGCGCGTTCTGCGCGACGGGAACCGGCGCTGCCGAGGTGGGCGAGGGCGACGCAGCGGCGGAAGGCGGCGGAGCCGGGGCGAAGATGGGGGCTGCGGCTGACGGCAAAGGTGAGGCGGGCGGCGTCACGGTCGACGACCACACGGTGGGCAACCACATGCCGCCGGCGAACAGCAGTCCCGCCACCATCGGCGCCGCCAGCCACATGCGGCGGCGCCGGTTGCGGACCGGCGGCGTACGGAAGTCGATCATTGCCGCCAGCGTGCCACAGCCGGCGTCGCCGTGCCGCCTATCCCACCGGGGACTTGACGTCCTCGAGCATGCCCACGACGGCCCGGGCGACCAGCCGCGGCACCTCCATCTGGGCGACGTGCCCGACGCCGGGCAGGATCAGCAGCCGGCTGTCCGGGACCACCTTCGCGACTTGCGCCGGCACGCGCGGGTCGACCAGCCCGTCCTTGAGGCCGCCGATGACCAGCGTCGGCGCGGCGATCCGGGCGGCGAGGCGCCACTGCGAGTTGACGCCCGGCAGGTACGCCCGCAGGAAGCTCGACACCAGCCCCCGCATCGTGCCCAGGTAGGCCTGCGGGTAGTGGGCGACCGTGTAGCGCAGCTTGATCTCCTCGATAGCCTCGGCGCGGCGCTGCGGGCTGACCTTCCTGGTGTCGCCGAAGCAGGCGAGCAGCACCTGGTCGGCCATCTCCTCGACGGTCATCCGCGCCATCCCCCAGGCGAGGATCCGGTGCGCGCGGGGCAGCGCGAGCAGCGGCAGCACCGGACCCTGGGCCGTACGCCGGGGGTCCAGGAACGGCATCGCGGGGCTGATCAGCGTGAGGGTGCGTACCAGGTCCGGGCGGAGGGCGGCGACGCGTACGGAGATCGACCCGCCGAGCGAGTTGCCCACCAGATGGACCGGGCCGCGACCGGCGTACTCCAGGTAGCCGATGAGCCGGTCGGCGAACGCGGCGATGGAGTAGCGCCGGTTGGGGTCGCTGTAGCCGAAGCCCGGCAGGTCCACGGCCTGGCCGTCGAAGCGGTCGGCGAGCAGCGCCGCGAGGTCGGTGAAATTCTGCGACGAGCCGCCGAGGCCGTGCACGTAGACCGCCGGTTCGGCATCGGGCGCGGCGCCCGGCGTGTCCCGGACGTGCAGCATCGCGCCGTTGATCATGACCCGGCGGGCCGGCCATGGCGGCGGCACGACCCCGTCCGGCGGCAGGACCTCGTCCGCCGCAAGCTTTGCGCCCTTCATCAGGACAAGAGTGCCTCGATGCGCCGGTTGACCGCGGCGAGTGTGGCGCGGACCATCGCGTGCCGGTCGTCGCCCGTGACGACGGCCGAGCCGGCGAGCTGCTCCACCCAGCCGTCGGTGGCGAGCAGGACCACGACCACGGCCACCTGCATCGACCCGAACGGTACGGCCGCCGCATGCTCGACGAAGCACTTCGCCGGCCCGTCGGCGTGATCGGAGTGGGCGAGCAGCTCGTCCACGGCGTTCGCGGTCGCCATCGCGCACAGCCGCAGCAGGTAGCCGTCGATCGCCGGGCCGGTGGCCTCGCCCGAGGCGACCTGGCCGCTGACGGTCAGGCGTACGCGTACGGTCGCCTCGCTGCCGAACGTGTTGACCTGCACATTCTCGATCATCACGCGCGGGCCGGGGCGCTCGCCGGGCTCCAGCAGCGGGCGCGGCGGGGCGGCGTCGAGGCCGGTCGGCACGTTCTCGGTGGACGGGGGCGGTGCCGGCGCCGGCCGGCCGGCCGGGTTGGGCTGCGCCGGGACGTACGGCGCCGGCTGAGCCGGGACGTACGGCGCGGACTGCCCCGGGGAAAACGGCGCCGGCTGGTCCGGGGCGAACGGCGCGGGTTGGACCGGCGGCGGGGCGGAGGGCTGGGCGGTCACCGGCGGCACCGGCCGGGTCGGCGCCTGCCCGGGCGCGGTCGCGCGGCCCGCGGGTGGCGCCGAGCGCGGGGCCGGGGACGGCGGGGCAGAGCGCGGAGCCGGCGCGGGTGGCGCCGAGCCGGGCGCGACCGGCGGCGGGCCCTGCGGGGGCGCGCCGAGCGGAGACGCGCCCTGCATGGCGGCGTCGAGTCCCATCCGGTCCTGCAGCAGGCGCGCGACTTGGCGGCTCACCTCGGCCGGGTCGGCGCCCTCAGCGAGGTCCAGCCGCAGGCTGTGTGCCCCGGCCGGGGTGGTGCGCAGGGCGGCGTCGCGCACGCCGTCGACCTCGCGGACCGCCTCCAGGATGGCGTTGACGTCGAAGCCCTCCTGCCGTTCCCGCGACGACAGCACGTCACCGCGGCGCAGGTGCGTCGCGATGCGGGCCAGCGCGGGGGTTTCGGCCGAGGGCTCCACGGACGGCGGCTCCGGGACGGTGGGCACGTCCGGCTGGGCCGGGACGCGCTGGGGCAACGCGGAGAAGGGCTGCTCCCCCGTGTCGCCGGCGCCGGGATCGCCGGCCGGCCGGGCCGGAAACGCCGGCTGCGGAGGCTGGTACGGCAACCGGCGCGGGAAGCTGGAGGGATCGTACGACGCCCGGGCGGTCGTTTGATCACCGGCTCGCGCGGCCTCGGTGGTCTCGGAGCCGACCCGGGGCAGGCCCTCGGCGGGCGTCGGCGGCTCCAGGGCGTGGCGTGCGGACTCGGGCGCGGACCAGTCGGGGCGGCGGCCTCCGGGGGTGGCGGGGCGTACCGCAGGGAAGGGCCGCTCGGCCGGAAGCGCCGCACGCTGCTGGCGCGTGTCGTCGAGGTCGCCCTCGTACGGATACGGCGGGGCGCTGGAGGGCAATGCCGCCTGACCGTTCGCGCGCAGCAGCTCGGGAGCGAGCGGGTCGGGGCGCTCCGGCGGCTCCGCGGCCAGGGGCGGCTGGTTCTGCCGGGGTTCGGTGCCGTTCGGCGACAGGTGCGAGAGCAGGTCCTGATAGCGGGCCCGGCTGTCGGACCAGCGTGGCGCGGCGGCGTTATCGGTGCGGGGCTGCTGGGCATCGTCGGCCGGCGGTGCGGGCGAGGGCGGGGCGGGGGTGAACGGCGGCGGGGCGGCGAACGGACGGATGTCACCCGACGGGGGGTCAGTCGGAAGGGGACGCCGGGTGAACGGCCGCACCTCGGTGCCGGGCCGCCGCCAGGCCGGGATCTCGGTTTCGGGGTCCAGCGCCGCCCCCGCGTTCGACCAGGGGCTTTCCCGCGCAGCCCAGCCGTTCAACAGGGTGCGGTCGCGTGACTCGGCCCCGGAACCGCCGTCCGCGGTACCAGCGTCACCGGAATGCCCTGTTTCGTCCACCACGCGCTCCTCGCTTGCCCCACGCTGAGGCTACCGTGTGGTTGCAGTGGCGATAAGTTGCAGCGTCGCGACAATTGCCCGCCCGGAACGCGACAGGCGACGATCCGGGCAATCCGCGTTGCTGCGCGCGGTGAAGAAGCTCGGAGGTTGTTGACATGACCGCTGCGTCCGGCGGGGCACAGACGGCGGGGCGCCCCACGCGCCTGCCTCGCTCCGCGCGCCGTAAGCAACTGCTGGCCGCCGCGCAGCAGATCTTCGTGGCCCAGGGCTATCACGCCGCCGCCATGGACGAGATCGCCGAGCGGGCCGGCGTATCCAAGCCCGTGCTCTACCAGCACTTCCCCGGCAAGCTCGAGCTCTACCTGGCGCTGCTGGACACGCACTGCGACGCGATAATCGCCAAGGTACGCGGCGCCATGCTCGCCACGCCCGACAACAAGGAGCGGGTCAAGGGTGCCGTACGGGCGTACTTCGACTTCATGGACCACGAGAGCGAGGCCTTCCGGCTCGTCTTCGAGTCCGACCTGCGCAACGATCCGCAGGTGCGCGAGCGGGTCGAGCGGGTGGAGCAGGGCTGCATCGCCGCGATCACCGACACGGTCGTCTCGGACACCGGCCTGAGCCAGGCGAAGGCCGAGCTGCTCGCCGCGGGCCTGGTCGGCGTCTCCGGTCAGGCCGCGCAGTATTGGCTCGCGACCGGCCGCCGGGTCGACAAGCAGGAGGCGGAGGCGCTGGTGGCGGCCCTGGTCTGGCGGGGCATCGCCAGCTTCCCGTTGCAGGGTGAGTCAACGCCGGGAACGCCTGGAGAAATCGGCTAGCCTTCATGTCGGAAGACTGCTGAGAGGGAGGACCCCCGTGGAGGTCAAGATCGGCGTGCAGTACGCCTCGCGCGAGCTGGTGCTGGAGAGCGCGCAGACGCCGGCCGAGGTCGAACAGGCAGTGACCGAGGCGATGGCCAAGGACAGCGTCCTGACCCTGGCCGATGAGAAGGGCCGCAAAGTGATCGTCCCGATCGCCAAGGTCGCCTACGTGGAGATCGCCGAGAGCTCTAGCCGGCCGTTCGGCTTCACCACGCGCTAGCGCACGTCGCCTTCAGGGGGTCCCGCCGGGGCCCCCTGAAGCATCTGTTTCGGCACGGTCAATCTCGGCCTGAGGTGCGAAATCCCTCCGTCGGGTAGACTTGCGTCCGTCGCCGCCACGTCGATCCGTCCCAGTCTGTTCGCACGGCCGGGAAACGATCGCCGCGGCGACGCGCGTGCGGCCCGTGAGCTCTTCTCGCGTGTGGCCCGCGCTCTACCCAAACCGCGCCCAGGACTTCGACGGGCGCACCACGAGAGGCACCCGTAGAACTCCATGACCGACATCCCGAACAACGACACAGAACCCGCTCTGGTACCCGTCCTGACCCGCGCCCCCGTCCGTGCCGACAGCCCCACCTTCGCCGAGCTGGGCGTGCGCGCCGAGACGGTGGAGGCGCTGGCCGCCGCCGGCATCACCCGGGCCTTCGCGATCCAGGAGTACGCGCTCCCGATCGCGCTGCGCGGCACCGACCTCATCGGCCAGGCCCCGACCGGCACCGGCAAGACCCTCGGCTTCGGCCTGCCCATCCTCGAACGGGTGACCGCACCCTCCGAGGGCGCCGACGGCCTGCCGCAGGCCCTGATCGTCGTCCCGACCCGCGAGCTGGGCCTGCAGGTGGCCCGCGACCTCGCCGCCGCCGGGGCGACCCGCGGCGTCCGGGTGCTGCCGATCTACGGCGGCGTGGCGTACGAGCCGCAGGTCGAGGCGCTCAAGAAGGGCATCGAGATCCTCGTCGGCACCCCCGGCCGCCTGCTCGACCTCTCCAAGCAGAAGCAGCTCAAGCTCAGCGGGATCAAGGCTCTCGTCCTGGACGAGGCCGACCGCATGCTCGACCTCGGCTTCCTCGAGGACGTCGAGAAGATCCTGGCCATGCTCCCGGAGCAGCGCCAGACGATGCTCTTCTCGGCCACCATGCCGGACCCGATCGTGGCGCTGTCCCGCCGCTTCCTGCATCACCCGGTGACCATCCACGCCGGTCACACCTCGGAGAGCGGCCCGTCTCCGCTGACCAAGCAGGTCGTCTACCGCACCCACCCGCTCAACAAGCTCGAGATGGTGGCGCGCATCCTGCAGGCCCGCGAGCGCAGCCTCACGATGATCTTCACCCGGACCAAGCGCGCGGCCGACCGGGTCGCCGAGGACCTCGACTTCCGCGGCTTCGCGGTCGCGGCCGTCCACGGTGACCTCGGCCAGGGCGCGCGGGAGCGGGCCCTGCGCGCGTTCCGCGCGGGAAAGATCGACGTCCTGGTCGCCACCGACGTCGCCGCCCGCGGTCTCGACGTCTCCGGCGTCACCCACGTGATCAACTACGACTGCCCGGAGGACCCGGACACCTACACCCACCGCATCGGCCGCACCGGCCGCGCGGGCGCGACGGGCGTGGCCGTGACCTTCGTGGACTGGGAGGACATGCCGCGCTGGGTGCTCATCGACAAGTCGATGAACCTGGGCATGCCGCAGCCGCCGGAGACGTACCACACCTCCGCGGCGCTCTACGCCGACCTGGACATCCCCACCGACATCTCGGGCACGCTGCCCACCGCCGAGCGCAACCGGGCGGGCCTGGCTGCCGAGGTGGAGGAGGACCTGGGCGGCCGGCGCCGGGGCAGTGGCCGGGAGTCCACCCGCCCGCGCACCCGCGACCGTTCCCGCGACCGCGGCGGCGACGCCGCACCGCAGAGCACCGGCCCTTCGGAGGAGACGTCCGATCGTCCGCGCCGGCAGCGTCGTCGCAGCCGCGCCGGAGAAGGCGTCACCGGTACGGACACAGCGCCGGCCGCCGACACCGACTCCCCCGCCGGCACGGGTTCCACCGGTGACTCCGGGTCTACGGGCGACTCCGAGTCGCCGAGGGCCGGCACCCGCTCCCGGAGCCGCAGCCGGTCTCGCACCGAGTCCCCGGCTTTCTCGGACGCCGCCCCGGTCTCCTCGGACGCCGCCCCGGTCTCCTCGGACGCCGCCCCGGTCTCCTTGGATGCCGAGCCGGGCGACGCACCGGACGGCGGCAGCACCCGTCCCCGCCGGCGCCGCCGCCGCGGTGGGCACGGAAGCGACGATGCCCCGGCCTCGGGCGAGATGACCGGCGGCTCCGACGCCGGCGTGGGCGCCGGAGCGCAGGACTGAGCTGACGACGAGGGCGCCTCACCACCCGGTGGGGCGCCCTTTCGCTGCTCAGTGCCGGGGTTCGACGCCCAGGGCGGCGCAGGCGTCCCGGTACATGCGCACCGCCTCACCGCGTACCTCGCGGCGTTCGGTGAGCCGCCGCTGGAACGGAATCCGCACCGGCACCGCGATGTCGTTCACGGTGGCCTCGAAGTCCATCCCGTCGGCGTCCACCCCCGACACCCGCGCGGCGCTGGCCGTGCTGACCCCGCCGAGACCGCGCACGATGAGCACGTTGTCCTCGGCATGGTCACCGTTCATGTGGCGCGCGATCTGCTCGACGACGTCCGGCGTGAAGGTCATGACGCCCACCTCTGCTGCAGATCGTCCAGCACCGCGATGTTCAACCTGTACGCCTCCACGACCTCGGCCAGGAGTCGCTCCTCGTCCTCCGGTGACAGAGCCGCCGCGTCCAGCAGCTCACGGTAGCGACTTCGGAACTCCGGCGGCGAGATGCCCTCGAACACGAAGAACCGGTGCCCGGCGCCGTCCAGCCCGTACGCCCGCGCGATCGCCGGACCGAGGTACTGCCCGCCGGACAGGTCGCCCAGGTAGCGGGTGTAGTGGTGCGCGATGAAGCCCCAGGCGTTGTCGAAGGCGACGGCCCGCAGGCGCGCCCGGTATTCGCGGGTGGCCGGAAGCTGAGCCGGCTGCTCATGGCCGCCCAGTTCGGCCACGTCCTCGCTGAGCGCGGGCAGCCGGGTCAGCTCCGGGAAGACGAACGCGCCCGCCACCGGGTGGCCCGCCATCGCCACCGCCGCCTGCTCCAGCGTCTCGTAGATGAACCAGTGCTGGACGGCGAGGTCCGCGTACGCGGCTCGTGGCAGCGTGCCGGCGGCGAGCCGGTCGAGAAACCCGCTGCCCTGAGCGGCATCGTGCTCGGTACGTGTTCCGGTCCGCAGCCGGGTGGAGAGTCGCGCGGGAGGATCGGCCAACGTCATGCAGCACCTCCATGCCTGGTTAGGCGAGCCTAACAAGTCCCGCCGGATCGCGGTTCCCCGAAAAGCCGGGGGCAGAATGGTGGGATGCCCCAACCCCTGGACACCGCCCTCTCCGAGGTTCGCGAGCTGGTGCTCGGCCCCACGCTGACCCGCGCGGTCGCGGCCGGCCGGCGCCGCGGCCCGGCCCCCTCGGTGACCCGAGCCGAGCTGCGCCCGGTCACCCTGAAGGCGGGCCGCCGGCTGCAGCTCGTGACGGACGACGGCACCCGCCCGTACACGAGGAATCTCGCGGTTGACGAGGCCGCGGCGGCGATCGACGCCCTGCTGGCGGAGCCGTTCGGCAACTGGCACGTCGAGACCGAGACGGCGACGGTGCAGATCCGGATCACCAAGAAGGGCGACGCCCAGGTGCACCGGTCCGGCGCCCCGGCCGCCCGCGAACCGCGCCTCCCCGGCGATCGCGATCCCGCCCGGCCGCTGGACCACGACCGGGCCAAGCAGTGGCTGCTCGACCCCGGCGATCCGCTCTTCGGCGTCATCGGCGGCAACGCGGCCAAGCGACGCCAGGTGGACGCGTTCCTGCGGGCGCTGGCCGCCACGCTGCCCGAGGAGCTGCCGTCGCCGCTGCGCGTCGTCGACCTGGGCTGCGGGAACGCCTACCTGACCTTCGCGGCTTACCGCTATCTGACGGACCGCGGAGCGAACGTCCGGGTCGTGGGGGTCGACGTCCGAGAGGATCAGCGGGTACGGAATTCCGCCGTCGCCGAGCAATTGGGCTGCGCCGACACCGTACGGTTCGTCGCGGGCACGATCGAGGACGCGGTCGTCGACGAGGCGCCGGACCTGGTCCTGGCCCTGCACGCCTGCGACACCGCGACGGACCAGGCGCTGGCCCGGGCGGTGCGCTGGAACGCCCGCTGGGTGCTGGCGGCGCCGTGCTGCCACCACGACATCGCCACCCAGCTCAAGGGACACCCGGCCCCCCGGCCGTACGCGGAGATCACCCGGAACGCGATCCTGCGGGAGCGCTTCGCCGACGTCCTCACCGACTCGCTGCGCTCGTCCCTGCTGCGGCTGAACGGCTACAAGGTGGACGTGGTCGAGTTCGTGGACTCCCAGCACACACCCCGCAACCTGCTCCTGCGAGCCCGCCACACCGGCGCCACCGCCACGGACGCCCAGCGCGACGAGTACGAGACGCTGACCGCCCAGTGGGGCGTGACGCCGGCCCTGGAGAAACTCCTCAGCTGACCACCGCACTGAAGGCCGCGGTGTGGATTTTCCCCGCCACCTGGAAGTCGAAGAACAGCCGATACCGCCCCGGCCCCGGCGCAGCCAGCCAGAACTTCACGGCGCCGTCGGTGAGCTGGGGCTCCGGGTGCACGTGGACGTAGCCGACGTCGCCCTCACGAAGCACGACCAGATGCCCGTACGCGCCCAGGTAAGGCTCCAGCGTCGCGGGCCGGCCGTCCGGGCCCCGTACCGTCATGAGGATCGGCTGGGTCGTGGCGGTTTGCGGCGTACCCGCGTACTGAACGCTGAAGCCGTCAGTGGTCACCTCGGTGACCGGCGCGGGCAGCCCGACCGGCGCGTAGTTCCCGGCGACCGTGAGGTCGACGCCCAGGGTGACCGGGGTCTGCTGCCCGCCGACGATGGCGGTGAAGTCGGCGACGGCCCGATAGCTGCCCGGCTGAGCGAGCCGAAGGTCGACACCCCAGGTGCCGTCGGGCGCCATGACCGGATGCAGATGCTGATAGCCGGTGAGGTCACGGCGAACAACGACCAGATGCAGCGGCTTGTCATGCACGACGGCATAGGTGGTGACCGCCGCACCGCCGGCAGCAGTGATCTTGAAGCGCAGCGGCTGAGTGCGACCCGCGGTGAAGGCAGAGGTCACGGGCTGGAGGGTGAGGCCGCTCGCGGTCACCGAGAGACCGCCGACGGACTGCGCCGAGCCCCCGGAAACCTGGGTGACGGTCCCGTCGGCGTTGTGCACATGCGGCGCGGCGCCGGTGTCGTCATGGCTTGCCATCGTGGGGTTGGTTCGCACCTTCTCCACGGAGTTGTTTTGCACCTTCTCCACGGAGTTGTTGAGGCGGCCGATGCCGTACCCGGCGAAAAGCACGACGACGAGGACGGCGCCGAAGGCGGCCAGCTTGAACCCGGCGCCCCGCTCGGCGGCCTGGGTGTCCGCGGGAGGGGCGTCTTCGAGCAGCTCAGGCATCGGCGAGCTCGTATCCGGCCTCGTCGACGGCGGCGCGCACGGCATCGTCGGGGAGGGGGCCGGCACTGGTAACGGTGACGGCGCCCGTGGGGAGGTCGATCTGGACGTCGTCGACGCCGGGGAGTTGCTTGAGTTCGCCGGTGACGGCTTGGACGCAGTGGCCGCAGGTCATCCCGGTGACGGTGTAGGTGGCGGTGACGGCCATGGCGGTCTCTCTCGTTTCTCTCGTCTGTTCTCGTTCGTTTCGGGCGTCTGTTCTCGTTCGTTTCGGGCGTCGGGGCTTCCCCGCTCTTCCCCCGGCGTCTCCCGGGCGTCTCCCGGCGTCTCCCCGGCGTCTCCCGGCGGCTCTCAGGCGCTCCCCGGGCGGGTTTCGGGTGGCTTCAGGACCGGACCAGGCGGGCGATCGCGTCGGAGGCCTCTTTGACCTTGGCGGTCGGGTCGCCCGCTCGGGCGGCGTCGACGACGCAGTGCGCGAGATGGTCCTCGAGAAGTCCGACCGCCACCGCGTGCAGAGCGCTCTTCGCGGCGGAGATCTGCGTGAGAACGTCGATGCAGTACGTGTCCTCGTCGACCATCCGTTGCAGGCCGCGAATCTGTCCCTCGATACGACGCAGCCGGCCGAGGAGAGCGGCCTTATCCCCGGAGTAGCCGTGCGGGCCGGGGTGTTCGTGCTCGGTGGTCATGGAGGCCATCATACCCCCCACCGGTATCCACCACCCGCCGGGTCATTTCCGATCTTGCGCGTGGCTTTTGAGAGTTTTGCGTCGTTAGGTGCTCTGTGTCGTCTACCGTGACCGCCCGAGCCGCCATTGTCGCGCTGATGTCGGCGCTGCTGCTCACGGGCTTCCAGACCCCAGCTCCGGCAGCCGCTGCCTTCCACGCCCACCGGCTCATCACCGCGGCCGCTCCCTTCCGCGCTGACCGCTCCGCTGCCGCCTCCTTCCGCGCTGACCGCCTTGCCGCTGCCGCTCCCTTCCGCGGTGACCGCGTTAGCGCTGCCGCTCCGCTTCGCGCTGACCGGCTTACCGCGGCCGCCCTCGGCGCCGTCCGCGCCGACCGCCTTGCCGCAGCCGCCTTCCGTGCCGACCGCCCGACCGCCGCCGAGTTGGACAAGCACATCGCCGCCGCCTCGCGCCGGCTCGAGGTGGTCGTCGAGCAGTACAACGACTCGCGCGAGGACCTCCACACGACACAAGTCCGTATCTCGCACCTCAACAGCCGGCTCGGGCCCATGACCCGCGACCTCGAACAGCAGCAGGTGCTCGTGGACGGGTTGATGTCGAACACGTACCAGCGAACCCGCACCGGCCCGACGGTCGCCCTCTTCGCCTCCGACGAGCCTCATGAGTTCGTCGACAAGTTGCTCGTACTGCACCAGCTCGCATCCTCGGAACAGCGAGCCACCGAGGCGCTGCGGCGGGCCCAGTCGAGGGTCAACGGCACCCGGCAGATGCTCAACGCCCTCGCCGATCAGCAACGTCGCCAGCAGACGCAACTCAACACCCGCAGGGCCACCGTCAAGGGCGAAATCGTCGCCCTCAAACAGATGCGAGTCATCGCGTACGGCGGAGGCAGCCGCTACACGGACATGGGCGACATCCCCGTCCCCGACTACGTCCCCGGCCCCGCCGGACAAGCGGTGGCATTCGCCTTCGCCCAACTCGGCAAGCCCTACCGTTGGGGCGCGGATGGCCCCCGCGCGTACGACTGCTCGGGCCTGACCCTGGCAGCATGGCGCACCGCCGGGGTCGATCTCCCCCACAACGCGGCCCGCCAGTACGCCTCGACCGCTCACATCGGCAGGGGCCGACTCAAGCCCGGGGACCTGGTGTTCTTCTACGGACCGATCAGCCACGTCGGGATCTACATCGGAGGCGGCAAGATGATCCACGCCCCCGAGTTCGGCGAGAACGTCCGCGTGGCGAGCATCGACTCCCAACCCATTGCAGGCTTCGCCCGCCCGGCATAAGGAGCCGCCGCCCACGAGCCGCTGAGCGTGGCCAAAAGCCAAGACACCACCCGGCCACCGGGCCGCCCGCGCCACGGCCCACCGATGCCCTCTGGCTGATCAGCCGGCGATTGCCAGAGCCATCGGCAACACCCCCGAAGCTCCCGCCCGCCGGAGCGCCCGCCCCGCCAGCACCATCGTCCACCCCGAATCCACGAGGTCGTCCACCAGCAGAACCGGCCCGCCGAGCCCGCCCAACGCCTCCCCCACCTCCGCCGGAACCGTGAAAGCGTTATGCAACGCCAGGACCCGTTGCGCGCTGTTGCCCCGCGGCCCGCCGTCACTTCTGTGGGACGACGTGAGCATGCCCAGCATCGGCAACCGCCCCACCGTCGCGATGTGGCTAGCCAGGCTGGCGACGAGCACCGAATGCCGCCGCGAGGCCACTCCCACCACTCCGGCCGGCCGCTGCTGCCAGGCGTCGTCGGCGTGTGCCCAGCCCTTCAACACCTCGACCACGGCGGCCGCCAGCTCGTCCGGGATCGGGGCGTCCGCCGCCTCGGGGCTGACGAGCGCGCGGAGTCTCGTACCCCATCCTTGATCCGAGAGGCGACCCACCGCACGGCCCGGGAGGATCTGCTCGGCCGGAGGGATCTTGCCTTTGAGGTCGACGCCGACGGTCGCCATGCCGGTCGGCCACAGTTTCTTCGGAGCGATGTCGACGCCCGCGCGGCCGAGGAAGGCGTTGGCCGCCGCCAGCGACTCGGGCGAGACCTCCGTGTCGAACTGCGGCGCTGCGCACGTGTCGCAGCGACCGCACGGCTGGGCCGCCGGGTCGTCGAGGCAGCGGCGGAGGAACTCCATGCGGCACATGGTCGTGTCCGCGTACTCGACCATGGTCTGCTGCTCGGCGGTTCTGGCCTCCGCGACGCGGCGCAGGCGTGCGGTGTCGTATGTCCACGGCTCGCCGGTGGCGATCCAGCCGCCACGGGTGCGGCGGACCGCGCCGTCCACGTCGAGGACTTTCAGCATCAGTTCGAGGCGGGCGCGGCGCAGGTCGACGATCGGCTCGAGCGCCTGCGTCGACAGCGGGCGGTCCGGTGACAGGGCGGCGAGCACCGCGCGGACCTGGTCCTCGGGCGGGAACGCCAGGCTTGCGAAGTACCGCCAGATGGCGGCGTCCTCCTGGCCCGGCAGCAGCACCACCTCGGCATGCTCCACGGCACGGCCCGCGCGGCCGACCTGCTGGTAGTAGGCGATCGGTGACGGCGGCGCGCCGAGGTGCACCACGAACCCGAGGTCGGGCTTGTCGAACCCCATGCCGAGCGCCGACGTCGCGACCAAGGCCTTGATCTTGTTGTCGAGCAGGTCCTGCTCGGCGGCGCGACGGTCGGCGTCCTCGACCTGCCCCGTGTACGAGGCGACAGTGAACCCCCGTGTCCGCAGGAACTCGGCGGTCTCCGTGGCCGCGGCGACCGTCAGCGTGTAGATGATCCCGGAGCCCGGTAGCCGGTCGAGGTGGTCGGCAAGCCACGCCAGCCGGCGCGCGGGGTTCGACAGCTCCAGCACGGCCAACCGCAGCGAGTCACGGTCGAGGGTGCCCCGCAGCACCAGGGCATCCCCGAGCTGGTCGGCGACATCGGCGGTCACGCGGGCGTTGGCCGTGGCGGTGGTCGCGAGAACCGGTGTACGGGAGGGAAGCCCCGCCAGGAAGGTCCTCAGCCGCCGGTAGTCGGGGCGGAAGTCGTGGCCCCAGTCGGAGACACAATGCGCCTCGTCGACGACGAGCAGACCGGTGCCGGCCGCCAGTCCGGGCAGCACGTTGTCGCGGAAATCGGGATTGTTGAGCCGCTCGGGGCTGATCAGCAGCACGTCCACGGACCCGCTGCGGATCTCCGCGGTGATCTCGTCCCACTCGTCGAGGTTGGCGGAGTTGATGGTCCGCGCCCGGATCCCGGCGCGCGCGGCGGCCTCGACCTGGTTGCGCATCAGCGCGAGCAGCGGCGAGACGATCACGGTGGGGCCGGCGGGCGGCTCGCCCTCCTCGGCGGTCACACCGTCCCGCAAGAGCGCGGTGGCGACGAAATAGACGGCAGACTTACCCCATCCCGTACGTTGAACGCACAGCACCCGCCGCCGGTCGACGACCAGCGCCTCGATCGCGCGCCACTGGTCCTCGCGCAGCACGGCATGATCGCCCGCCAGCCTCCGGAGCACCTCCTCGGCGCACTCCCGGACGGCCGCCCGCTCCGCTCCGCTGACTGCCTCTTGCGTCATCTCCGCCACGACCGCATGTCTACCAGCCCGGTCCGACAGGATGCCGGTTATCCACAGGCACGTCCGTTGTCCACAGGCTCGAGGATTTCGTAGACCGGATCCGGAGGTCGGTGGCAGCGTGAAGGCATGACGAAGTCGATCGCCGAAAAGCTGCTGATCAAGCCGAACACCACCGTCTGGTTGTCCCACCCGGCCCATCTGCCGCTGCTCACCCCGATGCCGGAGGGCGTCCGCGAGGTGGACACCCCGCAGACGGCCAGCACAGCGGTGGTATTCGCGGACGACGCGGCGAGCGCGCGCAAGCTGATGGAGGAGCACGCGGAGAAACTCAAGCTGCCGGCCGCCGTCTGGGTGGCGTATCCGAAGGGCAACAAGGCGGACATCAACCGCGACACCCTGTGGCCGATCGTGGCGGACTTCGACATGCGCCCGTGCGGCCAGGTGGCGATCGACGACCGCTGGTCTGCCCTGCGCTTCCGCCCCAACAAACCCGGCGAGGGCCGCTTCACAGGCGGAGCGAACTAGGACGGCTTCCGTCGAGTCCATGCGCGCTGAGGCCCTGAGCGCCTCCGACGCTCACCTCGCCGTGGACGTGAGTTTGCCGGTCCCGTCGAGGCGTGGATCGAGTCGGCGCGCAAGGATCTCAAGACTCACACTGGCCGGCGCATCGCCGAAGCCGCCGTCACCGTGTCGCCGTTTGCATGGCGTGATCGATAACAACTAGTGCGGGGGGTGCGGTGCCAGACGCCACCGCACCCCGCCCACCGAGGGGCAATCAGCTCGGGACCGGCTCCCGCAACGCGGCCGTCGCCCGACCGAGGGGACGCCACGTGAGCACCACGACGACACCCATAGCCATCGCCGCGCCCCGGAAGACCGGCACGATGCCGAATGCCTGCGCAAGCGCGCCGCCGGCCAGCGAGCCGAGCGCCGCACCGCCCAGGTCCAGGAGCGAGTACGCCCCGGTCACCCGCCCGTACAGGGACGACGGGACGGCCCGCTGCCGGAGCGTCCACACCACCGTCCCCCACACCATCGTGTGCACGCCGAAGGCCACGATCATCGCCGCCGCGGCCAGGGGTGTCGTCGTGGCTGCGAGGGTCCCGTGCAGGGCGACCTCGACGAGCAGTCCCGCTCTCAACAGGACCCCCGCCCCCACCTTCCGGATCAGCCGCGGTGCCAGGACGCTGCCCAGCAGGCCGCCCACCGCGAAAGCCGTCAGCAGGAACCCGTAGCCGACCGAACCGAGGCCCAGCCGGTCACGCGCGTAGAGGACGAAGGTGGCGAACGCAGCGCAGTACACGAGGTTGCCGCAAGCCATAGCCAACGCAAGCGTGCGGAGCAACCGATGCCGCCACAACCACCGAACCCCCTCCGCGATCTCCGAACGAAGAGACCGCCGATCCCGCAACGACACCGAGCCGGAAGAGACCGGCACCGAGCTCGGAGAGACCGGCGCCGAGCCGGGAGAGGCCGAGGGCCGCCCCACCGGAAGAAGGTGGATCAGCAAGGCCGCTACCACGAAAGCCGCCGCCTGCAAGCCGAACGGAGCCGCCGCCCCCGCCACGAACAACCACCCACCCAAAGGCTTGGCCGCGAACTGGTTGATCACGGTGAACGCCGCTCCCAACCACGCATTGGCCACCGGCAACCGCGACGCCGGCACCAGCGCCGGCACGAACGCCGAAGACGCGGTGTCCGCCAACGTCTCGCAGGTGCCGAGCACGAATACCACCCCGTACACCAGCCAGATCGACAGTGCTGAACCCAGTACGCAGACGACCAGCACACCCAGCACCCCAGCGCGGATGAGGTCGACCGTGACGACCAGGCGCCGGCGGTCCAGCCGGTCTGCCCAGGCGCCGCTGATCAGTGCGAACAGCAACCAGGGCAGCTGCTGTGCGAACGCCGCGCCGGCCACCGCGGCCGGGTCGGGCGTCAGTGATGCGATCAGGAGCGGTCCGGCCACGAGGGCGACGCCGTCGCCCAGGTTGGCGATCGCGGTGGCGCTCCAGAGTTTGACGAAGTCCGGGCCGAGACCCGGATGAAGGGCACGCAAAAGAAACTCCTCGACGACGAAGCGAACGAGGAGCGGGCACCACACCCGTCCTCGCTAAAGGGCGAAGACCGTCGCCATGTCGAGTTGCATCACGCACCCTTTCTGCCGGGTAATGAAGGACCTTAGCCAACAAGATCGGGAGGTTCCAGCGGTGCGTGCTCGTTCGCCGTGGCGCTACCCGGCGCGCATCGTGCCGATCGCTTTCCTCGGGGCCATCGCCGTCGGGACAGCGCTCATGATGGTTCCTGCTGCGCGGGCTGAGCCAGGGCATGCGCCGTTCGTCACCGCGCTGTTCACCGCCACGAGCGCTGTCTGCGTCACCGGGTTGTCGGTGGTCGACACTCCGACGTACTGGTCGGGCTTCGGCCTGGTGTTGCTCACCGTGCTGTCCCAGATCGGCGGTTTCGGGATCATGACGCTGGCCACGCTGCTCAGCCTGCTGGTGTCGCGGCGGCTGGGGTTGCGGAGCCGGTTGCTGGCTCAGGCGGAGAGCGCGGGGCTCTTCGGCGGGAACATCGGGGGCGTGCTGATCCGGGTCGCGCTGCTCATGTTCGCGTCCGAGGCCGCCATCAGTGTGGTGCTCACCCTGCGGTTCTGGCTGGCGTACGACTATCCGTTCGGGCGGGCCGCGTGGGAAGCCGTTTTCCACGCCGTGCAGGCCTTCAACAATGCCGGGTTCGCGCTGTACCCGGACAGCCTCGTGCGGTTCGTCGGGGACTGGTGGATCTGCGTACCGCTGGCCCTGGGTGTGCTCGGCGGCTCGATCGGCTTTCCGGTGATTTTCGAGCTCGCGCGCGAGTGGCGTACCGCTGGATTGTGGTCGACCCACACCCGGCTGACGGTGTGGGGCACCTTGCTGCTCAGCCTGTTCGGCTTTCTCGTCTTCCTGACTTTTGAATGGAGCAATCCGGGGACGCTCGGTCCGCTGAGTACCCCGGCGAAGGTTCTGGCCGCCTTCACCCAGGACGTCATGACCCGCTCGGGCGGCTTCAACAGCATCAACCTCGGCGCGATGAACACCGAGACCATCGCCGTCACGAACGGGATGATGTTCATCGGCGGGGGCAGTGCCAGCACCGCGGGTGGCATCAAGGTGACGACGTTCCTGCTGCTCGCCTTCGTCATCTGGGCGGAGATCCGGGGCGAGCCCGATGTGGTCGTCCGCAAGCGGCGGATCGCGGAGGAGACGCAGCGGCAGGCGATCACGGTCGCGTTGCTCGGTGTGGCCCTGGTCGGGGGCGGGACGCTCGCACTGATCCTGTTCACCGACGACGTGCCGTTCGACCGCGCTCTCTTCGAGGTGACGTCGGCGTTCGCCACGGTCGGGCTGAGCACCGGCATCACGCCGGAGCTGAATTCCGCCGCGCAGATGGTGCTGGTCGTTCTCATGTACGTCGGCCGGGTCGGCACCATCGCGGTCGGCACCGCGATCGCGCTCAACACCCGTCGCCGGCTCTACCGCTATCCGGAAGAGAGGCCCCTCGTTGGCTGACAAGGAAGCAACCGACAACGTCGTCGTCGTGGGACTGGGCCGCTTCGGCGGTGCGGTCGCCGATTCGCTCCTGAACCTCGGCCACGAGGTGCTCGGCATCGACTCCGATCCGCGGATCGTGCAGGACTGGTCGGACCGGCTGACTCATGTGGTCGAGGCGGACGCGACCGACACGGACGCGCTTCGCCAGCTCGGCGTCCAGGACTTCTCCCGGGCCGTGGTCGGCATCGGCACCAACCTGGAGACCAGCGTGCTGACCGTGCTCACCCTCGCGGAGGTCGGCGTCCAGGAGATCTGGGCGAAGGCGACCAGCGTCAAGCACGGGCAGATCCTGTCCCGGGTCGGCGCCGGGCACGTCATCTTCCCCGAGTCGGAGATGGGCGAGCGGGTCGCGCACCTGATCACCGGCCGGATGCTCGACTACATCGAGTTCGACGACGGCTTCGCCATCGCGAAGGTCCGGGCGCCACGCGAGGCCGTGGGCCGGTCGCTGGCCGACATCGGCCTGCGCAGCAAGTGGGGGGTCACGGTCGTCGGGACCAAACTGCCGGGCGAGGATTTCACGTACGCGCGTCCCGAGACGATCGTCGCGAGCGGCTGCATCCTGATCGTCGCCGGCAGCACATCCCAGGTGGAGCAGTTCGCGGCGGCAACGGCCTAGATGGCCACCGAGAAGCCGCCCTTGGGCTTCTCCGCCGGAGGTTTGGCGCGGTCTTTCTTACGGGGCGTCGAGTCCGAAGTCGACGGTGGGGCGACAGTCGGCGGCGGGGGCGGTGCGGCGATCACCGCGCCGAGGACCTCCACCTGGCATTGGTGCCCGTTGAGCAGGAACGAGAGCGGGAGGGGGTTGCTGACCCGGTAGCTGCCGCTGAGCGTCACGCTGGCCGAGCGGCCCGGCCGCAGCTCGACGCCCTTGCTGGGGCGCAGCACCAGCCGGCGGCCCCGCTGGGAGAGTCGTTTCGGCGCCACGGTGAGCCGCTGGCCGCCGGCGAACAGGAACTCGAGGCGCCATCCGGTGAGCGCGTGCTCGCCGGTGTTGACCACGGTGAGCTGGGCGCCGAAGTCCGTACCCGTGTCCCGCTGCACCCGGTAGCGGACCTTGCAGCCCGTACCGTGCGGGACCACCGCTCCCTTTCCGGCGCCCGCCGCCGCGGCCTGGGCGGTGCCCGCGTCGGCCGGCTCGCGGGTCGCGGACCACACCAGCCCCACGGCCGCGATCAGCACGAGCGTCGCCACCGCGGCCTGGACGCGGTGCCGGGCGGCGAGGACCGCCTGCCCGAGGCGGCCTCCGCTGAGCAGGTCGCGGGCCAGCACTCCGCCGCGGAACAGCCCGCCACCGAGCGGCACCGGGCCGCCGATCCGCAGGGCCCGCGCGACGCGCCACCCGGTTCGCAACCGCAGGCGGCGCTGGCGCGGGCGGGGCTCCGGATGCGGCGTCGGGCGGAAACCCGCCAGCACGGGCGGCGTGTCCGGGGCCGCGACCGGCGGGATGATCGGTTGCAGGCCCACGAGCCCGGCCAGGACGGCCGCGGCCTCGTCCGCGCCCGGCCGGTGCTCCGGCCGCTTGTCGAGGCAGCGCAAACACAGGTCGGCAACCTCGGGAGGCATGCCGGGCAGCTCCGGTACGGGCTCAGGATCCGCGTACAGGTGCGCCCGCAACGCCTCGGTGGTGGTCTCGGCGGGCCACGGCAGGCGGCCGGTGAGCAGGCGGTAGAGGAGCAGGCCCAGCGCGTACACGTCGGCGGCCGGCGCCACCTGGCCGCCGCCCAGCCGCTCGGGGGCCAGGTAGGCGGGGGTGCCGAGCAGGCTGCCGTCCGGTGCGGCGTCCCGCTGGCCGGCGAGGGCGGAGATGCCGAAGTCGACGAGCTTGGCGCCTGAGCCGGTGAGCATGATGTTGGCGGGCGTGACGTCGCGGTGCACGATGCCGCGGGCGTGCGCGGTGGCCAGGGCGGACGCCACCTCGGCGACGACCGTCACCGCGCTGCGCCACGGGAACGGGCCTTCGCGGCGCAGCCGGGCGGAGACCGGTTCGCCGTCGTTGAGCTCCATGACCACGTACGGGACGGTGACG
Organism: Actinoplanes sp. NPDC051475; assembly: GCF_040689425.1. NCBI lineage: Bacteria > Bacillati > Actinomycetota > Actinomycetes > Micromonosporales > Micromonosporaceae > Actinoplanes > Actinoplanes sp. NPDC051475. The sequence goes on from NZ_JBFAZZ010000024.1 coordinate 57,180, forward strand.
TTCTCGTCCAGCGGTGACTCGCCGAAGTCGAAGACCCCGGTGATGTGCGGATGGCACAGCCGGGCCGCGGCCAGCGCCTCCTGCCGCAGCCGCCGCCGGAACGCCGCGTCGCCGGCGTGTTCGGGGGAGAGCACCTTCACCGCGACCGGACGCCCGAGGACCTCGTCGTGGCCCCGCCAGACGACCGACATGCCGCCGGTGCCGAGTCGTTCGATCAGGCGGTACCGGCCGCCGACGTGGCCGTCCTGTCTCCCGGTCGCCAGCCACCCCATGTGCCGATTGTTGCCCGAGGGACGGCCCTGCCAGGGGGCGTCGGACAAATACGTCTCCCCAGGCGTTTTGTCCAGATCAGCCTGTTCAGCCGGCCAGCAGCTGGTCAACCGGTGCGTAATCGTCGGTCAGGACCCGGGCGTCCCCGACGAAGGCTTCGAGGGCGGTTCCGGACACCAGTTCGACCGGCTCGTCCACCAGATCGAGGTGGGCGCGGATCTCGTCGAGCGCCAACGGCGACCGGGACGCGACGATGACGAAGTTGGCGCCGATCTGGCCCGCCAGGGCGGCCTTCGGCGCGATGACGGCCACGTGCGGGAAGACGTCGGCGACCGTGGCCAGTTCCGCGCGGATGAAGCGGTCCGGCGGGTAGTCGATGACGTTCTGGGCGTACAGGCCGCCGTCGCGCAGGACGCGGGAGATGTCCGCGGCCGTCTCGCGGGTGGCGAGGTGCCACGGGACGACGAGGTGGCCGAACGCGTCGCCGACCACCATGTCGTACGCGCGGTCGGCCTGCCGGGCGAGGCTGACGCGGGCGTCGCCGACCTGGACGCGCAACTGCGGTCCGGTGGTGAGCCCCAGTTCCCGCCGGTCGAGGTCGACCAGGCCGCCGTCCAGTTCCAGGACCAGCTGGTTGCTGCCGGGACGGGTCTTCGCGACGTACTCGGGCACCGTGAAACCGCCGCCGCCCAGGTGCAGGGCGTCGATGGGGGCGCCGCCGGTCTTCTGGATGTCGACGAGGGCGCCGATCCACTGGACGTACGCGAACTCCAGGTGCGTCGGGTCGCCCAGGTCGACGTACGAGTGCCGCGCCGAGTTCAGCAGCAGCGTCCGCCCGCCGGCCCGCTTCGGGTCGGCGTCGACGCGGGCGCAGTGGTACGCGGTCTCGATGTCGCACGGCGTCGGTGCCGTGGCGCCCAGCCCGGCCCCGAAAAGCCCCACGGTGACGAGCACGGCCCTGGTCCGCGGCTTGCCCGGCAGAACCAGGTCGGGGTGGCGCCGGTGCAGCCACCAGCCGAGGCCGAAGCCGGCGAGGGCGAGCAGCGCGGCGAGGGTCAGCACGATCCAGCTGCTGGGCATCGCGGCGACGAAGATGAAGCCGGTGCCGAGCGTGGCGGTAATCGCACCGAGGGTGCCGAAGCTGGAGAGCCGGCCCACCACCTCGCCGGTCCGGCGCAGGTCGCCGAGTTGGAGCTTCACGGTCAACGGCGTGATCGTGGAGAGCAGGAACGCCGGCAGGAAGACGGCCAGCGCGGCGAGCAGAAGTACCGCCGGGGCTGCCCCTCCGCGCAGGATCTCCCCGCCCCAACGCACCAGCGGCAGGGTGATCGCCGTGGTGATCGCGGCGAGCAGCAGCGCCGGGGAGAGCAGCAGCCGGGGGTCGTACTTGTCGGCGAGCCGGCCGCCGAGCCAGGTCCCGTACGCGATGGCCGCCAGCGAGATGCCGATCACCGAGCTGCTGACCTGCAGGGTCACGCCGACGTACGGCCCGACCAGGCGCAGCGCGACGATCTCGAGGACGAGGACGGCGCCGCTGGCGAAGAAGACCAGCGCGGTCGCGAGCGCGGACGGCAGGGCCCGTGGGGATTCCATCGGCGGAATGCTACCGACGGGACCGTCCGATCTACAGGATCGACAGGTGTACGTGGTTGGTGTGTGTCGCCGCCGGTCCGCCCGAGCCGCTGTACGACCGCCAGCCCGTGTTCGGCAACCAGATCTGCCGGTACCAGATCACGTACATCACGCCGAGACGACTCGCGTTGCGCACGAAGTAGGCGGCCAGGTTGTTGCCGTACGTACGGTCGCTGCCGCTGGCGTTGACGTTCTCGAAGCCGCCGGGCGCGGCGGCGAAGTCGCAGGCCCGGCCCTTGGGGTGCTCGCCGGACTCGCGGTGGCTGAAGCAAGACGTGTAGTGCTTGAACCCGGCCGCCCTCGCCTGCTGGTACGCGTTCAGCAGCCGCGGCGTGATGCACCCGGAGGTGGTCGGGTCGTTGATCGTGCACGTCTCCCGGGGCCACGAGCCGTCGGAGTTGCGCGGCGCCGCCCTGGCCAGCGGCGAGTTGGCGTTGATGAAGCCGCCGGCGACCGCGCCGCCACCGGCCGCGGCGAGGGCGCTCTCCGCCTGCTGCTTCTTCTTGGCCAGCACGGTGACCTGCTTCTGCTGCTCCTTGATCTCGTTCTCGATGGCCCGGGTCGCCTTCTCGGCGAGGGTCACCGCGTCCTTGTACTGGGTCAGGGCGTGACCGTCGACCTGCGCCATCTGGTCGAGCCGCAGCATGCGGTCCATGAACGCGTCCGGCGAGCTGCTGTTGATCAGCATCGCCATGGTGCTGAAGCGGCCCTGCCGATAGGAGCGATTGGCGATCTCCTTGACCCGCCCGTCGAGCACCACGGACTTCTCCTGCGCCTGCTTGAGGGTGGCCTTCAGCTGGACCTGCCGCTTCTTGGACGCCTCGAGCTTCTGCTGGGCCTGCAGATGACCCTTGGCCGCGGACTCGAGCTGGGCGCGCAGGGTCTTGCTGCCGCCCTCGTCGTCGCCGCCGGGTGCCGCGTGTGCCGGGGGCGCGACGAGCAGCACCAGCAGTGCCGCGAGCAGTGCCAGGGCGTGCTTCGCCCGGCCAGGAAGTGTCGCCGCCACGATCTACCTCCAGTCGTAAGCGCGGGTGACTCTACCCCGCCCACCACGAAGAAAGCAGATCGATCACGTCGCCGAGTACCCACCATCGACGAAGAGTGTCTGGCCGGTTACAGCAGCGCTGGCGGTACTCGCCAGATAAACGACACAACCAGCGAAATCCTCCGGTACGCCGTTACGCCCGATCATGGTCCGCCGGGCGTGGACGGCGACCTTCTCCGGATCCGCGAACACCGGCTCGGTCAACGGCGTACGTACGACTCCCGGGGCGATCGCGTTGCACGTGACGCCCCGGCTCGACCAGGCCTCCGCCTGGGACCGGGTCAGGCCCACGAGACCCGCCTTGGCCGCACCGTACGCGCCGCTGTTGCCGTACGCCCGGAAGGCCTGCTGCGAGACCACGTTGATGATCCGCCCCCAGCCGCGCGCCGCCATCGCCGGGCCGAAATGGCGCCCCAGCAGGAACGGCGCGGTCAGGTTGGCCGCCAGCGTGACGTCCCAGTCGTCCTCGGTGAGCTCGTCCATGGGTGGGCGCCGGTTCACCGCCGCCGCGTTCACGAGGATGTCCACCTCCCCGTACCCGATCACCCGCGGAAGCGCCGCCCGGTCCGCCAGATCCACGGCGACCGTCTCCACCTCGACGCCGTCGGCGGTCAGCTCGGCGGCGGTCTCGCGCAGCGGACCGTCCCGCCGCGCGACCAGTACGACCCGGGCCCCGGCCCTGCCGAGCGCGCCGGCCATCGCCCGCCCGATCCCGGAACTGCCGCCGGTCACCATCGCGGTCCGGCCGCTCAGCCCGAAGAGCTCCTGAAGGTACGAAGCCACGCGCAGCCCCTCAGGGAAGCAGGGTGCCGCGGACGGTGTGCCAGATGTCCTGATTGGCGGCGACGAGCAGGCCACGCTGCGAATCCGCCGGCAGATACGCCGACCCGTCGAGGTGCAGCACCGTCCCGCCGGCCTCGTGCAGGATCAGCGTGCCGGGCGTGTGGTCCCACGGCAGGATCCGCCAGAAGACGGCGAACTGCTGCTCGTCGGTGGCCACGGACGGGTACTCGTACCCGGCGCAGTGATGACCGCCGGTCACCCGGCCGAGCCGGGCGGCGTTCTCGTCGATGCCGGCCCGCAGCTCGTCCGGGAAGTAGTTACGGGAGATCGACCCGGTCAGCGCGTCGGCGCCCGGGTCGTCGCTGCGGGTCTTCAGCCGTACGCCGTCCACGTAGGCCCCGCTGCCCGCCTCCGCGACGATCATCCGGTCGCCGGGCACGTCGAGGATCCACCCCGCGGCCGGCTCGCCGTCGCGCAGCAGCGCGACCATCACGGCGAACGGCGCCTTCCCGGCGGCGAAGTTGTTGGTGCCGTCGACCGGGTCCACGAGCCAGACGGCGCCGTCGTGGCCCACCCGCTCGAGCACCGCGGGATCCGCGGCGACGGCCTCCTCGCCCACCACGGTCGAGCCCGGCAGCAGGGCGGTCAGCCCAGCGCTCAACGCCCGCTCGGATTCCTGGTCGGCGACGGTGACGAGGTCGCCCGGCGACTTCTCCTGCACCTCGGCGTCGCCGAGATTGCGCCACCTCGGCAGCACGATGGTCGCCGCGACCTCCCGGATCAGGGCGGTGACCTCGTCGATCACGTCGTCACGCACGCGGTGGCAGCTTCACGACGCTGACGAAGAACTCGTCGATCTGGCGGATCACCGCGATGAACCGCTCGAAGTCGACCGGCTTGGTCACGTACGCGTTCGCGTGCAGCTGGTAGCTGCGCAGAATGTCCTCGTCGGCGGCGGACGTAGTCAGCACCACGACGGGAATGCGGCACAGCTCGTCGTCCTTCTTTATCTCCTCGAGCACCTCCCGGCCGTCGCGGCGCGGCAGGTTGAGGTCGAGCAGGATCAGGTCCGGGCGTACGGCGTCCGCGTACTGGCCCTCGCGGCGCAGGTAGTTGAGCGCCTCGGCGCCGTCGGAGACCACGGTGAGCCGGTTGCGGACCTTGTGCTCCTCGAACGCCTCCTGCGTCATGAGCACGTCGCCCGGGTCGTCCTCGACGAGCAGGACCTCGATCGGCGTTCCGTCCTGCCGCATTGCACCGGTCATGAGGTGACCTCTTTCACTTTCTCCTGCACCGGGATCCCCGCCAGCAGCGGCAGGGTGAACCAGATGGAAGTGCCTTCGGTGGCGTCGAGATCCAGCCAGATCCGTCCGCCATGGTATTCGACGATCTTCTTCACGATCGCCAGCCCGATCCCCGTGCCCTCGTACGCATCCCGCCCATGCAGCCGCTGAAAGATCACGAACACCTTGTCCGCGAACTCCGGCTCGATCCCGATCCCGTTGTCGCGCACATTGATCCGCCACTCCTCACCCTCCTGAGCCGCGCTCACCGTGATCACCGGCGGCACCCCAGGACGGCAGAACTTCAACGAGTTACCGATCAAATTCACGAACAACGTCGTCAGTAGCGGCTCCTCACCCTCCACGGTCGGCAGATCCAACCACTCGATCCGCGCGTCCTCACCGGCCCGCGGCTCCAACTGCGACCGCACCTCCGCCAGCACCCGGTTCAGATCCACATCCGTGAATCCCGATGTCAACCGGCCGATCCGGGAGAACGCCAGCAGATCATTGATCAACCGCTGCATCCGCTGCGCCCCGTCCACCGCGAACGCGATGTACTGGTCCGCCCGCTCATCCAGCTGACCCGCGTACCGCCGCTGCAACAACTGGCAGAAACTCGCCACCTTCCGCAACGGCTCCTGAAGGTCGTGCGACGCCACGTACGCGAACTGCTCCAGATCCCGGTTCGACCGGGTCAGTTCGTCCGCCTGTGCCTTCAGCTGCTCGTTGACCCACTCGATCTGCCGCCGCGCCTCGCGCACCTCGGCGAGCTCGGCGGAGATCTGCTTGCGCATGCCGTCCACGTCGCCGGCCAGCTCGCGCAGCTCCGGCGAGCCGGTGCTCTCGATGTGCCGGTCGTAGTCGCCGCCGGCGACCTCGCGCACCTGTGCCGCCAGCTCCGTCACCGGCCGGGTCACCAGCCGGTCGAGCAGCAGCATCAGCGCGGCCCCGGCGATGATGATGATCGCGGCCGCGGCGATCTGGATGGCGACCATGCGCTTACTGGCGTCCTTCGCGGCTGTCGCCGACCGGTCACGCAGCATGCCGATGTCGGTCTGCATCTGCTCGATGGCCGTCCGCACCGCATTGAACTCCGACGTACTGCCCGCCTCCACCAGCGTCCGGCCCGCATCCGGGCCCCGGGTGCGGACGGCGTTGAGGATCGGCTCCGCGACGGCGGAGTGCCAGGCGCCGGAGAGGCGCTCGACCTCGGCCAGGTCGGCCCGGATCCGGCCGTCCAGCGGACCGGACCCGAGAAGGTTCTCGATCTCCGCGACCTCGGCCTGCTCGGCGGCGAGCCCGTCACGGTACGGCTGGAGGTTCGCGTCGCGGCCGGTGATCGCGTACCCGCGGACGCCGGTCTCCTGGTCCACCACCGCCGTGTTGAGCCGCTCCCCCGAGGCGCGCATCGGGCTGGCCCGGTTCACCACGTCGTCCAGCTGGCCGTTGCTGCTCGTCGCCGTGAACGCCGCGAACACGCCCAGAGCTGCCAGCATCAGGCCGACGGTCACGCACAGGGCGAGGACGCGGCGGCGCATCGTCCACGCGCTCACCTGCAGCAGGCTCACCGGCCACCACCGCGCGAGATCAGCAGCATCGCGACGTCGTCGGCAAGCGGGCCGCCGTTGGCCTGCTCGGCCCGCCCGACCAGCCAGGCCGGCAGCGCGGCCAGCGGCACGCCCTTCGCGGCGGGCTCGCCGAGCAGCCCGCACAGTCCCTCGACGTCGAGCCGTTCGTTGCCCACGCCGGTGTGGCCCTCGATCAGTCCGTCGGTGTACATCAGCAGGGACCAGTCATCGCCGGAGAACTCCACGTCGGTCGCGGGGGTGGGGGTGGGCCGCACGCCGAGCACGATGCCGGTCCGCGCGGTCACCGGTACGGCGTTGCCGCCGGAGAGCAGCACGGGCGGGGGGTGGCCGGCGAGGCGTACGGTGGCACGGCGGCCGGCGAGGTCGAAGGAGACCATCGCCACCGTCGCGAAGACCTCGCGGGCCCGGCGCTCGGTCATGAGGACCTGCTCCAGCGCGGCCAGGACCTGATCCTCGGGCACACCTGCGAGCACCAGCGCCCGCCACGCGACCCGGAGCTCGACCCCGAGCGCCGCTTCGTCGACGCTGTGCCCGCACACGTCGCCCACGATCACGTGCAGCTTGTGGTCGCCGGCCTGCACCACGTCGAAGAAGTCGCCGCCGAGCAGGCCCATCGCCCGCCCGGAGCGGTAGAAGGTGTGGACGGCCACCTCGGTGGTCTGCATCAGCGGCTGGGGCAGCAGGCCGCGCTCCAGCCGCGCCGACTCGGCCTGGCGCAGCTCCACCTCGCGCAGCCGCTGGGCGTTCTCGTCGGCCCGCTTGCGCTCGACGGCATACCGCAGGGCGCGGACCAGCAGGACGCCGTCCACCTGCCCCTTGACCAGGTAGTCCTGGGCGCCCTCGGCGACGGCCTGGACGCCGAGGTGCTCGTCGGAGCGGCCGGTCAGCACGCAGACGGCGGCGCCGCCCGCCACCCCGAGCAGCTTCCGAAGCCCGTCGATGCCCTCGGCGTCGGGCAGCCCCAGGTCGAGCAGGACGCACTGGACGCCGTGCATCATGCCGCGAGCCTCACGCAGGGTCGTCGCGATGTGCAGGTCGAAGGAGGCGCCGGCCTCGGCCAGCAGCTCGCGTACCAGGAAGGCGTCGCCCTCGTCGTCCTCGACCAGCAGGATCCGCAGCCGCTCCGGCGCCATCACGGGCCGGGGCGTGGTCACTTCGGTCACGACATCACCCCGCCCGACGTCGCGTGGGCGGTACGCGGGACGGCGGCACCGGCGCGGCTGGGACGGTTGATAGCTCGACTCCTTCGGGCGGGACCCGCTGATCGTCCATCACGGCCAGCGGGCGCACAACACCGGCCACCCGGGAACGGCCGGGGGCGACGCTGCGTGATGAAACCGTCATCACGCTGACGGGCCGTACGTGGGATCCTGAGCGACCCGCCGTGCGTGCCGGGCGATGACCTCGCCGAGGATCCCGTGCAGCCGGCCGCAGTCGAGGCAGTGCAGGTTCTCGTCGAGCCGGCGGCCCCCGCACGCGACGCACGGACCCCGGTCCTCGGGGTCGCGATACGCCTCCAGGGCCCGGCACATCGCCCGCACGACGTGGTCACCGAGCTGGAAGGTCGCCTCCCCGAGAGCGGTACGCACCCCGACCACGGCAACCGCACCGGCCTCGGGCGCCGGGTCGTACGGGGCCACCCGCTCGACGAACTCGGCGACGACGGCGGCGGGGTCGAGCGGGGCAGTCACGGGACCAAGTTATGTCACCGGACCGTAAGATCGCTCGGCTACCCGGCGCCCTCCGTACACGCTTAGATGGGGTCATGGGGGGCGTGCCGGGGGTCGAGGCTGTGGACCGGGCGCTGACCCGTCCGGCGCGGCGGGGTTGGGCCGCATTGGCCGCGGTGTCGTGCCTGGCCGTCGTCGGTGCGTTCGCGCTGCAGTCGGTGCGCCCGCCCGCAGCGCGCCCGGCGGACGCCCCGGCCGGGGAGTTCAGCGCCGCCCGCGCGTTCGAACACGTCCGCACGATCGCTGCCGGCCCGCACGTGGCCGGCAGCGCCGCCAACGACGCGGCCCGGGATTACATCGTGACCACCCTGCGCGATCTGGGCCTCGACCCCCAGGTGCAGGACACGGTCACCACCCAGGGCGGCCAGCTCTCCTCCAGCGCCGGCGGGGTCGGCCTGGCCCACGTGCGCAACGTGGTGGCGATGCGGCCCGGCACGGCGTCCACCGGCCGGATCTTTCTCGTGGCGCACTACGACTCCGCGCAGACCGGCCCGGGCGGCAACGACGATGCGGCGGGCACCTCGGCGATCCTGGAGGCGGCCCGGGTCATGACCAGCGGTCCCCAGCTGCGCAACGACGTCGTCCTCGTGCTGACCGACGCCGAGGAGGCCTGCCTGTGCGGGGCCAAGGCCTTCGTCGACCAGCATCCGCTGGCCCGGCAGGGCGGCGTGGTGCTCAACCTGGAGGCCCGGGGCAGCACCGGCCCTGCGATCATGTTCGAGACCTCGACGAACAACGCGGCCCTCGTCGGCGCCCTGGCCGGAGTCCCGCACCCCGTGGGCACCTCGTTCGCGGTCGAGATCTATCGGCTGCTGCCCAACGACACCGACTTCACGGCCTTCCGCGAGCGCGGCTTCACGGGCCTGAACAGCGCATACATCGACGGCGCCGCCGTTTATCACACCCCGGTGGACACGCCCGCCACGATGAATCGCGACAGCCTCCAGCACCACGGCGACACCGTGCTCGCCCTCACCCGGGACCTCGGCGACCGAGATCTCACGAGGCTGCGGTCGACCGGCGACGCCACGTATTTCCCGGTGCCCGGCGGCCTCGCGCACTACCCCGGCTCATGGACGTGGCCGCTGGCGGTGGCGGCGCTGCTCGCCGTTCTTGCCCTCGCCTGGCTCGCCCGGCGCCGCGGCCTGGCGACCGCACCCCGGCTGCTGGGCGCCACCGGACTGGCCCTCGTGCCCGTCCTCGTCGTCCCCGTGCTGGCCCAGCTTCTCTGGATTCTGCTGAAAATCATCCGTCCCGGGTACGCGGAACTACCGATCGACCCCTACCGTCCCGGCTGGTATCGGCTGGCCGTTCTGGCCCTGACGCTCGCCGTGGTCAGCGCCTGGTACGCACTGCTGCGCCGCCGTCTGGGCCCGGCCGCCCTGGCGGTCGCGGGCCTGATGTGGCTCGCTCTGCTCGGTCTCGCCCTGGCGGCCCTGGCCCCCGGCGGCTCCTACCTGGCGGCCCTCCCGGCGCTGGCGGGCGGCGCGACCGGCATCCTGGCCGTGCTGCTCCGCGGCGCCGGCCCGAGGGCCGCCCCGCCGGTGGTGGCGGTGACGCTCGGGGCCGCCGCCGCGGTCATCGTGCTGCTTCCCACGCTGGTCATGTTCTTCCCCGCGATGGGCATGAACCTGGCCGGCACGGGCGCGTTCATCGCCGTGCTCCTGGCCCTGACGCTGCTGCCGATCCTCGACCTGCTTCACCCGGAGGCCGGCGGTCACCGCGGTGTCGACGCCCTGCGCGCCCGCCGCCGCGGAGCCCTCCCGGCGCTGGCCGCCACCCTCGCCGCGATCACCTTCGTGGTCATCGGACTCTCCGTGGACCGCTTCGACGACACCCACCCCGCGCCGGCCCACCTCATGTACGCGCTCGACGCCGACACCGGCCAGGCCCGCTGGCTGAGCAGGTCATCCACGCCGACCGACTGGACGGCGCAGTACGTCGGGCGCGATCCCGGTTCGGTGGCCGACACCCTGCCCGCCTTCGGCGCCGAGGAGCTGCTGTCCGGTCCCGCCCAGCCGGCGTCGCTGCCGGCCCCGGAGCTGACCAAGACAGCCGAGGCGACCGCCGGCGACCGGCGCACGGTGACCCTGCGGCTCACGCCCAAGCGCCCGGTGCGCCTCGTCACACTGCACGTCGCCGCCGACATCGAGGTCGGGTCCGCGGTCGTCGGTGGCCGCACCGTCCCCACCGACCGCGCGGGCGGCGGCGCCTGGGGATTCGGCTTCGTCTTCCACGCCCCGCCGCCGACCGGCGTGGACGTGACGCTGACCGTGCCGTCGGGGGCTCCGCTGAAGCTGCGGGTGATGGACGCCAGCGACGGCCTGACCGCGCTCCCGGGCTTCCACGCACGCCCGGCCGATGTCGGCGTGGTGGGCTCGCACAGCTCGGAGATGCTCGCCGTGGCCAAGACCTACACGTTCTAGCGGCCGCGGCCCCGCCGGCCGGTCGAGGCGTCGAAGCGGAAGTGGATGAACAGCCGCCCCCAGTTGTCCCCGTCCTTCTCGACGCGGTGGTACAGCTGCTTGATCTCCTTCTGGTCCAGGAAGCGCAGCACCTTCTTCTTGAGCTGCCCGCTGCCCTTCCCCGGGATGATCTCGACCAGGGTGGCCTTCTTCTGGATCGCCTCGTCGATGATCCCGCGGAGCGCCTTGTCGATCTCGGTGCCCCTGTTGAAGATGTCGTGGAGATCCAGCTTGAGCTTCACAGGCGCAGCCTACCCAGCGCCGGAGGGGCCGCGGCTGCCGTTCTTGCCCAGCCACGCCTCCACCCGGCGCAGCGCGTCCTCGTAGTCGTCATGCCGCTTCATCGCCGCGGCCAGCCGCAGGTGCGGCAGGGCCTCACGGAATCGGCCGGCCCGCTCCAGGGTCCGGCCGAGCACGTGGTGCGCGTAGTGATCGGAGGGATCGTGGTCGATCAGCGCTCTGAGCTGGATCTCCGCGCCGGCCAGCTGCGCCGAGTTGAAATACGCGCGGGCCAGGAGCTGGCGGACGGCGGCGTTGTGCGGCTCGGCCTCGACGATCGGCTCGAGCATCCGGGCGGCGCCGAGCGGGTCGCCGGACTCGAAGACGATCGTGGCCCTGCGGTACTCCTCCAGAAGATCCACGAAACCGCACCTCCTGCTCGCGCCCCCGGCTCGGACCAACGCTGGCACAACTTCCACCGAACGGCGAGTGTTCCCGGACGACCAGCTTCCCGACAATTCACCCCAATCTGCAACCCCCGCGGCAGAGAATGCCGGGGTGGGCGACTTCCCGCGTCACCTCGTCGAGGCCCCGCCGCGCCACCGGTTCGGGCGGGCCAAGGCGGTCACCATCGGGCTGGTGACGCTCACCATGTGCCTCTTCCTGGCCGGTGCGACCCCGCGGCCGGCGATCCGGTCGGCGGCGTTCGCGATCCCGGGCATGCAGGCCCTGGGCGCACCCCCCGCCGGACCGTCCTGGGCGCCGGCGCCGCGGCTGGAACACGGGCTGTCGAGCGTCGCCGTGGCCCGGGGCCGGACGCTGGAGCTGCGTACGGAGGGCGGCAACGTCACCTTCCTGCCCGGCATCAACCTGGGCAGCACGACCCCCGGCCACCTGCCCGGCGAGCTGACGATCGGCGCCGAGCAGTACCGCGTGTGGTTCGCGGCGATGGGCTGGCTCGGGATCCGGGTGGTCCGGATCTACACGATCCACCCGCCCGCCTTCTACACCGAGCTGGCCCGCTACAACCACGCCAACCCGGACCGTCCGCTCTACCTGATGCAGGGCGTCTACTTCCCCGACGAGTCGTACGTCGAGAAGGGCGACCTTTACGACCGCGCGGTGACCACGGCGTTCCAGGACGAGCTGCGGGATGCCGGCGCGGCGGTCCGGGGACGGCTGGCGCGCGATCCGCTGCGCGGGCGGGCGAGCGGCGCCTGGACCGCCGACGTGACCCCGTGGCTGGCCGGCTGGATCATCGGTGTCGAGCTGGACCCGTACGCGTCCGACGCCTCGGACCGGCGCAACCGCACCGCCCCCGCGACCCGCGGCCGGTACTTCCGCAGCACCCCGGGCGCCTCCCCCACCGAACGCTGGCTGGCGGCCCGGATGGACGAGCTGGCCGGGCACGAGGCTGAGCAGGGCCTCAGCCAGCCCATCGCGTTCGTCAACTGGCCGACGACCGACCCGCTGCGGCACCCCGAGGAACCGCTCGAGCAGGAGGACCTGTTCCAGCTCGACGCCAACCACGTGCTGCCGACCGCGGCGTGGCCTGCCGGGACCTTCGCGAGCTACCACGCGTACCCGTACTACCCGGACTTCCAACGGCACGAGCCCGCGCTGCAGGCGTACCGCTACGACGGCCGGGTGGATCCGTACGCGGGCTACCTCGCCGCCCTGCGCCGCCACCACCGCGCCATGCCGACGCTGGTCACGGAGTTCGGCGTACCGTCATCGCTCGGGTCCGCCCACAACGGCCCGCTCGCTCGCTCCCAGGGCGACCACAGCGAGCGGGAGGCGATGCGGATCGACGCGGAGCTCCTCCGGCTGATCAAGGACCAGGGGCTGGCCGGCGGCTTCCTCTTCGCCTGGGCGGACGAGTGGTTCAAGTTCACTTGGAACACCATCACCCACCAGGACGGCGAGCGCCGCCAGCTGTGGCACGACGCGCTCACCAACGAGCAGCACTTCGGGCTGATCGCGATGGACGCGACCGGCCCGCCCGACGCCCCGGCGGCGTACCTGCTCGATGACGAGTCCGCTTGGCCGGCGCGCCGGGTGACCGCGCGGGTCGACGAGTCGTACGTGCATCTGCGCATCGGGCTCGGCAGCTCGCCGCCGGGCGCCCTGACGCTGGGCTTCGACGTGCTCCCGGGGCTCGTCGGCAAGCCCGCGCCCGGCAGCGGCGACCGGCAGGCGGATGCCGCGTTCGTGCTCGACCTCGTGGCCCGCGGCGGGCAGGCGTACCTGAGGAAAGAGCTTGATCCGGTGCCGCTCGACTACGACGTGCCGGCCGCGCAGCGCGGTCCGGCGGCGGACGGCTGGCATCGCTTCGAGCTGGTCGTCAACCGGGCCCTGACGATCCCGGCCACCGGCGAGCGGCTGCCGGCCGAGCTGCAGAACGCCGGGTCGCTGCGGTACGGCCGCCCGGCGGACGACAGCCGGTCCTCCTGGTACCGCGACGGCGACGACCTCGTGGTCCGGGGTCCGTGGGCGATGCTGGGATACGCCGACCCGTCCAAGCACATGGTGGGCGTGCCGGTCGGCGGCAAGCTGACCTTGCAGGCCGGCCCGGGTGTGGGCGTGACCGTCTCCGCGTCCGGGACGGATCAGGCGATCGGGCGGGTGACCTGGACGAACTGGAACCGCGTGTTCTCCACCGAGCGGCTCAAGGACGGCGCCGAGCTGTTCCGGGACGCGTCGCTGGCGGTCACGGCTTCCTGACCAGCAGGGCGACCAGCCCGCCGCCGAGCAGCAGGGTGCCGATGGACACCAGCGCCACGGGGCTCAGGCCGGTCTCCGGCAGGCCGCTGTCCGGGCCCGGCTGCAGCTCCCGCGGCAGCGTGTGGGCACGCGAGGGCTCCGGCGCGATCGCGGCGGGCGCCGCGGTGACGAAGTCGCTCACCGTCACCCCGTCGGTGGTCTTGACCAGCACGGCGACGTCGTAGTCCCGGCCGTTGCGCAGATTCTCCAGCTCACAGCCGCTCGCGCCGGGCACCGCCAGCGTGCATCCCGCCTCGTTCCCGGCGGTCGTCACCCAGAGATACTCGAACCGCCCGCTGCCCAGGTCGGTGGGCGGCCGCCAGGACACCCGCAGGCCGCCGTCGAGGGCACGCACCCGGATGCCGGTCGCCGCTGCCGGGGGTCGCGGCAAACCCTCGACCCGCACCGGTACGGCGGAGAGCCCCGTAATCCCCACGCCCCAGCAGGACGCGTATCCCTGCGAGTCGAGCGCGCAGGTGTGGTCCGTGCCGGAGTCCAGGGCGACATACGGCCCACCGCCCCCTTGACACGACGCCCGCCCACCGCGGTCGAGGCCGCACGTCTGCCGCCCCCCGGCGCTGATTGCGGCGAACGGCCCGGTCGTCCTCGCCTTCGGCGTCCAGCAGGTGGCCATCCCCTCCGCGTCGAGCGCGCACGGCCCCGCGGCCCCGACGGTGACCTGCCGAATCTTGCCGTCGGTCCACAGCGCCGCGGGTCGGTCGCCGTCTGGCACCCCCGGCCCCCAGCAGTACGCAACCCCGCCGGCCGTGGCAGCGCACGTGCTGTCACCGCCCGCCGCGATGTCGACCACCGGGCCCGTCACGCCGACCTGCACCGGCGTCGCCGATCCGCCCGTTCCCGGTACGCCCAGCTGCCCGCGCGAGCCGTCGCCCCAGCACCACACCGCACCCTCGTCGTCGATGGCGCACGTGTGCCGGTCCCCGGTGGCGATGTCCACGAGGGTCCGGTGCTCGAGGGCGCGTACCGGTCCGGGCACCTCCCGGTCCGTACGGGCGCCGTCGCCGAGCTGCCCCGCGGAGTCGTCGCCCCAGCAGTACGCGACCCCGTCCGCGTCGATGGCGCAGGTGTGCGCCCGGCCGGCGTCGATCTGCACCGCGTGGTGCATGGCCATGACCGGCCGGGCGGAGCCGTGCGGGCGGGAGCCGTCGCCGAGCTGGCCGGACGAGTCGTCGCCCCAGCAGTACATGTCACCGACGCTGGTGGTCGCGCACGAGTGGGCTCCCCCGGCGGCGACCTGGGCCGTACCCGCGGACGCGATGCGCAGCGTGTCGGCGGTGACCCCGGGCGGGTATGCGGCCCCGGCGGCGGCCGGCGACGCCGGAGCCGCGGCGAGGATCAGCGCCGTGACGGCCCCTGCGATCCGGCCCAGTCGCACCCGTTCCTCCGCTCACCCGCCCGACGCAACGCGGGAATTATGCGGAGTATTGCGCTCTTAGTCCGTTTCGACACGCAGTCCGTCAGCGCGAGCGACCCACCGTCCTGGCCGTATCCGACACGGTGCTGCGCGAAGTCCCTGCTCCCCCTATGGGTGGCATCCACAGGTGGTACACAGGAAGCCGAAAGGCGTCACATAGCGCGGCCCACGACAGTAGGGGCATGACGATGGCGAACGCAGACCCCAGTAGCGAGCTCCGGCGGCCCGACGGCGGCCCGGTCAGGGTTCTGGTGGTCGACGACGAGCCCACGCTGGCCGAGCTCCTGTCGATGGCGTTGCGCTACGAGGGCTGGGACGTGCGCAGCGCGGGCGACGGCCAGACGGCTGTGCGTACCGCCCGTGACTTCCGCCCCGACGCCGTCGTCCTCGACATGATGCTGCCCGACTTCGACGGCCTCGAGGTGCTGCGCCGGCTGCGCGGCGAGACGCCCGACGTGCCGGTGCTGTTCCTCACCGCCAAGGACTCGGTCGAGGACCGGATCACCGGGCTGACCGCCGGCGGCGACGACTACGTGACCAAGCCGTTCAGCCTCGAGGAGGTCGTCGCCCGGCTGCGTGGCCTGATGCGGCGGATGGGCCGCTCCCCGATGCGCACCGACTCCCAGCTCATCGTCGGCGACCTCAGCCTTGACGAGGACAGCCACGAGGTCCGCCGCGGCGACAACCTGGTCACCCTGACCGCGACCGAGTTCGAGCTGCTGCGTTACCTGATGCGCAACCCCCGCCGGGTGCTGAGCAAGAGCCAGATCCTGGACCGGGTCTGGAACTACGACTTCGGCGGTCAGGCCAACGTGGTGGAGCTCTACATCTCGTACCTGCGTAAGAAGATCGACGCCGGCCGCGCCCCGATGATCCACACCATGCGCGGGGCGGGCTACGTCCTGAAGCCGGCGGACTGACATGCCGACCCTCACTCATCCGGCCCGCCGGCCCTCACCGGCGGGCTGGTCACTACGCACCCGCCTGATCGCCATCATGATCGTCCTACTCACAGTCCTCGGCCTGATCGTCGGCGGCACCGCCGAGATCTACCTTCACAACGCGCTGTACAAACGGGTGGACACCCAGCTCACTGAGGCGAGCGAGCGGGCAATGGGCGGGCCCGGCCGAGGTGGCCCACGGTTCGACACCGCCGCGGAGCCACCGCCCGGCGCCCAGAGCGACTGGATCTTCTTGATCTACACCAGGCCGGAGACGGGCGTCGTCACCCGGCTCGGCGGCGGCGTCGTCAAGTACAAGCCGGCCGACGCCACGATCGGCGAGACCCTCCGTGGGCAGCGCAACGAATACGACGAGGCCCCGCAATCGGCGGTGACCGCGCTGGCGAAGCTGACCCCCGACGGCACATACGTCGACGTCGACCTCGGCGACGAGCTGCACGACTACCGGGTGGTGAGCAAGACGCCCGACGGCAACACCATGATCGTCACCGGCATCCCCCTGAAGGAGACCCAGCAGACTCTTCTCGCCGTGGCCGGTGTCACCGGTGGTTCGGTGCTGCTGGCGTTGATCGCCGCCGGGTGGGCCGGGGCGGTGATCATACGGCGGAATCTCAGGCCGTTGAACCGGGTCGCCGCCACCGCGACCAAGGTCTCCGAGCTGCGGCTCGACCGGGGCGAGGTCGACCTGGCCCAGCGGGTCCCCGCCGCCGACACGGATCCCCGTACCGAGGTCGGCGCCGTCGGTGCCGCGCTCAACCGCATGCTCGACCACGTCGGCAACGCCCTGGAGGCGCGGCACGCCAGCGAGATGCAGGTACGCCAGTTCGTCGCCGACGCCAGCCACGAGCTGCGTACCCCGCTCGCCGCGATCCGGGGCTACGCCGAGCTGAGCCGCCGCAGCCGCACCGAGGTGCCGGAGGAGATCGGCCACGTGCTGCGCCGGGTCGAGTCCGAGGCGCAGCGGATGACCACGCTGGTCGAGGACCTGCTGCTGCTCGCCCGTCTGGACGCCGGACGGCCGCTGGCCCACGACCCGGTAGACCTGACGATGCTGGTGGTGGACGCGGTCAGCGACGCGCACGCGGCCGGGCCACGTCACGACTGGCAGCTCGACCTGCCCGAGGAGCCGGTCACCGTCACCGGCGACGGCCAGCGGCTGCACCAGGTGCTCGCCAATCTGCTGGCCAACGCCCGTACGCACACGCCCGAGGGCACCACCGTGACGGTCGGGGTGGCCGCGGAGGGCGGTTCGGCGGTCCTGCGGGTGACGGACGCGGGACCGGGCATCCCCGCCGAGCTCCAGCCGCACATCTTCGAGCGGTTCGCGCGAGGCGACAGCTCGCGCTCGCGGGCGGCCGGCAGCACCGGCCTGGGCCTGTCGATCGTGCACGCCGTGGTGACGGCGCACGGTGGCACGGTCGGCGTGGACAGCGGGCCCGGGCGTACGGAGTTCACCGTGCGGCTGCCGGCGGCCCTACCAGCCGAGCCGGATGCCGTCCATGAGTACGTCCCGGAGGTCGTCCAGTAGCGCGCCGGCCGCGTCGCCGTCGGAGACGTGCAGTTCGAGCGGCACCGACTCGCGGTCGCGGCCGACCAGGACGTCGAGGGCGCACAGGGCGCGGCCGGCCAGCTCGCTGGTCACCCCCTCGATGGCGGCGGCGCGCAGCCGGTCGTCGAGCCACGGCCGGCCCTGGGCTCCCGGGAGGCCGGCCGCGATCGCCGCCACGGCGGCGAGCGCCTGGGCCGGCGGGATGTCACCGAGCAGCACCTGGGGGGCCTCCCAGACGCGCAGCACCACCTGGGACACCGCCTGCCGGCGTTCCGCCGGGGACAGCTCGGACAGGCCGTCGAGGAGGTGCGGGGGGCTCGCGCTGTTCATGCGTCTCATGTCAGCACACGCAACTTGCATGTGCCCATACCCCGGCTGACGGACACCGTCCGCCGTCCATGGGCTACCATGACCGCGTGTCCCGTTGGTATTCGTGGTTGCCCACGTATTCATGGTTTCAGTGGCCGGCTCCGCCGGTGGCTCGGCCATGAGGTCATGACCTGAGACACCCCAGCAGGGCCGGCAGAGGCAGCGACGCGAAGTCGCTGCCTTTTCGTTTGCAACGAGCCGGCCCAAGGCCTGGGGACGCCGGCCCCGGGAGCCGGCGGAGGAGAAGGAAGACACCGTGACCATCCCCGAGGTGCAGCGGGTCAGCGACCACCGCATCGACCGCATCGTGCCGCTCATGAGCCCCGCCCTGCTCCACCACGAGCTCCCGCTGACCCACGAGCTCTCCGCGAGCGTGCTGGACAGCCGCCGCCAGGTGGAGGCCGTGCTGGACGGGCGAGATCCGCGCCTGCTCGTCGTCGTCGGTCCCTGCTCGGTGCACGACCCGGTCGCCGCCGCCGAGTACGCGGACCGGCTCGCCGCCGAGAAGGAGCGGCTCGCCGACGACCTGCTGATCGTGATGCGGGTGTACTTCGAGAAGCCGCGCTCGACCGTCGGCTGGAAGGGCCTGATCAACGACCCGGCCCTGGACGGTACGGGCGACGTCGGCAAGGGGCTGCGCGTCGCCCGGTCGCTGCTGCTGGAGGTGCTGGAGCGGGGGCTGCCCGTGGCGGTGGAGTTCCTTGACCCGATCACCCCGCAGTACATCGCCGACACCGTGGCGTGGGGCGCGATCGGTGCCCGTACCGTGGAATCGCAGGTGCACCGCCAGCTCGCCTCCGGCCTGTCCATGCCGATCGGCATGAAGAACCGACCCGACGGCAGCATCAGCACGGCGATCGACGCGATCAACGCCGCCGCCGTGCCGCACGTCTTCCCCGGCATCGACGTCTCCGGCACCCCGGCGATCATGCACACGAGCGGCAACCCGGACTGCCACCTGGTGCTGCGCGGCGGCAAGGGTCCCAACTACAGCGCCGAGGACGTCCGTACGTCGCTGGAACTGCTGGGCAAGGCCGGCCTGCCGGAGCGGGTCGTCGTCGACTGCTCGCACGGCAACAGCAACAAGGACCACCTGCGCCAGCCGATCGTCGCCGACGACGTCGCGGGCCAGCTCGAGGCGGGCCAGCAGGGCATCCGCGGCGTGATGCTGGAGAGCTTCCTGATCCCGGGCCGTCAGGACCTGGGCGGCGACCTCGCGTACGGCCAGAGCGTCACCGACGCATGCATGGGCTGGGAGCCGACCGTGGGCGTGCTGGAGCGCCTGGCCGCGGCGTCCGCGAAGCGGCGTTCCAGCTTCACAGGGGCCGCACAGTAACGGCATAAGGGCCCGACAGGCGGGCGGAAGACAGTACGAGTGTCAGAGCTTCCGCCTGCCTTAAGGACCCTTGATGACCTCGACGTTGCCCGTACCGCCGATGGTGGAGCCGGTGGACCCGCCGGCCGCTCCCCCCGCGG
The DNA here is from genome assembly GCF_040689425.1 of Actinoplanes sp. NPDC051475. Lineage (NCBI taxonomy): Bacteria > Bacillati > Actinomycetota > Actinomycetes > Micromonosporales > Micromonosporaceae > Actinoplanes > Actinoplanes sp. NPDC051475. The sequence goes on from NZ_JBFAZZ010000024.1 coordinate 76,753, forward strand.
CGCGCCACCGGTCCCGCTGGTCGGTGTTCCTCCGCGGCCGCGCGGCCGACGCGCCGTGGGTCCGGCCGTCACTCCTCGCCCTGCTGCTGCTGACCGGCGTGCTCTACATCTGGGGCCTGGGCGCCTCGGGCTGGGGCAACGCCTTCTACTCGGCGGCGGTGCAGGCCGGCTCGGAGAGCTGGAAGGCCTTCTTCTACGGCTCGTCCGACGCGGCCAACTCGATCACTGTGGACAAGACGCCCGCCTCGCTGTGGGTGATGGCGCTGTCCGTACGGATCTTCGGCCTCAGCTCGTGGAGCATCCTCGTCCCGCAGGCGCTGATGGGCGTCGCCACGGTCGGCCTGCTCTTCACCACGGTCCGCCGCTGGTATGGCCCGGCGGCCGGCCTCATCGCGGGAACCGTGTCGGCGCTGACCCCGATCGCCGTGCTGATGTTCCGCTTCAACAACCCGGACGCGCTGCTGGTGCTGCTCATGGTGGCCGGCGCGTATGCGACCGTCCGGGCGATCGAGAACGGCTCGACGAAGTGGCTGATGCTCGCCGGTGTCTTCGTCGGCTTCGGCTTCCTCACCAAGATGCTGCAGGCGCTGCTGGTCGTGCCCGCGTACGCCCTCGCGTACCTGGTCGCAGGCTCGCCGAAGCTGGGCCAGCGGATCGGGCAGCTGCTCCTCGCCGGGCTCGCGATCGTCGTGTCGGCGGGCTGGTACATCGCGATCGTGGAGCTGGTGCCGGCGTCGATGCGCCCGTACATCGGCGGTTCGCAGAACAACAGCCTGCTCGAGCTGACGCTGGGCTACAACGGTCTCGGCCGGCTCAACGGCGACGAGACCGGCAGCGTCGGCGGGGGTGGCGGAGGCGGCGGCGGCAACTGGGGTTCGACCGGGCTGCTGCGGATGTTCGACGCCGAGCAGGGCGGTCAGATCTCGTGGCTGCTCCCGGCCGCGCTGATCGTGCTGGTCGCGGGCCTGGTGCTGACCGTGCGCGCGGCGCGTACCGACCGGCTGCGGGCAGGGCTGATCCTGTGGGGCGCCTGGCTCGTCGGCACCGGGCTGGTGTTCAGCTTCATGCAGGGCATCTTCCACGCGTACTACACCGTGGCGCTGGCGCCGGCGGTCGGTGCGGTGGTCGGCATGGGCGCGGTGCTGTTGTGGCGGGTCCGCCGCAACCCGTTCGCGGCGGTCACGCTGGCGGCGGCGATCGCGGTGACCGCCTGGTGGTCGTGGCGCATGCTCGGCTGGAGCCCGGACTTCGTGCCGTGGCTGCGCTGGGTCGTGCTGATCGGCGGCATCGTTTCGGCGCTCGGCGTGCTGGCCTCACTGCGGCTGCCCGCGAAGGTCGCGCTGGCCTCCGCCGGTGTCGCGCTCGCCGCGGTGCTCGCGGGCCCGGCGGCGTACGCGGTGCAGACCGCCTCCGAGCCGCACACCGGCTCGATCCCCACGGCGGGACCGGCGACGCAGGGCGGCGGCTTCGGCCCCGGCGGCGGCCGCGGCGGTCCGGGGGGCGGCATGCGCGGCGGTTTCCCGGGCGGCGGCCGAGGCGGCTTCCCCGGCGGCACCACGCAGGGCGGCACCGCACAAGGCGGCACGAGCCAGGCCGCGCCGCCGGCCGGAGCCAACCCGGGCGGCACCACGCAGGGCGGCACGACGGGCGTTCCCGCCCCCGGGGGCAACCGCGGCGGCGGCATGGGCGGCCTGCTCGACACCGCCACCGTCACCGACCGGATGAAGGCCCTTTTGGACGCGAACGCCGACCAGTACAGCTGGGTCGCGGCCGCTGTGGGCTCGCAGAACGCCTCGGGCTACCAGCTCGCCACGGAGGACCCGGTCATGGCGATCGGTGGCTTCAACGGCAGCGACCCGTCGCCCACCCTGGCGCAGTTCCAGCAGTACGTCGCCGACGGGAAGATCCACTACTTCATCGGCGGGGACGGCTTCGGTGGCGGCCGGGGTGGCGGCAGCGGCAGCAACGACAGTTCGCAGATCGCCGCATGGGTGGCGTCGACCTACCAGGCGCAGACCGTCGACGGGGTGACTATCTACGACCTGACCGCGCAGTGAATTTGCCCGACGACGACCGCCAGGCGGCTCCCGGTGACGGGGGCCGCCTGCGGCATGTCACCGCACCGGGGCAAGGCGGCGGCCACCCACCGGCCGGGCACTCACAGGCCCGGCACAGGGTCGCCACACATCGGGCAAAGCCGCGGCGACGACCTTGGTCGCATGAGCCTTTCCACGGTGCCCTCGCAGGCCTCCGCGCCGACCCGGACCGGCGCGCCGGTGCTCGACGTCGTCGTTCCCGTCTACAACGAGGAGATCGATCTCGAGCCGTGCGTGCAGCGGTTGCACGCGTACCTGGCGGCCGGGTTCCCGTACCCGTTCCGGATCACGATCGCGGACAACGCCAGCACCGACTCGACGGCGGACGTCGCCCGCCGGCTCGCCGCGACGCTGCCCGAGGTGGCCTCGGTGCACCTGGCCGAGAAGGGGCGCGGGCGGGCGCTGAAGCACGTGTGGACGCGCTCGGACGCGGCGGTGCTCGCGTACATGGACGTGGACCTGTCGACCGACCTGGGCGCCCTGCTGCCGCTGGTGGCGCCGCTGATCTCCGGCCACTCGGACCTGGCGATCGGTTCCCGGCTGGCCCGCGGCTCCCGGGTCGTCCGCGGCGCGAAGCGGGAGTTCATCTCCCGCAGCTACAACCTGATCCTGCGGGGAACGCTCTCGGCCCGCTTCTCCGACGCGCAGTGCGGGTTCAAGGCGATCCGCGCGAACGTGGCCGAGCGGCTGCTGCCGATGGTCGAGGACACCGGCTGGTTCTTCGACACCGAGATGCTGGTCCTGGCCGAGCGCGCCGGCCTGCGCATCCACGAGGTGCCGGTGGACTGGGTCGACGACCCGGACAGCCGGGTGGACATCGTGGCGACGGCGCTGGCGGACCTGCGGGGCATCGCCCGGCTCACCGGCGCGCTCGGCACCGGGCGGCTTCCCCTGGCGTCGCTGCGCGAACAGCTCGGTCGCAACCCGCTGCCGGTGGCGGGCGTACCCGCGGGTCTGACCGGGCAGCTGCTGCGTTTCGCCGCCGTCGGCGTGGCCAGCACCCTGGCGTACCTCTTGCTGTATGCCATTCTTCGCGCGGGCATCGGTCCTCAGTGGGCGAACCTGATCGCCCTGCTCGTCACGGCGGTCGCCAACACGGCGGCCAACCGCCGGCTCACTTTCGGGGTACGCGGCACCGACGGCGCCTGGCGTCACCAGGCCCAGGGGCTCGCGGTCTTCGCCGTCGGCTTGGGCCTGACCAGCGGTTCACTGGCCCTGCTGCACGTGCTGACCACTCCGGCAACGGCGTTCGAGCTGGGCGTGCTCGTGATCGCCAACCTGGTAGCCACCGGCGTGCGGTTCCTGCTGATGCGCAGCTGGGTCTTCCGGGCCCACCGGCCGGCCCATGAAGCCAGCATGAACACAACCCCCTCAACGGTATGAATTCCGTGACCTACGGGTAACAATAGGGGCATCGACCGGGATGGTTTCGCGTCCCGGTCGTCGTGCCCCTACAGTCCGGGCCCCGCCGGAGGTGCGACATGCTCAACAAGGAAGACAGCCGCCGGCTGGCGCAGCTGGAACGACAGCTCCGCCGCGAAGACCCCGACTTCTGCTCCCGCATGACCGGCGGCAGTACGGCCCGCAAGCCCGTACCCGTCTCGCTGATCCTGGCCGCCACGGTGATCTGGGCGGCGGCGCTGGTCCTGGCCGTGGTCGGCTGGTGGGCCGCCGCGATCGTCGCCGGGGTCTGGGCCCTGGTCATCATGGTCGCGCTCGGCTACCGCTGCCGCCCCGCGCACCACGGCGGGCCGGACATCCTGCCACCGATCTGGTAGCGCCCTGCCGTCGAGGGATCAGCCGTCGAACGGATTCCTCACCCGTCGAAAGACACGGCGACGTCCGGGACCTCCCGAGCACGCGCCACCTGCGCCGCCTCGCCCTGCAGCGCCTTGCGCACCTTGGCGGTCAGCGTCCCGAACGGCGTCACCGCGAGGTCCACGCGCTTGCGGCCGGCCATCTTGGCTCGCCACACGCCCGCGATTTCCCCGTCCACGAGAATCACGCCCGGATTCCCCAGGACGCGCCAGACCTCCTTCTGCCGGGCACGCTCGGGCACCAGCACGTCGCGGTCCCGGGCCTGGAGCAGCGGATCCATCCCGGGCAGGAAGCGGACCCCGGCGACCGGCTCGGCCGCGGACAGCGCCGGCACCGAGTCGGACGGCAGCCACGCCTTACGTCCGTCCACCCGGACCTCGTCGAGGCCCGAGGCGGGCCAGACCTTCTTGATCTCGGCCGCCGAGCTGCCCAGATACTTCGCCACCTCCGCAGGCCCGGCCGGGCCGAGCAACCGCAGGTACATGGTGATCAGCCGCTCGACGCCCTCGTTCGCCGTCGGCTGCGGCGGAGCACCGGGGATAGGGCCGAGTGTCGCGTCCCTGCCCCGCGACTCGACCTGCACTCCCCCGGCCAGCCCGGAGTGCTGCCAGACGTTGCCCGCGATGTGCCGGGCGCCGCAGGTGCGGCAGTCGTACGTCAGCTCGCGCGGCACCCGGCGGCTGACCTCGGTGCTCGCCTCGCCGCGCGGCATCGAGGACGTCACCACCTCCCGGAAGGCCGTCGCGGTCACCTCGAACGCCTTGATGCCCAGCTTGACCCCCGCAGGGATCTGGGCACTGTTGATCCGGGCCGAGGCATCCGCGTCGCTCACCGGCCACAGTGCCTTGACCAGGGTCTTGAGGTCACGCTTGCGGTGCAGATGCGGCGCGCCGCGGGCGGCCCAGACCATGATCAGACGGCCGTCGCCGAGTGCTGCACCGGTGCGCGCAGCGAGCGCCACCCGCACCGAACCGGGCGCGTACTCCTGCACACCCAGGTCGAGCACGGCCAGGTCACCCGGCCGCTGCTCACCCCGCTCGGCCAGGCCCAGCGCGGCCACCCGATAGGCCATCACCCGTTCGCGGTCGACGTCCATGGCACCTCCGATCAGCCGCGACGACCGTACCGCCGGGCTGCGACATTTCTCAGCCGTTCCATCCGGCTGCCCGCGCCGGAGACAAGTTCCCAGGTGTCGAGGCTGCTGGGGCCGTACGGGCCCTCCTGCAGGATCGGCGGCTCACCGGTCAGCCGGTAACCGCAGCGGCGCGCCACCGCTGTGCTGGAGGTGTTGCCCGGGTCGATGCGCAGGAGCAGCCGGCTGAGGCCGAGCGTGCTGCGGGCGTACCCGGAAAGCAGGGCGAGGGCCGCGCTCGCGAGCCCCCGCCGGCGGTGCTGGACGCTCACCAGGTAGCCCAGCTCGGCCTCCCGGAGGCCGGCGTCGACGCCGAAGAGCAGCACCTCGCCCAGCGGCTTCGCGCCGTCCGTGGTGATCGCCAGCTGGATGCGCTGCCCGCTGAGCCGACCCTGGCGCGCCCGCTTCAGGTAGGCGACACCGGCCTCGGCGTCGAACGGGGACGGCATCGGGGTCCACCGGGCGATGTCGGGCTCGTCGAGCATCGTCACCAGCTCGTCAAGGTCCTCGTCCCGCCACTCGCGCAAGGTGACGCCGTCCCCGGTCAGCGAGATCGGATAGGGCAGGCGGCCGGAGGTCGTCATGCGCCGATCCTGCCCGTAAGCACCCGGTTCCTGCCAGTAGGCAACACCCCGCCGCAGGGTGAGTGAACCCCTCACGGTGGGTGCGGGATCCCGCAAACCCCAGCCGTGACTCACATCCACGGCGAACCCGCGTGACCACCTGTCAACTTATCGACAGACGTCTCCGCCGTGGTTTCATGACCCGATCGCCACGGCACCGCTGGCCCGGACTATCGCGGCGGGGTGAACTCCGGTTGGTCGAGGACGCGGAGCCAGGTGCCGTCCGGCTGGCGGCGGACCACCTGGGCGCGGGCCCCGGCGCCGTCCTTCGGCGGGGTCGACGTCAGCGCCAGCTCCCCGCTGATCAACGTCGGCAGCGGCGGCTCCGGTGCGAAGGCCGGCAGGTGCGGCAGGGCGTCCTCCCAGAACCTGCGGATAGCCTCTCTGCCGACGGTCTGGCTGCCCGGCGGGTACGCCATCACGGCATCCTCCTCGTACAGCAGGGCCAGCCCCTCGGCGTCCTTGGCGTTCGCGCGCTCGACGAACAGGCGGGTGAGGTCTTCGGGCGTACGCGCTTGCTCTCGTTCGGTCATGCCTCCAGCGTTCCTCCGATGGGACGACAAGTCCAACGAATGGTTCTTGCCTCAGCTATGATCCAGACTCATGGATCTGCGGCAGCTCGAATACTTCGTGGCGGTCGCCGAGGAAGCCCACTTCACCAAGGCCGCCGAACGCGTGCACATCACCCAGTCGGGGGTGAGCGCGCAGATCCGGCAGTTCGAGAAGGAACTCGGCACCGAGCTCTTCGATCGGTCGTCCCGCATGGTCCGGCTGACCGCCGCCGGCGCCGCGGCGCTGCCCCACGCCAGGCAGGCGCTCGCCGCCGCGCAGGCCGTCCGGCAGGCGATCGACGACGTCACCGGGCTGGTCCGCGGCCGGCTCCGGCTCGGCATGGTGACCGGATGCACGGTCACGCCGCTGTTCGTCGCGCTGGCGTCGTTCCACCGCGCGTTCCCGCGGATCGAGGTGTCGCTCAGCGAGGCCAACTCGGACGTGCTGATCGAGGACGTCCGCGCGGGACACCTCGACATCGCCCTCGTCGGGGCGGCCGGCGGAATGCCCGGTGACCTCGGGTCGGTCACCCTCGTCAGCGAGGGTCTCGTCGCCCTGGTGCCCGAGGGTCATGCCCTGGCGGCGAAGGACGAGGTGACGCTGCGACGGCTCTCCGCGTACCCGCTGATCTGCCTGCCTTCCGGGACCGGAATCCGCAGCGTGCTCGACCAAGCCTGCGCCGCGGAGGGTCTGCGCCCGAACGTCGCGCTGCAGGCGACCGCGCCGGCCGCGGTCGCTGACCTGGCCGCACGAGGGCTGGGAGTCGCGGTGCTGAGCACCTCCATGGCCGCCGACCAGCCGGAGCTGACGGCCGTCCCGATAGCCGGCGTCGACGTGCCGGCGCTGCTGGCGCTCGTCTGGCGCAAGGAGGAGAGCATCGTGCTGCGCGCGCTGTTGCCACATTGCCGCCGGGCGTTCGCGCTATAGGAGATCGCCCGCGCAGGCGACCCGCGCCTGCTCGTTCCACTCCCTCGCGTCGAGCACGGCGGTCGCGGTGCGTTCCCGGTCGTCAGACGTCCGGACGGCCAGCTCCATCGGAAGCCGGCCGATCGGCAGCCCCCTGGCGCAGATGACCCGGATGTCGGCGTCCGCCTGCACCGCCTGCCCGTGCCTGATCCAGCGCCGCCCATCGGCGGCCCGGACGGTCAGCCCGGCCCGCGCGAACCGTAGTCCGTGCACATCGACCGGCAACGGACCGGCGTTGACGAGCGTGACCCGGCGGGTGAGGGACGCGTCGACGACCTTGCCGCCGGCGACCACCCCGCCCACCCCGGCGTCGTTGGCCTGCGGTCCGGTGTTGGCGAGCACGAGCACCGAGACCTCGCTGCTACGAGCCTTGTTCGTCTGCCACTGCCCCCACACGGAGGTTCCGGCACCACCGGCGACGAAGATCACGACAGCGGCCAGCACGGTGGCGACATGGCGCCGGGCCGGCTTCGACGGTACGGCGGGAGCCCGGTCCAGATCGATCACGCTCATGGCCCGTCAAACGCCACGACGGGCCAACGGTGATGGCGGCACTACCGCTCCACGCAGAATTCGTTGCCCTCGGGATCCTGCATGACCGTGAGTTCTCCATGCCGCGCGGCCACGGTCGCGCCCAGCGCGGCCAGCCGGGCCACCTCGTCCTCGACCGTGCCGGGCGCCCGCAGGTCGAAATGCATCCGGTTCTTGACGGTACGGGGCTCCGGGACCCGCTGGAACCACAGCGTGGGGCCGCCCCACCCGGGAGCCTCCACGTAGGCCTTGGCGGAAGTCGACTCCTCGTCCACCTCCCCGCCGAGCGCCGCGGCCCAGAAATCGGCGACGACCAGGGCGTCCTGGCAGTCGAAGGTCACGCTCTTGACGTAGGTCGGCATGGCCGGGACGGTACGCCGCAGGTGGGCGTGGCTCAATCACCATTCGCGCCCGGCCGAGCGCGGTGAGAGGATTTCCGGCATGCCGGAGACCCAGGGATTCGAGCTGATGCATGTCCTCTCGGGCCTCCCGACGAACACCTACGACCTTTCCTGGTCGCCCGACGGCGCATTTCTTGCAGCCGGCGCCGACGGTGGAGTCGTCGCACTCTGGCAGGCCGACGGCGACGATCCCCGAATCCTGCAGGGCCCGTCCTCCGAAACGGCGCTGGCCGTCTTCTGGCATCCGACCAGACCGGAACTCGCTGCGGCCACCCGGCGCGACTACGTGACCTTGTGGAATCTGGATGCGGACACCTCCCGGTCGGTCGACATCGACGTTCTGTCCCACGCCGCATGGGAACCCGGCGGCCGGCGACTCGCCGCGGTGGACTTCGAGGGCAGCATCGGGCTCTGGGACATGGAGCAGGGAGTCCGTGTCAGTCACCACCGCGCCCACGACAGCTCGGTCTACGTGGTGGGCTGGGCCCCCGACGGCACGGCGTTGATCACCGGCTGCGAGGACGGCAGCCTGGCGATCCTCGATCCCGAGAGCCTGTCGGTGCGATACCGCCTCGTCGGCCACTCGCGATACGTCTACGACATCGCCGTCTCCCCCGACAGCGGCTACGTCGCATCCGGCTCCCAGGACAGCGACGTCCGCGTCTGGGACCTGCACACCGGACGGCAGGTGGCGATCCTCGAGGGCCACACGGGCTCCATCCTGTCGGTCGCCTTCTCGCCGGGAAACGAGATCCTCGCGTCGTCGGCCAAGGACGGCACTGTACGCCTGTGGCGATGCGAGGACTGGGAATGCGTGGCGACCATTCCGCGCGGCGGCCTGAGATGGGCCGGCGGTCTGAGTTTCCACCCGCACAGACCGATCCTGGCCGCCAAGGACAGCGCCGGCCAGCGGGTCAATTGCTGGGGCCTCGATTACGACGCCCTACGCGCCAGAAAAATGGCCGGTGACTCGACGCGGTACGTGAACGCGAAAGTGGTCCTCGTGGGCGACACGGGCGTCGGCAAATCGGGCCTCGGCCTCGTGTTGAGCGGAGAGGACTACCACCCCACGGACTCGACCCACGCCCGCAGCGTCCGCGTGGCACACAGCGAACAGGTCCGCGGCGGCGGTTCCTCCATGCTGACCAGGGAGATCCTCCTCTGGGACCTGGCGGGCCAGCCGGGCTACCGCCTGGTACACCAGCTGCACCTGAACGAGGTGACGGTCGCCCTGGTCGTCTTCGACTCCCGCAGCGAGACCGACCCCTTCACCGGAGTGAAGCACTGGCTGCGAGCCCTCGCCCAGGCCCGCCGCGCCGAGGACAAACGCGTGACACCCATGAAGATCATCCTGGTCGCGGGCCGCGTCGACCGCGGCGGCGTGGGGGTCGGCCGGCAACGGATCACGACGCTGTGCGAGGAATACGGAATCGACGCGTTCTACGAGACCAGCGCCAAAGAAGGCTGGCACGTCGACGAGCTCACGGACGCCATCCGGAACGCCATCCCGTGGGACCACCTGCCCACGGTCAGCTCGAACACCCTCTTCGACCGCATGCGGGACTTCCTCCTCGAGGAGAAGCAGGACGGGCGACTGCTGGCCACCATGGACGACCTGTTCCGGGCGTACCGCGCCAAGTACCGCGACGATTCCGGCGACACGCTGCGGGCGAACTTCGAGGTCTGCATCGGAAGAATCGAAAGCCGCGGGCTGCTGCGCCGCCTCCGATTCGGCGACCTCATCCTGCTGCAGCCGGAGCTCCTCGACGCGTACGCGTCGGCGATCGTGCAGACGGCCAAGGACGAACCGGACGGCCTCGGCTTCATGCCCGAGGACGACGTACTGGCCGGCCGCTTCACCCTCCCCGCGGGCGAACGCGTCAAGGACCCGTCCCAGGAAAAGCTCCTGATCATCGCCACGGTGGAAGAACTCCTCCGCCACGAGGTGGCACTGAAGGAAACGACCGACAGCGGCGTCGACATCGTCTTCCCCGCCCAGTTCACCCGCGAACGCCCGGAAGCCCCCCAGGTCCACGGCCACAGCGTGACCCTGATGTTCGACGGGGCGCTGCAGAACGTGTACGCGACTCTGGCCGTACGCCTGGCCCGGTCCCGCCTCTTCACCCGGCTGGAAATGTGGCGCAACGCGGCGTCGTACCGTGCGACGGTCGGAGGGACCTGCGGCCTTTCTCTGCGCGAACTGGAGGAAGGCCGCGGGGAGATCGCGGTCTTCTTCGACGAACAGGCCAATCCCACGGTCCGTCAGCAATTCGAGGCGTACGTGATGGAGCACCTCCAGCTGAGAGCGGCCCCGGGCTCGGTCTCGACCCGCCGCATCCGCTCATGCCCCGCATGCGGGTACGTCCTGCCAGAAGACTTGATCCAGCGCAAACTCGCCCGCGGCGCAACCACCGCGACCTGCCCGGACTGCGAGGTGCAGGTCATACCCATCGGCCAGGACACCTCCGTGCCGGCCGAGCAGTCGGCGGTCTCCGAGATGCACCGCAACGCGAACTCGTACCGGGAGTCGGACATCGCGCAGACGGTGCTGCGAGGGAAGATCGAGACATCTGATTTCGATGTGTTCCTGTGCTACAACACGCGCGATCGAGAGTCCGTCGTCGCGGTCGCCGAGCGCCTCAAGGAGCACGGCATCCTGCCCTGGCTGGACATCTGGGAGATACCACCCGGGGTCCGGTGGCAGAGGGAGCTCCGCAAGGGCCTCAAGTCGGCCCGCTCGGCGGCGGTATTCGTAGGACCCGGGGGGCCTGGGCCGTGGCAGGACCTCGAGGTGGAGACCCTGCTGCAGCATTTTGCGCGGCAGAACCGGGCCATCATTCCGGTGGTGCTGCCGGGGCGACGGGGAACGCCCCGGCTGCCGGCGTTCCTGGACCTGTGGCAGGTGATCGACATGCGGCTGCCGGAGCCGGACCCCTTCGAGCGGTTGATCTGGGGAATCACCGGTCGGAAGCCGGAGGCTATTTGAGCTTGCGGGTCGATCTGGCGAGGAGGGACTCGTACTCGGGGTGCTTGTCCAACCAGCCGCTGAGGAACGGGCAGATCGGGACGACGGTACGGCTCCGGGCCTTGGCATCATCCATGGCGGCTCGGGCGAGGGCTGAGCCGACGCCCTGGCCTTCGAAGGCGGGTTCGGTCTTGGTGTGCGTGTAGGCGACGATGCTGCCGGTCAGCTGATAGGTGAGCACGCCGGCGAGGGTGCCTTCATCGTCTCGGGCCTCGAAACGCTCCCGCTCGGGTACGTCGGTAACCGCGATCTCCACCCCGCCATCCAACCACGGTTCGGCGTTGCGCCGGCTCTACCTTCGGCGGAAGCGTAGGAGCTCGCGGATGATGAGGACGGCGACCAGGCCGGGTGTCCTCACGCGCGAGTTTCTTGCTGGTCCGGTACCCCCCCGAGGTCGCCGACGCGGATGTCAGTTCCGATGTCGCCCGAGGTGAAAACCGCGTCGGCGTTCAAGCGCGTCAAGGTGCCCTCGTCCCAAGTGATCGTGGCCATGCACCGCTCCCGATATCCGAAGCCGCGGTTGGCGACCGGGCCGTGTCGGGTGCAGGCGCCAACGGCAGCACGGCCCGTGCGCTCGGCGTCGGCGTAATCTCTGCCGGCCAGCCGAATCAAGGTGATCGAGGTGCCGATGAGGGCGACGGTCAGCAGAACGATCCGGCCGCAGCCGCCACCGCGTCGAACATGTCCGCGACCTGGTCGACCATCTGCGCGTGCCGGCGCAAGGCCTGCGAGTCCAGCTCGATATCAGGCTGGGTCACCGCCGGGCCTGCCTCTCGTCATCGTCGGGCAGTGCGGGGAACTGCTCGGCATAGGTGCCGCCGGTGAAAGCGGCCGTCGCAGAGTCCGATCCGTAGATGCCAGTGGGCCGGCTGCGCACGCCGACCCATCGAGAGACTTGTTTCTCGCCCGCTCAGCGACCGTTTGCGCTGGTGGTGACGGTGCCCCCGGCAGGAATCGAACCTGCGACACACGGTTTAGGAAACCGATGCTCTATCCCCTGAGCTACGAGGGCGCGAGTGGTCAGCTTACCTGCCAGCGGGTACCAACGCGGACCAGGGCGTGCCGACCGCTGCCCACGTGTGTGACCTGCCGTTGCTCCGACCCATGGAGCAAACATGGAGCACACCCAGGTCCCGCTCTCCGTGGGTCGGAGCGGGCCCTCCGCCACCGGCAAATGAGCCTCCGTCCGGGTCGCTGCAGGGGAGCCGACATCGTCTTCGGTGTGCAGTGACCAGGCTTGTAGGCCTGTCAGCGGCTGAGGACGAGCGGCTACCACGGCACTGGGCCGTCGTCGCCGGACAGCGTGCCGGTCGGCCCGTCCGCGGGCAGGGTGGCCAGGTGTACCGCGATCGCTGCGCCCTGCGCGGCTGTCCGGTCGACCGTCAGGCCGAGCGGGCGGGTGAAATCGGTGTCGCACAGGCCCGGGTCTGCCGCGTTGACCAGGATGGGGGTGCCTCGCAGTTCCTTGGCATATTGGATGGTCAGCGAGTTGAGCGCGGATTTGGCCGCCGGGTAGGAGGCCATGGCCGGCATCCCGGCGAGGTAGTGGGCTTGGTCGCTCATCCGGGTCAGCGAGCCGACGCTGCTGCTGACGTTGACGATCCGGCCGGCCGACGAGCGGAGCAGCAGCGGGAGCATCGCGTTGGTGACCCGGATGACGCCGAAGACGTTGGTGTCGAACACCGCGGCCACGTCCGCCAGGCCGGCACCGCTGGGGAGCACGCCGAGCTGCCCGCTGATGCCGGCGTTGTTGACTAGGACGTCGAGGTGACCGAACCGCTGGCCGATCAGGTCCGCCGCCGCGTCGACGGTCGATTGGTCGGTGACGTCCAGCGCCAACGGGTGGGCGCGCGGGCCGATTTCCGCGGCGACCTCGGCGCAGCGGGCGAGGTCGCGGCCGCTGACCAGGACGGTGTTCCCCGAAGCGGCGAGTTGTTCGGCGATGGCGCGGCCGATGCCGCGGTTGGCTCCGGTGACAAGTGCGATCATGCTGCCAGCACAACACCGGTCGCGGCGGGGACCAACACCAATCCACACACCGCACCGATACCCTGCCGGTATGGATCGTGGAAGCGGTGCGGACCGCATCGAGACGCGGGAACTGGCGTACTTCGTCGCAGTCGCCGAGACCTGCCACTTCGGCCGGGCGGCGCAGCGGCTCGGCATCGCGCAACCGCCACTGTCACGGGCGATCAGCCGGCTCGAACGGCGGCTCGGGGTCGTGCTCCTGGAGCGCACCAGCCGCCGGGTGGCGCTCACCGAGGCTGGTGAAGTGCTGCTCGCCGAGGGGCGTCGGGCACTCGACACGATCGACACCGCAGTCGCGCGGGCCCGAACGGCGGCTCGGCCTCGGCTGCGGCTTGCGCTCAAGCCTGGCGGCGACGGCGGCCTGCTGGCGCCGATCCTTGCGGCGTACCGCAACGAACCGTGCGCCGTCGAGGTTGAGCTGGTGCCCTGCGCCGCCGGTGAACAGGCGGGTCTGCTGCGGCGCGGCGCGGCGGACGCGGCCCTTGTCCAGGGTCACCAGCCGGACCTGGACCAACTGGACAGCGAGGTGCTTCTAGTGGAGCCGCAGGTAGTCGCGCTGGCCGGCGACCACCCGCTGGCCGGCGCTGCGACACTGCGGCTGGCCGACGTAGCCGCCAACCTGCTTCCCGCCACCCGAGTCGCCCTTGACCCGGCCGCGGCACTGCAACTCGTCGCGCTCGGCCGTGCCACCGTCCTGGTGCCGGCCTCGGTACAGGGCCAGCTGCGACGCGACGTGGTGTGCGTGCCCGTGCAGGACGCGGCGCCGAGCCGGCTGCTGCTCGCCTGGCCGGCACAGCAACACTCACCGGCACTCGCCGCCTTCGTCCGCGTCGCGCTCAGCTCGGGGCATCGGTCAATACCTGCCCCCGGCGCTATCGCCCACGCTTGAACACATATCCGAATCTGCCGCCGACCGTGCGCACTGACCGCTCAGCTCCTCGGCGGTCTCCATTCGACGGGCGCCCGGTTCCGGCGGTCTTTCCCGAGCCGGCGCCGGCGCTGCTATCGAAGGTGGGTACTCCGCTGTCGGTCGAATAGGACCAGACCGCCCAGGACGACTGAGGCGTCGCCGAGCGCACCTGCTTGTCCGGCACATCGATGAGCCGTCCAGGGCGCATGTCAACGACGTCGTTGACACCGCCGTCGCCATGATCCTGGTGGACGCCCGCCCGACCTATCACCGCGCGCGAGAGCCAGTGGGTTGCCGAATCAAACCGACACCGCTACGGTGCAACGGGTTTGATTCTCCAACTTACGAGGTGCGATGAGAGAAATCATCAAAGGCGAACGGGCTACGACGTGCGCGCTGCCGACCGTGTACGAGCTGGGCGGGCTGGCGGACGCGGCCGGCCTGGGGGCGTTGTGACCGGGCGGTTGCGCGTCGCTGTCGTCGGACCCGGCGGCATCGGCGGGCTCCTCGCCGCCGTCCTGGCCCGCGGCGGCGCCGAGGTCACCTGCGTCGCTCGCCAGCACACGGCCACCTGGATCGCCGCGGAGGGGATCACCGTGCGCAGTGCCACCCTCGGCAACTTCACCGTGCCCGTCACCGCAGCTACGCGATTGCCCAGCCCGCCCGATGTCTGCCTTGTCACGGTGAAGTCGCCCGGGCTCGAAGCCGCCATGGCCGCGATCGCGCCGGCCACGCTCGGCGACGCCGCGGTCATCCCGCTGCTCAACGGCGTCGAACACCTCGACACCCCTCCGTAGCGCCTACCGGGTCGAGCGCGTCATCGCCGGCACGATCCGGGTCGAAGCCGCCCGGCTCCAGTCAGGAGTCATCGAGCACTCCACACCCTTCGCCGACATCCAGCTGGCACCGACGGCACCCCATCCGGCGCTGCCGCGGCTGACCGACGCACTCACCGCCGCGGGCGTCGGCGTCGCCGTGCGCGAGGACCCTGTCGCGATGCTGTGGGACAAGCTCGCGTTCCTCGCCCCGTTCGCGCTCGCCACCGCCCGCCGGGACGCGCCGATCGGACCGGTCCGCGACAAGGACCGCAGCGGGTTACTCGCGCTGGTCGCCGACACCGTCCCGGTCGCCCGCGCCCACGGCGCTCTCGCGACCGAGGAGTCCGTCCTCGCGTTCCTCGACGGACTGCCGGACACGATGACCTCATCGCTGCACCGAGACCTCGACGCAGGGCTTGCGAGCGAGCTCGATGCCATCGGCGGGGCCGTCCTACGCGCCGCCGCACGCCTCGACCTACCCGTACCCACCGTTGCGGAGTACATCGCATCCATCACCGCCCGCGACCCCGCCACGGACAAAGCCATGGAGGCCAGACGATGACCGGCACGAGAACGCAGCCGTCGACCGTCAGGGAGTACCTGCTGGCGATCCAGGCGGGAGCGGCCGAGCCACCTACGGCCGCTCGGCTGCTCGGCATCTCCATTGTCGAGGTCGGTGATCGGCGTGCCGTGTTCGCGCTGGTGCCTGGCCTCGAACACCTGAACGGCAAAGGCGCCGTGCACGGCGGGTTCCTAGCAACCCTCGCCGACTTCGTCCTCGTCGGTGCGATCAACCACATCCCGGTCACGAGTACGGTCTCGACCGTCGCGCTGAACGTCACCTACCAGCGAGCCGTCACTGTAGCCACCGGCGAGATCCGCGCCGCCGGCACAGTGCTGCACGCGACGGCGCGCACCGCCACCGTCGAAGCGAGGATCACCGACCTGGACGGCCGGTTGCATGCGCACGCCACGGCCACCTGCGTCATCTCACACCCGTCGATCTCGCAGGTCCCCCGGTAGCCGGTCCGTCGCCCGGCGCGCCCAGCGGCTCCGAGGCATTCGCGATCGCTGTCCGCCACGACGTTCCGCCCGTCGCCGGCGGCGCGCCGGGCACCCGCCGAGAACCGCGACGATCCCGCGCGGTCACCGACCTACCCGGATCTCGATGGAGCTGCGGCATGGGCTTGCTTCGACGCCCGTCCGGGCTGGGTCAGCCTTCAGATCCTGAGCGCCCCACCGCCGCGTCCCGGCGCAGGCCGTCGCACGGCCCGTCGGTGTCGTGCGCGAGGTGGATGGAGTCGCGCTCGACCGGTTCCCCGCAGGCCTCGCAGCGCAGGACAGGCAGGAGCTCGTGTCCGCAGTCGTGCTCGAATACCACCGGCAGGGGTCCCTCGATGATGTGCTCATCGCCCCAGCGCTTGAGCATCTGCAGGACCGGTGACAGCTCGCGTCCCGCCGCGGTGAGGAAGTACTCATATCGTGGTGGGCGAGACGAGTAGGGCCGCCTTTCGACGATGCCGTACTCCTGCAGCTTGCGTAGCCGTGCGGTGAGGATGTCGCGGGGGGCGCCGGTGTTCTCGACCAGCTCGTTGAAGCGGTGCACGCCGTAGAGCAGCTCACGGACGACCAGCAGCGACCAGCGGTCGCCGACGACATCGAGAGCGCCGGCGATGCTGCAACGCCGGGGTCCGTGGGCTGTGTCTCGGCTCATCCTTCCAGTGTGCCTCAAGTGGGTTGTACTTTCCAACTCGCCGGCTTAGCGTTCGGCGAGTTCGAATCACGATCTTGGGAGTGTGCCGTG
Organism: Actinoplanes sp. NPDC051475; assembly: GCF_040689425.1. Taxonomy (NCBI): domain Bacteria; kingdom Bacillati; phylum Actinomycetota; class Actinomycetes; order Micromonosporales; family Micromonosporaceae; genus Actinoplanes; species Actinoplanes sp. NPDC051475. The sequence continues at coordinate 93,457 of NZ_JBFAZZ010000024.1, forward strand.
CACGAAGACCTCGAAGCCCCGGCGCGCATTGTGCGCACGCCGGAGCCGCCCTACACCGCCGTGATCCTCACGTCCGTGCGCACGGACGGGGACCAGGGATACCTCGCCATGGCGGTCGAGATGGACCTGCTGGCGCGAGAGCAGCCGGGCTATCTGGGCATCGAATGGGCCGGGGACGACGTACAGATCACGGTGTCGTACTGGCGAGACGAGCTGAGCGCGCACAGTTGGAAGCAGGTGGCACGGCACCTGGTGGCGCAACGCCTGGGGCGTGAGGTCTGGTTTCGTGACTATCGCGTGCGTGTCGCGACCGTGGTCCGCGACTACGGCCCAGAGAAGTCGCCACTCGCATAGCGGTCGATCGCGCCGAGCGCCCGAGCGAGAAAGGGGCGCTTCGGCCGGTACCGCCGGCCCCTGTCGGCCACATCTCTAGTGGGTTGCATTTTCCAACCCACGTGGTTAACCTCCAGCGAGTTGGAATTGCCAACCTACTGGGGGATGCCATGTACGAGACAGTCATCGCCGACGCGGTGCACACCCCGATCAGCCGGCAAAAGCGCGGCGGCACGCTGTCCGAGATGGGTCCGACAGGCCGTCAAGGACAGGCACTCCGTGAGCGGGACACCCGCTTCGGCCTGCAGGTGACGTGTGAGGTCGGCGGCCCGTCGAGCGGCACGATCATCGAGCGGCTCGGCTGATGGCGGCCCCCACCACCGCGGTGCCCAACTCGGCCGTATCGATTCGGCCGCGGGCCGTCCTGGTGATCCTGTCGACCGCGGTCTTCATGGTCAGCCTCGACCTGTTCATCGTCAACGTCGCACTGAACGCCCTGGGCCGCGACTTGCACAGCAATTCACTGGCCGATCTCAGCTGGGTCCTGAACGCCTACGCGATCGTCTACGCCGCGCTGCTCGTGCCCGCCGGTCGCCTGGCGGACCGCTTCGGGCGCAAGGGTGGCTTCCTGGCGGGCCTGGCGATGTTCGCTGTTGCCAGCCTCGGCTGCGCGCTCAGCGGAGCACTGTGGATGCTGGTAGCGTTCCGCGGCCTGCAGGCCGCCGGCGCAGCCCTTCTCACACCGGCCAGCCTCGCGCTGCTGCTGCAAGTGACGCCGCCGGCGAACCGGGCCTCCGCCGTACGGGTATGGGCAGCCAGTGGATCGCTGGCCGCAGCCCTCGGTCCGGTCGTCGGTGGCCTGCTGGTCGAGGCATCCTGGCGCTGGATCTTCCTGATCAACCTTCCCATCGGGATGGCGGCTCTGGCCGCCGCGGTCATCCTCGTTCCCGGCTCCGACGCCGGCGACGAGCGCCGGGCGCCCCTGCCCGATCTGCTCGGCGGCGCGGTCCTCATCGTGTCCATCGGATCACTGTCCACCGGGCTGGTGAAGGCCCCCGACTGGGGATGGGCGTCAGGGCGCACCATCGCCATCCTGGTGTTCTCGGCCGCAGCGCTCGGGCTGTTCCTCCTGCGCTCGCGCCGGCATCCGGCGCCGGTGATCGACCTGCCGCTGTTGCGGCACCACACGTTCGCCTGGTCGAACGCCACGGCCCTGCTGTTCTCCGCGGCCTTCGCCGCAAACCTGCTCTCCGTCGTGCTCTGGCTGGAGCAGATCTGGGGCTGGTCCGCCCTCAAGACCGGCCTCGCGGTCGCCCCCGGCCCCCTGATGGTCCCGCTGTTCGCCGTTGTAGGGCACCGTCTCACCCGCCGCTACCCAGTCGGTGTCATCACCGCGACCGGGAGTCTGCTCCTGGGCGTCGGCACCGTCATGATCCTCAGCGCCGTCGGCACGCATTCCTCCTACGCGGCGGACCTGCTGCCGGGGTGGCTCGTCGGCGGGGTCGGAGTCGGACTCACGCTACCGACGATCATGTCTTCGGCGACCTCCGGCCTGGCCGCCCACCAGGCCGCGACCGGCAGCGCCGTCGTCAGCATGGCGAGGCAGGTCGGCGCCGTGCTCGGGATCAGCGTGCTCGTGGCCGTACTCGCCGCAGGCGACGGCCCCTCGGCGTTCCGGCACGCATGGTGGGTCATCGCGGGCATCAGCCTGGCCGCAACCGCGACCGCGCTGCGCACCTCGCCGACACCCTCCGACTCGTGAACAAGCGCCTGATGCACCGGCTCGAGCCACCTTCAGCTTGTCGGCGGCCACCTGTCCGGAGCAGCTGTGGTTCTCCCTGACATCGTCCGCATCCCGGACGGTTCGCGGATGGCCGTGCGGCTGCTGAGCGACGACGCGCGTAGCCGGGCCTCCCTGCTCGCCCTGCTCGAAGGCTGCACGGCCCAGGACCGGGCGGCGAGGATGGGGACATGGCACGACCCCCGGGCGGGCGTGCCGTGGCTGCTGCCGCGCGAGCCGCAGGACATCGCGCTCGCAGCAGAACCCGTCGGGGCGCCGGGAAACATCATCGCGGTGGTCAACCTGAACGTCGTCGACGCTCAGACGCGTGAGCTCGCCGCGCTCGTCGCGAACGGCTGGCGTCGCCGTGGCGTGGCGACGGCGGTCCTCACCGCGGTGCACCTGTTGGTCGAACCACACGTCGTCGTCACCGGCCTCATCGACGTGACCAACGTGGCGGCGCTGCGGTTACTCCGGGCCTTCGCGCCGGGCACGGCGTGTGCATACAAGCGGGGTGCACTGTCCTTCGCCTACAGCGGCCACCGCCCATCCCGGCAGCCAGCAGAGGCTACGGCAGACGGAGGCGACGACAAGGAAGCCGGAACGCAGCGATGATGGCATCTTGTTCCACGTAGGGCCGCCGGTGGTACCAGGTAGACACGGCAGCACGATGCCGGGTGCGGTTCGAAGGGAAAGCTCACAATGGTGCTCAAGGCGCATGAGGGGCGGGCTCCCAGCGTGGATCCGACGGCCATGCGGTGGGTTCTGGTAGCGGGATCATCCGGTCGAGGAGGCCGGTGCCAGAAACGCGTTGCGGGGCAACGTTGCGTTCCTGGCCGGCCCCAGTCCAGCGCTCGGCCGGTCAACTCAGCTGGCCAATGGAGGCGCGGAATTCGTTGCGGACTGTGGCGCCGGCCGGGATGGCTGCGGGAGACTGCTTCGATGGCTGCCGAGTACACCCAGAGTGACCAGTTCCGTGGTGCGCGCATTCACCTGTGTGACCTTGCCGGCCTCGAGATCCGCGATTGCGAGGTCAGCGCTCTGAAGATCGTCGACTGCTACGGGAGCGACGTCTACCTCGGTGGCGACTTCGAGCGTCTCGTCGTCAACGACGTCGACGTGACCGCCTACGTCGAGGCCGAACTCGACCGGCAGCACCCTGCGCGGGCGCTGGCGCGGGACGCCGCATCCCCCGAGGATTACCGGGCCGCTTGGGAGGCCATCGAGACGCTGTGGGGGGCGACGCTCGACCGCGCCAAGCTGTTGCCCGAGGCCAAGCTGCACGAGCGGGTCCACGGCGAGTGGTCGTTTGTCGAGACTCAACGACACCTGCTGTTCGCAGGCGATGCCTGGCTTGGCAATGCTGTGCTTGAGGAGGAAGCGCCGTATCACCATTTGGGCTTTCCTGCCGGTGGGATGCCGCCCGACGCGACGGCGAAGCTCGGGCTCATCCTCGAGACCACCCCGACGCTCGACGAGGTGCTCGCGCCGCGGCTCTCCCGCATGGCCACGATGCGAACTGTCTTGGACGGGCTCACCGAGGCCGAGCTCGATCGGGTATGCGGTCGTAAGCCGGCGGACCCGTATCCCGACCAGGAGTACGTCGTACGCCGCTGCCTCAAGGTGGTGCTGAAGGAAGAGGCCGAGCACCACCGTTATGCAGTGCGCGATCTCTCGGTGCTCGAGGCCGGTGCTTGACAGACGGATCCCCAGAACGAGCACGTCAGGCAACTCGCAGCGTCCGGAGTTCTTCGCGTCCCGACCTCTGCACATTTGGCGTACCTGACTCTGCTTCGGAACGTGTACGCCGACAGCCCGCCTCCGTACCCGCATGAGAAATAGATCGGCCGGCATGCGGGGGCATGCCGGCCGGTCTTCGGGGGGAGGGAAAAGTCAGCGGCTGCCGAAGTCCTGGGTGTAGTACGGGGTGCCGTTGGCGGAGTAGACCACGCCGACGGCGAACGTCTTGGCGCCGCAGTCGAGCAGGTTGGCGCGGTGACCCGGCGATGCCAGCCAGCCGTTGACGACCTCACGCGCGGTGCGGTAGCCCCAGGCGATGTTCTCGCTGCGCGCGGCGGAGTAGCCGGCGGCGCGGGCCCGGGTGATGAACGTCGAGCTGCGGGCGCCGGTGTGGCTGAACCGGCCGGTCGTGGCCATGTACTTGCTGTGTCCGCGGGCGGCCCAGAGCAGGTCCGCGTTGACCCGCAGCGCCTTGCAGCCGGCCTTGACCCGCGCCTGGTTGGACAGCGCCACGACCTGCGTCTGCAGCGTCGAGGTCGAG
>NZ_JBFAZZ010000025.1:0-96897 GCF_040689425.1 Actinoplanes sp. NPDC051475
CCACGGCCACCTGGCGTCGTGGCCCGGGCCGGCCCTTTTGGCGTCGTGGCCCGGGCCGGACTGGGGCTTACCAGCGAAGGCGCAGGTCGAGCGCGCTTGACGGCACGGCGGGGTCGTCGGCGTCGACCACGGCGAGCAGGGACACCCCCTCCTCGTCGCAGGAGCGCACCGCCAGCCCCTCGATCTTGTCCGGCCGGGGAAGGGCGGCGACCTCCGGCGGCCGCCCCTCGGCCAGCACGGCCACCGCCGCGCCCACCACCGGCCCGTCGTCGATCGCGTTGGGCGTGTCCTCGGCGGCGGCGCTGACCACCACCCGCCCGTCCGGCAGCGCCACGGCGTCGGTGATCGCGAGCGCCACCCCGCCGACTTCGCCCAGGTCGTAGCGTCGTACCCCGCCGACCGAGACGTCTCCGGCGGCCCCCTGGCCGGCCACGACGGCGAGCAACGCGGCGAGATCCACGTCGACCGACGCGGACGGCACCCCGGCGCCCGAGTTGCCCCGCTGGAACCAGCGCAGCTCACCCCCGGCGACACACGCGCCCTCCAGGTTCAGCGCGCCGGGGGCGAGACCGAGCGCCGCAGCGGCCGCGTCGTAGACCGGTGCCAAGTCCGCCACGGTGAAACCGCCCTCCGCGTCCACCACGCAGGCGCGCATCCGGGCGGGGGAGGACCCCGAACCGAGCAGCAGCACACCCCCGGGCACCTCGCAGGCGGCCTCGAAGTCCGGCTTGAGGTGCTTCGTACCCTCGGCAGAGCTGAAGGTCTCACGCCCGTCCGCGGCCGCCACCACCCGCAGCGGCCGGATCCCTCCGGGCCGCTCCCACGCGGCGTGGGTCGCGTCGTCCTGGATGATCAGCCAGCCGTCGCCGAAGCGCGTGACCGCCGAGGCGGCCCGCACCGGACGCCCGTCGTCGAACCGCAGGTCCCTGGCGCGCTCGATCTCCACCCGCATGGCCGGTTGCCTCCCCGTATCGTGGAATGCGTGTTCCTCATCTTCGGCCTCCGCACCAAGGACCACTTTCATCCGTCGTCGGTGCACCCGTGTGAGTTCTGCGGGGTGACGGCGGCGCAGTCGCTGGTCGAACGGACGACGAAGTTCAGTCTCTTCTTCATCCCGTTGTTCCCGGTGCGCCGGTCGCGGTGGATCCGGGTCTGCACCCACTGCGGCGGATCCCGCGAGATCAGCCGCCGCGAGGCCGCCGGCGCGTGACCGGGAGCGGCGCCGCGATCTCACCCGAGATCCACGTCCCCATCGTCCAGGCTGAGTTTCCGAAGGTGGGGCAGCCCGCGCAGAACAGCCAGAATCTCGTCGTCCGGCTCACCGGGGAGCGAGAGCTCCGTGAGCTCGGTCAGCTCACCGATCCACGCCGGGATCTCGGAGATGTCGTTCATCCACAGGCCGAGCACTCGCAGGTTGGTCAGGTGACGAATCCACTCCGGCACCGTGGTCAGGCCGTTCCGGGACAGCTCGAGGCGGGTCAGGCCGGTGAGCCGCCCCAGAGTGTCGGGCAGGCTCTCCGGTGAACAGTGGAACCAGCCGAGGTACAGGTCGAGGTTCGTGAGCCGGGCGAGGTTGCCGATGCTCTCCGGCAGCCGATCCGATCGCGTGTCGATCAGAATGAGTTCGCGGAGGTTCGTCAGCCGGCCGAGGAAATCGAGAGGCTCGCCCTCCAGATTGTTCTCGCTCAGGTCGAGCAGCCGCAGCCGGGTGAGCGAGTCGAGAACATCAGGCACCTGTTCCACGGCGTTGGCCTGGACATTGAGTTCGACCAACCGATCGAGCTCCGTCAGCCAGCCGGGCAGGTCCTCGAGATTGTTGAACTTCAGGTCGAGTGACTCCAGATGGGTGAGGTGACGCACCGCGTCCGGCACCTCGTGAAGCCCACATCTGGAAAGGTCGAGTCTCGGCGACCGCGCCACGCGCGCGACCTCGATCCGTGCCTCGGGCGTCAGCTCGTCGATCTCCCGCATGCGCCTCATGCTAGGTGGCTGTTTCGAGCGCTCAGTCGGCAGCAGGAAAGCGTGCGGCGAACGCCGCCCGCACCGGCGTTCCTTTCTTGTGATCCATCACGGCGAACACCACCTCGTCAAACCATCCGGCACTGTCGACGAGGGCCCCGGCGAACGCGTCGGCCACCATCGCAGGATCGTTACGGAAGACGCCGCACCCCCAAGCCCCCAGCACAAGGCGCCGATGCCCATGGACGGCCGCAACGCCGAGCACCCGCCGGGCCCGCTTGCCGAGAATCGCCGCAACCTGGCCGGCCCGGCTGCCCGGCACCGCCCCCCGATTAGGCGCGGCGGCGGTCAGGAACGACACCTGATAGGCGCTCTCGAGAAGACGGCCGTCATCATCGCGGAAGACCGGAACGCCGGGCGAATGAATCACCCGGTCGCTGTAGAGATTGTCACTGCTGGCGCGGTGGACCGCATAGAACTGGGGCACGGCGTTGAGGCAGCGGTACAGCGCCGACGCCCGGGCAAGGCTCTCCTCCTGCGCCTGAGCTCCGGAGCGGAAGCCGCCGCCCGGGTTCTTGGCAGACGCGAAGACCAGGGCAGCCACCTCACCGTCACGAGCCAGCCGCCGGGTAGCCGCCAAGGTGCTTTCCGCCGTCACCGACACGGTGGATGCCACCCCGGTCAGCGCCGGCGTCGGCAACGGGTCCTCCGGCTGATACACCGACGTGCCCCCGACCGCCGCCTGCATCCCGGAGGCAAGGTCGACCTTTCCTCCGCCCGGCGCGCGGTAGCCGCCGTCCTGGAGGATCTGCAAAGTATCGCGGGCGAGATCCCGCAGGTTCGTCGTCACGCCGACCGATTCTGTCCGACCACGGCTACTGCGGCGACTCGTTATCAACAGCGCGCCCGTCCGCCCCGTTGTCCCCGGCGGTCCTGAACAGCGCGAGCAACTGGCGGCCGGGCGCGCTGTCGGGGTCGAATGTGAACCACCCGGCAACCCCGAAATCCGGCTGGAATGCCAACGCCCGACCGTTGCGGCATCGAAAGCAGAACGCGATCTCAGCAAGGACCGCCGGTCCGCTGCGAAGCCGGATCGCGTAGTGCGGCAGGAAACACCGCATCTGCTGCGCCTCGGGCAGCGCCGCGACAAGAGCGAGGGCGGCAACGGCTTGCTCACCGTGCCAGACCCCGATCACGTCGCCCCGGATGGCTGTCAGCCCGTCCCACCCACGGGTCTGCTCCGGGGCGATCCTGATGACATCGATGTCCCGGACCAGCCGGGAGTCTGCGATCACTGGCACGCCACCAGCCTCACACGACCCGGCCACCGCTGCGCTCCCAGGGCGCCCGCTCATGGCGGGATCAGCGCTCGAACCGAGCCCCGTGCAATACCGTTCGCCCGGTTCCGGTGACCTCCGTAGGGTGGCGCCGCGGATCGAACGTTGCCGGTTCTCCTGCTCGATCTCGATGGCGTACTGAACCCGTTCGCTGCGGTCACCTGTCCCGACGGGTACGAAGAACGCGTGCTCTTCGAGGGGGAGGAGCCGGTGCGCTTCTGCCCCCGGCACGGTGGCTGGATCCGGGAGTTGGCTGCCGTAGGCGATTTGTCGCGGGCCACCGGCTGGGGTGCGAACGCCAACGAGCTCTACCTACCGCTGCTCGGGGTGGAGCCGTTGCCTTTCATCCGGTTCCCGCCCATACCGTTCGAGCCCGAGCTGAAGGTTCCGGCGATCGACGCAATGGCCGGCGATCGTCCAGCCGTATGGATCGATGACAATCACACGGCCGCGGGCCGGCGCTGGGCGGCCGCACGTACTGCGCCGACGCTGCTGGTGCCGATCCACCCGGCGAAGGGATGGACACGCGCGGATGTCGACCAAGTGCTCGAGTGTGTGCTTACGACCTGCCGCACCAGCCGTTGATCGATGAAAGTGTCACAGCGTGACGTAGGGCCGGCGCAAATCGGTCGCCACGTCCCCACGACGCGCTCCCGGCCGTGACCGCGGCTGCGGGGTTTTCCACCCCGTAATCCGGCATGAGCGTGTCCTCGTCCCGGTGCGCCCGGCTCCCTGACACGAGGGTGAGCGCCGGCGAAGCGGCCGGCGGCCCCGGCAAAGACGGTCCCGCGGGCCGCAGGCCGGTGTGATTATGAATTTCTTGACATAGCACGATTCATGGCTAATGCTGCATAAGTTCAATTCCCCCCGGTATGCCCGGTACGCGCCGCTCATCCCCCTCGCCGGCGCCGTTAAGGAGCCCCCCAGATGTCCTATGCCCTCGACGACGCCATCCTCGGTGACCTCTGCGCCGAGGCGCTCAGCGAACACGCGTCGGAGAACCGTTTCGTCGCCCTGGCCGTCGCCACGCACGACCCGCTGGCGGATGTCGCGCGGACGGTCGAGCGGATCGTGTTCGAGGAGTCGTTCGGGCTGGACGAGGCCGCGATGGTCGCCGAGTACACCGCGTACGAGGAACAGAGCTATTTCTTCCTGGTCCTCGACCGGGAAACCGGGCTGCCGGCGGGCGCCGCACGGGCGATCGAGGGTGGCGGCAAGACCCTGGACGATGCGCCCGGCCTGATCGGTGTGTCGTTGTCCGACATCGTCGATGCGCACGGCATGCACGACGGCGGCAAGATCTGGGACTATGCCACGCTGGCGGTGCTCCCACGCTACCGCGCCGATCGCAACGGCCTGACAGTCAGCAGCATGCTCTACCGTTCGTTCATCAACGCCGGCCACCGCTGGGACGTCCGGCACGTCGTCTGCATGCTGGACTCGGCCGCCTTCCGCAACCTGGACATGCTGGGCGTCCGGTTCGTCGCGATGGCCGGCTCCACGCCCTTCGAGTACCTCGGCTCGGCAGCGAACCGCGCCCTGTACATCCCGTTCGAGGAGATCGCCCGCTCGATGGGCGAGATGGCCGAGCTGCTCAGCCGGCCCGAGGTCCCGGACTCCAACGGCCGCCGCCGGCCCGGGGCCCGCCGCATCACCCAGCGCCTGGCCGCCCAGGTGTCCTCCGGCGACGACCTCGATCCGCACATCGACATGCCGGGCTTCGAGCGGCGCCACCACCCGCGCTCATGACTCATCGCTGAGCGAAGGTTTGATGGCTGCGGTCTCGCCTGGCTGGACCGTGGGCCCTTGCGCTCGGCGGTGTGACCGCCTTCTCCGCGTTTCGTCTACGAGGCAAGAAGGCAGGCGACCGTACGCTGATTGCCGATGCCCTCGTCGGCGACGCCGTGGGTGATGCCGGTGAAGCCGGGCCAGCGTTCGGCCAGTACCTGTTCGTGCCGCAGGAAGCGCACGATCGTCGCGCTGATCCGCTCGCCGGGGACCAGCAGCGGAATTCCTGGCGGGTACGGGGTGAGAAGCACCGCGGTCGTACGGCCGGCCAGTTTCTCCACCGGCACGTGTTCGACCTGCCCGGCGGCCATGGCGGTCCACGCGTCGGCCGGGAGCGTCACCTGCTCGACGGGCTCGGTGTAGATCGCCGTGGTCAGTTCGGCGAGGTCGGCGTCGCGGTAGGTGGTATGCAGGGCAGCGCAGAGGTCCCGTAGTCCGAGCCGGGCGTAACCGGGGTACGCGGCGGCGAAGGCCGGCATGAGCCGTTCGATCGCGGCGTTGCCGTCGTAGGCGCTCTTGAAGCGGTGCAGTTCGGCTACCAGGGAGTTCCAGCGGCCTTTGGTGATACCGATGGTGAAGAGCACGAGCAGTGAGTACAGGCCGGTCTTCTCCACCACGACCCCGTGTTCGGCGAGATAGCGCGCCAGCACCACGCCCGGGATGCTCGGCGAGCCGGGTTCGCTGAACTCGCCGTGCACGGTGAGGCCCGGCATCGTGAGAGTGACCTTGATCGGGTCGAGCATGGTGAAGCCGTCGTCGACCTGGTCGAAGCCGTGCCATGGGGCGTCAGCGGTCAGTTCCCACTCGGCGCGTTCGGGCAGTCCGGTCCGGGGCGGGGTGTCCGGTCCCCAGACGTCGAACCACCAGTCCTCGCGTTCCTCGCCGACGCGGATGATGGTGCGGCGGAACTCCATCGCCTCGGTGATGCTTTCCTCGACCAGGGCGGGGCCGCGTTTGCCGGCCATCATCTCGGCGGACACGTCGCAGCTGGCGATGATGGCGTACTGCGGGCTGGTCGAGGTGTGCATGCGGTACGCCTGGGCCAGGACCCGGCTGTCGAAGTGGCCGCCGGCGGTGTCCTGGACGAGGATCTGGGACGCCTGGGAAAGGCCCGCGAGGAGTTTGTGGGTGGACTGGGTGGAATAGACCACGGTCCGGTTGGTGCGGTCGCGGTCGTTGGCGACACCGTGCATCCCTTCGTACAGCTTGTGGAATCCGGCGTGCGGCAGCCAGGCCTCGTCGAAGTGGAGGGCGTCGACGACGCCGTCGAGGGTTTCCCTCAGTTCGTCGGCGCGGTAGATGATGCCGTCGTAGGTGGATTGGGTCAGGGCCAGCAGGCGGATCCGCTTGCTCTTGTCGACGACCAGAGGGCTCGCGTCGATCTTGGCCTGGAGCGCGGCGGCGGTGAACTCGCTGCGTGGGATGGGTCCGATGATGCCGGCCTTGTTGCGGGTCGGCATCAGATAGATCGGTACGGCTCCGGTGAGCATGATGGCGTGCAGGACCGACTTGTGGCAGTTGCGGTCCACCGCGACGATGTCGCCCGGCCCGACCAGCGAGTTCCACACGATCTTGTTGGAGGTGGAGGTGCCGTTGGTGACGAAGTAGAGGTGGTCGGCGCGGAACGTCCTGGCAGCGAGGCGTTCGCTGTCGGCGATAGGGCCGGTGTGATCGAACAACTGCCCCAATTCCTCGACGGCGTTGCACACGTCAGCACGCAGCAGGTTCTCCCCGAAGAACTCGTGGAAGAGGGTGCCGACGGGGCTTTTCAGGAACGCGGTGCCGCCGGAGTGGCCCGGGCAGTGCCAGGAGTAGGCGCCGTCGTTGGCGTAGCGCATCAGCGCCGCGAAGAACGGCGGTGCCAACTGACCGAGATAGTGGCTGACCTCCCGCCGGATCTTGCGGGCCAGGAAGTCGGGGGTGTCCTCGTAGGCGTTGACGACGCCGTCGATCCGGGAGAGCACCGACTGCGGAATCCGTCGTGCCGTCAACTGCTCGCCGAACAGCAGGATCGGGACACGGTCGTTGTGTGCGCGTACGGCCTGCACGAACTCGGCTGCCGCGCGGACGGCGGCCACGTCGGAGGGTTCCTCGGGCCCGTCGTGGGACCGGCGGATGGTCAGGTGCAGCGTGTAGAGAACAGCCGAGCTCGACCTGGCGACGTGTGCCAGCATTCCCAGCCGCTCGGTGCCCCGCCCTTCGTCGCCGAACCGCACGAGCTCCAGGCCGGCCCGCGTCAGGGCGGCTTCCAGAAGTTCCAGTGGCCGTTGCGCCCCGGCGGGACCTTCCGCGGGCGTGACGATCGTGACCGGGAACGACAAGGTGAACGCCCTCTCGGCGGTAGCTGGCGCAGCGGGGCATGTGCTTCGCCGTGAACCTAGCCAGGACGAGAGCGATCCGGGCGGGGAACCCGTGCGGGTCCCCGAGGCGGGTGACATCCAGCGCATCGCCTCGGCAGGAGACGGCGGCACGCGGTGCTAGCGCGCCCTATTGGTGGCGGCATGCGGCAGGCGACGCCAGTTTCCATCGATAATGGGAGTGTCCGAACAGGAGGCGCCGACCAATCAACTCGACATTCCGATCTGCCTTCCCACGGCAGCACGGAATGCCACACGGAACTGCTCCGGAGCTTCCAGCCATGGGCTGTGTCCCGCCTCCTGGATGATGGTCACCTCGCAGTCGAGCCGTGCTCCGAGACGTCGCAGGGCGTCAGCGGGGCGGCTGTCGCCGTCTCCGCCGATGATCATCGTTCCGGAGGGCAGGTCTTCACGTAGTGCGTCCAGGTGTGCTTCGAGCGGGTCGGCTCGTTTCGCGGCGTTGAGCTGGGTGTTCATCGGGTAGTTGATCGGTCGCAGGGTACGGGCCGAATCCAGCGCCCAATCCCATGCCCGGGCAGGGTCGGCGTGGTCGGTGAACCACGACAGCGTGAGGTATTCGATTTCTTCGGCGTCGGTACGCACCTCGATCGCATCGAGTTCGTCGAGCCTGGTCTGCTGCTCGTCCGTGCGTCGCGCTCGCTGTGCTCGCCGGTCGGCTTCCCGCCACGGATCCAGGAACGGCCCGGCGAGGTAGACCATGCCGGCCACGCGCTCGGGATGGGCCAGCAGAAAATAGCTGGCCATGTTCGTTCCGAACGAATGACCCACCAGAACAACCCGGTCGCGTCCCCAGGCATCGAGCAGTAACGCCAGGTCTTGCACGTGACGGGCGATCGTGTGCTGTCCCTCCCAGCGTGATCCGCCGGTGCCACGCTGGTCGTAGCGATGGACCAGGCACAGGTCCTCGACGACGTCGGACACCGGAGACAAATAGTCGGGGACTCCTGGACCACCGTGCACCATGACCACTGGGAATTCACCGGAGATCTCGCGACCCTCGGTCCAGGTGCGTAGCTGGGCTCCGTCATCCATCACCATCATGGCCGCGGTCATGGCGGAAACAGTAATACGGTCGCGCCGATAGGCCATCGCTCAGTAAACGCACACATGGCCGGTGCGTCGGCCGAGGTGGCTAAGCTGCAGAGATGGTCCGTGATGAGCTGCTGCGGCTACGAGCGATCACGCAAGCCCAGGCGGAGACACTGGCCCAGGATCTGGAGGCGTTGTTCACGGCATCGCGGGATTCGAATGCCGACGATGAGCACGACCCGGAGGGTGCCACCATCGGCTTCGAACGCGCCCAGCTGACCGCGCTGCTGGCCACCGCGCGCGAGCGGATCGCTGAGGTGGACGAGGCGTTGCGCCGGGTGGACGCGGGCACGTACGGCCTGTGCGAACGGTGCGGGCAGCCGATCGGTGAGCAACGGCTTGCCGCGCGGCCGTTCGCCCGCTGCTGCATGGCGTGCGCATAGAAGCACCCCGGGAGCAGTAACGGCCAAGCTGTGTGCGGAGTTGCAGGCAACGGCGATGGGTCGAGCTGACGACGCAGGTAATGCGAGGCGCTGCTGGCCGGGCACGGATACGATCCCCGGCATGCCGCGAAAGTATCTTGGTCCGGTGTCCGACGTCGAATGGCGGTCGCTGTTGAGCGAACACCTCGGCCGCGCGGACGAGTTCCGGGTGCACATGCCGGACGGCGACGGTCAGCTCAGTTACGGCCGAGCGGAATTCATGGCCTTGCCGGGCGTAGAGATCCGACCGTGGAGCGGCATGCGCGACGCCATCGAGATCACGGGTGCCATGACGCCGGCCGCGAAGGCCCTCTTCTTGCGGGTCGAGGTGTCCATCGAGTCGTTCGATCCGGAATACAAGCTGTGGGACTACGAGCTCGTGGAGAACGGCACCGTGGTGCTCTCGATCGGCGACTACCACGACCTGCAGGTCGACGTTCCGAAGTAGGCCAGACGGCCGCCTATCGAAGAATGACGCAGGCCGGCGTGATCGGTGCGACGTCCTCTGAACGGCGCTATTGGATGGTGATGGGTACGAGCGCCAGCTCGGTGAGCTCAGCGCCGTCACGCCACACCAGGTCGACGAACCAGATGGTGCCGGGCCGGCTCGGTGATACCGCGGGAACGATGAAGTCGAGCTGGTTCGTCTTCGGGTCGATCCCCGACTGCAGGTACAGGGATGGTGCGTGTCCCATGCCGGTGGAGTGGCCCAGCCACAGCTCGATGAACTTGACCTGGTCCGCGTACGCGGTGTCGAAGCACCAGGACACGTGCACCGTGTTCCCCGGCCGGGCGACCGACGGTGAGATCTCCGTGTGGGTGAGAACGTCTCGCAACGCAGGTGTGGCGGCGGAGGCGTGGCCCGGGGCGACCAGCCCCAGCAGCGTCGCGACACATAGGACAGCGAGAGCCTTCCGGACGCGAGTCATGGCAAGTCCCCAATTCCGTCGTGATGGGCGTGGCCGTTGCGTGCCGTAGCTCAATCCTCGCGGGCATGGATGGATAGCCGGCGAACGCCGTTTTACAAGGTTGTCCGTCAGGCGCGGCGGGCCGGTGCTCTCGCGCCTAGGTGTACAGGCGCCCCGGGCCGAAGCGCGACGGCTCACGGCGCGGCACGACCGGGTACAGGCTCGAGTGCACCTGCCACGACGGCGGCTGGCGGGGCTCCGGCGCGGCCAGTGACCGTGCGAGGGCGCGCAGCATGTCCTGCAGTGCCGTGTGCAGCCGCGGGTCGGTGACGATGCCCTGCTCGTCGACGGCCTGGGGCACCAGCGGGATGCGGATGCAGGCCGGCTTCAGCACCCGGGCGCCCGCGTGTCCGAGGACGGTCTCGAGCGTCGCCAGGGCGGCCTGGTCCTGCGCGGGCGGGGTGACCGACAGCCAGGCCACCGGCTTGCCGCGCAGGTCACCGCCCTCGACCAGCCAGTCGAGGAGGTTCTTGAGGCTGCCGGGCAGCGTGCCGGCGTACTCCGGGGTGCTGACCAGCACGGCGTCCGCCGCCCCGGCGCGATGCCGCAGCAGCGCCACCGTGGCGGGCATGGCGGGCTCGTCCGGGACGAACGCCGGAAGGTCGCGCAGGCCGTCGTATCGGACGACGCCGATGTCCGCCGGGGCGAACCGGACCGCCGTGCGCAGCGCGGCGGTGTGCAGGGATCCCTCCCGTGTGTCGCCCGAGATCAGCAGGATGCGCGTCATGACGCATGACGATAGGGGTCCCGAGGGCTCCGGGCCGGTCGCGACGCGGCTTAGAATTTCGGCCATGCCGACCGTGCCCGCCGCCGTCCGCGAGCTCGGCGACCGGCTGGCGGCGCTCGGCTGGGCCCCCGACCTGCTCGTCGCCGGCTCCCTGGCGACCGGCGACTACCGTCCCGGGGTCAGCGACCTGGACCTGGTGGCCCTGGTGGACGGCCCGGTCGGTCCGGACCGGCGGGCGACACTCTGCACGCTGCACCGCGACCTCGACGAGGGAGTCGGCGCCGGCCTCAAGCTCGGCTGCGTGTACGTCGACGCCACCGCCCGTACCGATATCGGGCTGAGGCACCCCACATGGACGCACGGGCAGCTTGTCGAGCGCATCCTGTCCGGCGTCAGCCGGGCCGAGCTCGTCCGCCACGGATTCGCAGTCCGGGGCCGCCCGCCGCGCGATCTGTTCCCGCCGATGACCGACGACGACGTCCGCGAGGCCGCCCGCGCCGAACTGACCGGCTACTGGAGCTGGGCGGCCCGGCGGCCGTGGCTGTTCCTCGACCCGGTGATCGCCGACCTGGGCCTCACCTCGATGGCCCGCGGCCGGTACGCCCTCACCACCGGAGACCTGCTCACCAAGAGCCGGGCCGTCGACCACGCCGCCGCCCCGCCCTGGCTGGTCGGCCACCTGCACGCCCGCCGCCGCGGCGAGAACGTCGCCTCGCCCCGGCTCCGAACAGCCCTCATCGCCTGGCGGGACGCTCGCCGGACCGTCGCCCGGGCCGCCCGGTGAGCACACCCCCGGCCCGGATCCTGGTGTACGGCGTGACGGGCTCCGGCAAGACCACGCTGGCCCGGCGCATCGGCGAGCGGCTGGGCGTGCCGTGGCACTCGGTGGACGACCTGACCTGGGAGCCCGGGTGGGTGGCGGTGCCGCCGGAGGTCCAGCGCCACCGGATAGAGGCGATCTGCGTCCAGGACCGGTGGGTCCTCGACCACGCGTACGGCGCCTGGCTGGACGTGCCGCTGGCCCGCGCCCACCTCATCGTGGGCCTCGACTTCCCTCGCCTGCTGTCGCTGGGCCGGCTGCTGCGGCGAACCGTGCTCCGCCTGGTCCGCCGCGACCGCGTCTGCAACGGCAACGTCGAATCGCTGCGGGTGTCGCTGTCGAGGGATTCGATCGTTCTGTGGCACTTCAGCTCGTTCGCCCGCAAGCGCGCCCGCATGCGCCGGTGGCACGCCGACCCCGGCAGGCCGGAGGTCCTGCTGTTCCGGCGGCCGGCCGAGGTGGAGGCGTGGCTGCGGACCCTGGGCTGATCGGCGCCGTCAGGCTTTTCCGTCCGTGACGGTGAAGCCGGGCAGGCCGGAGCGAACAGGCGTCAGCTCTTGAACAACGTCGCGACGATGGCCAGGGCCCGATCCACTTCCGCCACCTGCGAGGCGCCGCAGTCGTGGACGACCGTGGTCGAGGACGGGGTGACGAACTCGTACTCGAAGCCGTCGTTGCACACCGCCGTGGGCTTCGCCTGATGGGCGAAGCCCGGCGAGTTCAGCAGCCCGCGGAGCTCGGCCATGGTCTTGGCCGGCACGGCGGTCCGTACAGGCGCCCGCCCCCGCCGCGACACCATCGCCGTCCCGTCGGCCGCGATCGTGGCGCGGTCGTCGACGCCGGCGAAGCCGCCCCGCCGAGCCACGACCAGCGGGAACGCCTTGTCCGCCGCCGTCTTCGAAGCCCCGGGCGTGGGGGCCGTTGTCGTGGCGGGAGCGGATGAAGCCGGGGCCGATGGCGAAGCTGAGGCAGAAGCAGAAGCCGTAGCCGATGGAGGAGCGGAAGCCGGAGGAGAGGCAGAAGTCTGAGCGTCGTCCTTGCAGCCGGCGACGCCGGCGAGGAGCAGAGCCGCTATGACTACGGACGTATGTGTCTTTCGCACCGCGAATTTCCCATCCTGTTCAAGAAAGAGACCGGGGTGGCGCGGACGCCACCCCGGTCGGACGCCGGATGATCAGGGTGCGTTCCAGCCGAGGACGGCATTACCCGAACCGCTGTAGGAGACGATCCGGTATCGGTAGCTGCCGGTCGTTCCGGTGTAGGCGATGGCCTCCCGGGAGGTCTCGCCGGTCGAGCGCGCCACGGTCGTCCATCGTCCCCCGACGCTCTTGTCGAGGTACAGGTCGAAGTCCGTCGCGGCGGGTCCGGTCAGGCACGCGGCGTGGCGGCCGCTGCCGGCGGTGAACGTGTCGGTGACGACCGTCTGGCCGGCGGCCACTGCGCCGCTGTCGTGCGAGGAGAACCCGTCCTGGCAGTCGCCCGAGGGGGACTGCGTCGGGGTCGGGGTCGGCGTGCTCGGCGTCGGGCTGCCCGACGGCGTCGGGTTGCCGCCGCCGGTGCAGGCGGGCTCGCCGGCGGCGGCCGGGACGCTGACGGCGTTCCAGGCGGCCTTGACGGTGGCGCACTCGGTGCCGTTGCCGAACAGCTGCGCGGCGGCGGCGACCGAGGCGGCGCGGGCCTTGACGTGGGTCCAGCCGCTGGTCTTGCGCATCAGCGTGGCCATGTAGATCTTGCCGGCCTTCTCGATGCCGATGCCCGTCACGGAGCTGTTGTTGCAGGTCGGGCTGGTCGGCTGGCCGTCGGTCGGCCGGGAGCCCTCCGCCAGCAGGTAGAACCAGTGGTTCTGCGGGCCGGCGGCGGCGTGCACCTCCGTGCTCGGGATGCTGCTGGAGAAGCAGTTCGGGTCGCCGAGCTTGGACGGGTCGGCCATGTTGCGGATCGGCCCGTCGCCGACGAGGTCGGCCAGCTCGCCCACGGTGTAGTCACCCGGGTCGTTGGGGTTGTGGGCGTAGAACTCGGTCAGCGCGCCGAAGATGTCACCGGTGGACTCGTTCATGCCGCCGGCCTCGTTGCCGCCGCTGGAGCCGCCGGGCGTGAACTGGTTGATCGCGTGGCCGAACTCGTGCCCGAGCACGTCGATGCTGTTGAGCAGCCGCCGGTTGTCGGAGGAGTGGCCGATCTCGACGCGCGAGCCGTTCCAGAAGGCGTTGACGTCGTCGAGGCCCTGCCGGACCGGGAACGCGCGGCCGTTGCCGTCGATGCCGTTGCGGCCCAGCCAGTCGCGCAGCATGTTCCATTCCTGCGAGACGACGTACATGGCGTCCACGCAGCCCGTCACCTGGTCGGTGGCGGTGCCGGTGCCCCAGGTGTCGGTCGTGCTGGTGAAGGCGGCGCCGTTCTGCCCGCCGCACTGCAGACCCGGGCGCGTGGGGTCGCTCATGGTGAAGCGTCCGCCCGAGCTCGTCGTGTCGATGGTGACGTTCCCGTAGTAGGCGCCCCGGCCGGTGGCGTCCACCACGTCGTCGCGGGTCAGGTCGGTGAGCACCTTGCCCGTGGCGGCGTCGACGAAGACGTGCAGGTTGCTCGGCGCCGGGCCCTGCTCGGTCCGCTTCGTGCCGTCGACCACCACCTCGTACGCCAGCACACCGGCACCCTGCGCGACCACCTTGAGCGCCGGCTTGCCCGTCGACCGGACCGTGGTCAGCTGCTTGCGGGCGACCTTGGCGGCGGCCTTCGCGGAGATCTTCGGAGTGGTGCCGGTCGACAGCGCCTGGTCCTGCGCCACGTAGTTGCCCAGTACGGTGCCCGAGGTGTCGGTGACCACGACCGCGTCACCGCCCTGCACCGGCAGGCCCTGGTACGTACGCTCGTACGCCACGTACTGAAGGCCGTTCTGGCTGACGACCTGGCTCTTCACGAGCTTGTCCTTGCCGCTCCTGAAGAACAGCTTCGGCTTCTTCGCCACCAGCGCCGACGCCGACGACGTCGCCCGGGAGGTGGCGACGGCGGTCGGCACCGGGTCGGCGGCCGCGGCACCGGCCGGGACCGCCGGGGTGGTGGCCGCGTTTCCCTGCGGCATGGTCAGGGCGATGGACCCCGCTACGGTGACGGCCGCTATGCCGGTCGCCACCGCGACTTTGTGCTTCAAGGGTGCTCCTTGCGCGAAGACTCGCGGCGCCGATGCCCGGGTCGTGCCCGACCGTCCCGCCGTCGCGAAGTGAGGGGAATGCGCTCGTCTGCCGAGCGAGTGCAAGTCTTCGGCCGGAAAACATCTTCGTCAATGCGGTTAAGAATTGCTTAATCCTTCTTAAGGCCGCGGCTCAGCGTCTTACGGAAGGCTTTCGGTAAGCTTTATCCAGCCGATGCGGTACATCGACGATCAGTGCCGTTGTCGTCACAGGCCCGCGGCGGGAACCCGGTCGCCATCCGCGTCGTCTGTCATCGACATGGGGACTTCCCTGCGAACCTTGGTGCGACTGTATGCCCTCGCCCTGGCGACGGGCTCCCTTGCGGCATGTGGGAGCGGGGCGCCGCCGGTCGACCGGCAGGCCGGCCGCTCCGCTACCGGCCGCGGCTCGAAAGCATGGACCCCGCCGGCGCCCATCTCGTCATCGAATTGCCGGACGGCGATTGTCATACGCCGGCTGGAGTCGAGATCCGTTCTGCACCGGCTTCGGTCACGCTCATTGTCTGGGGGGCCGCGTGACTGCAAGCGCAATCGTCGGCGTCGATCTGCCCGAACCGCTACGGAACCGGCGCCTGCTCGGGGATCGCGCGTTGGTGTCCAGGAGGACGCTGCGTCCGAGGACCGCGATGCTCGTCGATAGGGTGCAGGCATGGGGGACGATCTGATCGAGAAGGCGCTCGGACTGCTCTGCGACAAGTACATCTTCCCGGAGAAGGCCGCCGAGGCCGCCGCCGTCATCCGGGCCAAGCGCGCCGCCGGCGCCTATGCGGACCTCGGCGAAGCCGAGCTGGGGGAGCAACTCACCGCCGACCTGGCCGAGGTCTGCGCCGACAAGCATCTACGGGTACGCCCCCGCGAGGAGGACCTGCGGGAGGCGCTCACGGAAGAACAGATGATCGCCGCGTACGTGCAGCAGCTCCGGCGCAACAACCACGGCATCGCCCGGGTCGAGCGGCTCGACGGCAACGTCGGATACCTCGACCTGCGGCAGATTCCCGACGCCTCCGCCGGCGGCCGGGCGATCGCCGCGGCCATGGAGCTCGTGACGCACACCTCGGCGCTCATCGTCGACCTGCGGAAGAACCGCGGCGGCGCGCCCAACGGGGTGATCTTCTGGACCAGCTACTTCTTCCCGGACGACGAGACGCACCTGAACGACATCTACGACGGCGCCAGCGGTCGTACCCGGCAGTTCTGGAGCCTCGCCCACCTGCCCGGCGAGCGCTACCTCGACCGGCCCGTCTATGTGCTGACCAGCGACGTCACATTCTCGGCCGGCGAGGAGTTCTGCTACAACCTGCAGACCCAGAAACGAGCGACGCTGATCGGTGCGACCACGCGCGGCGGCGCGCACCCGACCGAGTTCTTCCCGCTGTCGGCCACGATGGAGATCACCGTGCCGATCGCCCGGGCGGTCAACCCGGTCACCGGCACCAACTGGGAGGGCATCGGGGTCGTCCCGGACGTCGAGGTTCCGGCGGGGGAGGCTTTCGGGTACGCGTACGAGAAAGCGCTCCGGCATGTGCTCGCCACCGGAACCTCGGCGACCGTGCTGGAGGAGGCTCGGGCCGCGTTGCCGGCGAGCGGCTGAGCCCCCCGGTTCGCCGAGCGGTCTGGGATCATCGTGCGCATGCGCTTACTGGGAGCCCTGCACGATCCCGCGGATCACGCCCGTGCCGTCACCGCCCCCGGGGTGGCGCTGTCGCGGCATGAGCTGCTCGGGCGGGCGGCCGCTCTCGCCGGGGAGCTGCACGGCGTACCGATGGCTGCCGTGCACGCGGTGCCCGGGCTGCCGGCGATCGTCGCCGTGACCGCCGGCCTGCTGGCCGGGGTGCCCGTCGTGCCGGTGCCCCCGGACGCCGGCGAGCTCGAACGGGCGCACGTGCTGCGTGACTCGGGCGCGGCCGTGATGCTCTCCGACGACCCCGCCGCCGCGGGCGAAAGCGGCCTGCCGGTCGTGCCGGTCACGCGGCCGGGACACGGTACGGTGCCGGCCGAGCCCGCCGCGGACAAGCCGGCCCTCGTGCTCTACACCAGCGGGACGACCGGGCCGCCGAAGGGTGTCGTGCTGTCGCGGGCGGCGATCGCGGCCGACCTCGACGCGCTCGCCGAGGCGTGGCAGTGGACGGCCGGCGACACGCTCGTGCACGGACTGCCGCTCTACCACGTTCACGGGCTCGTGCTCGGCGTCCTCGGCGCGCTGCGGACCGGGTCGCCGCTGGTCCACACCGGACGGCCCACCCCCGAGGCGTACGCGGCAGCCCGCGGCACCCTCTACTTCGGAGTTCCGACCGTCTGGTCCCGGATGTGTGCCGCCCCGGTGGCCGCCCGGGCGTTGCGGGACGCGCGGCTGCTGGTCTCCGGCAGTGCGCCGCTGCCGGTCCCGGTCTTCGACGATCTCGTCACCCTGACCGGCCAGGCTCCGGTCGAACGGTACGGCATGACGGAAACCCTGATCACGGTCAGCACCCGCGCGGACGGTGACCGGCGTCCCGGCCACGTCGGCGTCCCCGTGGCGGGCGTGCGGACCCGGCTGGCGGACGACGCGGGGGAGCCGCTGCCCGCCGACGGCACCACCATCGGCAACCTGCAGGTCCGGGGCGCCACCCTCTTCGACGGCTACCTGCAGCCCGACGGCAGCGCCGCCGCGCCGCTGTCCGGCGGCTGGTACGCCACCGGCGACGTCGCCACCATCGGCCCCGACGGCTGGCACCGCATCGTCGGCCGGGCGTCCACCGACCTCATCAAGACCGGCGGTTACCGCGTCGGGGCGGGGGAGGTGGAGGACGCGTTGCTGTTGCATCCGGCCGTGCGCGAGGCCGCCGTGGTCGGCACGCCGCACCCAGACCTCGGTGAGCAGGTGACGGCCTATGTGGTCGCGGACGGCCGGCCCGCCGCCGAGGACCTCGTCGCGTTCGTCGCGGGCAAGCTGGCCGCGCACAAGCGTCCCCGCGTGGTCCACATCGTCGCGGATCTGCCCCGCAACGCCATGGGCAAGGTGCAGAAGACGCGCCTACGATGACGCATGGGCGCTTACCGGCAGGCGTACGACCGCAGCATGGCCGACCCCGACGGCTTCTGGCGCGACGCCGCCACCGCGATCGACTGGGAGACGCCGCCGGGCGAGGTCCTCGACCGCAGCGCCGCGCCGCTGTACCGCTGGTTCCCGGGCGCCCGGCTCAACACCTGCCACAACGCCCTCGACCGGCACGTCGACGCGGGGCGCGGTGACCAGCCGGCGCTGATCCACGACAGCCCGGTCACCGGGGTGCTGCGCACGTACACCTACCGCGAGCTGCGCGACGAGGTCGCCCTGTTCGCCGGGGCGCTGCGCCGTCTCGGGGTGGGCGCGGGTGACCGGGTCGTGCTGTACATGGCGATGGTCCCGCAGACCGTCGTGGCGATGCTGGCCTGCGCCCGGCTCGGGGCCGTGCACTCGGTCGTCTTCGGCGGGTTCGGGGCGCGTGAGCTCGCCGCTCGCATCGACGACGCGCGTCCGAAGGTCATCGTCGCCACGTCATGCGGGGTGGAGGCGGGCCGTGTGGTGGCGTACCAGCCGATGCTCGACGCGGCGCTGGCCGAGGCCGGGCACGCCCCGGCGCACGTGGTCGTCCTGCAGCGGCCGCAAGGGCCCGCCGAGCTGATCCGTGAGACCGACCTGACGTGGGACGAGGCGGTCGCGGGTGCCGTACCCGCGGAATGTATTGCGGTCGCCGCGACCGACCCGCTCTACATCCTCTACACCTCGGGCACGACCGGGCGCCCGAAGGGCGTGGTCCGCGACAACGGCGGCCACGCGGTCGCCCTGCACTGGTCGATGCGGGCGATCTTCGACACCGGCCCGGGCGACGTGTTCTGGGCCGCGTCGGACGTCGGCTGGGTGGTCGGGCACTCCTACATCGTGTACGCGCCGCTGCTCACCGGCGCCACCACCGTCCTCTACGAGGGCAAACCGGTCGGAACCCCGGACGCCGGCGCGTTCTGGCGCGTCGCCGCGCAGCACGGGGTCACCACGATGTTCACCGCGCCGACCGCGATCCGGGCGGTGAAGAAGGAGGACCCGGACGGCAAGCTGACCGCCGGTCACGACCTGTCGAGGCTCCGGCACCTGTTCCTCGCCGGGGAACGGCTCGACCCGGAGACCTACTCGTGGGCCGGGGAGCTGCTCGGCGTACCGGTGATCGACAACTGGTGGCAGACCGAGACCGGCTGGCCCATCGCCGCCTCCCCGCGGGGCCTGGAGCGGCTGCCCACGAAGCCGGGCTCGCCGTCGCTGCCCGTACCGGGATTCCGGGTCCGTGTCGTCGACGCCGCGGGCGACGACGTGCCACCGGGTGAGGAGGGCTCGATCGTCATCGGCCTGCCGCTGCCGCCGGGCTGCCTGCCCACGCTCTGGGGCGACGACGAGCGCTACATCGCCTCCTACCTGTCGGCGTTCCCGGGCACCTACCTCACCGGCGACGGCGGGCGCTTCGACACCGACGGCTACCTGTACGTCATGGGCCGCACCGACGACGTCATCAACGTGGCCGGCCACCGCCTGTCCACCGGGGCGATGGAGGAGGTCCTCGCCGCCCACCCGGCCGTCGCCGAGTGCGCGGTGATCGGCGTACACGACCCGCTCAAGGGTCAGGTGCCCCGCGGCTTCGTGGTGCTCAAGGCCGGCGCCGACGTCGATCCCGCCGAGCTGGTCGCCCTGGTCCGCGAGCGGATCGGCCCGGTCGCCGCGCTTCGCCGGGTGGACGTCGTGGCCGGCCTGCCCAAGACCCGCTCCGGCAAGATCCTGCGCCGCACCATGCGCGGCATCGCCGACGGCCGCCCCGAGCCGGTGCCCTCGACCATCGACGACCCGGCCGTGCTCGACCGGCTGCGCCCGATCCTCCTCGGCTGAGGCCAAACATCCCGGATCCGGATGTACGGTCCGGAACCGGTCGGCGGGGACAACGCGGGAGCCCGGGGATCAGTAGTCTGCTGTCGCACGACCAGCCGCGGTCTTACTGTCGGGTAGCCGCCGGGAGGCTGGTCAACCAGGGCGTCCTTCAGCACTGTGGACGACCGATGGAGTAGCTTCGGCGGCTGGGGGGCCAACGATGACGACGACTGTCGCCTTCGACCGGGGCGGGGTGCAGAGCAGCGCCGACCTGCTTCGCGCCGAACGCCTGCGAATAGCACCGGATGAACCGGGCCTGGTGCCCGGAGGACGAGGGTGGGCGCCCGCGTCCCGCCAGATGGCCGAGCTGTGTTCGGACTGCCCGGACACCATCGGCGACGTGCTCAAGATGCTGACCCGGACCCAGACGATCATGAACGAGCTGCCGCCGCCTGCCGCCAACCGGGTCGCGTCGTTCAACTCGCTGTACTTCACGATCACCGACCGGGTCCGGCAGGCCATCAGGGGCAACGACGTCACGGACCGCGACTTCCTGGAGCTGCTGGACGTCGAGTTCGCCAAGCGCTACTTCGAGGCCCTGCGCCTGTGGGGCGAGGAGGACCTGAGGACCCCGGACGCGTGGGAGATCCTCTTCCGCCGCGCCCAGGACCGCAAGGTCAGCAAGCTGGCCGCGGCGATGCTCGGCGTCAACGCCCACATCAACCACGACCTCGCGCTGGCCCTGACCTCCACCTGGGAGCAGGTCGGCGCACCCCGCGACGACGTGATCCACCCCGACTACCTGCTGGTCAACAAGATCTTCTACCAGGAGATCCCGCGCCTGCGCCGCCGCTACTCGACCCGCTGGCAGCTGCGCATCGACGGCCTGGTCGGCGACCTCGACGACTGGAGCCAGCGGGTCCTCGTCGCGGCGACCCGGGCACACGCCTGGGACCAGGCCCGGCGGCTCTGGGAGCTGCGCGACGACGAGGAGGACCTCGCGCGGGCCCAGCTGGTGATGGACCGGGCATCGGCGTACGTGGGCGAGCTCCTGATCACCAGCGACGGCGTGGTGAACCGCGTGGGCGCGGCACTGCGCGCCGGCCGCGACGCCGCGCGCGCCGGCATCGAGCGGCTCCTGCACCGGCAACGGCCGCTGATCTGAGAAGCCGGCCCGCCGATCGACCCGAGCCGGCCCGCCGATCGACCCGAGCCGGTCGGGGCCGGCCGCGCACGTCCGCGGGATCGCGGTGGACCGGACTCCGAGTCCCGGGTTCCGGCCCCCTTTCAGGCCGCCCGGGGTTCGGAACCCCTTTCAGGCCGCCCGGGGGTTCGGGCCGCCTTCCCCTGGGCCGGTGGCGGTCTCGGGGCGAGCTGTTCAGCCGGTCACGGCGTCGACGGAGCGGCCCAAGGTGGCGACGAGCCGGTTCAGTGCGGGCGCGTTGTCCGCGACCGGTTGCGACGGTGCGAACGGATTGCGGTCCGGCGGCACCGCGGGCAGCGTCCGGAGCGTGAACTCCAGCTCCTGGGCGGCCAGCTTGTCGGAGAAACGGGGTCGCTCGCCCGTGGCGACGGCGACATCCCAGCCGTGCACGAGCAGCTCGGTGAGTTGCAGGTGCAAGGCGACGGCGCCCGGCACGCGGCCGAAGGGCACGTCGACGATCCGGTCCAGTACGCCGGGCTGCCCGGCGGCGGCGAGCAGGACCGCCGCATTGCGCTCGAAGCCGGCGGCCGTGGGCTCGGTCGTCGTGGCCTGCGGGTCGCCGCCGAGCGCGACGGCGAAGCGGGCGCTGCCCTGGACCACGTGTTCGACCAGCGCCTGGACGTCCCAGCCGGAGCACGGCGTCGGGGCGGACCACTGCTCCGGCCGGATGCCGGCGAGCAGCCGGCCCATCTCGCCGGCGGCGTCGGCCAGCTGCGCCTCGGTTTTCTGCTGCACGGTCTCTCCTCGCCTCGGTTGCCCGGAACGTATCAGCCGCCCCTGACAGAAACCGGCAGGCCGCCGGGCCCGTACGGTGGTCACGCCTCGGTACGATTCGCTCGCGTCGATCTGGCGATGCGGGGGGTGTGGAGCGTGCGTGCCGGGGTGACGGAGCAGCGGGTTGTCGACCACGAGGATCAGCGGGCCGCCACCGCACCTGCCCCGCTGATCGGCCGGGCGGCGGAGCTGGGCGCGCTGCGAGCCGTCCTGGGCCGGCCAGGTGACGCACCGGCCGTCGTCGCCCTCGCCGGCGATCCGGGCATCGGCAAGACGCGGCTGCTGGCGGAACTCCTGACCGAGGCGCGCCGCGACGGGCGGCTGGTGCTGGCCGGCCGGGCCGCCGAGTTCGAGCGGGAAGTGCCGTTCGGCGTGCTCCGTAACGCCATGGAGGACCACCTGCGGGGGTGGCGCGGACCGGGCCGGACCCGCCTGGACGCCACGGACCTGCGGTTGTTGCCCAGCGTCTATCCCGCGCTCGCGGCGGACGGCCCGGGAGGCGAGCCGGACCTGCTGGCCGGCGAGCGGTATCGGCTGCACCGGGCGGTCCGGGCCCTGCTGGAGACCCTCGCCGCGCCGAACGGGCTGGTGCTCGCCCTCGACGACCTGCACTGGGGCGACGACGGTTCCCTGGAGCTGCTCGATCACCTGATGCGGCATCCGCCTCGCGCCCCGGTCGTGCTGGCGGTGGCGTACAGGCCGCGGCAGGCGCCGGCCCGACTGGAGCAGGCGCTCGCCGGGGCGGTGCAGCGGGGGCTGGCGACGACCGTGGAGGTGGGGCCCCTGAATGCCGCCGAGGCCGGCGACCTGCTGCCGCCGGGTCTCGGGGCGGCGCGGCTCGAGCAGCTGTACCGCGACAGTGGCGGCAATCCGTTCTACCTCGAGGTGCTGGCCCGCGGACGGGAGGCCGACCGGCCACCGACCGGCGCGCACCCCTGGGGGTCGGTGCGCGCCGCGCTGGCCGGGGAGTTCGCGACGCTCGAGCCGCTGTGCCGGAGGGTGCTGCACGCCGCGGCGGTCGCCGGTGACGAGTTCGATCCGGGCCTGCTGGCGGCGGTCGCCGAACGGGCCGAGGCGGACGTGCTGGCCGCGCTGGACGAGCTGGCGCGGCGTGACCTCGTACGGCCCGGTGCGGCGCCGGGCGGGTTTCGTTTCCGCCATCCGTTGCTGCGCAGTGCCGCGTACCACCACGCCGGGGCGGGGTGGCGGCTAGGGGCGCATGGCCGGGCGGCGGCGGAGCTGGACCGGCGGCGGGCGCCGGTGGACGTACGGGCTCCGCACATCGAGGCGTCGGCCGCGGTCGGTGACCTGACGGCGGCGGAGGTGCTTCGCGCCGCGGCGGTGGACGCGATGCCCGCCACACCCGCCGTCGCGGCGCATTGGCTGGGTTCTGCGCTACGGCTGCTGCCGCCGGATCCGGACACCGTCGCCCTGCGGTTGCAGCTGCTCAACCTGCGGGGGCGGGCGCTGGGCGTCACCGGCAGGCTCACCGAGAGCCGGGACATCCTGGGCGAGATCCTGCGGCTGCTGCCGGTCGGCGCCGAGGAGCGGCTCACGGCGGTGAGCTTCCTGGCCGTCCTGCAGAATTTGATGGGCGACCACGCGGAGGCCCGTGCCGTGCTGGCGCAGGAGCTGGCCGGTCTGCCGGACCAGGACGGGCTTGCGGCCGGCGTGCTGCGCGTCGGGCTGACGCTGACCAGCGTGATGTACGGCCGCTCCGGCGCCGCCGGCGTGGAGGAGGCGATCCGCACCGCCCGCCGTACGGGTGACCGCGCCCTGCTCGCCTTCGCCCTCAGCGTCGGCGTGGTGGCCCACCACTCCTTCGATGTCACCCATCCGCACGCGACGGCCTGGCTCGACGAGGCCGTCGAGCTCGTGGACGCCATGCCCGACCGCGAACTCGCCGGACGCCTCGACACGGTGACGTTCCTGAGCTGGGGTGAGCTGTACAGGGAACGCTTCGCCGCCGCCCACCGGCACCTGCACCGGGCGCTGCGGATCGCGCGGTGCAGCGGGCAGAGCCACCTGATCGGTGCGCTCCAGATGCTGCTGGGCGTGCTCACCAGCATGACCGGCCGGCTGGCCCAGGCCCTCGTGCACCTCGACGACGCGATGGAGTCTGCCGTGCTGACGGGTACGCCCCAGACGCATGCGCGGGTGCTCGGCTACCGGTCCTGGGTCAGCGTCTGGCGCGGCGAGCCGGCCGAGGCCGTCGCCCTCGCCGAGCAGGCGGTGGCGCTGGCGGTGCCGGGTGACAGCCCGGACTGGCAGGCGGGATCGGCGGAGGTCTACCTCGGATTCGCCCGCTGTGCCGCCGGCGATCCCGGGGCGGGCCTCGAGTTGATGGTGCGCGGCGGCCACGCCGCGGGTCAGGTGTCGGTGCGGCCGGTGTGGCAGGCGCGCTGGTACCAGTGGCTGGCCGCGGCGGCTGCCGCTGCCGGCGACGACCGCGGTGCGGCCGGATGGGCGGCCCGGGCCGCCCGCCTCCCGGTGGTCGATGCGCTGTCGCGGCGGGCGGGCTTCATCTCCCTGGCGCAGGTTCATGCCACGCTGCGCACCGACCCCGCGTCCGCTGCCGCCCACGCCAAGCGGGCGGCCGAGTCGTTCGAGCGGGCCGGCGACCGGATCGGCGCCGCCCAGGCCTACCTGTACGGAGGTGCGGCATATCGCGACCTCGGCTCCGCGGCAGCCGCCGGGCGGGAGACTGCCGCCGCCCGGCGCGCCTTCGCGGCCTGCGACGCCTCTCCGCGCTGGCTCGAGACGCTGACGGGCATCGCCTTGACGGAAGCGGCCTCCGGCCCGCGGCTCACCCCTCGGGAGCTCGGCGTCCTGCGGCTGCTCGCCGAGTCGCTCACGGCGGCCGCGATCGGCCGCCGGCTGGGCATCAGTACCGGCACGGTCCACAAGCACCTCGCCCGGCTGTACCGGAAGCTGGGTACGACGGACCGGCTGGCGACCGTGCTGCGCGCCCGCGAGGCCGGCCTGCTGCCCGGACCCGGGGACTGACGCCGCGCAAAGTGTTCCGGGGCAGGCGCACCGCCCGCCCCGGGGATGGGCGGATGGTCACGACGGGCGGGACGTGCCCTCCAGAACCTGCGACTCCTTGCTCAGGACCGGGGAGTCCTCGCCCCGCGCGATCTCGATCCGTCGCGGCTTGGCGGCCTCGGCGACCGGGATGGTCAGCGTCAGCACACCGTCCTGCCAGGTCGCCGTGATGTGCTCGACGTCGAGGCCGTCGCCGAGGGTCAGGCGGCGTTCGAAGGTGCCGTTCACACGTTCGCGGCGCAGCCACTGGACGTCGGAGTCGGTCCGGGGCGAACGCTCGGCGCGGATGGTCAGGACGTGGTTGTCGACGTCGACCTGGACCGAGCCGGGGTCGACGCCGGCGAGGTCGCAGTGCAGGACGAAGTGGTCACCGGAGCGGTAGAGGTCCATCGGCATCGCCATGTTCGCCGCGCCGGCGGAGCCCGAGGTCGGGCCCAAGGCCTGGCCGGCCAGGCGGTCGAACTCACGGAAAGGATCGAAGGTCAGCACCACGGATCCACCTCCTCGTGCGGCCCGCCGGCCGTTCCGGCGGGGCGTGTGGCGCTCGGCGTTCAGATCATCTCTGCCGAGACTCGTGCAGCACGCCCGAGGTGAGTTCATCACCGCGGTGAGCTGCAGCGACAATTCATTTTCTAGCACTGTCCGCCGGAGAGTGCCAAGAGGTCGGCCGAAGATTTTCTGCGAGGATCGGGCGATGACCGCTCTCGTCGACCGCGCCGGCCGCTCCTACCCGCTGCAGGTGCCGCGGTGGTGCGGCGACGACGGCTCGCCGCTGCTCGTCGAGCCGCTGCCCGGCATCACACGCGACGACGTCGACACCACCGTACGGTCGCAGTGGCGTTATGCGGCGGCCCTGCCGGCGCCGGCCGCGCGGCCGGTGACCCTCGGGGAGGGGTTGACGCCGTTGTTGCCGCTCGACCTCGACGGGGTGGCGCTGCTGGTGAAACCGGAGTGGGGAAACCCGACCGGCAGCTTCAAGGACCGCGGCACCACCGTCATGGTCTCCACACTGTGCGGGCAGGGCGTCGGTGAGATCCTCGAGGACAGCAGCGGCAACGGCGGCTCCTCGGTCGCCGCGTACGCGGCAGCCGCCGGCATCCGGGCCACGATCCTGGCACCGCAATCCACGTCCGCGGCCAAGATCCAGCAGAGCCGGATGCACGGCGCCGCCGTCGAGCTGGTGCCGGGCAGCCGGCAGGACACCGCCGACGCGGCCGTACGGCGCTCCGCCTCGACGTTCTACGCCAGCCACAACTGGCACCCGTTCTTCCTGCAGGGCACCAAGCTGCTCGCGTACGAAATCTGGGAGGATCTGGGGTTCGTGGCGCCGGACGCGGTCGTCCTGCCGTGCGGGGCCGGCAGCCTGGTCCTGGGCCTGCACCTCGGCTTCGGTGAGCTGCTCGCCTCAGGGGCGATCCGCCGCCGCCCGCGGCTGCTGGTGGCCCAGCCGCGCAACTGCAGCCCGCTGGTCGCGGCGTTCGCGGCCGGAGCGGAAACGGTCGCGCCGGGGGAGTGGGTGCCGACGGTCGCCGAGGGTACGGCGATAGCCCGGCCGGTGCGGGACCGCGAGGTGCTGGCGGCGATCCGGCTCTCCGGCGGCGATGCGACGGCGGTGGCCGAGGCGGACATCGGCCCGGCGACGTTCGAGCTGGCCGCCCGCGGCCTCTACGCGGAGCCGACCAGCGCCATCGTCGTCCCGGCCGCCCGCGAATTCCTGCTCCGTGGTGCCCTGCGTCCCGGCGAGACCGCGGTGCTGGTGCTCACCGGCTCGGCGCTGAAGGCAGCCGACGCCGTGGGCAGGCTACTCGCCGAGCGGTAGCGTCGCCAGGATCGTCCGGCTGCTCGATGCAGATCGCTGCGGTGCTTACAAGGCGTCCTCTTCGGACGGTGGGCTGGCGGCCGGCCGGTTGTAGGCGGCCAGCGTGGCCTGGTTTGTGGACGCGTCCTGGAAGACCAGCTCCCAGGGGCCGGAGTTGACGTCCATGTCCTTGCCGAATCCCACCCACTTGCCGCGTATCCGGCGTCCGGTGGGCTCGGCCAGCATCTGGATGGCCCCGTGGTAGCGGGCGCCCCGGTAGTAGCCGTCGGCCTCGGTCTGCTCCACCCAGGTGCCTGTGACGACCGGCCCGTCCACGGTCAGGTCCATGGTCAGCGATGACTTGGCGGAGCCGGGCAGGCTGCGTACGGTCAGGCGGTCGCCGTGCTGCAAGACCACCACGTAGTGCTCCCCGGTGTGCGTGCTCTCCCGGCTGGAGGAGTAGAAGTCGTACCGGCTGAGCCACACCCCGGAGTAGTTCCCCGTAGCGGGCGATGCGGCATGGGCGGGTGCGGGGGCGGTCGGTGCTACGGCCTCCAGGTCGTGACCTCCGTGTCCGTCACCGGACATGCGGACCGGCGGCACGGGCACGCTGAACCCGAGGGAGGCGATCGGCAGCCCGGTGACCGCTTCCAGAGCGCGGGCGTAGACCGGCCGGGGGGCAACAGTCTGGCCCGCCTCCCAGCGCTGCACGAGACGCTTGCTGGCGTCGTTGGGCACCCCGGCACGATCCCCGGCCGCGCGCAGGGCGCGGGCGAAGTCGTCCTGGCTCAGCAGCATTCCCATACGGACGGCGCGGAGGGTGGCGTTCGTGGTCACGGTCGCCAGGGTAGTCCAATGCCGCCGAAATGACGCCCCCGATATCGCCGGTTCGACGCCCCTGCCGCCGTCGCGCTGCCGCTCCCAGCAGGGCGATTCTCGAGGGCATGAGCCTGCCCGGCCCCCGCGCGGACGTGACCGCTTCCTTCCGTGACGCCAGCCAGCCCCGCCCCTTGGCCGACCGTCCCTTGGCGGTAGCGCACCGCCACGCCCGTGGCTGGACGGTGAGCCTGACGGAAGGCTCTCGCTTCGAGCGCACGACATTCGACGCGGTGGCCGAGGTGGTCACCCGGGTAACCCAGATCCGCAAGCTGGTGATCGTCTGGTCCGGGAGCGAGTCGTGACCGGCTGGGGGTGGCCTGACCGGCTGCCCTGGGTGCGCACCTGGCGGGCGCGCAGGAGCCGGGCGGAGGTGCTGGCCACCGCCAGGCTGTGGCAGCAAGAGGAGCGGGAGACCGCCCGCAAGCTTCTGCTGGACGCGGCCCGCCAGGACGACGTGCGCCGCAACTCCGGGAGCTGGCATGCTCAGCCGACCGTGCCGCTGCCCAGGGTGGACCGGGCGCTGCTCACCCCGGGAGCCGAGCACCGCACCCGCCGCAATCGGCGGCGCTGACCGGGCCGCTACTCGCCGAGCGGTAGCGTCGGCAGGATCGTCCGGCTGCGCCCGGGACGCGGGTACGCCTCCGCGGCCGCGGCGAGGCGGGCCGCATGGACGCGCTGCTTCTGCCAGTGCCCGTAGAGGGCGCCGCGCTGCGACAGCCGATCGACCTCGGTGATCGTCGCCGGGTCGACGTCGCCGGGCGGGGCGTCGCGCCACGGGGTGCCTGGTAGCGGCATGAAGGTGTGGGCGTGGATCCGGGCGCCCAGGTCGGCGAGGTCGCGGGCCAGTGTCAGGGAGGCGTCGACGTCGTCCGGGCCCTCGCCCGGCATGCCGAAGATCATGTCCACGTTGATCCGGAAGCCCTCCTCCACGCCGAGGCGGACCGCCCGCCGGACCTCCTCGGTCCCGTGCCCGCGCTTGGCCGCGTCGAGGACCCGGTCCGAGCCCGACTGCGCGCCGACGATGATGTTCGTGTTCGCGCAGTACCGCTTGACCAGCCGCAATGCCTCCCGGCTGACGTGCTCGGGGCGGATCTCGCTGGGGAACGAGCCGAAGAAGACCCGCCCGTGCGGGCCGATGCCCTCCCGGCACGACGCGAGGAGCTCCTCGATCGCAGCCAGGTTCGGCTCCTCGGACCGGGTGCCGTACGACAGCGCGGTCGGGGTGATGAAGCGGACGTCCCGCAGCCCGCGCTCGCGCATGCGGTCGACGTGCCAGCGGACGTTGCCGAGGCTGCGGTGGCGGAACCGTGCCGAGAACATGAAGGGTGTCTGGCAGAACCGGCAGGCGTAGACGCAGCCTCGCGTGATCTCGAGGGCGTTGAACTTGTCCCATCTCAGGGAGAAGCCGGGGAAGTCGTCGAGCGGCCGCTGCCGGGCCTTGCCGGTTCGCACCAGCTCGCCCGCCGCGTCCCGGTAGGCCAGCCCGTGGATCCCGGCCGGGTCGCCCGCGGCGTCGACCAGCGCGAGCAGGGTGGTCTCGCCTTCCCCGATCGCGGCGACGTCCCAGCCCGCGTCCAGCGTCTGCACCGGCTCGGCGGTCGCGTGTACGCCGCCGGCGACGTGGGTGACCTGCGGGCCGTCGGCCAGGGCCCGGATCGCGGCCAGTTCCTCGGCGAGGGCGGCGGCGTCGGGGGAGTAGAACGACCACAGGACGAGTACGCGCTTCGCCGAGGCGGTCGCGTCCCGGATGTGCGCGGCGGTGGCCTCGGGCGTCTCGCCGAAGCGGACCTCGTACCGGGTGGTGGTCTCGTGCCCTTCGAGCGCGCCGAGCAGGACGTGAAAGCCGTACGTGACCGCCTTGCGGTAGCGCAGGACAAGCACCAGATCCATGCATGCATCCTGCCAGCAGTGCGTGCCGGAACGGCTCTCCGCGGGGCGCGGGCCCAAGTGATTCCGCGTTATCACCGCGGAAACACAAGGGTGCTCAGACCGTAATGGCTGGTAGCGAGCATCTGACGGGTGAATCCCGATCAGAATGCCGACGCTGCCGGACCGCTCGCCGGGTTCACCATCGCCGTGACCGCCGAGCGCCGGCGCGATGAGCTGGCCGCCCTGCTGGAGCGGCGCGGGGCGCGGGTCGTCGTCGCTCCCGCGATCACCATCGTGCCGCTGCGGGACGACCAGGCGTTGCATGCCGCCACCGAGGCCTGTGTCGGGCTCGCGCCGGACATCGTGGTCGCCACCACCGGGATCGGCTTCCGGGGATGGCTGGAGGCGGCGGAGGGCTGGGGGATGGGCGACACGCTGCGGGCCGCGCTGGGCCGGGCGCGGCTGATCGCCCGCGGCGCCAAGCCGTGCGGGGCGATCCGGGCCGCCGACCTCACCGAGGAGTGGTCCGCCGCGTCCGAGTCGTCGGAGGAGATCCTCGAGCGGCTGCTCGAGCAGGGCATCGCGGGGCGGCGTATTTCCGTGCAGCTGCACGGCGGGCCGCAGGCCGAGTTCATCGGCGCCCTGCGGGCCGCCGGGGCCGCCGTGGTGGAGGTTCCGGTCTACCGGTCGACGCTGCCGCCCGACGTCGCGCCCGTACGCCGCCTCGTCGGCCAGCTCACCGCCGGGCAGATCGACGCGGTCACGTTCACCAGCGCCCCGGCCGTGCAGGCTCTGCTGGAGATCGCCGGTCCCGCCGCCGACGAGGTGCTCGACCGGTTCCGGGGCGGGACGATGGCCGCCTGCGTCGGGCCGGTCACCGCCGCCTCGCTGGTGGCGCAGGACGTTCCGGTGGTCACGCCGCACCGGTCCCGGCTCGGCGCCCTGGTCAAGGTCGTTACCGACGAGCTGCCGCGCCGGGCGCTGCGGCTGTCGGTCGCCGGGGACGAGCTGGAGATCCGCGGGCACGCCGTGCTCATCGACGGCCGGCTGCAGACGCTGGCCCCGGCCGCGATGGCCATCCTCGGCTCGCTCGCCGACCGGCCCGGCGCCGTGGTTTCCAAGGAGAAGCTGGTCGAGGCACTGCCGCGGGGCACCGACGCGCACGCCGTCGATGTCGCGATCGCCCGGCTGCGGACCGCGCTCGGCGGTGGCGGGCACATCGAGACCGTGATCAAGCGGGGCTACCGGCTGCGAGTGGATGAGGTGGCCGTATGAGGAAGCTGCTTGCGGTCGCGCACGGGACCCGTTCCGCCGCCGGACAGGCCCAGATCCGTGACCTCGTCGACCGGGTCGCCTGCCGGAGGCCCGACGTCGACGTGCGCCTGGCGTACGTGGACGTACAGCACCCACGGGTTGCGGATGCGATCCAGGAGTCGGACGTCGTGGTGCCGTTGCTGTTGTCCGCCGGCTACCACGTACGCGTGGACATCGCCGAGGCCGCGGCACGTGTCGGCGCGGCCGTGGCGCCGCCGCTGGGGCCCGACCCGGTGCTCGTGGACGTCCTGCGGCGACGGATTCCGCCCTGCGACGCTGTCGTGCTCGCCGCCGCCGGCTCTTCCGATCCGGCGTGGCGGGCCGACGTGGATGAGGTCGCCGCCGAGCTCGGTGCCACGGTCGCCTACGCCTCGGGTCAGGAGCGGCTGGTGTCCGACGTGGTCGCCCGGTTGAGAGACCAGGGGACGAGACGAATCGCCGTCGCGGCGTACCTGCTCGCCGAAGGCCTGTTCTACCGGTCGTTGCACCGGGCCGGGGCCGACCACGTGACCGCGCCGCTGTGCGCGGACCCGGCGATCGCGGACCTGGTGCTGACCCGGTATCTCGATCTCACAATGGCCCCGAGCCGGTTGTAGGGAAAACAGAACCTCGGGGCAATCGTTACGCGCGAGTGAACGAAACGCCGGACCGCGACGATCGATCACGTGACGGTGACCGAGACGCATTGCCCGTACTGCGCCTTGCAGTGCGGCATCCGGTTGACGCCCGAGATCCCCCGGGTGCGGCTGGAGCCCGCCGACTTCCCGGTGAACCGCGGCGGGCTCTGCGCCAAGGGCTGGACCGCGGCCGAACTGCTCGACCACAAGGACCGGCTGCTCACCCCGCTGGTGCGCAAGACCGCCGGGGACCGGACCAGCCCGCTGCGGGAAGCCACCTGGGCGGAGGCCCTGGACCGGATCGTCACCGCGATCCGCAGCAGCCAGGAACGATACGGCCCGGACAGCGTCGGCGCGTTCGGCGGGGGCGGGCTCACCAACGAGAAGGCGTACACGCTGGGCAAGTTCGTCCGGGTGGCGCTGCGGTCGGCGTCCATCGACTACAACGGCCGGTTCTGCATGTCGTCGGCCGCCACCGCCGCCAACCGGGCGTTGGGTGTGGACCGGGGGCTGCCGTTCCCGCTCGAGGACCTGGCGAGTGCGCGGACGGTCCTGCTGGTCGGGGCGAACCCGGCCGACGCGATGCCGCCCTCGATGCAGTACCTCGACGCCGGTCGCGCCGAGGGGGCCCGGCACATCGTCGTCGACCCGCGGCTGACGGCGACGGCGAAGGGCGCGTACCGGCATCTGCAACCCCTGCCCGGCACGGACCTGGCGCTGGCCAACGGCATGCTGCACATCGCGATCCGCGAGGGCCTGATCGACGAGGACTACATCCGGGACCGGACGACCGGCTTCGAAGCGGTCCGCGCCGCGGTCACCTCCTACTGGCCGGAGCGGGTCGAGCGGATGACCGGCGTGCCCGAGGCGCATCTGCGCGAGACGGTCCGGATGCTCGCCACCGAACGCCCGGCGATGATCCTCACGGCCCGGGGAGCCGAACAGCACAGCAACGGTACGGACACCGCACAGTCCTACCTCAACCTCGCCCTCGCGCTGGGCCTGGTCGGCCGGCCGTTCTCGGGCTACGGCACGATCACCGGCCAGGGCAACGGGCAGGGGGGCCGCGAGCACGGCCAGAAGGCCGACCAGCTGCCCGGCTACCGCCGCATCGACGACCCCGCCGCCCGCGCGCACGTGGCGAAGGTGTGGGGCATCGACCCGGCCGAGCTGCCGCAGCCGGGCAAGTCCGCGTACGAGATGCTCGACCGGCTCGGCACCGACGGCGGCGTCCGGGTGCTGCTGGTGCTGGCCAGCAACATCGCGGTCTCCGCCCCGCACGCCAACCACGTCATCGACCGGCTGCGCTCGCTCGACCTGCTCGTGGTCTCCGACATCTTCCTGTCCGAGACCGCCGAGCTCGCCGACGTCGTCCTCCCCACCGCGCAATGGGCGGAGGAGGAGGGCACGATGACCAACCTCGAGGGCCGGGTCATCCGCCGCCGCAGCGCCCTGCCCCCGCCGCCCGAGGTCCGCACCGACCTGAGGTTCCTCAAGGACCTCGCCGACCGCCTCGGCCGCGGCGAGTTCTTCAGCGACGAGCCGCGCGAGGTGTTCGAGGAGCTGCGCCGGGCCAGCGCCGGCGGGATCGCCGACTACGCCGGCATCACCTACGAGCGGATCGAGGCCGAGCAGGGCGTGTTCTGGCCGTGCCCGGCCGAGGACCACCCGGGCACGCCGCGGTTGTTCGCCGACGGCTTCCCGACGCCGGACGGGCGGGCCCGTTTCGTGCGGGTCGAGCACCGCGACCCGCACGAGGTTCCCGACCGGCATTTCCCGTACGTCCTGACGACCGGCCGCACGATGCAGCAGTACCAGAGCGGCAACCAGACCCGCCGCGTCGCCGCGCTGAGCGTGGCCATGCCCGAGCCCCGGGTCGAGCTGCATCCCGACCTCGCCCGCCGCCACGGCATCGCCGACAGCGACATGGTCGAGCTGCGCAGCCGCCGTGGCCGGGCGTTCTTCCGGGCCCGGCTCAACTCCGGCATCCGCCCGGACACCGTTTTCGCACCCTTCCACTGGGGCGGCGACAACGCCGTCAACGCCCTCACCGACCCCGCGCTCGACCGGCACTCCAAGATGCCCGCCTTCAAGGCGTGCGCGGTCGCCATCTCCCGTACCGAAGAAGAAGGGAGCTGCTGACGTGCAGCAACCGCGTCTGGTGGTCATCGGCAACGGCATGGCCGGCGCCCGTACGCTCGAGGAGATCCTCGCCCGCGACGGCGACTTCGCCATCACCGTCTTCGGCGACGAGCCGTACGGGAACTACAACCGCATCATGCTCTCCAACGTCCTCGCGGGCGTGGAGGACGAGGCGGGCATCTTCCTCAACGACCTCTCCTGGTACGCCGACAACGGCATCACCCTGCACGCCGGCACCCGGATCGCGCGCATCGACCGGGCCGCCAAGAAGGTGTACGCCGAGGACGGCACGGCGACCCCGTACGACAAACTGATCATCGCCACCGGCAGCCGCTCCTGGGTGCCGCCGATCACCGGCATCCACCGCCCCGGCCGCGGCTACCACCAGGGCGTCTTCGCCTTCCGCACGCTCGACGACACCCGCTCGATGATCCGCTACGCCCGGGAGCACGAGCGCGCGGTCGTCATCGGCGGCGGCCTGCTCGGCCTGGAGGCGGCCCGCGGCCTGCAGAACCACGTCAGCCACGTGACGCTCGTCCACGCCATGGGTCACCTGATGAACACCCAGCTGGACGCGCAGGGCGGCGCGACCCTGCAGCGCAGCGTGGAGAAGCTCGGCATCGAGGTGGTCACCGACGGGCTGACCACCGAGATCCTCGGTAAGCACGCGGTCACCGGGGTGAAGCTCAAGGACGGCCGGACGATTCCCTGCGACGTGGTGGTGGTCGCCGCCGGCATCCGCGCCAACGCCGAGGTTGCCGAGACGAGCGGCCTGGCGGTCGACCGCGGCATCGTCGTCGACGACCAGATGCGCGTGCGGGACGAGCCCGACATCTACGCCGTCGGCGAGTGCGCCCAGCACCGCGGCGAGGTGTACGGCCTGGTCGCGCCCCTGTGGGACCAGGCGAAG
This sequence comes from Actinoplanes sp. NPDC051475, assembly GCF_040689425.1. NCBI lineage: Bacteria > Bacillati > Actinomycetota > Actinomycetes > Micromonosporales > Micromonosporaceae > Actinoplanes > Actinoplanes sp. NPDC051475. The sequence continues at coordinate 34,098 of NZ_JBFAZZ010000025.1, forward strand.
GTGCTCGCCGACCACCTCACCGGGCGCGACCCGGACGCCGCGTACCACGGCTCCCGGGTCGCCACCAAGCTCAAGGTCGCCGGGGTCGACGTGGCCGCGATGGGCGTCCAGGCCGCCGAGCTCGACGACGACGAGACGCTGACCTTCAGCGAGCCGCGCAAGGGCATCTACAAGAGCCTCGTCATCCGCGACGGGCGCCTGATCGGCGCCACCCTGGTCGGCGACGTCAGCAAGGTCGCCTTCCTCATGCAGGCGTTCGACCGCGGTTTGGCGCTGCCGGAGAACCGCGTCGAGCTGATGTTCGACCTCGGTGGCCCGCCCGCCGAGGTCAGCGCCGCCGAGATGGCCGACGACGCCCAGGTCTGCAACTGCAACGGCGTCAGCAAGGGCCAGCTCGTCGAGACCGTCCACGGTGGATGCAAGACCGTCAACGGCGTCATGGACAAGACCCGCGCCGGCAAGGGCTGCGGCACCTGCAAGAGCCTGGTCCAGCAGATCGTCGAGTGGGCCGCCGGGGGAGAGGTCGAGGAGGACCCCTCGGCTTCCTGGTACGTCCCCGGCGTACCGATGCCCAAGCCGGAGCTGATGCAGGCGATCCGGACCCACGGGCTGAAGTCGGTGTCCTCGGTCTTCGCCACGCTGGTGCCCGGCGGCGAGGAGGACGCCAAGAGCAAGATGGGCCTGGCTTCGCTGCTGAAGATGATGTGGGGCGAGGAGTACGAGGACGAGCGCGACGCCCGCTTCGTCAACGACCGGGTGCACGCCAACATCCAGCGCGACGGCACGTTCTCCGTGGTGCCGCAGATGAAGGGCGGCGTCACCACTCCGGCCCAGCTCAAGCGGATCGCGGAGGTCGCCGAGCGGCACTCCGTACCGATGGTCAAGCTGACCGGCGGGCAGCGCATCGACCTGCTCGGGGTGCCGAAGGAGAAGCTGCCGCAGATCTGGGCGGAGCTCGACATGCCGTCCGGATACGCGTACGCGAAGAGCTTCCGCACCGTGAAGACGTGCGTCGGCTCGGAGTTCTGCCGCTTCGGAGTGGGCGACTCCACCGCGCTGGGCATCGCGCTCGAGGAGCGGTACCAGGGCATCGAGGGCCCGGGAAAGATGAAGCTGGCCGTCACCGGGTGCCCGCGCAACTGCGCCGAGGCGTACGTGAAGGACCTGGGCGTCGTCGCGATCGACGGCGGTCGCTGGGAGATCTACGTCGGCGGTGCCGCCGGGGCGCACGTGCGCAAGGGCGACCTGCTGGCCACCGTGGACTCGCCCGACGAGGTCGTCACGCTGACCGGGCGGTTCCTGCAGTACTACCGCGAGAACGCCAACTGGCTCGAGCGCACGTACGCGTGGGTGCCGCGGATCGGCATCGAGCGCATCCGCGAGGTCGTCATCGACGACGCCGACGGGATCGCCGCCGACCTCGACGCCGCGATGGCCGCCTCCGTGGCCGCCTACCGGGATCCATGGCGGGAACGCGCCGAACCGGTGACACCCGGGCAGTTCCGCACCTCCCTGCCCCTGACGGTCCTGCCCCAGGTGCCGGTCCGATGAGCACCCGGCTCGGTCCCGTGGACCAGATTCCGCTCGGCGAGGGACGCGCCTTCGCCGTGGACGGCGAGATGGTGGCCGTGTTCCGGCTCCGCGACGGCTCCCTGCGCGCCCTGTCGGCGGTCTGCCCGCACAAGGGCGGACCCCTCGCCGACGGGCAGATCGACAACAAGGTCGTCGTCTGCCCCCTGCACCTCAACGCCTTTGACCTGACCACCGGTTGCTCGCTCAGCGGGCAGCCCGACCTGACCGTCTACCCCGTCGGTGTCGACGACGAGGGTCACATCGTCATCTACTCGGAGGTCTCCGCGTGAGCGCTACTACCCTGGAACGTCCCGCCGCCCTCACCGTACGGGGGCACTGGATCGACGACTGGCGGCCCGAGGACCCGGCGTTCTGGGCGAACGGGGGCGCCGCCGTCGCCCGGCGGAACCTGGTCTACTCGATCTTCTCCGAGCACATCGGCTTCTCCGTGTGGACGATGTGGTCCGTGCTGGTGCTGTTCCTCGGCCCCGCGTACGGTATCGACCCGGCCGGTAAGTTCCTGCTCACCGCCGTACCCGCGCTGGTCGGGTCGACGTTGCGGATCCCGTACACGTTCGCGGTGGCTCGCTTCGGCGGCCGCAACTGGACGATCATCAGCGCCTCGTTGCTGCTGCTCCCGGCCGTGCTCGCCGCCTTCCTCATCAAGCCCGGGGTCTCGTACGGCACGCTGGTGGCGCTGGCCGCGGTCGCAGGCGTCGGCGGCGGCAACTTCGCCTCCTCGATGACGAACATCAACGCCTTCTACCCGGACCGCCTCAAGGGCTGGGCGCTCGGCATCAACGCAGGCGGCGGCAACATCGGGGTCGCCGCGGTGCAGCTGGTCGGCCTCTTCGTGCTTGCCGTGTTCGGCGCCGGCCACCCCGGCATCGTCGCGGGCATCTACATCCCGCTGATCGTCGCGGCCGCCGTCGGCTCGGCCCTCGCCATGGACAACCTCAGCCAGGTCCGCAACGAGAAGCGTGGCGTGCGCGACGCCGCCCGGGAGCCGCACACCTGGATCATGGCGCTGCTCTACATCGGTACGTTCGGCTCGTTCATCGGCTTCGGCTTCGCCTTCGGTCAGGTGCTGCAGGTGCAGTTCCACGACGTGTTCAGCACGCCGGTGAAGGCCGCGTACCTCACGTTCCTGGGGCCGCTGCTCGGCTCGCTGATCCGCCCGGTCGGCGGGGCCCTGGCGGACCGGCTCGGCGGCGCCCGGGTCACCTTCGTCAACTTCCTCGCCATGGCGGCCGGCGCGAGCATCGTGCTGATCGCGTCCCAGCTCAAGTCGCTGCCGCTCTACCTGGTCGGCTTCATCGCGCTGTTCGTGTTCAGCGGGATCGGCAACGGGTCGACGTACAAGATGATCCCCCGCATCTTCGCCCTGAAGAACCCGGACGACCAGCACGAGGCGCGGCGGCTGTCCGGAGCGGTGATCGGTATTGCGGGGGCGATCGGGGCGTTCGGCGGGGTGCTGGTGAACCTGGCGTTCCGGCAGTCGTTCCTGGAGTACAAGACGGCGGATGCGGCGTACATCGCGTTCATCGCCTTCTACGCGCTGTGCGTGCTGGTCACGTGGGCGGTGTACCTGCGCCCGGACCGCAGGATCGGCACGGTCTGAGCGGTTTCGCGGCGGCGGTCGGTTCGGCCGCCGCCGCGGCGCGACCTCCAGGCTTGACCCTGACGTGGGGAGAGACTGCACTCTGTCTTCCGGCGGCGTGCGTACGCTGCCGGGATGGAGGGTGTCATGGTCGAGATCCGGTTGCGCGAGGTGCCTGAGCAGCACGTGGTGAGTGAGACTCGCAGCGTCGACCAGGCTGAGCTCGAGGCCTGGTTGCCGGGCGCGATGGCCCGGGTCGCCGACCGGGCCCGGTCGGCCGGTGGACTGCTCGGCACCACGGACTGGCCGTTCCTGGAGCGGTCCGGGGACGAGCCGGTGCTCCTCGCGATCTACGAGGGCAACCCGAACGCGGGGCCGACCCCGGTCGAGGTCTGCGCGACCGTCGCCGCCGGGGGAGACCGGACCATCCCGGCGCACCGCGAGGCGTACGCGAGGGTGACCAAGTCCGTCGTCACCAGCGGAGAACTCGGCGGGGTCTACGAGGCGGTCGAGAAGTGGATCTCCGCCAACGGGCTGGCCGTCGCCCGGGCGCCGCGGGAGACCTACTGGACCGATTTCATGGCGGCGGCGGACGGCGACGAGGTGTTCGATGTCGCGTTCCCGGTGACCTGATGCCCGGGGCGGCCGGGCTGCTGACCATCCCGCCGATATGCGAGCCGTCAGCTCTACACCGGCCGGCTGATCGCCCTGCTGCGCCGGCTCGACATGCCGCTCACCGAGATCACCGAGATCGTCGGCGCTCCTGGGCCGGAGGCGGCCGAGCGACTCGCCGGGTACTGGACGGCGGTGGAGCGCCGGCTCGCCGCCCGTCTGCGACGTGGCCCTGCCCTTCCGCTGATCCGAAGCATTGATTTACATGGACCACTATCAATGCAAAGATCGTGGAGGTCTAGATCATCCGGTGCCGCGAGTCGCCGATCCGGCCGCGGCACCCAGCAGAAGGGACCCTTGATGCGCCTACGTCGTGCGCTCACCCTCGGCGCCGCAGTCCTCGCATCCGTCGGCGGCCTGCTCGTCGGCCCCGCCCCCGCCCAGGCCGCCCGTGCGGTCACCCTGGCCGCGACCATCAAGCTGAGCAACTGCTCCGCCTCCCTGGTCCGTTACCCGAACTCCGCCAGCACCGACCGGGCGATGATGCTCACCAACGGGCACTGCTACGAGGGCGGCTTCATCGCCGCCGGGCAGGTGCTGCAGAACCGGTCCAGCAGCCGCTCGGGCACGCTGCTCAACAGCTCCGGCGGATCGCTGGGAACGGTCCGCGCCGACCGCGTGCTGTACGCGACGATGACCGGAACCGACGTCACCCTGTACCGCCTGACCAGCACGTACTCCACGTTGCAGAGTCGCTACGGGGTCGCGGCGCTGACCCTCTCGAGCACCCGCGCGGCCGCCGGCACCTCGATGAGCATCCCGTCCAGCTACTGGCGGCGGATCTGGAACTGCAAGATCGACACGTTCGTCGACACGCTGCGCGAGGACCAGTGGACGTGGCATGACTCGATCCGGTACGACACCGCCTGCGACACCATCCACGGCACGTCCGGGTCGCCGATCGTCGACGGGACCACCGGCCGGATCATCGGGATCAACAACACCGGTAACGACGACGGTGAGATGTGCACGCTGAACAACCCGTGCGAGGTCGCCGCCGACGGCACTACCCGGGCGTACCAGGGCCAGAGCTACGGCGAGCAGACCTACTGGTTCACCACCTGCCTGAACGGCAGCCGGACGATCGACCTGACCGTTCCGGGCTGCCTGCTCACCAAGCCGTGATCGCGGTGCCGGCGGGACAGCTGCCCGCCGGCCCGCTCAGCTGAGGTGCTCGTCCACCGCCGTCGCCAGCATCGGCCACAGCGGTACGCGGGCCCCCAGGGTCGCCTGGAACGCGTGATACAGGTCGGCCTTGCCCGGCCACACCGTCGCCGTCGGTGAGTTGGACGCGTCGAGCTGGTGGAACCACGAGCCGTGCTCATGGTCGATCATGTACTCGTCCACATAGTCCCACCAGGCCCGGTACAGGTCCGCGTAGAAGACCTCGCCGGTGTACCCATACAGCGCCGCCGCCGCGTTGACGCCCTCGGCCGCGACCCAGTGCATGCGATCGCGGACCACCGGCCGGCCCGTCCAGTCGGTGGTGTAGACGAAGCCCGGCTGCCCGTCGACCGCCCAGCCGTCGGTCACCGCGCGGGCGAAGAGTTCGCGGGCGGCGGTGGCGAGGCCGGCCGGCTCGCCGACCGTCGGGGCCGACGCGAGGTGCAGCAGCAGGCGGGACCACTCGAGGCCGTGACCGATCGTGGCGCCGTACGGCTTGAAGGGGTGGTCGGGCTGGTCGTGGTTGTATTCGGGCAACGGCTGCCAGCCGGGACCGTAGTGCTCCGGGATCCGCCACTGGTGTGCCTCGGCGGTCGCCACCACGAACCGGCAGATGCGCTGCGCGCGGGCGATCCAGCTGCGGTCGCCGGTCACGCTCGCCACCGACAGCATCGCCTCCACGGCGTGCATGTTGGCGTTGACGCCGCGGTATTCGTCGAGGGTCGTGAACGCGGTGTCCCAGGTGTCGAAGCAGAGCCCGGCCTCCTCGTCCCAGAAGCGCTCGAGGAACGTCTTCTGGGCGTCGGCGAGCAGGTCCTCCGCGCCGGGCAGGCCGGCCTGGACGGCGGTGGAGGCCGCCAGCAGGACGAAGGCGTGGTCGTAGCAGGACTTGCCGCCGGTGCCCTCCGCGGAGAACCAGCCGCCGTGCTCGGTGTCGCGCAGCCGGCCGGTGAGCCCGGCCATCGCCTGCGCCGCGATCCGGCCCGCGCCCGGCACGCCGAGCAGCGCGCCGATGCCGTACACGTGGGTCATCCGGCAGCTGATCAGGGCCGAGACCGGCCGGTCCGGCTCCGGCTCGCCGTGGTCGCCGAGCCAGCGGGCGCCGCCGCCGGGGTCGGCGGTGCGGCGCCCGAAGGCGAGCAGGTCGCGGCTGTGCTGGTCGAGCCAGCGGTGATGGGCAGGACTCGTCGGCCAGGCGGACATGTCGATCACTCTAGGTCAGTGCCGGATTCGTCCCGCACCGGCCGCCGGAATGTCCGACCCGTGGTCAGCTCGGTTAAGCGAGCCGCCGCGAGGACTATGCGACGCTGTCCGAGCGGGCCGTGAGGAACAGCTCGGTGAGGTCGGCGAACTCGTCGGCGCGTTCGATCTGCGGCATGTGCCCGGTGTCCGGGAACAGGTGCCAGCGCGCGTCCGGGAAGGCCGCCCGGGCCGCCGGCAGCTGGGTCGCCGGCAGGATCAGGTCGTGGTCGCCCCAGACGATCAGCGTCGGCCGCGGGTGCCGGGCCACCTCCTCGAGGAGGGTACGGCGCCACGGCCCGCGGATGCCCCGCAGGCCGCCGAGGGCCTGGGCGGTCTCGAGGAACACCAGCGCGTGCTCGGGCCGGGCGGCCACCCGCAGCGCGAACTCGACCCGCTCCGGCGTCACGTACGCCCGGTCGTGGAAGAGGCTGCGCTCCACCCGCCGGGCGACCCGGGCGTCGATCCGGCGCAGAAGGCGCTTCCCCAGCCCCGGGATGGCGAGGGCGCGTAGGAAGAACGCCACTTCCTTGCCGAAGCCCGCGCTGTTGACCAGCGTCAGCGTCGAGACCCGGGCCGGGGTGGACGCGAGCAGCTGCATCGCCACCGCGCCGCCGAGCGAGTTGCCCATGACGTGCAGGGGCCGCTGCTCGCCGAGGGTGTCGAGGGTGGCCAGGACGCCGTCGGCCAGCGAGGCGAGGCTGATCGGTGCCGGCATCCGGTCGGACAGGCCGAAGCCGGGCAGGTCGACGCTGATGACGCGCCACCGGCCGGAGAGCCGCTCGTGCTGCGGCGACCAGTCCTCGAGGCTGCGCCCGATGCCGTGCAGCAGCAGGATCGGCGGGTGCTCCGGGTCGCCGGTCTCGTGCACCCGGATCGTCGCACCGCGTACGGTCAGATTCTTGATCATTTGCTCACCGGGGCCTTGGGCTGGACCCGCCGGGCGGTCGCCGCGGTGAGCCGGTTGATCACCCGCATGTGCGAGACCGGCATCAGCCGGGCGAGCAGGTCGGGGATCTTGGCGCTGGTCGCGATCAGCACCCGGCCGCGGCGGCGCCGCACCGCGTCGAGGATCTCCTCGGCCGCCTTCTCCGGAGGATAGGTCAGCATCGCGGCGAACGTCCGCTGGTGCTGCTCGACGTCGTCGGTGGGCACGGCGGTGCCGATGCGCGCGCTCTCGGCGATCCGGGTACGCACACCGCCGGGATGCACTGTGGTCACCCCGACGCCGTTCTCGCGCAGTTCACTGCGCAGCACCTCGCTGAGCCCGCGCAGGGCGAACTTGCTGGAGCTGTACGCCGACTGCCCGGGCGGCGCGATGAGCCCGAAGAGGCTGGAGATGTTGACCAGGTGGGAGCCGGGCTCCGCGGTCAGGGCCGGAAGCAGGTGGTGCATCAGCAGCATCGGCGCGGTGAAGTTGACCGCCATGACCCACTCGAACTCCTCGACCGCGACCTGGTCGAAGCGGCCGCCGAGCGCGACGCCCGCGTTGTTGACTAGCAGGCCGAGCCGCGGGTGGCGCTCCCGGATGCCGGTCGCCAGCTCCACCACGGCGTCGCGGTCGGCGAGGTCCACGACCAGGGCTTCGACGGTACGGGCGGGATGCGCCGACCGGGTCGCCTCGGCCATCGCGTCGAGGCGCATCGCGTCCCGGTCGACGAGGACCAGGTCGCTGCCGCGGGCGGCGAGGCCGTGGGCAAGCTGTTCGCCGATGCCGCTTGCGGCGCCGGTCACGACGGCGGTCCGCCCGGCGAACCGGTACGGGGTCAGTCCTGTCATCGGATCTCCTCGAGCACGGGGGCGGGCCTTCGGCTGAACGTCATGTCCCGGCGTACGTCGGCGCGCGGGGTGGTGAGCACGTCGCGCAGGTAGTTCTGCCGGACCATCCACGGGTCGCGGTCGCCCTGGCTGGGGAACCGGTCCAGCGCGCGCTGCACGTACCCGGAGGTGAGGTCGAGCAGCGGCCGGCGGGGGCCGGGCCTCTCCTGCGGGGTCGCGACCGTGTAGCCGTTCTTGGCCATGTAGGACAGCAGCCGGCAGACGTAGCGGTGCGAGAGGTCGGCGCGCAGGGTCCAGGACGCGTTGGTGTAGCCGATGCAGTACGCGAAGTTCGGTACGCCGCCCAGCATCACGCCGCGGTACGCGACCGTCCGGCCGGGCTGCACGGTCTCGCCGTCGACGGTGAGCTCGACGCCGCCGATCGGTAGCAGCGACAGCCCGGTGGCCGAGACGATGATGTCGGCCTCCAGCACGCGGCCGTCGGTGAGCCGGATGCCCTCCGGGACGAACCGATCGATGTGGGCGGTGACCACCGACGCCGTGCCCGCCTTGATGGCGTTGAACAGGTCGCCGCCGGGCACCACGCACAGCCGCTGGTCCCACGGGTCGTACGTGGGCGTGAAGTGCTCGTCCAGGTAGGCCGGGTCCTCGAGGTGTGCGAGGGCGAAGCGCCGCAGCAGCGCCTTCGCGCGTTCCGGGCGGCGCTTCGCGAGCTGGTAGAAGCCCTGGGTCAGCAAGATGTTCTTGGCTCTGACGATCCTGTTCGCGGCCCGCGCGGGCAGCCGCTTGCGCAGGACGTCGGCGATGACGTCGCGCTCGGGCAGCACGGTCATGTACGTGGGGGAGCGCTGGAGCATCGTCACGTGCCCCGCCGTGCCGGCCATCGCGGGCACCACGGTCACGGCCGTGGCGCCGCTGCCGATGACGATCACCCGCTTGCCGGCGTAGTCGAGGTCCTCCGGCCAGAACTGCGGGTGCACGAGTGTGCCGCGGAAATCGTCGTGCCCCGGGAAGTCCGGCTGGTAGCCCTGCGCGTAGTCGTAGTAGCCGGCACACGCGTACAGAAAGTTGCAGGTCAGGGTTCCCTGGGAGGTGATGACGGTCCAGTGCGAGCCACTCCAGCTCGCGGAGAGCACCTTCGTGCCGAAGCGGATGTGCGGGATGATCCCGCCGTCGGCCGCGGTCTCGCGGATGTACTCGCGGATGGCGTCGCCGGGCGCCATCGACTTGTCGCCGCGCCACGGCCGGAAGGGGTAGCTGAGCGTGAACATGTCGGAGTCCGAGCGCACGCCGGGATAGCGGAACAGGTCCCAGGTGCCGCCGATCGCGGTGCGGGCCTCGAGGATCGCGTACGTCGTGCCCGGCCGTTCCTGCTGCAGCCGCCACGCCGCGCCGACCCCGGACAGGCCGGCGCCGATGATGAGGACGTCGAAGTGTTCGGCCATGGCTCCAGTGTTCGCCGGTAGGCGATGCGTGACTTGCCTTTGCGCGACAGGGATTTATCCTTGCGCGCCATGGAGTCGATGGTGCGCGCCGCGGGCCTGCGAGGGCTGCCCGGCCTGGTGGACAGCCTGGGCGGCGACGGCAGGGGACTGCTCTCGCGCTTCGGCGTGACGTGCGCGGCGATCCGGTCCGAGGACGCGGTGATCCCGTCGATCGAGGCGGGGATGCTGCTCGAGGTGGCCGCGGCAGAGCTGGCCTGCCCGGACCTGGGGCTGCGCCTGGCCGGGCTGCAGAACGCCTCGGTGCTCGGCCCGCTCGCGCTGGCCATCGAGAATTCCGCCACCTTCGGTGAGGCGCTGGAGACCACGCGCCGCTACCTGTTCGTGCACAGCCCGGCCCTGACCGTCTCGCAGATCCCCGACCCGTCGGGCCGGGCGGGGGTGGTCGGGCTGCTCTACCGCGGCACGGACGCTGAGCCGCTCCCGCCGCAGGTCGTCGACGTGGGGCTGGGCCTGTTCCACCGGATCATCGTGCTGCTGCACGGCGGCCCGTACGGGCTGCGCTCGGTGCACCTGCCGCACCCGGCCCTGGCGCCGGTCGAGGCGTACACCCGGTTCTTCGGCGCCGAGGTGCGCTTCGGCCGGCCGGACGCGGTGCTGCGGGTGCCCGGCGGCCTGGCGACCATGCCGGTGCCGGGCGGCAGCCAGATGCTGCGCGACATCGCCGTCGACTACCTCACCAGCCACTTCCCGGCGCCCGGCGAGAGCACCGCGGACCGGGTGCGCATGCTGCTCACCCAGGGGCTGGGCTCCTCGCCGGCGGAGGTGGGCGCCGTGGCGAAGCTGCTGCGGACCCACCCGCGGACGCTGCAGCGCCGGCTCGCCGCGGAGGGGAGCACCTTCGAGGCGATCCTCGACGACGTCCGCCGGGTCGCCGCGCACCGGCTCATCACCCAGACCGACCTGCCGTTCACCCAGGTCACCGCGATGGTCGGGATGGCGGAGCAGTCCGCGCTGAGCCGGGCGGTGCGCCGCTGGTACGGCGTCACGCCCCGGGCGCTGCGCTCCACGGCGGGTGTCCCACCCCGGTGAGGCGTACGCCGCCCCACGGGTCGGGCTCGCCCAGCCGTGCCGGCGCCTCCCGCTCACCGATCCGGACGGTGACGTCGCGCGCCCCGGCCCGCAGCTGGGCGCTCAGGGTGTCGTCGGGCGCGGCCCGCCCGGCCCAGCGGTAGCGGCCCTCGATCGGCTCGAAATGGACAGAGAGCCGTACCGCCACGGTCACCGCCGCCTCCCCGGCCCGGATCACGGCCGCACCGCGATATTCCTCGTCTGCATCGCTCACAATGTCGCCGCCGATCCGTCCGATTGAGGTGTCTTTCCGTTTTCCGCCGCGGGGAAGCTCGGTGTGTCGGCGGCCGCGCGGATGCCGATGATGCCGCCCCAGAGAAACGTGGTCAGGTACTCCGCCAGGGCCTCGCGGCTGATCGGCTGCTGGTGACGCAGCCACCAGTCGCCGACGGTCTGGACGTAGCCGACGGCCCCGTACGCCCACGGCAGCGCCGGTCCCGAGTCCAGCCCGAGGGCGCGGAGCCGGTCGCCGATGATGCGGGCCAGGACGCTGGCGATCGAGTCGATCGCCTCGGCGACGACGTCGCGGCCCCGGGCGATGCCGCGCTGGTGCACCACGAACCGGTACAGCTGCGGGTCCGAGTCGATGAAGCCCAGGTAGGCGGCGACGGCGGCACGGACCACCTCGCGCTCCTCCCGGACGACCGCCACCGCCGGGGCCACCGCCTCGACGACGGCGGTGGCCGCCCGGCGCGCGACGGCTTCCCACAGTCCCGACTTGTCGGTGAAGTAGCGGTACAGCACGGGCTTGCTGACGCCGGCGTGGGCGGCCACCGCGTCGATGCCCGGCTCGGGGCCGAGCTCGCGGATCGCCTCGATGACCGCGTCGACCAGATCCTCGCGCCGGCGCTCGCGGTGGCCGGCCCACCGCTTGCTGCGCCCGTCGGGACGGTTGACGGTCTCCTCGCTGGAGTTCATAGTACGAGAAGTAGCTGTTACTTCCGGTAACGTCAACCCCCCGCGGAGGTCAGACGTGGTTTCCCCCGACCGTTCCCAGACCGCCACCCGGCTCCTGCGCTCGTCGGCGTCGCACTCGTACGACCCCGAAGTGGAGATCGACTGGGACGCCCCGCTGCTTCCCGACGCGTACTTCGTGCCGGAGCGGCGGTCCTCGCTCTACGGCACCGAGCTGTGGGAGGGGCTCTCCGCCGAACAGCGGCGGACCCTCACCCGGCACGAGGTCGCCAGCATCGCCGGCCTCGGCGTCTGGTTCGAGACCATCCTCATGCAGCTGCTCCTGCGCGAGTACTACAAGCAGGACCCCACCACGCCGCACGCCCAGTACGCGCTCACCGAGGTCGCCGACGAGTGCCGCCACTCGGTGATGTTCGGCCGCATGATCAAGAAGCTGGAGTGCCCGGTCTACCGCGTCGGCGCCTTCGACGACGGCCTCGGCAAATGGCTCGCCGCCACGGCCACCGGCCCCCGCATGTACGCGGCCATCCTCATCGCCGAGGAGATCCTGGACTCCCTGCAGCGGGAGGCGGCGGCCGACGAGACGGTGCAGCCCCTGGTCCGGATGGTGTCGCGCATCCACGTCATCGAGGAGGCCCGGCACGTCCGCTACGCCCGCGAGGAACTGGCCCGGAAGGTACGGGCGGCGGGGCGCAAGCGGCTGGCGTACGACCGGATGGTCATCGCGCGGGCGGCGTACCTGACCGGGCGGCGCCTCATCGCGCCGGAGGTCTACCGGTCGGTGGGCATCGAGCCGGAGGTGGGTGTGCGGGCCGCACGGGCCAACCCGCACCACCGCGAGACGATGCGGTGGGCGGCCGAAAAAGTGGTCGCCTACCTGCGCGAACTCGACCTCATCGGCGGCCCCGGCCTGGCCCTGTGGCGCCGCTCCGGCCTGCTCAGTTCGTGACTTGAGGTACTGCCAGTAGCCCGTCGCCTGAGCGCCACCAGATACCTCCGCCTTCGCCCCGGACGACCCGGCGCGGCCGTCGAGCCGGAATGTCGGCAGGGGGCGGAGCGATTTGTGAGGCTTATCAGGCTTCGTCTGTCCGGTCCCCCCTCCGGCGGCGGGGTCGGCTAGCGTCGTCGGGTCGGGGCCGTCATCCCGACACCGCGAGGAGGGGCTGTGGCCAAGGCCGGGGGAGTGTTCTGCGTCGAGGGCCAATGGGAGGACGACCTCACCGAGCGGGGATCCGTGCTCCCCACGCTGGAGCTGCTGGAGCGGCTCGGGAGCATCCGCTTCATCCACCGCGACACCGCCACCACCGAGGAGCTGCACTACTACCTCGACACCTGGCTGTCCCGCAAGTACCAGGACTTCAAGGTCGGCTTCTTCGCCCTGCACGGCCAGCCGTCCCAGCTCTGCCTCACCGCCAAGACCACCGTCGAGCTCGACGAGATCGCCGCCTGGATGTCCGGGCGCTGCGCCGGCCGCACCCTGTACTTCGGCAGCTGCTCGGTGCTGCGCGCCTCGGACCGGGTGCTCAAGGAGTTCCTGCACGAGACCAAGGCCGCCATGCTGTGCGGCTTCACCAAGGCGATCGACTGGGTCGAGTCGGCCGCGTTCGAGACCGTGGTGCTCAACGCCCTGGTCAACGGCGGCCGCATCGACAGCGTCGAGCGGCTCGTGCGTTCCAGCCGCTGGAGCGCGCTCGCCGACCACCTGGGCTTCCGCGTCGTCTACGCGAACGGCCGCACCGGGTAGGCGGGCCGCCTCCGGCGAATTGGCCCGCGCCCCGGACGTCCGGGCCCGATTACGGTACGGCCATGGCGTACCGCAAGATCGTCGGATTTCTCGGGCTCGGGGTCATGGGCGAGCCCATGGCGCTCAACCTGGCGCGGGCCGGCACCCCGCTGGTCGTCTGGAGCCGCCGGCCACAGCGGTGCGCCGCCGTCCGGGAACACGGCGCGACCGTCGCGGCGAGCCCGGCCGAGGTTCTCGACCAGGCCGATGTCGTGCTCATGATGCTCGCCGACGGCGCGGCGATCGACGCCGTGCTGGGCCGCGGTACGCCTGCCTTCCGCGCCGTCGAGGGGAGACTGCTCGTGCACATGGGCACGACCTCGCCGGAGTACTCCCGCGGGCTGGCGGACGCCGTGGTCGCGGCCGGCGGCCGGTACGTCGAGGCGCCGGTATCCGGGTCGCGCAAGCCGGCCGAGGCCGGGCACCTGGTCGCCATGCTCGCCGGGGAGCCGGAGGACGTCGCGACCGTACGGCCGTTGCTCACGCCGATGGTGCGCGACGCGGTCGATTGCGGGCTCGTACCGCAGGCGTTGCTGATGAAGCTCGCGGTGAACCTGTACCTGATCAGCATGGTCACCGGGCTCGCCGAGGCGTACCACTTCGCCGCGCGGCACGGGCTGGACCTCGGACGGCTCACCGCCGTGCTCGACGCCGGGCCGATGGCCAGCGACGTGTCCCGGATCAAGGCGGCCAAGCTGCTGGCCCGTGACTTCGAGGTGCAGGCCTCGCTGCGCGACGTACTGATGAACAACCAGCTGATCGCCGACGCCGCTCGAGCCGCCGGCATCCCCTCACCGGTGCTCGACGCGTGTCACGCGCTCTACGCCGAGGCCTTCGCGCTCGGGCACGGCGACGAGGACATGGCCGCCGTCGTACGGGCGCTCGAGGCCCGCTGAGGCGAGGACCGGCTCAGGGCAGCGTCCACCTCTGCTCCGCGGCGCCGGTGCAGGCCTCGGCGCGGGTGGTGGCGCCGGACGTGCCCGGGTCGGTCAGGCAGTGCCCGGTGGCCGGGTTGACCAGCGAGCCGTTCGGACCGGCCCGCCACTGGGCGCTCTCGCGGTCGTCGCAGCCGATCGTGCGTACGTCGCCGTCGCCGGTGACCTGGGCGCAGCGGCCGGAGACGCGCAGGGTGCCGTCGGTGGCCAGGGTGAACGACTGGACGCTCAGGCCGCCGCAGCCGGCAACCTCGATCGGGCTGCCGTCGATGCCCAGCAGCCCGCCGAGGGTGAGGCAGCGTCCGCCGGCCGAGGTGATCGCGCCGGTGCGGTCGGCCGGGGGCGGCGGCCCCAGGGTGGCGGACGGCGCGCCGGCCGACGTCGGTGCGGGCGGTGCCGGGTGCCGCCGGCCCGGCTCGGTCGCAGCCGGGCCGGCCGCTGGCGGAGCCGATACCTGGCCGGTGGCCCGGGCGCTGGGTGCCGGCGGCGCCGACGGGCGGGCGGCGGTGCTCGCGGCGCCGTTGCTCGCGGCGGGCCCGGCGCCCAGGGAGCCGGTCGCCGCGGGCCGGGCCCCGGGCGGTTCGGGGTCCTCGCCGGAGCCGGCGATGACGAGGCCGGTTCCGGCGAGCGCGAGCACCGCGACTCCGGAGAGGACGATCAAGCGCTGGCGCCGCAGCGCGGATGCCCTGCCGGGCGCCTCCAGGGGCAGCGCCGGTTGCACCTTGGTGCCGACCTCGGCCGGTGGGTCGGCGGGGATGGCGGCCGGTTCCGGCCAGGTTTCCTCCGGACGGTCGTCGTGCCCGTCCGGGTCGCTTCCGACGTACGGCCGGACCAGCACCGGATCCTGCGGCTCGTCGTGCATGTCAGCCATCCCGTCCTCGCCTCGGTGGTCTACCGGCCGGTACGTGAAGATACGCGAGGTCCGGATCAGGGTGTATAGAGCTCGGCCATCTCGACGACGGTCCCGTCCCCGGTGCGCAGCTTGATCAGCAGATCGCCGCCGATCGTCACGGTGGCGACCTGGCCGCGCAGGTCGATCCGCAGCCGGTGCCGGGCGCCCGGCCGGAAGTCCTGCGACGCGACCGTGGTGAGGGTGACCTCGTCGTTGTCCTCGACCAGCTCCATCTTGACCAGTCCCGGGCACGCGGACACCTCCGGGCCCGGGCACTGGTGCACGCTGCTCTCGTCCGTACGCATCCGCAGGCCGCCGGCGGTGAACACGCACGAGCCGGAGGAGTCGCCGGTGACCGTCTGCCACTGGCCGGGCCGGTCGAGCGGGTCGATGACGGACGGACCCCGGACCTGGCGCGGCGCCGGCGGGGCCACCGAGAACTGGGCGACCGTCCGCGCGTCCGGGTTGTCCCGGCTGTTGACGTAGTGGGCCCCCAGGGTCCCGAGGACGGCGGTGGCGGCCCCCGAGGCCAGGAGGGTGGCCAGGCGGCGGCGACGACGCGGCCGTGGGACGTCCGTGCGGGTGCGGTCGCTGGGCCGCTCGACCGGGTCCTTGGCGAGCGTGAGCGCCACGAGGTCGCGCAACGGCGCCGGCAGGCCGGACAGCTCCGGCGGCTGGGTGAGGATGCGCGCGGCGGTCGCCGCGGGGGAGTCCGCCGCGAACGGGGTACGGCCGGTGCCCGCGTACGTGACCCACGCTGTGCAGGTTTGCCCGCCGTCAGCGGCCCCTGCTCCTGGACGACCTCGGCGAGGCTGGGCCCGTCGACGTACTCCACGACCGGGTACGGGGTCGGGTGCTCCGGGTCGGCAGGGGCTTGCTCACCGCGACGTCCGTGCTGAAGCGCGCGAGCACATGGGGACAGAGATTGCCGCGCGACCGTGGACGCCCGTCACCGCCTAAGGTGGGCTGACATGGACCTGACCGCGCTGCTCGGCGACATCGAGGCGCTGGTGACCTGCGAGTCGCCGTCCACCGACCCGGCCGCCCTGGCCCGCAGCACCGAGGTGGTGGCGGCACTCGGCGAGCGCCGGCTGGGTGCCACCCCGGAGCGGGTCGTGGTGGCGGACCGGGTCCATCTGCGGTGGCGGTTCGGCGCCGGTCCGCGGCGGGTGCTCCTGCTCGGCCACCATGACACCGTGTGGCCGCTGGGATCGCTCGGCTCCCATCCGTACGGAATCGTCGAGGGCGTGTTGCGCGGACCCGGCTGCGTCGACATGAAGGCCGGGCTGGCCCTGGCGATGCACGCCATCGCCGGCCTGGCCGACCGGGCCGGGACCACCCTGCTGATCACCTGCGACGAGGAACTGGGCTCGCCCACCTCGCGCGCGCTGGTGGAGTCGGAGGCCGCCGGCTGCGCGGCGGCCCTGGTCCTGGAGGCCGCCGCCGGCGGCGGAGCGCTCAAGACGGAGCGCAAGGGGGTCTCCCGTTACCGGGTACGCGTCCACGGCCGGGCCGCGCACGCCGGTCTGGAGCCCGAGCGGGGCGTCAGCGCCACCGTCGAGCTGGCGCACCAGGTGCTGGCCGTCGCGGCGCTCGCCGACCCGGCGCGGGGCACGACCGTGACGCCGACCCTGCTCGCCGCGGGCACGTCGGAGAACACGGTACCCGCGGCCGGGGAGGTCGCCGTGGACGTCCGCGTCCGCGACACCGCCGAGCAGCAGCGGATCGATGCCGCGATGCACGCCCTGCGGCCGATCCTGCCGGGTGCGGCCCTGGAGATCCTCGGTGGCCCCAACCGGCCCCCGATGGAGGCGTCGGCGACGGCGTCGCTGTTCGCCCGCGCGGTGCGGGTGGCCGCGGACCTCGGCCTTCCCGAGCCGGCAACCGCGGCGGTGGGTGGCGGCTCCGACGGCAACTTCACCGCCGGCATCGGTACGCCCACCCTCGACGGCCTGGGCGCGGTCGGCGGCGGCGCACACGCCGACGACGAACACGTGCTCGTACCCGACCTGCTCCCGCGGGCCGCCCTGGTCGCGGGCCTGATCGCGGACCGGCTGCGAGCATGAGCGTCGAGGTGCGCACGGTGAGCGAGCTCGACGAGCTGGCCGCCGTCGACCGCCTGTTCGGCGCGATCTGGCAGCAGGACGCCGGAACGCCGTTGCTGAGCACTGAGCTGCTGCGCGCGCTGGCGAAGTCGGGCAACTACGTGGCCGCCGCCTACGACGGCGCCGCCCTGCTCGGCGCCTGCGTCGGTTTCTTCGGCGCGCCGGGCACCCGCGAGCTGCACAGCCACATCGCGGGGGTGGCGCCCGAGGCCATGGGCCGCAGCATCGGGTACGCCCTCAAACAGCACCAGCGGTCCTGGGCGCTGGAGAACGGCGCCACCACCATCAGCTGGACCTTCGACCCCCTCGTCGCCCGGAACGCCTACTTCAACCTGGCGAAGCTGGGCGCGGTCGTGGAGGAGTACCTGCCGAACTTCTACGGCGCGATGCACGATCGGATCAACGGCGACGACGTGTCGGACCGGCTCCTCGTACGCTGGGACCTGACGCGGCCGACGCCGCTGCGTGACGACACCTCCGGCGCGGTGGTCGCCCTGGACCGGACCGGGGTGCCGGGCAGTCTCGACGCCGGCAAGCTCCTCGTCGCCGTGCCGCCGGACGTCGAGAGGCTGCGGCGCCGCGAGCCCGGGGAGGCCCGGCGGTGGCGGTTCGCGGTCCGGGCGACCCTGTCCGCGCTGCTCGCCACCGGCGCCCGCGTCACCGGTTTCGACCGCACCGGCTGGTACGTCCTGAGGAGGCCCTCGTGAAGCTCGCCGGCGTCCCTGTGAGGTCGTCATGAAGCTGGAGGGCATCGAGCTGCGCCGCATCGCCATGCCGCTGGTCGCGCCGTTCCGTACCTCGTTCGGCACCGAGACCGCCCGCGACGTGCTGCTGCTGCGGGTGGTCACGGACCGGGCCGAGGGCTGGGGCGAGTGCGTGGCGATGGCCGACCCGCGCTACTCGAGCGAGTACACCGAGGCCGCCGCGGACGTGCTGCGCCGCTACCTGGTGCCGGCGCTCGCGGCCGCGCCCCGGCTCGACGCCCACCGGGTCGCGCCCGTCCTCGCCCCGTTCAAGGGCCACCGCATGGCCAAGGCGGCGGTGGAGACCGCGGTCCTCGACGCCGAGCTGCGCGCCGAGGGCCGGTCGCTGGCCCGCGAGCTGGGCGCCGTCCGCGACCGCGTGCCGTGCGGGGTGTCCGTCGGCATCATGGGCTCGATCGCGGAGCTGCTCGACGCGGTGGGCGGCTACCTGGCCGCCGGCTACGTCCGGATCAAGCTCAAGATCCAGCCGGGCTGGGACGTCGAGCCGGTCCGCGCCGTCCGCGAGCGCTTCGGCGACGAGGTGCTGATGCAGGTGGACGCCAACACCGCGTACACGCTCGCCGACGCGCGGCACCTGGGCCGGCTGGACCCGTTCGGGCTGTTGCTGATCGAGCAACCGCTGGACGAGGAGGACGTCCTCGGGCACGCGGAGCTGGCCAAGCTCATCACCACGCCGGTGTGCCTGGACGAGTCGATCACCTCGGCCCGGGTCGCCGCGGCCGCGATCACGCTCGGCGCGTGCTCGGTGGTCAACGTGAAGCCCGGCCGGGTCGGCGGCTACCTGGAGGCGCGGCGGATCCACGACGTGTGCGTGGCGCACGGTGTACCGGTGTGGTGCGGGGGCATGCTGGAGACCGGGCTGGGGCGGGCGGCGAACGTCGCCCTCGCCGCCCTGCCGGGCTTCACACTGCCCGGCGACACTTCGGCCTCGGACCGCTACTTCGCCACCGACCTCACCGCGCCCTTCGTGCTCGAGAACGGCCACCTGCCGGTGCCGGCGGGCCCGGGCCTCGGGGTCGAACCACTGGCCGCGGTGCTGGAGTCGGTGACGACGGCGACGGAATGGATCCGGCTGTAGGTTTCTCGCCCAGGCAGGCAACCTTCCGGGCGCCGGCGGCCACTACCGGGGCATGACCCGGACTCGACGGTTCTTCCGCTGTGACTCGCGGCTCTCGCCCCCCGGCCCCGGGAGCGGGAGTGCCTACCTGGTGATCGCGGCGGAGGTGAGCGCGCGGTTGCTGGGTGACGCCTACGGGCTGTTGCGCAGCTTCGATGCGGTGATCGGCCCGACCAGCGACGGCGGCTGGTATGCGTTCGGCCTGCGGGAGCCGTCCCGGGCGCCGGAACTCGAGCCGCTGACCGACTCG
Organism: Actinoplanes sp. NPDC051475; assembly: GCF_040689425.1. Lineage (NCBI taxonomy): Bacteria > Bacillati > Actinomycetota > Actinomycetes > Micromonosporales > Micromonosporaceae > Actinoplanes > Actinoplanes sp. NPDC051475. The sequence continues at coordinate 53,458 of NZ_JBFAZZ010000025.1, forward strand.
GGGACCCTCATGCTGGCCGCGTTGCGGCTCGGGCTGCGGGTGGCCCTGCTGCCGACCCTGCCCGTCCCGTGACCCACCGGCACAAACGCCGGTCGCGGCACGGTTCGTGCACTTAGGCTGGGTCGCAAGGAGGCGAGAATGACGAACCTTTCCGGTCACGCCACGGTCCTGATGGTCGACGACGACGCCGACGTCCTCGAGACCACGGCCCACATGCTCGCCGCCCGGGGCTTCCGCGTCTTCACCGCGCTGGACCAGGAGTCGGCCATGCAGGTGTGCCGGGAGCAGGAGGGCCGGATCGACGCCCTCATCGCCGACCTGTCGTTGCCCGGAGACAGCCGGGGCGACCTCGCCCGGGCCATCAGCGCCGTGTATCCCCGCATGCACGTGATCTACATCAGCGGGATCCCCCGGCATGTCGCCCTGGCCCAGGGGCTCGTGCGGCCGGATGCGCCGTACCTCGAGAAGCCGGCACAGCCGAGCGTCCTGGCCAGTGTCCTGCAGAGCCTCCTGGCCGAGAACGTGAGCGCGACGGCGCCGGCGAACTGGTGGGACGAATGATCCCTCTCGGTCAACGCACGGCCTCCTGCTGAAGGTCACCGGCGATGCGGGTGCACACCGGTGCCACCCGGCCGTAGGCGCCGTGGATGCGGTCCAGCGTCGCCCGGGGTTCCAGGAGGTGGCCGTCGCGCGCCGCGTCCTCCAGCTCGCCGAAGAGATCGGTCAGCTCGGCGGCGCCGATGTTGGCCGCCGATCCCTTGAGGGCGTGTGCCTGGTCCTGGACGGCGGCGAGGTCCCCGGCGGCCAGAGCCTCGGCCAGCCGCTCCAGAGCCGGCGGCGTCTTGACGGTGTACGACGTCAGCAGCCTGACGAGCAGCGCGCATTCCGGCCCACCGGGTTCGGGCCCGGTGATCTCGAGGAGCCGGGCGCGGACGGCGACGGCAGGATCTTCCATGATCCAACGGTACGGCCGATGGCCCGCTTCGCGGTGATTATCCCGGTTCGAACGACACCTCGGAGAAAGATCAATCCGGTCGCAAGGGTGTAAACAACGTCACGTTCGGCCCCGGAAGTTTGCGATCGCCCGGGGGGAAGTGGCTACGGTCGGCCGGTCCGCAGATGCGGGCCCCGCGGTCGGTAACGCCGAGTCCTGCCGCCGACCGGGCCGGGACCTCAACCGACAGGCATGGAGCGGGGGACCCACAGGTTCCACGGCGCGCAAGCCGCGCCTCGGGGTGAAGCCGCCACACGCGGCCGGGCTCCTCGGCCCGAACCCGACAGCTGACCTCGCAGGCGTGGAGGTTTCCTTTCATGGCACAGATCCGCAAGCAGTCCCTGCGTGCCCTCGGCCTGGTGGTCGCGGGCGCGGCCGGCACCGCCGCCCTGCTGGGCCCGGCATCGCCGGCAGCGGCCAGGTCCAGTGTGAACTGGGACGCCGTCGCGCAGTGCGAGTCCGGCGGCAACTGGAGCATCAGCACCGGCAACGGCTTCTACGGCGGCCTGCAGTTCAGCCGCAGCACCTGGAAGGCGTACGGCGGCGGCAAGTACGCGAGCACGGCGAACAAGGCGAGCCGCGCGGAGCAGATCCGCATCGCCGAGAAGGTCCTCGACGGCCAGGGCATCGGCGCCTGGCCGGTGTGCGGCAGGAAGGCCGGCTCCTCGAAGTCCTACTCGGGCAGGAACACGTCCGGGGCCTCGTCGAAGTCGTCCTCGCACAGGAGCACGACGCACAGGAGCACGACGCACAGGAGCACGACGCACAGGAGCACGACGCGCAAGAGCACGCCGGCGCACGCGACCGGCAAGTCCTACACCGTGCGCTCCGGCGACACCCTGGCGAAGATCGCGAGCAGCCACCACGTCAAGGGCGGCTGGCGCGCGCTGTACCAGCTGAACCGCGGTGAGATCGGTGGCAACCCGAACCTCATCTTCCCGGGGCAACGCCTGGCCCTCTGAGGCCTGGCGGAGACCGGCCCGGCCGCCCTTCCCCCGTGGGGCGGCCGGGTCCCGCCACACCCACCACTATGGAGGGACAACAGCACCGCCGGCTTGCGCGTACCGGCATGATGTGCGCATGAGGCTGGTCCCGCCGACCACAATGCTGGCGGACTCCGCGGCGCCCTGGTTCGACCATCCCCAGGTGCAGCACTACCTGGGCGGGCGGGACTGGTTGCCCCGCATGCTCGCGATCGCCGAGCGCGGCGGCGGTGAGGTGTTCCGGGGCCACCTGGTGCTGCGCTGCCACGCGTGGTTCGGCGTGGACGCGGCCGGCGAGGTGGGTTTCATCGGCGGCGACGTGTACGCCGACGGTCGCGGCCGCCGCTCCATGGGCCTCGCCTTCGTGGTCGACCCGCGGCGCTGGCACGAGGGCCGCGGCCGGGCCCTGCTGCGAGCGGTCGTCGACAACGCCGAGCTGTCCGATGTGGATGAGTTCTTCTGCGGCATCGATAAGGGCAACGCGCCGAGCCGCGCGTGCTGTGCCGCCGCCGGGTTCACCCCCGACGGCGGCGTCACCCGTGAGGGATTCGTGTACTACCGGCTGCGCCGGGATCAGTGACAGGTTCCCGTACCGCTGTCGGTGCGCAGCCACCGCTCCTGCGCCGAGCCGGCGGCCATGGAGATGTTCGAGTTCAGGCGCGGGGCCGGCGGCTGTCGGTGCTCGACCTGGCGTCGATGGACGTGGTGGGGACCGCCGAGACGGCGAGCGTCGACGACCGGGCGGCGTGGCTCGACGGCGCGACGCCCGCGTACACCCTGCGGGACAGCGCCGGCACTCCGGCGGTCTGGTCGGTTCCCGCCGACGGTACGGGCCGTCCGCGGCTGCTCGTGCCCGGCGCGGAATCCCCGGCGCCGCCGGCCTGAAAGAAATGTGGGGAACGCGGGCAACCTTTCCGGCCCGGCGGAGCACTGAAGGGGTGTTCGCCCGTGGGAGGGCCGTTCCCGGACCTCACCGGCCCTCCCGCGGGCGCTTCCAGGCGGCTGTGCAGGTCGCCGCCGGCGCGGTGTTCCGGCCGGTCCACGCGGCCGTGAAGCCCCAGCTCGTGCTCCCGCCCGCGGGCAGCGAGCCGTTGTACGACAGCGATCGGGCGGTCACCGCGTCGCCGGAGGTCGTCACGGCCGCGTTCCACGTGTTGGTGAAGCGCTGGCCGTCGGGCCACGTCCAGGTGACGGTCCAGGAGCTGATCGGGGCGGTCCCGGCCTTGACCGTGACCGCGCCCTGGAAGCCGCCGGTCCATTGGCCGGTGGTCGCGTACGTGGCGGTGCAGGCCCTGACCGGGGGTGACGAGGGTGGGGTCCCGTAGACGGTGGCCTCGCGGGACGTGGCCTTGATGCCGTTCGGGCCGTTGAAGAGCCGCTCACCCCAGGAGGTCAGCAGGCCGGCGTCGAAGTTCGTGACGAGGTCGAGGTATTCGACGCCGCCGCCGTTGCCGCTCCACGACCATCCGAGGTAGCCGATGCCCTGGGCCTGGGCGGTGGCCATGACGGTGTCCTCGTCCGGGTCGCCGTCGGAGTGGTTGAAGCCGAACTCGCCGACCACGATCGGCAGCCCGGCCGCCCGGAACCGGCCGAGGTAGTCGGTGATCTCGGCGGCCGTGTCGAAGACGCCGTACATGTGGATCGAGAAGATGGTGTTGCGCTGCGGGTCCGTGGCGAAGACCGAGGCGGCGTTGTCGCGCATGGTGAACGACCAGTCCTGGCCCCAGTTGGGGGCGTCCACCATGATCGAGTGCTCGAACCCGGCCGCCCGCAGCCGGGTGATCGCGTTCTTCGTGTCGGTGACCCAGCCGGCCGGGTCGGTGTTGCCGTACGGCTCGTTGCCGATGTTGAGCATGACGTAGCGCTCCTGACCGGCCAGGGCGCTCCTGATGCCGATCCAGTAGTCGACCGCGTGGGCAAGGGTGGTGGCGGCGGCATCCTCGCCGTACCCCGTGGTGTCGTGCACCTCGAGGACGCAGATCAGCCGGTTGGCCTTGCACTGGCTGATCACGTTGGTGACGTCGGCGGCGTCGTTTCGGGTCCAGCGGTCGCCGCTGCTGAGCACCACCCGGACGGTGTTGGCGCCCAGCGCCTTGATGTCGGCGAGCGAGCCCAGCTTGTCCGGGTACCAGGTGTGGGCGTGGTTGACGCCGCGCATCACGAATGCGTTGTCGTTGGCGTCCAGGATCTGCGAGCCACGGACGGTGAAACCGGCGGCGGCCTGCGCCGACGGTGCTGCCAACGTTGTCATCGCCGCGACGGCGGCCGCGAAGGCAGTCACGCCGCCGAACAGTCTGCGTTTCCTCATGGAAGTCCTCCTCAGGCGGTGCTCAGGGGCGCCTTTCGATGGGAGAGCGATGGCGTTCCATCGTGCGGAAGCGCTCCCACGACGGCGGACAGTCCTGTGTCTACCTACTCGGTTCAGTGCTGTCAACATCGACCCCCACCGATGGGTTTGTTTCGGGCTCTTGACTTCCGGATGAACACGGCCCACATTCATGGGAGCGCTCCCATCAGAGATGTCCATCGATGGCGTAATCCCCGGCGTCGCGACGTCCCTCGAGAGGATCCCCGTGCTTCCCCCACCGTTCGCCGCTTTCCTGGCCACCCTCTGCCTGGCCGGCGCCGTCGCGCCGGCCGGGCAGGCCGTCCCCCGTCCCGAGCCCGCCGTCCGGTCCGACACGTACGCCTGGAAGAACGTGCGGATCGACGGCGGCGGCTTCGTCCCCGGACTGGTCTTCAGTCGGGCCGAGAAGAACCTGATCTACGCCCGTACGGACATCGGCGGGGCGTACCGCTGGAACCCGGCGGGCCGTAGCTGGACGCCGCTGCTCGACTGGGTCGGCCAGGACGACTGGGGCTACAACGGCGTGCTGAGCATCGCCGCCGATCCGGTCGACGCCGACCGGGTGTACGCGGCCGTCGGCATGTACACCAACGGCTGGGACCCGAACAACGGCGCGATCCTGCGCTCCGCCGACCGCGGCGCCACCTGGCAGGCCACCGCGCTGCCGTTCAAGAACGGGGGCAACATGCCCGGCCGCGGCATGGGCGAACGGCTCGCCGTCGATCCGCACGACCACCGCACCGTCTACTTCGCCGCGGAGGGCGGAAACGGCCTCTGGCGCAGCACCGACTACGGCCGTACCTGGTCCAAGGTCACGGCGTTCCCCAACGCCGGCACCTACGTTCAGGACCCCGGCGACACCAGCGGATACCTGAGCCAGAACCAGGGCCTGACCTGGGTCACCTTCGACGACGCGAGCCGCGACGTCTACGTGGGCGTGGCGGACAAGCAGAATCCGGTCTACCGCTCCGCCGACGGCGGCGCCACCTGGTCGCGGGTCCCCGGCCAGCCCACGGGCTACCTCCCGCACAAGGGCGTGCTCGACCCCGTCGGCCACTACCTCTACATCGCCACCAGTGACACCGGCGGCCCGTACGACGGCGGCAAGGGTCAGGTGTACCGGCTGAACACCGTCACGGGGCAGTGGACCGACGTCAGCCCGGTCCAGCTCAGTGCCGGCGACGACCTCTACTTCGGCTACTCCGGCCTCACCGTGGACCGGCAGCACCCGGGCACGCTCATGGTCGCCACCCAGGTCTCGTGGTGGCCGGACGCGATCTTCTTCCGTAGTACCGACAACGGCACGACCTGGACGCGGATCTGGGACTACACCAGCTATCCGAGCCGGTCGAAGCGCTACACCATGGACATCTCGGAGGACCCGTGGCTGGACTTCAACACCAGCCCGCAGCCGCCCGAGTCCGCCCCGAAGCTGGGCTGGATGAACGAGTCGGTGGAGATCGACCCCTTCGACTCGGACCGGCTGCTCTACGGCACCGGAGCCACCGTGTACGGCACCACCCGGCTCACCGACTGGGACCGCGGCACCCCGTTCACGATCAAACCGATGGCCCGGGGCCTGGAGGAGACCGCGGTCCTCGACCTGGCCAGCCCGCCCTCGGGCGCCCCGCTGGTCAGCGCGCTCGGTGACATCGGCGGCTTCCACCACGCCGACCTCGGCACCGTGCCCGCCGGCTTCCACGACACTCCGAGCCTGAGCAGCAACACCAGCCTGGACTTCGCCGAGGGCAGCCCCGCGGTCTTCGCTCGTGTGGGCAACGCCGACGCGGCACCGCACCTCGGCGTATCCGCCGATGGCGGCAAGACGTGGTACCAGGGTCAGGAACCGCCGGGCGTCACCGGCGGCGGCACCATCGCCGTCTCCGCCGACGCGGGGGCCTTCGTCTGGGCGCCCGCCGGCACGGACGTGCACTATTCGGCCACCCGCGGCAGTTCCTGGACCCGGTCGGCCGGCATCCCCGCCGGCGCGAAGGTCGAATCGGACCGAGCCGATCCCCGGACCTTCTATGGGTACGCCGCCGGCCGGTTCTTCGTCAGCCGCGACGGCGGCGCGTCCTTCACCGCGTCGGTGGCCGCGATGCCTGCGTCGGGACGCGTGCACTTCCACGCCGTACCCGGCAGGGCCGGCGAGGTCTGGCTCGCGGGGGAGACCGGGTTGCTGCGCTCGATCGACTCCGGTGTGACGTTCACCAAGGTCGCCACCGTCACGTCGGGCATCAACGTGGCGTTCGGCAAGGCGGCGCCCGGGGCGTCGTACCCCGCGGTCTTCCTCGTCGGCACCGTCGCGGGCGTCGCCGGGGTGTTCCGCTCGGACGACGCCGGCACGGCCTGGGTCCGGATCAACGACGACGCCCATCGGTACGGCAACGCGGGCGACGCGCTCGCCGGCGACCCCCGCGTCTACGGCCGCGTCTACCTCGGCACCAACGGCCGCGGCATCCTCTACGCCGACCTCCGGAAGGGAACCCCATGAGACAGAAAGCAAGAAGGGCCCTTGCGGCCTGCGCCGCCGCGCTCCTCGGCGCCGGCCTCGCCATCACCGCCGCCGCGCCACCCGCGCAGGCCGCGGCGGCCTGCACCGTCGTCTACCGCGTCGCCAGCCAGTGGAACGGCGGCTTCACCGGCGACATCGCGATCACCAACACCGGCGACCCGGTCACCGGCTGGCGCCTGGAGTACGACTTTCCGGACGCCGGCCAGCGCGTCACCCAGGGCTGGAACGGCACGTACGCCCAGAGCGGCGCCCACGTTACGGTGACCAACGCCGCCTGGAACGGCACCCTGGGCACCGGCGCGAGCGTCAGCACCGGCTTCAACGGCACGTTCACGTCGGCGAACCCGGTGCCGGCCGCGTTCACGCTGAACGGCATGCGCTGCAACGAGACGGTGGCCAAGCCGACCGTGGCGATCAGCAGTCCCGCCGCGAACACCCGCTACACAGCCCCGGCGTCGATCCCGATCGCGGCCACGGCCACGGCGGCGAGCGGCCGGACCGTCGGCAAGGTCGATTTCTACCACGACGGCCTGTTGCTGGGGACCGACACGTCCGCGCCGTACAGCTACACGTGGAGCGGCGTGCCGGCGCAGACCGCGGCGTACCACTTGCAGGCGATCGCCTACGACTCGACCGGCATGACCAGCGAGACGGCCGATGTGCCGGTCTTCGTCGACGCGTCGGCGAACCCGTCGGTCGTCGCCGACGCCACTTCCGTCACGGTGTCGCCCGGCAAGACCGCGACGTTCAAGGTCGCGCTGTCCAAGGCGCCGGCCTCGACCACCACGGTGACGATCGCCCGTGCGGCTGGAGCCACCACCGTCTCCGCCGCCCCGGCCTCGCTCACTTTCACGCCGTCCACCTGGAACACCGGGCAGTCCGTGACCGTGTCGGCCACCGCCGGTGCCGAGCCGGGCACCTCGGCGACGTTCACCGCGGGCGGCACCGGGCTGACAGCCGCCACCGTTACCGCGCTCGTGGTGGCCGAGGGCAGCGCCGACGGCCGGTTCGCCCAGCTCTACCAGGACATCAAGAACCCGGCCAACGGCTACTTCAGCCCCGAGGGCGTGCCGTACCACTCGATCGAGACCCTGATCGACGAGGCGCCCGACCAGGGCCACGAGACCACCTCCGAGGCGTTCAGCTACTGGCTGTGGCTGGAGGCGGAGCACGGCCAGGTCACGGGCGAGTGGACGCCGTTCAACACGGCGTGGCAGACGATGGAGAAGTACCTCATCCCGTCACACGCCGACCAGCCCACCAACGACAAGTACGACCCGTCGAAGCCGGCCACGTACGCCGCCGAGCATCCGCAACCCTCGTCGTACCCGTCGCAGCTGGACGGAAGCGTCGCCGTGGGGCAGGACCCGCTGGCGAATGAGCTGAAGTCCACGTACGGCACCTCGGACGTCTACGGGACGCACTGGCTTCTGGACGTGGACAACACGTACGGCTTCGGGCACTGCGGGGACGGGACCTCGCGGGTCGCGTACATCAACACCTTCCAGCGCGGACCGCAGGAGTCGACGTTCGAGACCGTGCCCCAGCCGTCCTGCGACACGTTCGAGTACGGCGGCCCCAACGGCTACCTCGACCTGTTCACCAAGGACGCGTCGTACGCCAAGCAGTGGAAGTACACCAACGCGCCGGACGCGGACTCGCGCGCGGTGCAGGCGGCGTACTGGGCGCTCACCTGGGCGACCGAGCAGGGCAAGGCGTCGCAGGTCTCCACCGCCGTGGCCAATGCCGCGAAGCTGGGCGACTATCTGCGCTACTCGTTCTACGACAAGTACTTCAAGAACCCGGGCTGCACCTCCACCTCCTGCCCCGCGGGTACGGGCAAGAGCAGCTCGAACAACCTCATGTCCTGGTACTACGCGTGGGGCGGGGCCACCGACACGCAGGCCGGCTGGGCCTGGCGGATCGGGTCCAGCACCAGTCACTTCGGCTATCAGAATCCGCTGGCTGCGTACGTACTCTCCAATGTCGGCGCTCTCACGCCGCGGTCCTCGACGGCCAAGGCGGACTGGCAGGCCGGCCTCAACCGGCAGCTGGAGTTCTACCAGTGGCTGCAGTCGGCCGAGGGCGGCATCGCCGGTGGCGCGACGAACAGCTGGAACGGCTCCTACCAGGCGCCCCCGGCGGGCACGCCGACATTCCACGGCCTGGCCTACGTCGAAGCCCCGGTGTACGCCGACCCGCCGTCCAACCGCTGGTTCGGCATGCAGACGTGGTCGCTGGAGCGGCTCGCCGAGTACTACTACCTGACCGGTGACGCCAAGGCGAAGTCGGTGCTGGACAAGTGGGTCCCCTGGGCGCTGGACAACACCACGGTCGGCGGCGCGGGCACCTTCGCGATCCCGTCCGACCTGGCGTGGACCGGGAAGCCGGCCACCTGGAATCCCTCGAGCCCGTCCGCCAACACGGGTCTGCACGTCGAGGTCACCAGCCGCGGTCAGGACCTCGGTGTCGCCGGCTCGTACGCCAAGCTGCTCACGTACTACGCCGCCAAGTCCGGCAACACCCGGGCGAAGACCGCCGCCAAGGGGCTGCTCGACGCGATCTGGGCGTACAAGGACGGCAAGGGCGTGTCGGTGACCGAGACCCGCGCCGACTACAACCGCATGGACGACGTCTACGACCCGGCGACCGGTCAGGGCATCTACATCCCGCCGGGCTGGAGCGGCAGGATGCCGAACGGCGATGTCATCAAGCCGGGCGTGTCCTTCGTGGACATCCGCTCCTTCTACAAGCGGGACCCGGACTGGCCGAAGGTCCAGGCGTACCTGGACGGCGGCCCGGCACCCACCTTCACCTACCACCGCTTCTGGGCCCAGGTCGACGTCGCCACCGGCTACGCGGACTACGCCCGCCTGTTCCCCGACGGCTAGACGGAAGGAGGTCACCTCTTGCCTTCTGCCGCATGTGCCCCGATCATGGCGGGGCGCGTTTCGCGTCCGACGCCCCCCGGAACGGAAGTGCATGTCCACAGAGGATGAGTACCGGCCGCCCCTGCGTGTGGGCGGCTGGCTGCCCCCGCATCGCCCGGTCTCCGGCGCCCCCGCCCCGCTGCCCGACTCGTTCCTCGCCGCGGCGACCGCCTCGGTGCCCGAGCCCGCCGTCGTTCCCGAGGAATCGGCCCCGTCCCGCCAGCGGTCCGCCATCGCGACCTGCGCAGCTCTCGCGGTGCTCGCCGTGCTCGGCGTCATGGCCCTCCGGATGGACCGCCCGGCGCCGGTCGGCACGCCGCGCTTCGTCACGATGCCGCCGATGGCGACGGACTCCGCCTCGCCGGTTGACCCACCGACCACGTCGCCGCCGCCCGGTTCCGCCGTGGTCCGCCGTTCCCTGTCCGAACGGAGACTGGCCGGCGAGTCCTCGTCGCCGCCGTCCCGGGCGGCGACCGGTGCCGTCCCGCAGCGGCGCGGCCCGTTCGCGATCGGCGCCGTGATCGGCCTCGAGCCGGCCGGGCTCGCCGGCTTCCGGGTGCGGCACCGCGACTACCGCGGCCGGGTCGACCGGATCGGCGCGGACAGCTCCGCCCTGGACCGTGCCGACTCGAGCTTCACCGTGCGGGCCGGGCTCGCCGACGGCTCGTGCGTGTCGTTCGAGTCGGTCAACTATCCGGGCCACTTCCTGCGGCACCGCGACTGGCACGTCTGGCTCGACCGGCGCGACGGCTCGGCCCGCTACGCCGCGGACGCGACGTTCTGCCCGGTCGGCGGGGGCCTTGCGGGCAGCGTCGCGCTGCGTTCGGAAAACTACCCCGATCGCTACCTGTCGCTGCACCGCTCCCGCTTGGACCTCGGTCGCCGCGGCGATGCCTTCACGGTACGGCCGGCGCTGTGACCGGCCGGGCTCACCCGGGCGGCGGGGCGGTGCTGCCGCGGACGACGAGCTCGGGGGAGACCACGATGTGCGCGGGCGGCCCGGGGTCCTCCGCGTCGGACATGTGCTCGAGCAGCAGCGTCAGGCTGCGGCGCCCCATCTCCGCGAAGTCCTGCCGCACCGTGGTGAGCGGGGGCATGAAGAAGCCGGAGTCCGGCATGTCGTCGAAGCCCACGACGCTGACCTCCTCCGGCACCTTGCGGCCCGCCTCGTGCAGCGCCCGCAGCACGCCGAGGGCGATGCGGTCATTGGCACAGAAGATCGCCGTGACCGAGCGGTCACGGGCCAGCTCCTGGCCGCGGCGGTGGCCCCACTCGGCGTTCCAGGAGTCGAACGTGACCGGCGGCACCGGCGCGCCCGCCTCGTACAGGGTGTCGCGCCAGCCCATGACCCGCTCCTGGGCCTCGGGCCAGTCGTGCGGGCCGGCGACGTGGTGCACGGTCCGGTGGCCGAGGTCGAGCAGGTGCCGGGTGGCGAGCCGGGCGCCGGCGGCGTTGTCGATGCGGACGGTGGGGACGGCGTCCGGGTCCCCGGCCCCGCCGACGGCGACACAGTAGAGGCCGGACGGCGCCTGGAGCAGCCCGTTGGTCACCGCGGGCTTCGGCGCGATCGCGATGATGCCGTCGACGGCGTGCTGCGAGAGGCGGTCCACGGCGTCGAGCACCTCGCGGCGTTCCAGGTTGCGGACCGTGGCGATGCTGACCAGGTAGCCGGCCGTACGGGCGGCGTCCTCGATGCCGTACAGCATGGAGGCCGGGCCGAACAGCGTGGTCTCGAAGCCGATCAGGCCCAGGGTGTGCGAGCGCCGGGTGACCAGGGTCCGCGCCGCGAGGTTGCGGCGGTAGTTCAGCGACTGCATGGCCTCGAGGACCCGGGTCCGGGTCTCCTGCTTGACGTTGGGGTGTTCGTTGAGGACCCGCGACACGGTCTGGTGGGAGACCCCGGCGAGTTTGGCGACGTCACGCATGACCGTGACCCGCTTCTTCGATGGCACGCGGCACCCCTCGTCGATCTCACGTTGTGGCCGGTCACAGTGTAGATCCGCGCTGCCCTCTTGACGTCCGGGTTGAGAGCGGTAACACTCCAGAAACGCGCCCTGTGACGCACGACATGACATTGAGCGGCCTTGTTGCCGTGGCGTCTTCTCCCGCAGTGGGCGTTTCTGGCGCGGACGAACTGTTCCCTTCGACCCCGACGATGCGACGCACCCTCGACATTCAAATTGTGAACGCTAACAAGTGAGACTCCAGGAGGCACCATGTCCCGGAAGTGGACCGCGGCGCTGCTCGCCGGCGCTCTGGCGGTGACCGGCCTCGCCGGCTGCGGCGGGGACGCCGGCTCCGGCGGCGGCGGAGACAAGATCACGCTCGGCTTCTCCCAGGTCGGCGCCGAGAGCGGCTGGCGTACGGCCAACACGAAGTCCGTCCAGGAGTCGGCGGCCTCCGCCGGCATCGACCTCAAGTTCTCCGACGCGCAGGGCAAGCAGGAGAACCAGATCAAGGCCATCCGCTCGTTCATCGCCCAGCGCGTCGACGTCATCGCCTTCTCGCCGGTGGTGGAGTCCGGCTGGGACACCGTCCTCAAGGAGGCCAAGGACGCCGGCATCCCGGTCATCCTCACCGACCGTGCGGTCGACTCCCAGGACACCTCGCTCTACAAGACCTTCATCGGCTCGGACTTCGTCGTCGAGGGCAAGAAGGCGGGGGAGTGGCTGGTCAAGGAGTACGAGGGCAAGAGCGAGCCGGTGAACATCGTCGAGCTGCAGGGCACGCCGGGTGCGGCGCCGGCCAACGACCGCAAGGCGGGCTTCGCCGACGTCATCAAGGCCGACCCGAAGTTCAAGGTGATCGCCTCGCAGACCGGGCAGTTCACGCGTACGGACGGCAAGGAGGTCATGGAGGCGTTCCTCAAGACCTACCCCGACATCGACGTGCTGTACGCGCACAACGACGACATGGGCCTCGGTGCCATCGAGGCGATCGAGGCGGCCGGCAAGAAGCCCGGCACCGATATCAAGATCATCACAGTGGACGCGGTCAAGGACGGCATGACCGCGCTGTCCACCGGCAAGATCAACTACATCGTGGAGTGCAGCCCGCTGCTCGGCCCCCAGCTGATGGACCTGGTCAAGAAGGTGAACGCCGACGAGCAGGTGCCCCAGCGGGTGCTCACCGAGGAGACCACCTTCACGCAGGAACAGGCCAAGGCCGCCCTGCCCCGGCGCAAGTACTGACAGGGGCCCGGCGATGAGTGACCGGCCGATCCTCGAGATGACCGGCATCCGCAAGCGCTTCCCGGGAGTCGTCGCCCTCGACGGCGTCGACTTCCGGCTGTTCCCCGGCGAGGTGCACGCCCTCATGGGCGAGAACGGCGCCGGCAAGTCGACCCTCATCAAGGTGCTGACCGGCGTCTACGGCATCGACGGCGGCGACGTGCGGCTGGCCGGGGAGCCGGTGCACTTCGCCGGCCCGCTGCAGGCGCAGCAGGCCGGGGTCAGCACCGTCTACCAGGAGGTCAACCTCTGCCCGAACCTGTCGGTGGCGGAGAACGTCTGCATCGGCCGCGAACCGCGCCGGCTGGGCCGCATCCGCTGGGCCGAGATGCGCCGCCGCGCCGCCGGCCTGCTGCGCCGGCTGGACCTCGACCTCGACGTCTCGGCGCCGCTGCACTCGTACTCGCTCGCGATCCAGCAGATGGTGGCGATCGCGCGGGCGGTGGACATCTCGGCCAAGGTCCTCATCCTCGACGAGCCGACCTCCAGCCTGGACGCGTCGGAGGTCGAGCGGCTGTTCGCGGTGATGCGGCGGCTCAAGAGCGACGGCGTGGCGATCCTGTTCGTCTCCCACTTCCTCGACCAGGTCTACGAGATCGCCGACCGGATGACGGTGCTGCGCAACGGGACGCTCATCGGCGAGTACCGGACCGCCGAGCTGCCCCAGATGGAGCTGGTCACCAGGATGATCGGCAAGGAGCTGACCGTCCTCGAGCGGCTCGACGACCAGACCCGTACGCCCGCGGCTTCCGGTGAACCGGTGGTCGCCGCGCACGGGCTGGGCCGTACCGGTGCCATCGAGCCCTTCGATCTGACCATCCGCGGCGGGGAGATCGTCGGGCTGGCCGGGCTGCTGGGCTCGGGCCGCACCGAGGTCGCGCGGCTGCTCTACGGCGCCGACCGGCCGGACGCGGGCCGCGTGGAGATCGACGGCAAGCCGGTCACCCTGCGCGCCCCGCGGACCGCCATGCACCACGGCATCGCCTTCTCGTCGGAGAACCGGCGCACCGAGGGCATCATCGGCGAGCTCAGCGTGCGCGAGAACATCGTGCTCGCCCTGCAGGCCGCCCGGGGCTGGGCGCGCCCGGTGCCGCGGCGCCGCCAGGACGAGCTCGTCGCCCGGTACGTCAAGGCGCTCGACATCCGGCCCGCCGACCCCGAGACGGCGGTCCGCAACCTCAGCGGTGGCAACCAGCAGAAGGTGCTGCTGGCCCGCTGGCTCATCACCGAGCCGCGGCTGCTGATAGTCGACGAGCCCACCCGCGGCATCGACGTCGGCGCCAAGGCCGAGATCCAGAAACTCCTGGTCGAGCTCGCCGGCGGCGGCATGGCCGTGCTCTTCGTCAGCGCCGAGCTGGAGGAGGTGCTGCGGCTCAGCCACAAGATCGAGGTGCTGCGCGACCGGCGTCTCGTCGAGGAGATCGAGAACACCGCCGGCGTCGACGCCGACCGCATCATGCAGACCATCGCGAGCGGAGCCACCCCATGACCGCCCTGACCCGGCACCGCCTCTTCTGGCCGGCCGTCGTCCTCGTCCTGTTGCTGGTGAGCAACGTCTTCTTCGCACCACGGTTCTTCTCCGTCACGCTGCACGACGGCCACCTCTACGGTTCGCTGATCGACGTGCTGCGCTCGAGCACGCCGCTGGTGCTCGTCGCGCTCGGCATGACGGTGGTCATCGCCACCGGCGGCATCGACCTCTCGGTCGGCTCGGTCATGGCGATCGCCGGCGCCGTCGCCTGCCTCATGATCGGCGACCTGCCGCACCAGGACAGCGTCGGCGGCATGCTGCCGGCCGTCGCCGCCGCCATAGGCCTCGCCGTGGTCCTCGGCGTCTGGAACGGGGTGCTCGTGTCGGTGATCGGCATCCAGCCCATCATCGCCACCCTGATCCTGATGGTCGCCGGGCGAGGCATCGCCCAGCTGCTCACCGGTGGCCAGATCATCAACGTCTCCTCGCCGCCCTTCCGGGTGATCGGCGCCGGCTACTTCCTGACCCTGCCGGTGTCGGTGCTCGTCGTCGCCGCCGTGGTGGCGGCCGCCGCCGTGCTCACCCGCCGCTCCGCGCTCGGCGTGCTGGTCGAGGCGGTGGGCGCCAGCCCCACAGCCAGCCGCCTCGCCGGCATCCGGGCCCGCGGACTGACGATCATGGCGTATGTCTTCGCGGCCGTCTGCGCCGCCGTCGCCGGGCTGATCTTCAGCTCCAACGTGGCCAGCGCCGACAGCAACGCGGCCGGCAACCTCATCGAGCTCGACGCCATCCTCGCCGTGGTCATCGGCGGTACGGCCCTGACCGGCGGCCGCTTCTCGCTGGCCGGCAGCGTGCTGGGCGCCGTCCTGATCTCCGCGCTCGACATCACCACGTACACGATCGGCATCCCGGCCGAGACCACCCTGCTGTTCAAGGCGGTCGTGGTGGTCGTGCTCTGCCTGAGCCAGTCCGCCGCCTTCCGCGCCGTGGTCCTGCGCCGCCGGACCGTAGGAGCGTCCGCATGATCGACGTCAGCGCCCCACCCCAGCCCGCCACCGTCGCGCCCTCGCGGCGCCGCCGGCGTGGCCCCGACCGGCGCCACGTCCCGGTCCTGGTGACCCTCGGCCTGCTGGTCGCCATGTACGCCACCGGCGTCGGCAACTACGAGAACTTCTCCGACACCCAGGTCCTGTTGAACGTCTTCGTGGACAACGCGTTCCTGCTCGTCGTCGCGGCCGGGATGACCTTCGTGATCCTGACCGGCGGCATCGACCTCTCGGTGGGCGCGGTCGTCGCGCTCACCACGGTCGTCGCCGCCACGCTGCTGCACGCGGGCTGGCCGGCGGTCGTGGTGCTGCCGCTGGTCCTGCTCATGGGCACCGCGCTCGGCCTCGGCACGGGCGCGGTCATCCACTACTTCAAGGTGGAACCGTTCATCGCGACGCTCGCCGGCATGTTCCTGGCCCGCGGCCTGTCGCTGCTGATCAACCGCAACTCCATCCCGATCACGGACCCGTTCTGGACCGCCATGGCCCAGGAACGGATCCGCTTCGCCCCCGGCGTGTTCATCTCCACCAGCGTGGTGATCGCGCTCGTGGTCGTGCTCGCCGGCGCGTACGTGCTCTCGTACACGCGCTTCGGGCGTACCGTCCACGCGATCGGCGGCAACGCGGACTCGGCGCTGCTCATGGGGCTGCCGGTCGGGCGTACCCGGATCGCGGTCTACACGGTCAGCGGTTTCTGCTCGTCGCTGGGCGGTGTCCTGCTCAGCTTCTACATGCTCTCCGGCTACAGCCTGCACGCGCAGGGCATGGAGCTGGACGCCATCGCCGCGGTGGTCATCGGCGGCGTCCTGCTCACCGGCGGCTCGGGATACCTCGTCGGCACCGTGCTGGGCGTGCTCGTGCTCGGCCTGATCCAGACGATCATCACCTTCCAGGGGACGCTCAGCTCCTGGTGGACGAAGATCGTCATCGGCATCCTGCTGTTCGCGTTCATCGTGCTGCAGCGGCTCGTCACGCGGCGTACCCGCTGACATGATGTTCCGCCTCGTGAACGCGGGGACCGGAGCCGTGCTGTCCATCCGCGACGTGGCATCCGCCGGCACCGGCCTGACCTGGCGGTGGGCGCCGGACGGCGAGACCGGCCGGCTCTGGTCGCCCGACGGCGAGGCCGGCGGGCGGTGGGCGCCGGACGGCGGTGCCGATGGGCCCTGGGAGCCGGTCGACATGGGTGACGGCACTCAGCAGATCCGTGCGGTGGCCGGCGGCCGGCTGCTCGGCGACGCCGGACCCCGTACGCAGTCGTGGTGGTTCGTCCCCGACGGCCGGCGCGGCATCGAGCACGTGCCGACCGGGCTGCGCCTAGGCGGTCCCGACTGCCTGTGGGAAGCCGACTACCGGGTCAACGGCTGCTTCAAGCTGCGCAACGCGCGTACCGGTCTGCCGCTGGGCCGGCTGTGGCGGCTTCGCTACGGCGGGGCAGGCGCTTTCCGCATCCAGAACGCGGCCACCGGCCGGGTCCTCTGTGTCACGCGGGCCGAGCGGATCGTCGAGGCCGGGGACGGCGGCACACCGGACCGCTTGTGGCGTTTCCTCTGAGCCGTCTACCGGAATACCGCGCCCTTGGTCTCGCCGGAGTCCGAGCCGGCGATGCAGTGCAGAAGCCAGGTGTCGCCCGTTTGCACCGGCCAGGCGTCGCGCCGCCACCCGGTCGTCGCCGCCGGGTGTTCGCTGCGCCGGGCCATGACGGCGGCCGAGCACGCCGCCGCCACGTCCGGGCGGCCGATCAGCTTGTCCTGGCGTACGCCGGAGGCATCGGACGGCAGCGGCACGGCCGCGAAGGTCTCCCAGTAGTGGTCGCCGGCGCAGTCGGCCGCGCCGGGCGGCATGGCCCTGCCGCTGATCGCCACCATGCCGCCCCAGCACAGGGGAGCCGCCGGGCACAGTCCCGCATCGCACTCGCCGAACCCCTTTGGGGCGGCCGCGCCAGGGCCTGATGCCGGCCGGCCACCGGGATCGGCCTCGTGGCGATCGTCGCCCATGGCCTTCCAGCCGAGGAAGCCGAGGAAGCCGACGAGCGTCACGACCACCGCGGCGGTCGTCAGCAGCACGGCTCGCCGGCCTCGTCGCATCCGGCCGCGGTCCGGCTGTTTCGCGCCATGATCCGCCGGTCCGGCGAGTGGGGCGTGGCCCAGGTCCGGCATCGCGCCGGGGCGGCCAGGGCCGGCGGGGGCGCGGTCCTGGTCCGGGTCGGCGAGGGTGGCGGCCGCGGCTCGGGCGGCTGCCGCGAGATCCGCCGCGGAGGGCCAGCGGTCGCCGGGTTCGGGTGCCAGCGCCCGCTCGACCACCGCCAGGACCGCCACCGGCAGGTCGCCCGCCAGCGTCCGCGGTGCGCTCTGGATGCGTTGCAGAGCCACCGCGTAAGGGTTGTCGCCGGTGAACGGCCGATGACCCGCGAGACACTCGTACGCGGTGAGCCCCAATGAATACACATCGGTGAGGGCACTGGCGGGGCGCCCCAGCACCTGCTCCGGCGCCAGGTAGGTCGGCGTGCCCAAGATCGCCCCGGCGGTGGTCAGCGGCGTGGCGTCGGCCAGGCGCGCGATGCCGAAGTCGGTGATCAGCACGGATCCGTCACGCCGTACCAGCAGGTTGGCGGGCTTGATGTCACGGTGCACGATGCCGCGCTCGTGCACCGCCCGCAGGCCGTCGGCCGCCCGGGCGACGAGCTGCATGGTCTGCGCGGCGGTGAGCCGGCCGTGGCGGCCCAGCAGCTGCGCCAGGGACTCGCCGTCGACGAACTCCATGACCAGGTACGGCGTCCCGCCGCTGCTGCCGTAGTCGTGGATGGCGGTGACCGCGGGATGGTTCACGCCCGCCATGGCCTTCGCCTCGGTCAGGAACCGCCGGGCGAGGCCGGGATCGTCGGCGACCCCGGGCAGCATGACCTTGACGGCGACGACCCGGCCGAGCACCTCGTCGGTCGCGCGCCACACCTCGCCCATGCCGCCGGCGCCGATCCGGGCGTCGAGGCGGTAGCGGTCGCCGAGTCGCCGGCCTGGCTGCAGCACCCGCGCATCATGCCACGCGACGTTCGGCGGATCCGCGGGCCGGGGCTCAGGCGGCGGGGTTGCCGGCGATGAGGCGGATCGTCCAGCCCTCGTCGCTGGTCACGGCCGCCACGTGGTTGCAGGACTGGTGGGTGATCCACAGACCGCGGCCGCCGGTGGCCGCCTCGGTGGCCGGCAGGAGCCCCGCGAACGGGTTCTTGGGTCCGGCGCCGGCGTCCGACACGGTCACCACGATGCGGTCGTCGCCGGCCCAGACCCGCAGGTGGAACGGCGGGCGGCCGTACCGCAGCGCATTGGTGACCGTCTCGCTCACCGCGACCACGAGGTCGTCGAGGTCCGCGGCCGGGAACTGCCCCCGCCACGCCGCTTGCACCGCGCGGCGGGCGGCTCCCGGAGTCGGGCCGACCAGGCTCACCGCGGGCGGCCCGGCCTGCAGCGGATCCGGCACCGGCGGGCGGTCCTCGCTCAGAAAGACCCGGGGCTCGGTGTACGCGGGACTGTCGTCGTGCAGGCCGGCGCCGATCGCGTACCGCGGGTGGGTACGGGCCACGTCCGCCAGCACCTCGGGGGGCGTGACGCGGGAGTCGTACGCGCACATGCTCCAGAGCGGGAAGTCGTCGTATGCGTGGTTGATGGCCGACTCGTAGCGCGCCCACCAATCCCACGTGTTGCCGAACGCGGACACCGGCATCTCGCCGATGATCCGGATCTGCGCCGCGCCGGCGGCCACGTGCCTGGCCAGCAGCCGGCGGTACGCCCGGATCGCCGAGCTGGGGCGGGCGTACATGTCGCCGCCGGGCAGGAACTCGACGCCCGAGCCTGCGGGCAGCGCGGCCCGGACCAGGCCGGCCGTGCGCTCGCCGAAGGCCACGATCGACGGCTCGCCGTTCGCGACGCCCTCCAGCAGGAACGGCAGGGTGACGGCGAGCAGGTCGTCGTCGTGGGTGTACTCCACCGCCGCGTGGAAGTAGCCGGGGTGCCGGGCGGCCGCGCCCGTCCTCATCGGCCGCCCTCCACCCGCAGGGCGGTCAGGCCCAGCAGCTCCGCGAGGTGTCCGGGGCTGAACAGTCGGGTGCGCAACACCGCCGTGACGCCCCGCCGGCGTGCGTACGCGTCCAGCTCGAGCAGCGAGTGGTGGTCGATGAACGCCAGCCCGGCGGCGTCGATCATCAGGTCGCCGGTGGCCGGGCGCAGCTCGGCCCGCTCGAGGGTACGGGCGAACAGGTCGCGGATGGCCTCGTCCAGGTCGCCCGCCAGTCCGGCGTCGGCGAGCGCCGGCGGGGTCGCGTAGAGCCGGAACGGAGCATCCGACTGCGGGTGCAGGCAGGCGAGCTCCTCGATGACCGCGGCGCCCAGCTCGGCGCGGTCGAAGCCGCACAGCGCCCCGAAGGGTGGGTACGCATGTAGCGGTCGACGACGTGCTCGTAGCGGGCGAAGGCGTCGAGCTGGGCCGGGGTGCGCACCAGTGGTGTCACCTCCGCGGCGACCCGGAGCCCGGCGTATCCGTCCGCGAGGGCCTGGCAGGTGGCCGCCGCGTACGCCTCGAGACCGCGGGCGGGATCGATGACGGCGCCCTCGGGGTAGTGCTCGCCGAGCCGGATCAGATCGGGCCGGAACTCCCAGCCGTGCGGCGGCTCCGACGCCAGATACCAGACCCGTTCCCCGGCGGCGGCACCCTCGGCGAGAAAGTCACGCGCGGCCGTCCGGAATGTCGCCGGGTCGTCATAAGCGAGGCAGACATGACCGTACGGCCGCGGCGGGCCGGCGCTGATCGTGTCTGCCATCCTCCGAGCATAGTGCCCCGATCGGGGGAGCCCCCGGGCGAGGAGGGTCAAGATCCGTAAGGAAAGAAAAGAGAAATTGACCCGCCTGAAATTGAACCGCGGAAATTCGCACGAGTGGTGAACCGCTTCGTGCCCGGATCCCGTATCGACTCCCGAACGCGCATTTGATGTCCGATGACGAGGAGTGGTGATGAGACTGCGTCAGCGACGGGGTACCGGAGTCAACCGCAAGGCGATCGGTGCCGCAGTCTTCGCCGGGGTGCTGGTGGCAGGCGGCATAACGGGCCTGCAGTTCGCAAGCGCCGGCGAACAGGCGAAGGCCGCGGAGATCGTGGTGGTCGATGGCCAGAACTTCGACATCGCGGGGTGCGAGAAACTGGAGATCAACGCCGGCTCGGTCGTCTGTGACGGCGAGCAATTGCAGCCGGAGCAGAAGCAGGGCGCGGCCGATGCTGCCGCCGCTTCCGCCGAGCTGCTCGAGGCGTCGTGCGACCAGTTCGCCGCCGACCAGGCCGCCGCCGACAAGGAGGCCGGTCAGCAGCAGGCGGGTCAGGACGAGGTGGGTGCCGGTGACCAGGCCGGTGCCGCGGGGGATCAGGCGGGCGCCGCCAAGCCCAAGTCGAAGAGGCTGAAGCGGGCCATCGCGAAGCGGTACGCCAAGAAGATGGGCCAGGGCGCTGCCAACGCGGGTGCGGGCCAGAAGGGCAGCGCCGCCGAGGGTGACGCCGGGCAGGACGACAATGCCCAGGGCGACGACAATGCCCAGGGCGACGGCAACGGCAACGGCAACGGCAACGCTCAGGGCGACGACAACGCTCAGGGCAACGGCAACGCTCAGGGCAACGGCAACGCTCAGGGCAACGCCGGGGACCTCGACGCCGCGGTGACCGCCGCCCGCGAGGCCCTGCTGACGGCCTGCCTCACGCTCACCGACGCCAAGGCCGCCGCGGCCGCCGCCGGAGCCGGTGACGACGCCGGTGCGGGCAATGAAGCCGGCGACAACGCTGGTGACAACGCTGGTGACAACGCTGGTGACAACGCCGGTGCGGGCGACAACGCCGGCGCGGGCGACGACGCGGGTGCCGGCGACGATGCCGGTGCGGGCGACGACGCGGGCGCGGGCAAGTCCGGCAAGGGCGGTAAGGCCGAGCACGAGGCCGGTGCCGGCGAGGAGGCCGGGGCTCAGTCCGGGAACTGAACCCCGGGTACGGCGGGTGGCGCGGTCCGGGGCGAGGACCGCGCCACCTTTCTCATGCGCGTCACCACCGCGCGGCCCGCAGGCCGTCGGAGGTCGGCTTCCAGTCGGCGCTGTCGCGCGAGTCGGCGGTCAGGCCCGACGCCGAGGCCAGCACGAGGAGCAGGAAGAACAGCAGAATTCCGAGTTCCATGACAGTCACACCCTTGTCCGGCGAAGTGCTCGTGGCCGGTGCGCACCGGGTTTGCTCGTCCTCCAGTCTGGTCCGGGCGGCGCCGGGCGGACAGTGGCAGTAATGCCATACATCTTCAACATCCTGCCACGGCCGCGGTATGCTGACGGCCATGCTGGAGAAGGTCGCCGTCCTTGCCCTCCCCCCGGTCGCCGTGTTCGAGCTCGGCGTGCTCTGCGAGCTGTTCGGCTACGACCGCACGGACGAGGGGCTGCCCGCGTACGAGTTCTCGGTGTGCAGCGTGGGCGGGCGTCCCGTGCGTACCCATGCCGGGTTCTCCCTGACCCCCAGCCACGACCTGTCCCCGGCGGAGGACGCCGACCTGGTCGCCGTGGTGCCGGACGACGGCGACCAGGACCCGGACCCGGAGGTCCTCGAGGTGTTGCGCCGGGCGCACGCCCGGGGTGCCTGGGTGATGAGCGTGTGCACCGGGGCGTTCGCCCTCGGCGCGGCGGGGCTGCTCGACGGCCGGCGCTGCACCACCCACTGGCGGCACACCGACCGGCTCGCCGCCCGCTATCCGACCGCCAAGGTCGACCCCGACGTCCTGTACGTCGCCGACGGCAACATCCTCACCAGCGCGGGCACCGCGGCGGCGGTCGACTGCGGGCTGCACCTCATCCGGCAGGAGCAGGGCTCGGCGGTCGCCACCCAGATCGCGCGCCGCATGGTGATGCCGCCGCACCGTGACGGCGGCCAGGCGCAGTTCATCGAGACGCCACTCAAGCCGATCCAGTGTGAGACCCTGCAGCCCGTGCTGGCCGCGGTGATGGCGAGCCTCGACCGGCCGCACTCCGTCGAGACGATGGCGGCGCAGGCCCACATGGCACCGCGGACGTTCGCCCGCAGGTTCCGGGCCGAGACGGGTGCCACCCCGCACGACTGGCTGACCAACCAGCGGGTCCTGCTCGCCCGGCGGCTGCTGGAGGAGTCGGAGCTGGGCGTCGACACCATTGCGGTGCGCTGCGGCTTCGGCACCGCCGCCACACTGCGCCACCACTTCGGGCACCGGCTCGGCACCACGCCGCAGGCCTACCGGTCGACGTTCAAGACCCGGGCCGCGTAGCGAGGACCCGGTTCAGCAGGACCGGCGGCTTGCCCCGCTTGCTCCACTCGCGCGGATAGCCCAGCGACACCTCGCGGAACGGTACGCCGTCCTGCCACGTCACCCGCGGGATGTGCAGGTGACCGTAGACGGCGGCCGCGGCCCGGAAGCGCAGGTGCCAGTCGGCGGTCAGCTCGGTGCCGCACCACTGGGCGAACTCCGGGTACCACAGCACCTCGGTCGGGTGGCGGTGCAGCGGCCAGTGGCTGACCAGCACGGTCGGCATGCCGGGGTCGAGGGCGGCGAGCCGGCGCTCGGTGGCGGCCACCCGCGCACGGCACCACGACTCCCGGTCCGGGTACGGGTCCGGATGCAGCAGCTCCTCGTCCGTGCAGACCACCCCCGTTCGGTACGCGTACGCCAGCGACTCCTCCTTCGTGGACGTGCCGGGCGCGCGGAACGTGTAGTCGTACAGCAGGAACAGCGGTGCCACGGTCACCGGGCCGCCCTCGCCCCGCCACACCGCATACTCGTCCTCGGGGGTGCGTACGCCGATGGTCCGGCACATCGCGACGAGGGCGTCGTAGCGTCCGGCGCCGCGCAGCCCCACGGGGTCCTTCGGGTGGGTCCACAGCTCGTGGTTGCCCGGCGCCCAGATCACCTCGGCGAAGCGCGACCGCAGCGTCCGCAGGGTGGCCTCGACGTGGCCGAACACTTCCGCGACGTCGCCGGCCACGATCAGCCAGTCGTCAGGGGAGTCCGGGCGCAGGTCCTCCACGAGCGTGCGGTTCTCCGCGTACGCGACGTGCAGGTCGCTGACGGCGTACAGGGTGCCCGCCACGGGCGCCTCCTCGTGTTCCTTCGATGTCCCTCGATCACGATCTTGCCAGCCGGGACCGCATGACCGGTGCCCTACAGTGGAGGGACGTCGGAAAAGAAATCTTGATCGCCACTGTCACGCCGGGCCGCTCCCCGAGACCTATCTAAGGGGAGTTCGACGGCGAACGGAGGCTTCGGTGGTCGACGCGCAGGATGCGCACGACGTGGACAGCGACAACGCGGCCCCACCGCGGCCGCTGATCGCCGACCCGCCGCCGGCGGCCGAGATCGAGGAGTTCTTCCGCCGCTACTGGGAGGGGCTCGTCCGCAACCTGCTGCGCGAGGGGGCCAACCGCTGGGAGGCCCAGGACGCCGTCGCCGAGGCCATCCGGGAGGCGCTGCGGCGCTGGTCGGAGCTGAACCACCCGGTCGCGTGGGTGCGCACCGCCGCCCGCTCGCACTGGCTCAAGCAGCGCCGCGCCACCGGGCAGGGCGACGTCGAGGTGCTCGTGGCCGACGTCACCGAGCTCAGCGAGGGGCGCGCCGACGACCCGGAGCTCGTCGCGTACGAGCTGGAGGAGTGGTTCTCCGGCGTGCTCGCCCAGCTTCCGCCCGCCCGCCGCGAGGCGCTCGAGCTGTCCGCGCAGGGGCTCACGCCCAGCGAGATCGCCGCCCAGGTCGGCAAGACGCCCGAGGCGGTGCGCACCGCGCTGAAGCTGGGCCGCAAACAGGCCGTCGCGATCTGGAAGGCGGTTCCCGGCCAGCGTGCCGGTAAGCGCCCGACGGGCCCCGAGGCAGGCGAGAACTGATGGCGCAGCCCGGCGCGCACGACGGTCCGTCCGCCGAGGACGAGCCGATGATCACCCACGCGATGATGATCGCCGCGCTCAACGAGGTCCTGGCGGACTGCGGATACCCGCCGGTCGCCGAGGAGGACGTCGAGCCGGTGCCGGCGCCGTACGGCAACCCCGCCGACCGGCTGATCGAGGCGGCGCGGCATCGCGCCGACGGCATCGTGGCGGCCGCCCTGGAGACCGCGGTGCAGTACACCGACGCGGCCCTGGACCAGGCGGCCCGCACGGTGCTCAGCGCGCGGAGGAGCGTCGCCGGCCCCGCCCCGGCCCCGGTGGACCTCGCGCCCATGCCCGCCGACGCGGATGCCGGCCGCTCCGCCGGCGAGCGCTGGCTGGCGGCGGCGATCGCGGCCGGCGTCTACCTGCCGTTCGCCGAGCCCGCCGCGGCCCGGACCCTGGACGTCTACGCGGCCTGCCTCGCCGACGCGGCGCACGCAGACCCGCCCGACCTCGGCGCGGCATACCGGATCGGCACGGAGGTCGTCGCGCTCGGGATCGGCCGTCACGAGGCCCTGCCGGCGACGATGAGCGTCATCCTCGACCACCTCGCCGACGGCGACGTGGTGCGCCGCCCGGCCCGCCAGATCGCCGGCACCTTCGCCGCCGGGTTCGCCGCGGCGCTGCAGGCCCGCACCCTGGCCCAGCAGGAGTCGCTGCATCGCGCCGCCCAGCGGGCCGCCCGGGAGTTCCAGCTGGCCCTGGAGCACAGCGAGGCCCGCTACCGCCGCCTCGCGTACTACGACCCGGTCACCGGCCTGGCCAGCAAGGCGCGGCTGGTCCAGCGCCTCCAGCAGGCCGCGCACGGCGACGACCCGGTCCGGCACGCCGGCCTCTGCCTCGTCGAGGCCGGCGGCCACCGCGCGGTCTGCGAGCAGTTCGGCGCCGACGCCGGCGAGCACCTGCTCGCCGAGGTGGCCCGCCGGCTCCGGGCGGTCGCCGAGCATCCCGACCACCTGATCGCCCGGCACGGCCCGCACACCTTCGCGGTGCTGGTGCAGGACAGCGGCGGCGTCGCCCACCTGGCCGAGCTCGCCGGACGGATCACCGGCGCCCTGGGCGAACCCGTCGCGCTGCCCGGCACCGGCCCGGCAGCCCCGGTGCTCGCCCATGTCGGCGTGGTCGACGTGTCCACCGCGGGACTCGACCCGGCCCGGGTGCTGGTCGACGCCGAGATCGCCCTGCGCCAGGCCCGGGCCGCCGGCAGCGGCTGGGCGGTGTACGACCCGCAGCCCGCCACCCCCGGCCGCGCCGGCGGCACGAGCGTGACCGGGCTGGTCACCGGGCCGCCCACGTATCAGCCGATCGTCCGCCTCGCCACGGGGCGCATCGCCGGCCTGCACACCCGGATGACCTGGCGCCATCCCCACCTGGGCACCCTCGACCTCGACCGGATCGGCCAGCTCACCGGCGACCGCGACACCACCACCCGGCTGGCCGGCAGCCTGCTGCACCAGGCGTGCCGGCAGGCGATGCAGTGGGACGGCGGCAAGAAGGGCCCGTTCATCGGCGTCGACCTGCCGGTGCACCAGATCGGCTATCCCGACGTCGCCGACCTCGTCCGCGCGGCCCTGACCGGCAGCGGCCTGCCGCCGAGGCGGCTGCACCTGCACCTCTCCGGCATCGACGCGGTCCCGGCCGGGGCCCACAGCCACGCCGTGCTCAGTGCGCTGGCTGCGCTGGGCGTGCGGCTGATCCTCGACGATTTCGGTACGGGGTACAGCAGCCTCGCGTACCTCCGTGATCTGCCCGTGCACGGCCTCCGCACCCCGGCCGGCCTGCTGCATCCCATGGCCGCGGGCGCGGAGGCGGACCGGGAGCTCCTTGCCGGCATGGCCCGGGTGGCGCACGCGCTCAGCCTCACCCTGACGGTGCACGGCGTCGACGACGAGGTACGCGCGGCCACCCTGATCGGCACCGGCTGCGACGGCGCCCAGGGGCTGCGGTACGGCCCGCCCACGACCCCGCACCAGGTGCCGATCCTGCTGCGCGGTGCCGGGACCCTGGCGTCGTTCGCCCGCCGGGACAACGGATTGGTGGCGTCATGACCGACCACAGTGGAGTAGGGTTCCTCGGCATGGCGAACGCCGACACGGATCCCTCCCACCGGCCCAGCAGCGCCCGCATCTACGACGCCCTGCTGGGCGGCAACCACAACTTCGCGGCCGACCGCGAGGCCGCAAAGCACCTGCTCGCGGCGATCCCCCGCGCAGGGGAGATGGCGCGAGCCAACCGGGCCTTCCTCAACCGGGCGGTGCAGTTCCTGCTCGACCGGGGGGTGCGCCAGTTCCTTGACATCGGCAGCGGCATCCCGACGGTGGGCAACGTCCACGAGATCGCCCAGCGCTGCGTCCCCGACGCCCGAGTGGTCTACGTCGACATCGACCCGGTCGCGGTCGCCCACAGCAACGACATCCTCAAGGACAACCCGCTGGCCCTGGCCGTCCAGGCCGACATGCGCTTCCCGGAGGCGATCCTCGAGCACCCCGGTGTGCGCGAGTTGCTCGATCCCGCCGAGCCGATCGGCCTGCTGCTGGTCGCGATGTTGCACTTCGTCCCCGACGAGGACGCCTTTCCCGCGGCCGAACGACTGCGCGCCGCCCTGCCGCCGGGTTCCTACGTGGTCGTCTCGCACGGCCTCTCGGACACGCCGGCGGACGCGGCGATCGACGCGGTCACGGCGCTCTACCGGCGCACCGACGTGTCCGCCGCCCACGGCCGGAGCAGGGACGAGATCCTGCGCTTCTTCGGCGACGCGGTGCTGGTGCCGCCCGGCCTGGTCTGGGTGCACGAGTGGCCGGACGGTGGCGACGGCGACCCGCACGGCACGGCGGTGGTCGCGGCGGTCGGTCGGATCCCCGCGGCGTCCTGAGACCTTCCCCCGAGCACCCCACCCCTTCGCCGCCCCCGCAGGGGTGGGGTGCCCCCGTCGTCGATGCGTACGGTGGGGTCTTGTTTCGATATTCATGATCATCAGACTTCACGGCGCCCTTACGCGCCGACCGGCATCCTCTCGTGCGAACCATCGACGAGGGGGAGGAATGCCGACAGTGCGGCGTTACCGGAAATGGGCCTGGGGCCTGGGCATCGCGAGCGTTACCGCGGTGACCGCCTTCGGCGTGGCATCGTGGCAGGCGAATGCCGCGCCGCCACCCAGCACGCCGCCGGCCGCGGCGGGGAACGAGCAGCCGAGCGTGTCCGACCCGAACCCGGGCCCGGAGCCCGCGGCCGGGACCGGCGTCGACGCGCTGACCACCGGAGAGGTCGGCAAGGCTCGCAAGATCGCGGAGACCACGGCGCTCACCGCCGGCGCCAAGGACGTGACCGGCGCGACCGGCATCGAGTACCTCTCGGCCGAGATCGTCGAGGCGGACGAGGGTCGCCGCGCCGAGCTGTACTACTACGACTACAAGAGCAACAAGCTGGTCAAGCAGGTCGTCGACCTCGCGGCCGGCAAGCTCGCGGGTTCGTACTCCGCCGCGGGGCTGCAGCTGCCGGCCGCCGACCGCGAGGTCACCACCGCGCTCGACATGCTGCTCGCCGATCCGCTGGCCAGCGACCTGAAGGACGCGTACAAGCAGGCCACGGGCCAGCCGTTCGCCGGCAAGGACGGCCTGGTCACCACCGCCCATGTCTTCAACGCGAAGGCGGCCGACAGCGGCACGAGCCAGTGCGGCAAGCACCGGTGCCTGCAGCTGATCGTGGAGACCAAGGACGGCCACATCATCGACCTTGACAAGATCATCATCGACCTCTCCGGGCGCACGGTCGCCCGCCTGAGCTAGACGGGGAACCGGCAGCATGACGTACCGAAAGACAGCGGGTGCCGGCGCCGCCGCGCTCCTGACCCTCGCCTCCCTCGGCATCGGGGCATCGCCCGCGGCCGCGAAGGCGCCCGCGGCCGCGGCCGCCGCGTGTACCTCGGGGTCGCAGGTCAAGGAGACCCTGCCGAACGGCACCACGTGGCAGCTCTGCTGGCGCATCGACGAGCGCGCCGGTCTGATCCTGGACAAGGTGTCCGTCGCCACCCGGCGCTACCCCCAGCCGGTGCAGGTGCTCCAGTCGATCCGGCTGGCGCAGCTCAACGTGCCGTACGACTCGGGCGAGACCGAGTACAACGACCTGAGCGACTTCGGGTTCGGCGGCGGCGACCTCGAGACCCTCACCGGCGAGGACTGCAAGGGCGGCTCGGCGCGCGAGGGCTCCGACGGCGGCCCGCAGGCGCAGCGTCGCAAGGTGCTCTGCGTCAGCGCGGAAGCGTCCGGGCTGGCCTACCGGCTGCACAGCTACAACTTCCAGACGAACGCCGAGAAGGTCTACTCGAAGCAGGGCCACGACCTGGTGCTGCGCACCATCAGCAAGGTCGGCTGGTACGAGTACGTGACCGAGTTCCGCCTGGCCGACGACGGCCAGATCTCCGCGCGGCTCGGTGCGACCGGTGACCTGTCGCCCAGCGACTACGTCAGGGCCGACAACGGCTGGCCGATCGGCAAGAACGCCCGCGACTACGCGTCCATGCACTACCACAGCGCGTTCTGGCGGGTCGACTTCAACATCGACGGCAAGGGCGGCGAGAAGGTCGAGCAGTACGACACCAAGGTCGACGGCCGCGGCTCGATGGCCGCCAAGCTCAAGACCAGCAAGAAGACGATCACCAAGGAGGGCAGCTTCTCCAAGGTGAACCGCCGCTGGTGGCGGCTGGTCAGCCCGACCAGCAAGAACAAGGACGGGCACAAGCGCTCGTACGAGCTGGTCACCGGCGCCGATGACCGGTACGAGGCGCACCCGGAGACCACGCCGGATGTGACCTTCACCCAGGCGCACACCTGCGAGAAGTTCGCCACGGGCAACGCCGACCCGCAGTGCGCCACCAAGAAGACGATCCTGGACTACGCCCACGACAAGGAGACGCTCAAGAACCCGGTGATGTGGGTCCGCGTCGGCTTCCACCACGTCCCGCGTGACGAGGACCAGAGCCCGATGCCGCTGCACTGGCAGGGATTCGACCTGCTGCCGCGCGACTTCACCGAGATGAACCCGCTGACCCCGGCCGACCGCGCCGGCGTCAACGGACAGCCGAACTGAGCATCGGCCCGGCCCGGTCACCGAGACCGGGCCGGGCTCCTGCCTTCCTGGGGGGACGACCTTGCCCGCACGCCGCCTCGCCGCCGCCCTCGTGCTGGCGGCCACCGCGCTGACCGTGATCACGTTCGCGTCCCGCGGTGACGGGGAGAAGAAGCCGGACCCGCGCCCGGTCGCGGTGGCATCCGTGGCCCCGCCGTCGGACGCCGACCTGGCGTACGCGCAGATGATGGTGGCGCACCACGCCCAGGCCGTACGCATGAGCCGGGCCCTGATCGCCAAGCCGGGCGTCCCGGAGCGCATCCGCCTCATCGCCGAGTTCATCGTCCACGACCA
This sequence comes from Actinoplanes sp. NPDC051475, assembly GCF_040689425.1. Lineage (NCBI taxonomy): Bacteria > Bacillati > Actinomycetota > Actinomycetes > Micromonosporales > Micromonosporaceae > Actinoplanes > Actinoplanes sp. NPDC051475. The sequence goes on from NZ_JBFAZZ010000025.1 coordinate 83,344, forward strand.
GCAGCGCGAGATCGACGAGACGAACGCCTGGCTGGCCGCCTGGGGCGCGCAGGCCGGCGACGGCCACGACCACGCTCACGGAGCCGGCGCGGCGAAGCAGGGGATGCTCACCGAAGCCCAGCTCCACGAGCTCGACCTCGCCAAGACCGAGCAGGCCGTGCCGTTGTTCCTGCGCCGCATGATCGAGCACCACCGGGGCGCCGTCGTGTCGTCCCGCGCGCTGCTCGACGGCGACGGGCGCAACGTCTACACCCACAGCCTGGCCAAGCACGTCATCAACGAGCAGACCGCGGAGATCGACGCCATGGCCGCCCTGCTGCCGCCCCGGACGGTCAGCGGGGCAGCTGCCGGCTGAGGTGCTTACGGAGTAGTCGTGCCGCAGGGCGCTCCACGTAGCGGTGCAGCAGCCACGCCGCGACCATCACCACCGCGACGACGATCGCCAGGGTGACGTGGCGCGGCAGGAACGGACGCAGCGCCGCGATCAGCGTCCAGCCGATGTACTCGTGCAGCAGGTACAGGGGATACGTCAGCGCCCCGGCCACGGTGAGCCAGCGCCAGCGCACGCGGGACAGCCGGCCGGTGGCCACGGCCGCCATCGTCGCGAAGATGGCGGAGACCAGGATCAGCGCCGGCAGCACCGGGAGCGGCCGGCCGAGCACGTCGTGGGCGACATGGCCCACCTGCGTGGCCACGTGGTGCTGCGCCATCAGGAACGCGGCCCCGAACAGCGCCCACAGTGTGAGGTGGCTCCCGCTGCGGTGCACCAGGAACAGGGCGATCCCCGCGACGAAGTACGGCGCGTGCTCCGGCATGACCACCACGTCCAGCGCTTTCACACCGGCCTGCTCCGCGAGCGCCGACGCCACCAGCCACCCGAAGCCGAACAGTGTCGCACTGCGCACGGTGAGGCCACGCCACACCACGAACGCGAAGAGCAGGTAGAACCGCGCCTCCACCCACAGCGTCCAGTAGACGGCGTCGACCGGGCGTACCCCCATCGGGTTCTGCAGCATCGTCAGATTGACCAGCAGATCGCTGGGCCCGACCGGCCGGCGCACCACGGGCCACAGGCTCAGCACGGCGAAGGTGAGCAGCGCCGCCGCCCAGTACGCCGGGAACAGCCGGATCACCCGGGACCGCAGGAACTCGCCGGGGGTGCGATCCCACGCGCTCAGGCAGATCACGAAGCCGCTGATCACGAAGAACATCGGCACGCCGATCCACCCGTACGAGGCCGGCACGGACAGCCACGGGAACACCCGGTCGGCGGCGGCCCCCCACGGCGGGACGGTGCCGCGGTCGTACGCGACGAAGTGATAAGCGACCACCATGAGCGCCGCGACGAGCCGCAGCCCGTCGAGCACCGCGATCCGGCCCGGGCGCGGCCGCGGCCGCGGCGTCAGGGTGCCGCCGGGCCGGCGTTGCAGGGGCGTGACGAGAACAGCCATGACGGGAACAACGACGCATGCGCCGCCGGAACTCGCTCAGACCTGGTCGTTCGTCGCGGAGGCCAGGCCGGCCGAGCAGGTCACGGTCATCCGGAGGTGGTCGTTGCCGTGCTTGAAGGTCACCCACGGCGCTGCGGCGGGGCCGGCGTCGGAGTCCTGGACCTTGTAGGGCTTCTTCGCCTCCCAGGTGACCAGCTCGGCCTCGTCGGGTTCGGTGCAGGTGGCGCGGACGGTGCCCCCGTTCGAGGAGAACGTCCACTGCCGGGGTGCCGTGGCCGTGGGCTTGGGCGTGCGGGGCGGCGTGGTGGTGGTCGTCGTGGGGTGCGGAATGGCGGTCCTCGGTTCCGGGTGGCCGTCCGCGGGACGGCCCGCGGTGGTGGCTCCCGGCCCGGCGGGCGCCTCGTCGTCCGGGGGCGTGGTGGCGGTGCTCTCCTCGTGGGACGCCTTGGTCGTCGCGGGCGCCGGCGACACCGTGGGCGACGGTGCGGGGGCGGGGTGGGCGCCGGCTGGTTGCTCGTCGCGGTCGCGGGGCAGGAATGACCATGCCAGGGCGGCGAGGGCGACGAGGAGCGCGGCTACGGCGACCAGCCATGGTCGCCGGCTGGGGCCTTTGCTTTCGCCGGGCGTCTCGCCGACGGCGGTGCTCGGCGCGTCCGGGGGTGGCGGGACCGGCGGGTCAGGAGGCGGCGGGCTGGGCGTTGCAGAGGCCGACGGCGGCGTGGTCGGGGGCGGCGTGGTCGGGGGCGGCGCGGTCGGGGGCGGCGCGGCGGCGGTGGCCGGCGGTGGGGTGTGATTCTCGCGGCGGATCAGGAGTGACGGCGTCGGGTCGACCGCCGTGCCGCCGGGCGCCGGCGTCGGCTCGTCCGCGACCACCCGCATGCCCGCGGCCTGGGCGAGCAGGGCGGCGACCTCCCGGGCGCTGGGCCGCATGGTGACGTCCTTGCTCAGGCAGCGGTTGCACAGTTCGATGACATACCCGGGCACCTCCGGCAGCGGAACCAGCGGCTCGGGCTCCACGTAGATGTGTGCGGTGAGCATCTGCGTCGTGGTGTCCGCGGTCCACGGCGAGTGACCGGAGAGCAGGCGGTAGAGCAGCACTCCGAGCGCGTACACGTCCGAGGCCGGGTCCACCGCGTCGTCGACCAGCCGCTCGGGTGCGAGGTAGGCGGGGGTGCCGTAGATCTCGGCGGCCGGGTCGCCCGTGCCGGACGGGTTGATCGCCGCCGCGATGCCGAAGTCGACGACCTTGGCGCCGGCCGGGGTGAGCATGACGTTGGCCGGCTTGACGTCGCGGTGGACGAGGCCGTCGGCGTGGGCGGCGGCGAGGGCCGCGGCCACCTCGGCGCAGACGCGCATCGCGAACCGCGGGGGCATCGGCGCAGCCATCCGCTGCTGGAGGGTGCCGCCGCGGACCAGCTCCATCACCACGTACGGCGTGGTGGTGGCGCCGGCCGGCTGTTCGCCGTAGTCGTACACCTGGGCGATGTTGGGGTGGGACAGCGCCGCGGCGGCCCGCGCCTCGTGGTGGATCCGCGCCCGCGATTCCGGGTCGCCCGCGTGCCGGGGGGCGAGCACCTTGACCGCGACCGTACGCCCGAGCACCTCGTCGCGCGCCCGCCAGACGACGGCCATGCCACCGTGGCCGAGCGGTTCGAGCAGCGCGTACCGGCCGCCGAGTTTCGGGTTCACCTCCATGCCGACGCAGTCTGCCAACATCGACGCCGATCTGCATCCCCGCCCCTCCGGCCGGCCGGGCAACGATCCCGCAAGACCAGGTCAGCGAGGCCGGACCGGCTCTTTTTTGGACCTGGTCCGGCCCCGGCACAGCCCGCCCGGCCGGGTCAGCGTGGCCGGCCTGGACCGCCCGGCTGACCCGGCCCGCCCGGCCCGCCCGGCCCGCCTCCCGCCGGGCCGCCGCTGATCTGGATGCTGACGAAGCCACCCTTGATCGTGGTGCCGGAGGGTTCGGTCCCCGCCGCCTGGCCGGCCGGGCACGACGACGTGACCTCGGAGCCGCGTGACGCGGTGAAGCCGGCACTCTCCACCCGGTCCATGGCCTGCTCGACGCTGACGCACTGCACGTCCGGGATCGACCGCTGCTCACCCCGGGCGATCTTCGATCCGGAGGGGCGTTTGAACTGGACGTCCGGCTTGCCCTCCATGATGTCGTGCAACGCGTGCTGGACGGCGGGGTTCACGATCGTGTGCCGCAGCCGGTACGGATGGTTCTGATAGTCGGGATTCACCAGGTACCCGGCGACGACCATGGACGCGGTCCCCACGATCAGCGACGCGGTCTTCTCGTCGTCGGTGGTGCCGGTCTTGCCGAAGACCGGGTGGCCGACGATGCCGTGGGTGTCCCCGGCCGTACGGTGGCTGCCGCAGCTGCCGCCGAGCCGCGGTGAGTCGCCGACCGGGCAGCGGGCCGCGTCGATCGCCGCGCGGGCCACGTCCTTGGAGGTGGCGTGGACGCAGTGCGGCTTGCCCACGTCCAGTTTCTCGCCGCTCATCGTGGTGATCTGCTGCACCGGTGTCGGCGTGCAGTACATGCCGTCGCCGGCCAGCGTGGCGTACGCGTTCGCCATCTCCAGCGGGGTGGACGAGGACACGCCGAGGGTGAACGAGCCCCAGTCGTGGGCGTACTTGGTCGCCAGGTCGCGGTCGTTGGGCGCGCGGAACTGGACGCCGAAGCGTTTGGCCACGTCGACGACCTTCTCGGCGCCGACCTGTTCCTCGAGCGGGACGAAGTACGTGTTCACCGAGGCGCCGAAGCCCGACCACATGTTGTACGGGCCCTTCTCGTCGGGCGAGGAGTTGGTGGGGCAGTAGTGCCCGCCGCACTCGGCCGGCGCACCGGAGTCCAGGTAGGTCGGCGACTTGTAGCGGTTGGTGGTGTTGATCGGGTACGCCAGCGGGAAGCCGTTCTCCAGCGCCGCGACCATGGTGAACATCTTGAACACCGAGCCGGCCTGGTAGCCGGTGATGTCGCCGCCGCCGGAGAGCAGTGGGTTGGTGGTGTTCGGGAAGGTGCCACGGAGCCCCTTCTTCGCCAGCTTGGGGTCCGAGTGCGGCTTGTTCTGCGGGTGGGCCGGGTCGTCGAGCTTGTAGCGCCGGTTGGCGCCGAGCGCCCGTACCCGCCCGGTCTTCGGCTCGACGGCGGCCAGCAGCAGGGCGTCGCGGTCCTTGACGCCGATCCGCCGGGCGATGTTCTTGCGTACGGCGGTCTGCGCGTCGACGTCCAGGGAGGTCTGGATGCGGTAGCCGCCACTCTTGAGGCGCCGCTCGCGGTCGTACCGGGAACTGCCGAACTCGGGCCGGTCCAGCCACCAGCGGTAGAAGTAGTCGCAGAAGAAGCCCCAGCTGTTGACTTTGACCGCACTGCAGCCGTTGCCGCTGCGGTGCACGGTCCTGCCGAGCTTCACCTTCGCCGCCTCGGCGGCCTGCTGCGGGGTGATCGAGCCGAGGTCGCGCATGTTGTCGATGACCCAGTTGCGCCGGACCAGCGCCTTGGGATAGCCGAGCGCGGTCGTCGGGTCGAAGCCGGACGGCGCCTTGACCATGCTGGCCAGCAGGGCAGCCTCGGCGATCGAGAGTTGCTGCGGCTTCTTGCCGAAGTAGACCTGGCTGGCGGCGGAGACCCCGAACGCGCCGTTGCCGAACGGTGCGGCGTTGAGGTAGCGCTCGAGGATCTGTCCCTTGGTGAGCTCCTTCTCCACCTGCATGGCGAACTTCATCTCGGTGAGCTTGCGTTTGGCCGAGTCCTCGGTGGCGTCCACGACCTCCTGCGGGGTGGTCGCGGAGTAGGCGAGCGACATCTTCACGTACTGCATCGTCAGGGTGGAGGCGCCCTGCCGGCCGTTCGACGAGCCGCTGTTGCTGACGAAGGCCCGGGCGACGCCCTTGAGGTCGACGCCGTTGTGTTCGTAGAACTGGTGGTCCTCGGCGGCGACGATGGCGTCCTGCATGCTCTTCGAGATGTCCTTGAGCGGTACGTCGCTGCGGAACTCGTCCCAGAAGACCGCGACCTGCGTCTTGCCGTCGGCCGCGACCGCGCGGCTGACCTGCGGCGCGGTGGCGTGCTTCAGCTCGCCCGGGAGGCTGGCGAACGACTCGCCGCCGGCCTTTGCCGCCAGCCCGGACATCGCCACCGCGGGGAAGGCGGCGGCCGCCACCACGACCCCGGACAGCAGGCCGCAGATCAGCAGGGTGCCGGCGTTGGTGAAGATCGAGTGCTCGCGTACGCGCATCGGGATCCGAAGTCCAAACTTAGATATACGTCAACGTCCAGGGTGTTCCTGGCGAACCGCCCGGGCGGGAGGGTAACGATCACGCGCAAACGGGTACGGCCGTCGGCGCTCTGCGTCACGCCCGGGCGAGCTCGGCGAACAACCGTTCCCACTGCCGTGCCACCGCGGGCATCGCGTAGCACGCACTCGTCTCCCGGGCGGCGCGGCCCATGACCTCCCGGGCGGCGGCGTCCTCGATGAGCCGGCAGATGCCGTCGGCCAGGGCCGCCGTGTCCTCCGCCGGCACGAGCAGGCCGTTGCGGCCGTCCGCCACGATCTCGGCCGGCCCGGTGGGGCAGTCGAACGCCACGACCGGCACGGCGGCGGCCATCGCCTCCAGCAGCACCATGGGCAGGCCCTCGAACCGCGAGCTCAGCGCGAAGATGGAGGCGGCGGCCAGTTCCCGGTCCAGCCGGCGGGTCAGGCCGCGCAGGTGCACGTGGGCGGCGAGCCCTCGTTCCTCGATCTGCCCGGTGAGCCGGGCACGCAGCCGGCCCTCGCCGAAGATGGCGAGCTCCCAGTCCGGGTGCCGCTCGTGCACGGTCCGGAAGGCATCGATGAGCAGGTCGAAACCCTTCTGGCGGCCGAGCCGCCCGGCCGCCAGCACCGTCCGGGTGCGGGCCCGTTCCGGCCCGGGCACGCGAGACGGAAGGCCGTTCGGGATCCGCTCCAGGCGGACCCGCGTCCCGAGGGCCTCGCGGTAGGCGGCCAGGTCCGCCCGGGTCAGCACGCAGACAGCATCGAGCCGGGGGTACGCCCGCAGCACCGCCGCGCGCAGTCCCGGCTTGTACGCCGCAAGGTTCAGGTGGTCCTGCCCGACGCGCACCAGCCGGCGCGGGGCGAACCAGGCCGACAACAGGTTGAGCCCGGGGCGGGTCGTCACCAGGATTCCGGAGTGCTGCGCCCGGAAGTACCGGATCACGGCCGCGTCGACGACCGGGTCCCACCGCTTGTAACGGAAGTCCTGGCCGTGCGGCAGCCGGTTGCGGAACCACCGCGTCTTGCGCAGCAGCCGGGAGTTCGCGTCCCTGGGATCCGTCCACCGTGCACCGTCCTCGCGCAGGCCGGTGAGCGTCACGAGGCGAACCCGGGGGTCGACGGGGAAGACCGGCTGCTCACGGGACCGGTAGACGCTGGCGATCTCGACGTCGTGGGCCTCGCACAACGCGTTCGCCTGGTTCACCACCGTGCGGATGGTGCCGCCGGCTCCGTAGGCGTTGTGAAGCACGTACCGGATGCGCATCCGCCCACGTTATTGCCCTGCGTCAATGCGCCGGAAGCGCTCCCAGCATCTAACGGATCTTGTCCGGGTCGGCACGCAAGTTGCGCGTAGCCGTCGGTGGTCTACCCCGGTCGTTCGGCGCTTGACCGGTGGTCCACGGACGGTCGGCGGGTGACGACCGCGGCGAGGCCGAGTGCGGTGGCTGCCACCGCGCTGAGGACGAGAATCAGCACGTACGGATCGACGACCTCGATGCGGCTCTCGGCGACGCGGTCGGCGGGCAGCGCGTGCGGAGTGATGTTCGGGATGAGGCTGTCCGGGCCCCAGTGCGCGAGCCCGACCACTCCGGCGAAGATCAATGCCATCGCGGTGGCCGCGGCCAGCAGCCCCGCGAGCAGGCAGCCCTGGATGGTGCCGGACCGGTCGGCGTTCGTCAGGACCGCAGTGACCGCGGCTGCGCCGGTCAGGGCGAGTGCCCATCCGACCGAGGTCGGGATCGGTGGGGTGACCACGACGAGGGCCAGCCAGAGCACAGTCGCGGCGAGTCCGCTACCGGCCGCGGTGGTCAGTAGCCGTGCGGTCGCCGCGGATCTCTTCGCGAACACGGCCGCCAGTCCGATCAGGAAGCTGGCCGGGACGGTGGCGATCATCAGAATGCCGACGCCGGCGTCGGCGGCTTCCAGGGTGGCAGCGTGAGTGTGGGCGACGGCGACCGCGGCGACCGCGGCGGCGATCAGATAGCCACCCCCGCGCAGGAGCCAAGCGGTGACACCGTCGCCATTCGGGCCGAGCATCCCGGCCCGCCGCGCCGCCCAGCACACGCAGGTCAGGACCGACACCATCACATACAGGACCCAGGCCAGCGGCGGGTAGTCAACGGTGGCGGTCCAGGACAGCAATGTCCCCAAGGTGCCCAGCACCACGAGCAGATGCACGGCTCCGCGCAGCAGGTGGAACTGGGCGGCCGCAGCACGGACGCAACCCCAGGCGAAGCTCCACCGCTGCCCCGGTTCGGCTATCGCGGCCAGTTCCGCCTGCATCGCCCGGCCCCAGTCACGGCGCCCGGCGGGCACGACACGCACGGCGGCGGCGAGCAACCGAGCGGACCGGTCCCGGCCGGCCGGGTTCATCATGCCTCCCGCAGTCGAGGCCGGCCGACAACGCGGCCGGGCACCGGCACGGCCGCCAATTCGGCGGCCCACCGCAGACCCTCGGCGGTCAACCGGTACAGGTGCCGCGGTGGGCGCCCGGGCGACGGGTCGTTTTCCCACGTCGCCTCGAGCAGACCACGATCGCGCAGCCGGATCAGGATCGGATACAGCGAGCCGGCCTTCAGGCCGACCTGCCGGCCGAGTTCGTAGCCGTACCGCCACGCGACCGGATCGTCGGCCAGTGCGTTCACCACCACCACGGTCTGCGCCGACGGGCGCCTCAGCCGAACCATAAGCGAACTCTATTCAGGTAGAGAAAGCCGGGGCAGCGTCCGTTCGGCCCACGTCTCAATCTGGGGGCATGCACGCGGCCTCCGCCGACCGCGTGACAGCCGGCTGCAGCATCCGCTGGCCCGACCCGGACGCCACGCGTTCCGGCCGCAGGCGGCCGGGGTCCTTTGCCACCCGCGAGGTTGGGACCGCGCTCGCCGCACCGATTCGTTTCGTGAGATGGGGCGGCTCTACTTCATGATGCTCGGGTGAGCAACCCGACTATGCACCCCCTGACCATCCGGGCCCGGCGGTCCGAGGATCTCGACAAGTGTGTGGAAGTGCTGCGCGAGGTGCGCCTGGCCAACGGCTATCCGATGAAATGGCCGTCGAATCCCCGAGCCTGGCTGGACCACCCGCAGCTGAACCAGGCCTGGGTGGCCCATAGCTCACCCGGTGTCATCGACGGGCACGTCGCCGTCCAGAACGCCCGGGAGGTCACCCGCTTGTTTGTGGCCCCTGCGGCCCGGCGCCTCAAGGTCGCCAGTGCTCTGCTGGACCACGTGAGTGTGTGGGCCGGCGGCCGGCTGATCCTCAACGTCATCGACAAGCCCGAATCCCCTGCGGTCGCATTCTACGAGCGCACCGGATGGCGGTACACGCACACGGCGACCGCTGACTGGAGCGGTCCGCGCGGGGAAGTGGTGCGGCTGCGGCACTACGTCCGATAGAGCGACTGCAGGTACCCCGCCTTTCCGCCCGGCGGCCTCCCGTCCGCGCCCCGAACAACTCGTCCCATTGCCGGCGCCGGGCCAGAAGAACTTCACGAGATTTCGGCCGCCAGAACGGCCGAAAACAGTTCGGCATGTTGCACCTGGGACGAAGTAGGCCTGCCTTGTCTACGTACCTGGAACGCCAGCGGTCCCGGAGACAAGAAGCTGCAATCTGGCTCGCTCTTCGGAGGTTCCGATACCCGCACGACGGTCCGGATTTTCGACGTAGCAGCGGATAGTGGCGGCTAGGAATGCGGTGTCGATATGGAGGCTGCGTGCAGGCAACGCTTGTGGCTGCGGTGGTCCTCCGGCGGCGTTGATCGTGAGCACGACGAGAGTGTGGGGATTGCGTTTGGCGGGTGGCGGTGGCCCTCCAGGCAGCAACTCGTCCCACCGTGTCTCAACGCGGCCGCGAAGCACTTGCACGGTGATGCCCTCGGCGGTCAGGATCAGACGCGGTCTGTTCACGAGCAGCCTGAGTGTGATCAGAATCAGCAACCCGAGGGCCGCAACGATGCTGATGGTGGTCACAACGCCGAACTGGGCGATCCGCATGTGCTCCTCGTTGGGCACCCGCTCGGTCAGGACCAAGCCACCGGTGAACCATCCGGACAAGATTGCCAATGGTCCTGTGCTGTACGGCGAGCTGCCCGCGACGAAACGGCGCTTCTGTTCGTCGAGGTACCAGGCCGGCCTCCGTTGCCGTGCTGCTCTGGTGAGCAGCAAGTAAGCCGCCAGGGGGATACCGAAACTGCCTGCCGCGAGGCCGGAATACGCTAGAAGGCCCAAGGCGAGCGGACCGATGCGCCATGTCAGGGGTTGCAGCCACAGCGTCGCGCCGAGGTGCATGGCGAAGGCCAGCAGGGCGAACGGCGCGGCGAGCAGCATGGCGGCACGAGCGGACACCAGGGGCATTCTAGGGTCACGAAGGCGCCGCTCACTCCAATTTCTAGTCGATTGTGACGCCGAAAGAGAGGTCGCCGGATCCCGGCCGCTTCGACAGCAAAGCCCCGCGTACACGTCCACGCTGAACTCAGCGGCGGAGTGCGCGACGGTACGGGCACTTGCACCGACCTCGGGGTCGCTCCACTCCTGGACCGGCGGTTTCGTGGCCGCGGTCCGCACGGCTTACTTGATGCCGTTCTCCCTGCAGAGCGCCGCGAAGCGTCCGGCGCAGACGGCCTTCTTGGAGACGAAGCCGTCCTTGATGACCTTGCCAACGTCTTCCTTGAAGACGGGGATCGGTTCCAGCAGCACCGCCGGCACGTACGCGCCGGACTGCGGGTCCTTGACCTGCCCCTTGACCTTGGTCTGCTGGCCCTTGAAGAGGCCGATGGCCAGCTTCGCCGCGCCGTCGGCCTCCTGCTTGATCGGCTTGTAGACGGTCATGCACTGGTCGCCGGCGAGGATGTTCTGCAGACCCTGGGTCTCGGCGTCCTGCCCGGTGACCGGGACCGTGCCGTTCTTCTTGCGCTCGCGCAGCACGCTGATGGCGGCGTTGCCGAGCCCGTCGTTGGCGGCCAGCACCCCGTCCACGTCGTTGTTGAACTGGTTGAGCATCTCGACGAAGATCGAGCGCCCCTCCTTGTTGTCCCACTTGTCGACGGACTGGTCCGGGCCCTTGAGGTACGTGCCGTCGTCGTACTTGGGCTGAAGCACCGAGTCGTAGCCGTTCTTGAACAGCGTGGCGTTGTTGTCCGTCGGCGCGCCGTTCAGGTAGACGATGCGCGGGGGCCGGTCGCCGCGCAGCGCCTTCGTCGCGTTCAGGCACCGCACCAGCCCCTGGCCCTGGAGCTGGCCGACCTTCACGTTGTCGAAACTGACGTAGTAGTCGGCGCCGCCGTTGAGCGTCAGCCGGTCGTAGTCGATCGTCTTGACCCCGGCCGCGCGCGCCTTGTTCAGGACGTACGTGCCGCTGGCCGGGTCCAGGTTCGCGATGATCAGCACGGTGGCGCCGGCGGCGATCATCCGGTCGCCGATGCGCTGGAAGTTCGCCGGGTCGCCCTGGGCGTTCTCGATCTCGACCGGTACGTCGGCCGCGTCGAACGCCGCCTTGAGCAGCTTCGGATCGTCCGTGCCCCAGCGCTGCGACGTCGTCGTGTCCGGCAGGATCACTCCGACCTTGCCGGTGCCGTCGCCCCCGCGGGCCGCGACCTTGCTGCCGCCGCCGCTGGTCTTTCCGTCGTCGTCGGTGCAGGCGGTCAGCCCGCCCACGGTCAGCAGACCGACCGTCACAAGAGCCAGCAGATTCCGGCGCACGTCTTCTCCTCAATGGGCGAGAGCGCGGCAAGGCTATCAGTGACTCGGTCGTGAGAGAACCTCAGGCGAGCGCCGGCCGAAGTGGACGCGCCACCCTCGTCCCGCGGGCCGGTCCGGAGACCGGGCGGGCCGAGCGGGCCACGGCCGCCGCGGGACGGACGACCCGTGTGGAGGACGGCCGGGGCATCGGCATCGGTACGGGCCGGAGCACCGCAGGGACCTCTTCGGACACCGGAACGACGACCGAGGTGGCGGGCCGCACCACGCGCGCCGTGCCCCGGGCCGGGCGGACGACCGGAGCCGCCTCCCGGGTGCTCGGGGCGGCGGGGCGGTTGACCGGCAGCAGCATCCAGCAGACGATCAGCGCGCTCATCAGGCCCACCGCGGCGGACATCCAGACGGCCGGCTGGGCGGTGCTGAGCCCGTACGTCATCCAGCAGGCGCAGGCACCGGCGGCCAGGCGCCAGCGCAGCGGGGAGAGACCGGCGAGGTCCTGGTTCCGGTCGCGCAGCAGTGACAACGGCTGGGGCACGGCGGAGAGGGTGGCCGCGACCGCCAGCACCGTTCCCAGGAACGTCGCGACGTGCGCGCCGGTGGCGTCGGTCGCCACGGCTACGGCCGCGCTGCCCGCGGCGGCGGTCAGCACACCCGCGGCGCCGGCGGCGCTGACCAGCAGCTTGCGCCCGCTGCGCAGCTCACCCTGCTTGAGGAGGACGACGACGAGGACGGCCAGGCCGGCGACGCCGGTCACGGAGTTGGTGACCACCTGCACCGTCTCGCCGGTGAGCAGGCCGTACGTGATCCAGCCCACCGGCATCGCGGCGCCCATCCAGCACGCGACGGGGGAGAGGCCGCCGGTGCGGCCCTGGGCGCACGAGCGCCAGACCTGGGGCCAGGGGAGAGTCATGGACAGTGCGGCGCCGAGCCAGCCGAGCCATACAGAGGAGAACATGATCCGTTTCCGGTGAGGTGGTCCGTACAGGGAGGCCGGGTTCGTCACGGCCACCTGCCCCATCGGCCCGCCGCGGGGGCGGGTTGACAAGATCCATCCGTGAGAGGCGACACGGACGGAAACCACCGTTCCGCAACCAAGATCCGAGAAGGAGGGGCGATGCTCCCGCTGATCGACCTGCACCGGCACCTGGAGGGCTCGATCCGCTCCAGCACGATGATCGCCATCGCGCGCCGCGACGGGCACCCGTTCGCCGACGTGCCCCGGCCCCGGGACGAGCTGGTCGCGCGGGGGCCGCTGGGTGGGCTGCTGCCGTACCTGGCGAAGGTCGACGACCGGATCGGGGTCGTCTCGGGGCTCGGCGACTGGCGGCGGGTGGCACGGGAGGCGGTCGAGGACGCGTACGACGACGGGCTCGACTACGTGGAGTTCCGGTTCAGCCCGTACTTCATCCGGCAGCAGACCGGGCTCGCCCCGGAGGCGGTGATCGACGCGGTCGCCGAGGGCGTCGCGGAGGGCTCGGCGGTCACCGGCCTCCGGGCCGGGCTCATCGCGACGATCCTGCGCGACCTGGGCCCGGAGGCGGCGGCCGAGCAGGTGGCGACCTTCCTGACCCGGCGTGAGCTGTGGTGCGGCGTCGATCTCGCCGGAAACGAGGCCGGGTACGCCGCGGAGCTGTTCCGTCCCGCGTTCCGGGCCGTTCGCGACGCCGGCCTGCACGTCACCGTGCACGCCGGTGAGGCCGCCGGACCGGAGAGCGTGCGCGCCGCGGTGCGCGAGCTCGGCGCCGAGCGCATCGGGCACGGCGTGCGGTCGGCCGAGGACCCGACCCTCATGGCGGAGCTCGCCGCGGCGGGCGTCACCCTCGAGGTCGCCCTCACCAGCAACGTCCAGACCGGCGCCGCCCCGGGCTATCCGGACCACCAGATTCACGCGCTGCTGGCGGCGGGGGTACCGGTCACGCTCAACACGGACAACCCGCGTGTCAGTGACGTCCGGCTGTCCCAGGAGCACACCCTGGCCCGCTACGCCTCGGGCCTCACTCCGGAGCAGCTGCGGACCGTCGCGGAGCAGTCCGTACGGGCCGCCTTCACCGACTTGAGGATTCCGGGGGTGTGAACCGAACGGCAACCGTGGTACGCCCGTTGTGCACTCCCCGGGTCCCGTGCGGGCCCGAAGAGGATGGCATG
>NZ_JBFAZZ010000026.1:0-85844 GCF_040689425.1 Actinoplanes sp. NPDC051475
ATCGACCGGCGCAGCTACCAAGCCACCACCAGCATCGACATCGTCATCCCCGACCCTTGACGACCACACCAACCGCCTAACTGAACGGCGTTGGAGCTAGATGCGAGCTAGATGCCTCGGACGGTCAGCACCACGCCGTCGGTCGCGGCGAGCCGGTCCTTGGAGATCTCCCGGTATTCCGGGGAGTTCGCCCACCGTTCGAACGCCGCCTGGTCCTCGAACGCCACCAGCACGACCTTGTCGTGCGGCCAGGCGCCTTCCACGGCCACGGGCGCCTCGTCGGCGGCAAGAAGGCGCCCCTGGTACTGGAGAAGCACCGGCATGAATGCCGCGGCGTACCGGTCATATCGCTCCCGGTCGTGGATGCTGACCTGAGCGAGCACGTAGACAGTCACGCGACCGATGTTACTGGTGAGTAACTGCTCTAAGCGACCCCCACGCCGATCAGCATGCCGACCACGTAGGTCGCACCCGCCGCCGCGGCGCCCAGCAACAGCTGACGAAGACCGCTGCGCACCCACCCCTGCCCGGTGAAACGGGCGATGACCGCCCCGGCCGCGAAGAGGCCCAGCCCGCCCACGGCCAGCGCGAACGCCAGGCTGTCGAAACCCATCAGGTACGTCAGCAGCGGGATGACCGCGCCGATCGAGAAGCAAACGAACGAGGAGAGCGCCGCGGTCCACGGGCTCGGCAGCTCGTCCGGCACGACGCCGAGCTCCTCCTGCGCGTGCACCCGCAGCGCCTGCTCCGGGTCGTGCTTGAGCACGTCGGCCACCTGCCGGGCGAGGTCCTCGGGCAGGCCGCGGGCGGTCCACACGGCGACCAGCTCGTCGGCCTCGCCGTCCGGATTGTCCCGCAGCTCCCGCAGCTCCTTGTCCAGCTCGGCGGCGACCTGGTCGTTCTGGGTACGCACGCTGGTGTACTCGCCGAGGCCCATCGAGACGGCCCCGGCCACCAGGCCCGCCACCCCGGTCAGGATCAGCGTGTGCCGGCTCACACCCCCGCCGCCGACCCCGGCGATCAGGGCGATGTTGGTCACCAGGCCGTCCATCGCGCCGAACGTCGCGGCCCGCAGCCAGCCTCCGGAGACGTCGGCGTGGTGGTGCTCGACGACCGTCACGGGAGCGTCAGGATCTCATACCCGTCCTCCGTCACCACCAGCGTGTGCTCGAACTGCGCCGTCCACTTGCGGTCCTTGGTGACGACGGTCCAGCCGTCGTTCCACATGTCGTACTCGTGAGTGCCGAGGGTGATCATCGGCTCGATGGTAAACGTCATGCCCGGCTCCATCACCGTGGTCAGCCGGGGGTTGTCGTAGTGCGGGATGTAGAGCCCGCTGTGGAAGGTCTCGCCGATGCCGTGGCCGGTGAAGTCGCGCACCACTCCGTAGCCGAAGCGGCGGGCGTACGCCTCGATGACCCGGCCGATGGCGTTGATCTGCCGCCCCGGCGCCACCGCGCGGATCCCGCGCATCATCGCCTCGTGGGTGCGCTCGACCAGCAGCCGGGCCTCCTCGCTCACGTCGCCGACGCAGAACGTGGCGTCGGTGTCGCCGTGCACACCCCCGAGGTACGCGGTGACGTCGACGTTGACGATGTCGCCGTCCTCGAGCACCGTGCTGTCCGGGATGCCGTGGCAGATCACCTCGTTGAGCGACGTGCAGCAGGACTTCGGGAAGCCCTTGTAGCCCAGCGTCGACGGGTACGCCCCGTGATCGACGAGGAACTCGTGCACCACCCGGTCGATCTCGTCCGTGGTGACGCCCGGCTTGCAGTGCTCGCCGGCGAGCTGGGTGGCCTGGGCGGCGAGGCGCCCCGCGATCCGCATCTTCTCGATCGTCTCGGGTGTCTGCACGTGCGAGCCGCGCCACTCTTTCGGGCGCTTCTTGCCGACGTACTCGGGACGGACGATCTGTGGCGGCACCGCCCGCCATGGCGACTGCTTACCCGGGGTGAGCGGGGCACGAACGGTCATGGAGCCCAGCCTATCGCCGCTGATTCGCCGGTTCCCGGGAGCGTGCGCCGGTTGTTGCCGCCTGTGGGCCCCTGTGTAATCGTGTCATCGTGGATCAAGACGGCCCCGAGAACATCTTCTCGGCCACCACATCGGTGGCAGACGACCACGTCACCGTGGTGGTGAGCGGCGAGGTCGACATGTCGACGGCGGACGGGATGTTCCGGGCGGCGACGGACGAGAGCGCCGGCCGGGTCACCCTGGATCTGCGCGGCGTCACGTTCTTCGACTCGGCGGCCATCCACACCCTGATCCGGCTCGCCGAGCGCTATCCCGCGGCCCTCGAGGTCATCCCGTCGCCGCAGGTGCGGCGGGTGCTCGACATCTCCGGGCTCAGCGGCCAGCCCTGGCTGGTCACGAGCGACTGAGCGGCCGGCGCAGCGTCACCGACGTCCCGGCCTCGGACCGCGCCACGGTCAGCTCCGACAGGGCCCCGATCAGGGCCAGACCGCGGCCGCGGAACCCGGTCCCGGTGGCCGGTCGCCACCTGCCGGTGTCGCGCACGGTGGCGCTCACCGAGTCCTCCTCGAGCGAGACCTCGACGGTGATGACCGGCTCGGCCGGGTCGATCGGGTGCTCCACCGCGTTCGCCGCGGCCTCCGAGACCGCCACCATCAGGTCGAAGATGTCGTTCTCGGGCACGCCGTTCGCGGTCAGGAAGTCCTCCAGCCGCCGGCGCAGCACGCTGAGCCGGGTCGGGTCGGCCGGCAGCCGGAGCACGAACTCCCGCGGCTCGGTCGCCTGGAGCGCGAGCAGGGCGATGTCGTCGCGGCGGGTGTGCCGGGCGGCCTTCTCGAGCAGGTTGTCGAGCAGATCCTCGACGTGGTCGGCGGGCTTGGCGAGATCGGCGCGCACCTGGGCGAGGCCGGTGTCGATGCCCTGCCGCCGGTCCTCGACCAGCCCGTCGGTGTAGAGCAGCAGCCGGTCGCCCGGCGCCAGCTCGGCCCGAAGCGTCGGATACTCGGAACCCGGAAGGGCGCCGATCGGCGGCCCCAGTGCGGAGGTGTAGAGGAACTCGCCCTCCTTCCCCGGCGCGGCGTGGACCGGCGACGGGTGCCCGGCCGACGAGAAATGCAGCTCCCGGGTACGGGGATCGAAACGTACGCACACCACGGTCGCGAACTGCCGCCGGCCGAGGTTGTCCACCAGCCGGTTCAGCCGGGTCAGAGCCGCACCGCAGTCGAAGCCCTCGAGGATGTACGCCCGCAGCGCGTTCCGCAGCTGTCCCATGCCCGCAGCGGCCTGCACACCCTTGCCGACCACGTCGCCGATGACCAGGACGAGCTGCTCCCCCGGGGCGACGATGACGTCGTACCAGTCGCCGCCGACCTCGGCCTCACTGCTGCCCGGCAGGTAGCGGCTCGCCACGATCGCGCCCGGCACCCGCGGCAGCGACTGCGGCAGCAGGCTGTGCTGCAGGGTGCTCGCGATCCGGTGCTCGGCCTCGTAGAGCCGCGCATTCTCCAGGCGCAGGCCGATCAGGCGGGCCAGCTGGGCGAGCAGCACCGGCTCGACCCGGCTGTCCGGGCCGGACCAGACCTTGAGCTCGCCGAGGCTCGCGCCGGAGGTGTCGGGCAGCGTCAGGACCTCGTCCGGCTCCGCGGTGGCGGACGCACCGCCGTCCAGCTCCGCACGGGCGCCCGGCGCCGTCACCACGACACGGCCGGCCGAGGTCATCGCCAGCACGTGCCGCGCCGCGACGTTCAGCACCTCGGCGGTCGTCCGTACCGTATTGACCGCCGCGGCCGCGTCCACCAGGCCGCGCAGCCGGCTGATGATCTGCCGGCGGAGCTGCCCCAGCTCGAGGTTGGCCCGGACCCGGGCGGTGAGGTCGCGCGCCGAGAACGGTTTGACCAGATAGTCGTCGGCGCCGGCGGCCAGCCCCTCGACCGACGACTCCTCGCCGGCGCGGGCGGACAGGACCACGATCGGGACGTCCCGGGTACGTTCATCCGCCCGCAACGCCTTGATCAGGCCGAACCCGTCCAGCCGCGGCATCATCACGTCGGTGAGCACGAGGTCGAACGGCTCGCGGCCGGCTCGTTCGAGGGCGTCCCGGCCGTCGACGGCGGTCGTCACCTCCCAGTACGGCCGCAGCAGCCGCGCGACGTGGTCCCGCAGGTCGGCGTTGTCGTCGACCAACAGCACCCGGCCCTGCCGCGGGCCCTCCACCTTGCCGGGAGACGCCGTGGATTCCGCCTCCCTGGAGGTGTCGCCGAGCCACCAGTGCGCCTCCTCGACGTACAGGCGGCCCTGGTCGTCCGGGGCGGCCGAGGTCCGCTCGTCGAGGATGCGGTCGGCGGGCAGGTGGCCGGTGCCGAGCGGGACGGTGACCGTGAAGGTGCTCCCGGAGCCGGGTTCGCTGCGGGCGGTCGCCGAACCGCCGTGCAGCTCGGCCAGCTCGCGCACCAGGGCCAGGCCGATGCCCGTACCCTCGTGGCTGCGTGACCAGGTCCCGGTGACCCGGTGGAAGCGGTCGAAGAGCAGCTGCTGCTCGGCTGAGCTGACGCCGACGCCGGTGTCCTCGACCTCCAGCACCGCGCGCCCCTCGCGCTCCGCGAGGCGCACCGTTATGCCGCCCGACGGCGTGAACTTCACGGCGTTGGAGAGCAGGTTGAAGACGATCTTCTCCCACATCTCCCGGTCGACGTGGACGGGCGCGCTCAGCGGCGGGCAGTCGACGTCGAGGCGCAGCCCGGCCCGTTCGGCCGCCGAACGGAAGGTGCTGACCAGCCGGGCGGTGTAGTCCGCCAGGTCGGTCGGCCGGTATGCGGCGCGCAACCGCCCCGACTCGAGCCGGGAGAAGTCGAGCACGGTGTTGACCAGCTTCAGCAGGCGCATGCCGTTGCGCTGCATCGGGGCCATGCGCTCGCGCTGCTCGTCGGTGAGGCCGCTGCTCGCGAGCAGGTCCTCCAGCGGGCCGAGGATCAGCGTCAGCGGCGTGCGGAACTCGTGGCTGACGTTCGAGAAGAAGTTCGTCTTCGCCGCATCCAGCGCGGCCAGCTCCGCGGCCCGCCTTCTCTCCTGCTCGTACGTCCGCAGATTCGAGACCGCCCGCGAGATCTGCGACGTGGCCAGGTCGAGGAAGTCCCGGTAGCCGCCGTCCAGGGCCAGATAGCGGCTCACCCCGACGACGAGCGCGCCGACGTCGCTGCTGCCCACGCCGACCGGCAGCACCAACGCCTCGGTCGCGGCCGGCCCCGGCGGCTCGGTCGTGACGGCGGCGATGGGCAGGGTCCCCGGCCGGTCGGCCCGCATGACCTCCTCGACGACCCGTAGCGCCTCGCCCGTCAGCGGCAGGCAGCCGGTCTCCGGCACCCCCGACACCGCGGCCAGGGAGAGGGCGCCACCGCCGGCGGGATCGTCGAGATACAGCGCCGCGAACGGCACGTCGCCCGGGTTCTCGCCGAGGACCTGCGCGACCTGGGCGCCGAGCGCGGCCTGGTCGGGCGAGCCGGCCAGCCGGGAGCCGAGCTGGCTGAGGGTGCCGACCCGGCGATCGGCGAGGACCCGCCGGGTGGTGTCGCTGACGATGCAGAACACGCCACCCACCGTGCCGTCGGCCAGCCGGATCGGGTCGTACGAGATGTCGAAGTACGTCTCCTCGAGGAAGCCGTACCGCTCCAGCATGAACGGGTGGTCGGCGGCGTAGTACGACTCGTCGGCGGCGGCCACCCCGTCGAAGAGCTCCTGCAGCACCGACCAGGTCTCGGCCCACATCTCGCGTCCCGGACAGCCCACGTGCCCGGGATGCTTGCTGCCCATCGTGGTGATGTAGGCGTCGTTGTAGAGGGCGCAGTAGTCAGGGCCCCAGAACAGCACGATCTGAGCCTTCGAGGCGAGCATTGTGGCGACGGCGTGGACGAGCTCCGGCGGCCAGTCGGCGGGCGGCCCGAGCGGGGTCGTCGCCCCGTCGAGGGCGAGCATGCGCCCGCCCATCTCGCCGCCGCGCTCGAACGCCGTACGGAGCCGCTCCGGCAGCGCGCCGCCCATGCATCCTCCGAGGGGTGTTCAGCTGAACGAGATCTGCACCGTAACGGTAGCTAGCCTTGCCCGCGTGACAACCCCGGGCCTCGAGCGGGCTTTGACGGCATCGCCCCTGCTACCGCTGCCGCCGGCCGCCGCGGAACTGCTGCGTACGCTCGGTGCGCCACCGCGCCTCGGCGCGCACCTGCGAGCGGTTCACGACGTGGCCTGGACGCTGACCGACCGGCTCGGCCGGCTGCGCCCCGACCTGGAGTTCGACACCACGGCGGTGCTCTTCGGTGCGGCCACGCACGACATCGGCAAGATCGTGCACCCGGAGGAGCTGTCCGGGCCCGGCCACCGGCACGAGCCCGCGGGCCGCGACCTGCTGATCCAGTACGGCGTGCCGATCCACCTGGCACGGTTCGCGGGCACGCACGGCTCCTGGACCGAGCCGGACCGTGGACTGGACGATCTGCTGGTCAGCCTCGCGGACAAGGTCTGGAAGGGCGCGCGGGTAGGCACACTGGAGGACCGGGTGACCGGATTCCTCGGCGGGGCGCCGTGGGAGGCGTTCCTGGTGCTGGACGACATTCTGCAGGGGCTGGCGGCCCGGGCGGACGAGCGGCTGGCCTTCCAGGCGTCGTTCCCGGTCTGAGCCTCTCTCAGGCAGCGAGGGAGGTGTATGCCAGGCCCGAGCGGCCGGCGGCGGCTTCTGCCAGCGCGGCGAAGACGCGCAGGTCACCCGTACGTTCCGGATGCCATTGCACGCCGAGGGCGAAATACCGGTCGCGGTCCTCCAGGATCTCCACGATCCGGTCCTCGGGGCACCACCCGCTGATCGTGAACGTGCCGGGGTCGTCGACCGCCTGGTGGTGGAACGAGTTCACGGTGATCCGCGACCCGAGCAGCCCCATCGCGCGGGAGCCCTGCTGCAGGACGATGTCGTGGCGCCCGAACGAGGACGCGTCGGCGGCGAGCGGGTCGGTGCCGGCGGCCGCCCGGTGCCGGTCGTGGCCGACCAGGTCGGGCAGGTGCTGGTGCAGGGAACCCCCGGTCGCGACCGCCATGATCTGCATGCCCCGGCACACCCCGAGGACCGGCACGTCGGCCTCGAGCGCGGCCCGCATCAGCATCAGCTCGGAAAGGTCGCGGACCGCATCGGTGTCGGTCAACGGATGCGGCTCGGCACCCCAGTGCGACGGATCGACGTCGCCGCCGCCGGCGAAGACGAGGCCGTCGAGCGACTCGAGGACATCGGTGCCCGGGTCGTCGGGAGTGATGAGAACCGCGCGCCCGCCCGTCGCGTGCACCGCCTTGACGTAGGACATCGGCAACATTCCGGCCTCGACGTCATTGCCGTTGTACTGGACGTGCTGGGCGTACGAGGTCAGTCCGATCAAGGGCCTGCGCATGGGGTGCAATCCTCTCGGTCTCCAGGTCTCCGCTATCGGCGGGCGAATGCGAAGCCTTAGCCGGATTCCCGGCGGCGGGTGAATGGGGGCATTCGACATCGGTTCCGCGGCCCGTACGGGCTTCCTTACCGCCCGGCGCCGCGCGCCAATCTGTTGATCACCGACGTTTTCGCGGCCGGCGTCGAATCCGGCACTTCGAGGGGGCGGGTAGCGGGTGGCCGGCCCGGGCCCGGGCAGCCTGCCAGGCGGTTCGTCGTGGCGCTGAGCGATCCGACATCGTCGTCAGTTTCGGCGCTCACTCCATTTCCAACACTGACTCCGGCCCCCGATTCCGGCGATTGGGGCCGTTCACCCCATCGGGTCTTTATTCGCTGCCGCGGCCACCAGCGCACCGAACAACCTCTTGTCCCGTACGACTTCCGGATGCCATTGCACGCCGAGCACGAACGTCCGCGCCGGATCCTCGACCGCCTCGACGGCACCGTCGTCCGTACGCCCGCTCACGACGAGCGACCCGGCGTCGGCCACGCCCTGATGGTGGTAGCACTGCACGAACCGGTCGTCGCCCATGAGCGTGGCGATCCGGCTGCCCGCGGTGAAGGTCGCCTCCTGCCGCCCGTACACGGCCGGGGCGGGCCGATGCCGCTCATGCCCGAGCACGTCGGGCAGATGCTGGTGCAAGGACCCACCGGCGGCGACGGCCAGCACCTGCATCCCCCGGCAGACGCCCAGCACGGGCAGGTCGGCGTCGAGCGCGGCCCGGGCGAGCAGCAGCTCGGCGGAGTCACGGTCGGGCCGGGTGACGGTCAACGGCTCGGGCTCGGCGCCGTAGAGCTCGGGACCGACGTCGGCCCCGCCGCTGAGCACCAGGCCGTCGAGCACCCGTACGACGTCGGCGTCGAGATCGTCGGGCGGCAGCAGTACGGCACGGCCCCCGGCTCCGGCCACCGCGGCGACGTAGTCGTACGGCAGGAGGGCGGTGGGCAGATCGTGCCAGACTCCCCACGTGGCGGGCTCCACATAGGTGGTGATGCCGATGACGGGACGCATCAAACCAACCTAACCATCAGCCCGTACGGATCAATTGGCCGTCCGGTCCCCCTGCCGGCGGGGCACCGGACCGCAGGCACGAGCGCGCGGCGCCGCCTCGGTGAGGCCGGCGCCGCGCTCGGGCCCGTGCGACCCACCGGCGCAGCGATCGAAGCGTGCACCGGCGGGGATTCGACCCCTGCGACCTGCGTGAGCAGGCCGTGCTTGATCGGTGCCCGCCGCGCGATTTGCCTAAACAAGTCGTTCGGGAGTGAATGTGCCAGGTTCACCGGCTCTGGGCTCCACACAGCACGATGTCCCGACCGGCGAGCCAGATTCATCCGTCGCAAATCAGTCACATACGCCACTGCCGCCTCCCCCGAACCGACCACCCCGAGCCCTCACCGCAATCTGCCTCGATTTCGGGGCTCAGGGACACCCGTTCGCGGCCGACAAAAATTGTGAGGGGATCACACGGACGGCAGAGGGAGCACCATGGGTCTGTTCCGGCGGCGGACGGGCACTTCCGGCCTGCACAAGGTCGTGGAGGAGATGGGGATGGAGCAGGTGCTGGCGCAGTCGCCGGCCAGCCTGCTGATCACGGACAGTGAGGGCACGATCGTCTATCGCAACGCTGCCGCGCTGGCGGTCGCCGCGAAGGTGGCGGGTGACCTCAACGACACGGTGCTGGACCAGCTGCGCCAGCGGCTCAAGGCGGCGATCTTCGAGGCGCCCTCGTTCCCGTACACCAACTCGTTCCACGTGCAGGTCGGCGAGCGTGAGTCGTGGGCCGAGGTGACCATCAACAAGCTGGACTCGGGATACCTGGCCAGCTGGTCGGAGATCACGGCGGAGCACCAGCGCCGGCTGGTGCTCACCGAGACGGCCCACCAGCTGACGAGCGCCGTCGAGTCGTTCGAGCGTCTGATCGCCGGGTTGTCCCGCGACACCGATGAGGTGTCCGCCCGCGCGGAGGCGGTGGCCAGCGGCACGGAGGAGCTCACCGCGAGCATCCGGGACATCTCCTCGAGCACGTCCACGGCGGCGACCAACACCGGCACCGCGGTCCAGTCAGCCGGCACCGCCAACGAGCGCATCACCGAACTGGGCCAGTCCAGCACGCAGATCGGCGCCGTCGGCGAGCTGATCAAGTCGATCGCTGAGCAGACGAACCTCCTCGCGCTCAACGCCACGATCGAGGCGGCCCGCGCGGGCGAGGCGGGCAAGGGCTTCGCCGTCGTCGCGGGCGAGGTCAAGGATCTCGCCCAGCGCACCAGCGACGCCACCGGTCAGATCGCCCACATGATCGACGCCATTCAGACCGACAGCGTCGGCGCCGCGGGCTCCATCGAGGAGATCGTCCGGCTCATCGGCCAGATCGAGGGCGAGCAGAGCAGCATCGCCGGCGCGGTCGAGGAGCAGAGCGCGACCGCCTCGGAGATCAGCGCCAGCGTGTCGGCGGTGGCGCAGGCGGCCCATTCCTCGGCGAGCGCGGTGGAAGATCTCAAGACCGCGGTGTCCCTGCTCTCCGAGAAGGCCCGGCGCCTCCGCGAGCTGGTCTGACCAAGCCCTAAAGCGGCGTCACGTACGCACCCGTGATCCCCCCGTCCACGACGAACTGCGCGGCGGTCATGAACGACGCGTCGTCGCTGGCCAGGAACGCGACCGCCGCCGCGATCTCCTCCGGTTCGGCGAAGCGGCCCATCGGTACGTGCACCAGCCGCCGGGCCGCCCGCTCCGGGTCCTTGGCGAACAGCTCCATGAGCAGCGGCGTGGCCACCGGCCCGGGGCAGAGGGCGTTGATGCGGATGCCCTCGCGGGCGAACTGCACGCCGAGCTCCCGCGTCATCGCGAGCACCCCGCCCTTGCTCGCCGTGTACGCGATCTGCGACGTCGCCGCACCCAGCAGCGCGACGAACGACGCGGTGTTGATGATCGAGCCCTTGCCCTGGCGCTGCATGTGCGGGATCGCGTACTTGCAGCAGAAGAAGACGCTGGTGGTGTTGACCTTGAGTACCCGCTCCCAGGCGTCGAGGCCGGTGACGAGGATGGAGTCGTCGTCCGGCGGGGAGATGCCCGCGTTGTTGAAGGCGATGTCCACCCGGCCGTACCGCTCGGCGACCCCGTCGAAGAGGGCGCGCACCGACTCCTCGTCGCTGACGTCGCAGGCGACGAATTCGCCGCCCACCTCGTCCGCGGCGGCCTTGCCCGCGTCCGACGAGATGTCGGCGCAGACGACCTTGGCTCCCTCGGCGGCGAACCGCCGGGCGGTCGCCAGCCCGATGCCGCTGCCGGCCCCGGTGATGACGGCGACCCGATCCTGCAAACGCTCCACTGCCGGCCCTCTCAGCTGTCCGTCGCGATGTACACGTTCTTGACGTCGGTGAAGCTGAGCAGCGCGTCGGGCCCCAGTTCGCGGCCCAGCCCGGACTGCTTCATCCCCCCGAACGGCGTCCAGTAGCGCACCGAGGAGTGCGAGTTGACGCTCAGGTTGCCGGTCTCCACGGCCCGCGACATCCGCAACGCCCGGCCGAGGTCGCGGGTCCAGATCGAGCCGGAGAGCCCGTACTCGGTGTCGTTGGCCAGTTCGATCGCCTCGGCCTCGTCGTGGAACGGCATCACCGACAGCACCGGCCCGAAGACCTCCTCGCGCCAATGCCGGTCGCTGGAGGAGCGGGCGAGCAGCACGGTCGGCGGGAACCACCAGCCGTCGCCCGCCGGCGCGTCGCCGGTGAACGCCACCTCGGCCTCGCCGGTGTAGGACGCGACCGTGTCCCGGTGCGCGGCCGAGATCAGCGGTCCCATCTGTGCGGTGTCGAGGCCCGGGTCCTGAACACGAAAAGCCTTGACCGCCGGCTCGAGCAGCGACAGGAAGCGCTCGTACACCGATTCCTGCACGAGGAGCCGGGACCGCGCGCAGCAGTCCTGCCCGGCGTTGTCGAACACCCCGCCCGGTGCGGCCGCCGCGGCACGCTCGAGGTCGGCGTCGGCGAAGACGATGTTGGCGCTCTTGCCGCCCAGCTCGAGCGTCACGCGCTTCACCTGGTCGGCACAGCCCGCCATGATCGACTTCCCGACCTCGGTGGAGCCGGTGAAGCACACCTTGCGGACCGCCGGATGCGTCACGAACCGCTGCCCTACGACGCTCCCCTTGCCCGGCAGCACGGTGAACACGTCCTGGGGCAGCCCGGCCTCCAGCGCCAGCTCGCCGAGGCGGATGGCGGTCAGCGGGGTCAGCTCGGCCGGCTTGAGCACCACGGTGTTGCCCGCGGCCAGCGCCGGCGCGAATCCCCACCCGGCGATCGGCATGGGGAAGTTCCACGGCACGATGATCCCGACGACCCCGAGCGGCTCGTGGAAGGTCAGGTCGATGCCGCCAGGCACCGGAATCTGCCGCCCGGACAACCGCTCAGGAGCACCCGCGTAGTAGTCGAGCACGTCCCGGACGTTGCCCGCCTCCCAGCGCGCGTTGCCGATGGTGTGCCCGGCGTTGCGCACCTCGAGCTCGGCGAGCTCCTCCAGGTGCTCGTCCACGACGGCGGCGAAGCGCCGCAGCAACCGCGCCCGGTCCCCCGGCGCCACCTGACGCCACGACGTGAAGGCCCGTTGCGCCCGCTCAATCGCGGCATCGGTCTCGGCCAACCCCGACGACGGTACGGCGCGCAGCACCCCCCCGGTCGCCGGATTAATCACCTCAGTGCTGTCCACGCCTCACCCCTGGAAGATCCTCACACGCCGTGCCACTGCCGCGCTCGAAGTCACATCCGCTCGAAGCCGCGGCGAAGCTCCCAGTCGGTGACGGCGGAGTCGAAGGCGGTCAGCTCCACCCGCGCCATGTTCGCGTAGTGCGCCACCACCTCCTCGCCGAACGCCGCCGCTCCGACCGATCCCCGCTCCCACAGCTCCAGCGCGTCCCGCAGCGTCGTCGGCACCCGAGGCGCGCCGGCGTCGTCGTACGCGTTGCCCTGCAGCTCGTCCTCCAGCGTCAGCTCGTTCTCGATCCCGTGCAGCGCCCCGGCGATCAGCGCCGCGATGGCCAGGTACGGGTTGACGTCCCCGCCGGGCACCCGGTTCTCCACCCGCATGCCCTCCCCGTGCCCGGCTATCCGCAGCGCGCACGTACGGTTGTCGACCCCCCAGCGCAGCGCGGTGGGCGCGAACGAGCCGGGCTGGTAGCGCTTGTACGAGTTGATGTTCGGCGCGAACAGCAGGCTGAACTCCCGCATCGTGGCCAGCAGCCCGGCGAGCACCCGCTGTCCCGTCGGCGACAGGTGGGCCGGTCCGTCGCCCAGCATCGCCGAGCGGCCGTCCTCGCCGCGCAGGGAGAAGTGGATGTGGCAGGAGTTGCCTTCCCGCTCGTTCGGCTTGGCCATGAAGGTGAGCGCCATGCCCTCCTGCGCGGCGATCTCCTTGGCGCCGTTCTTGTAGATCACGTGGTGGTCGGCGCAGGCGAGCGCGTCCGCGTACCGGAAAGCGATCTCGTGCTGGCCGAAGTTGCACTCGCCCTTGGCGCTCTCCGGGACCAGCCCGGCGCCGGCCATCTCGTTGCGGATGCGGCGCAGCAGCGGCTCGACGCGGGCGGTGCCCAGCAGGGAGTAGTCCACGTTGTACTGGTTGGCGGGGACGAGGCTGCGGTAGTTCTTCGCGAAGGCCTGCTCGTAGGAGTCCTTGAAAAGGACGAATTCCAATTCCGTTCCCGCGTACGCAGTCAGCCCGTGAGCGGCGAGCCGGTCGAGCTGCCGGCGCAGGATCTGGCGCGGGGACGCGTACACGGGTTGACCGTCGGTGGTCTCCAGGTCGGCGAGGACCATGGCGGTGCCACGCTGCCACGGCACCGGCCGCAGGGTGCTGAAGTCGGGCTTCATGACGAAGTCGCCGTAGCCGCTGTTCCACGAGGACATCGCGTACCCGTCGACGGTGTTCATGTCCACGTCGACGGCGAGCAGGTAGTTGCAGCCCTCGCTGCCGCCGGCGACCACCTCGTCCATGAAGTAGCGGGCGTGCAGCCGTTTGCCCTGCAGACGCCCCTGCATGTCGGTCAGGGCCAGCAGCACGGTGTCGATGCTGCCGTTGTCGACGGCGACGTCGAGGTCCTCGAGATCCATGATGCAGTCCTATCGCATGGGGCCGACAAAAGCGCGGGGCCGGGCGGAATGCCCGGCCCCGGTCCGGCGATCACTCCGGCATGGTCTGCTCGCCGTGCGCCGCCTTCTCGATGAGGTTCTGCTTCGGTCCGGTGAACCACTTCCGGGCGCTGACCAGCCACCAGACGGTGGCGGCGCCCACCACGACCGCCACGGCGACGATCGTGTAGTTGAAGTTCTTGGCGGTGATCGGGCTGGTCGTCGGGAGGATGAACAGCACGCAGATCACCCCGACCCAGACGATGGCGATCCAGCCGATCGGGGCGCTCCACCGGCCCAGGTTCCACGGTCCGGGCCGGAAGTCAGGGCTCAGTCGGCGCAGCAGCACCGGCCCGACGTACGCGATGTAGAGCCCGATGACCGCGATGGACGTGGCCGCGAGATATGCGGTGGTGTTCCACAGCGACGGCAGCACCAGCAGCGTGCTGATCGCCACGCACAGCCAGATCGAGTTCGTGGGCGTACCCGTGCGGGGGTTGACCTGTTTCCACAGCCGTGAGCCGGGCAGCGCGCCGTCGCGGGCGAAAGCGAATGCCATCCGGGAGTTGGCGGTGACCGAGGCCATGCCGCAGAACCACTGCGCGACCATGCAGATGAAGAGCAGGAACGTGCCGAGATCGTGGCCGACGGCGTCGATGAAGATCTGCGCCGGCGGCAGCCCGAGCGTCGTCTTCATCTCGCCGCCGTAGTCCTGGATCGACCAGGTGATCGCGAAGAGCAGCACGAATCCGGCGATCACCGAGACCACCACGGACATGACGATGCCGCGCGGTGCGGCGCGCGACGCGTCGTGGGTCTCCTCGGCCACGTGCGCCGAGGCGTCGTATCCGGTGTACGTGTACTGCGCCATCAACAGGCCGATGAGGACGGCGTAGGCGCCCGCGCCGGCGAACGTGAAGCCGGTCTCGTTGCGGACCTCGAAGAAGACCTCGGAGACCGGCTTGTGGTTGTCCGGGATGACGGCCAGCAGCACCACGATGACCGCGACGCCGACCAGGTGCCACCACGCGCTCACATCGGAGAGCAGCCGCACCAGGTTCACGCCGAACGTGTTCAGCAGGCCGTGCACGACGATGATCACCAGGAAGATCAGGAACGTACGCCCGGCGGTGACCTCCATGTCGAAGGCGAGGCCGAGGAACGCCGAGGTGGTGATCGCCGCGCCGAAGTCGATCGCGGCGGTGACCGCGACCTCGCCGAGAAAGTTGAACCAGCCGACGAACCAGGCCCAGGCCGCCTTGTTGCGTTTGGCGAGCGCCGCGGCCCACCAGTAGAGCGCGCCTGCGGTCGGATAGGCGGAGCAGACCTCCGCCATCGCCAGGGCCACGAAGGTGACCATGACGCCGACGAAGAGCCAGCCGAGGGTGATGGCGATCGGTCCGCCGGCGGTCATGGCGATCCCGTACGAGGTGATCGCGCCGGCCAGGATCGAGATGATGGAGAAGGAGACCGCGAAGTTCGAGAAGCCGGACAGTCGGCGGTGCAGTTCCTGCTGGTAGCCGAGCTGGGCGAGCCGTTCTTCGTCGGTGCTGGGGACAGGGTCAGCGCTCATGCATGCTCCCTAGACCGAGGGGCGACTGTGACCTGGGCCACCGCCGTTCGGTGATGATCTACCCACGGTGTTACAGCCGTCAATGAGCCGCGTTAATTGCGTTGCCGGGCGCGAATCGCAGGCCGCACACTCGTACGCATGTCAGGGCAAACGCACGCGTGGCGAACACGCGCGGCCCTGCCGGTGTTCTGACGCCGTATCCGGCGCGCGAGCCCTCGGCAGGCATCGCGAACACCTGGGAGCGCTCTGCGGAGCAGCTCCCGTCCCGCGGCGGCGCGGGGCGCGGTCACCTCTCTCTCGACACAGCGTCGCGCTGTGCCACGCGCCCGCCCCGCGCCGCCGCCCCAACGTCATGACACGACACGACACGCGAAAATCTACAGCGGCGAGTCTAGAAATTGACACGTGATCGGCCTAATATCGGGGAGTCGGCGACGCACAGCCGGCACGCAACTGGCACAGAACCTGTTGGTAAGGAGGACGAGATACCGCAGCAACGCGTAATCGCCACGTCCCCGAATCGACAAGAGGTGATCGCAGCCGATGCCCATCACGCGGGCGGCTCGCTAGCGGCACGCAAGCGAACCGGCCTAGCCGACGACGGTCGGCACCAGAATTGAACATCCAGGGCCCCGGTTACCCGCCGGGGCCCTGGACTGTGCTTGCGAAGAAAGGAAGCATGAGCACCGCGTTCGACGACGCCGACTTCCCGGCGTACACCATGGGCCGGGCCGCCGAGATGATCGGCGTGACCCCCGCCTTCCTGCGCAGCCTGGGCGCGGCCGGCCTGGTCGCGCCGGAACGCTCGCTGGGCGGCCACCGCCGCTACTCCCGGCACCAGCTCCAGCTGGCCGGCCGGGTCCGTCAGCTGCTCGACGAGGGCATCCTGCTGGCGGCCGCCTGCCGCATCGTCACCCTGGAGGACCGCCTGGCGGCCGCCCATCGCCGCATCATCGACCTGGGTGGCACCCTGACCGCGGACGACGACGTGGACCTCCCCACCCAGACGCACCCGGACATCGCCACGACGAAGTACTACCCGACACCCCGTACGGACCGCTCCCCCACGGCGCCGTAGCCGACGGCGGCCAGGCTCGACTCCCACAGCAGCCGGGCGCGCTCGGGGCGGGTGGAGCGGCCCGTGGCCACGAACGGCCGCTGCCACGCGAAATAGCCGCCGGGCACCAGCCCGTGCGGCTCGCGCGCGAGCCAGACCAGCGTCTCGGCACCCTCGGCCGGCGTCCGGAACAGCACCGGCACCAGGCCGGCCAGGGAGAACACCGGGCTGCGCCGGCCGAAGCGGCTGCGGATCAGGCCCGGGAAGAAGCAGGTCGGCACGATCCCGTACGTCGCCCAGCGTCGCGCCGCCTCCGCCGTGAAGAGGATGTTCGCCTGCTTGCTGGCCCCGTACGCGAGCCATCGGCTGAGCTGACGGCGGCCGGGACGCCGGACGTCGAGCGTGCCCCACGCCTCGGCCGCGGAGCCGGTCGTGATCACCCGGGCCGGACCGTCGGCATCGGCGGCCGCCCGGAGGCGGTCCAGCAGCAGGTGGGTCAGCAGGAATCCGGCGAGGTGGTTGGTCTGCACGGTGGGATCGAACCCGTCCGCGGTGAGCCGGCGTACCGAGGTGAGCTGCCCCGCATTGTTGACGAGCACGTCGATCCGCTCGTGCGCCGCAGCGATCTTGCCGCCTGCCTGGCGCACCTCGTCCAGCACGGCGAAGTCCGCGCGATAGGCCGCCGGCGTGCTTCCACTGACCTCGCGCACGGCCTCGACCGCTCGCTGCAGGCGCCCGGGATCCCGGCCGAGCAGCACCACCTCGTCGCCGCCGCGGGCCAGCTCCACCGCCGCCGCCAGGCCGATGCCCGAGCTGGCTCCCGTGATCACCACCGTGCGCGCCATCGGTCCATTCGATCACGGCGCTAGCTTGGGATCATGACACCCGACGCCACGCGCGCCCGCGCGGCAGCCGCCGGCTTCGCCATCCCGGTGGGCGCGCTGATCATGTTGATCGCGCTGGTCGCCACCCCGGGTTCGTGGTGGCACGGGTACGTGAGTGAGGCGGGCACCGCCGCGGCACCGTGGGCCACGGCGTACCGATGCGGCCTGATCCTGCTGGGCGCCGGAGTGGCACTCCTCGGACTTGCTCTGCGGCCGGCCTCCCCTTTCCTCGCCGCGCTGCTCGGCAGCGCCGCCCTTTTCGCCGGCACCTCGGGAGCAGTGCCGTGCACCGATCGGTGTCCGCTGCCGCCCTTCGAGCCGACGACCGCGAGTGACGTCATTCACACCTCGGCCAGCATCCTCGGGATGGCGGTGATGGCCGGCGCGATGGCGTTCCTGGCCCTGTCACCCGCCTTCCGACCTGCAATGCGACGGCTCGCGGCGGTCTCTGCCGCGCTGACCGTCCCGCTGGGCGGCGCCCTGGGTCTGACCATGCTCTTCGCAGGCCGGGGCCCCCTCGGCGCGATCTTGGAACGGATCCTGCTGACCGTTGCCGTGAGCTGGCTGATGGGAACGGCCGCCTTGACGGTATTACGTAATTCCGTAAGAGTGGAGCCATGGACTCCTCCCCTCCCGACCCGCTCGAGCACCGGGTCTCGGAGCTAGAACGCCGCTTCGCCGAGCTGATCAGCAGATTCGCGCACGGCGAGCCGGTTCCTGCGGGCGCGAAGGCGCCGGACGTCTTCTGGGCGCTCGAAGGGCTCCGCGGGCGGGTCGGCGACGACAACGCCGGTGCGGTCCTGTTCACCGGCGCGGTCAACCTGCCGACCGGCGAGCACTACGAGTGGCAATACGGCACGGCCGTCGACGACATGCTGGAGGCGGACTGGTCGGACTGGGCGGGTGCGCTGGGCGCCCTGGGCCATCCGGTCCGGCTCCTGCTGCTGCGCCGCGTGCTCGCCGGCACCCGTACGGCCACCGAACTCGCCGCCGACGAGGCGCTCGGCACCACCGGCCAGCTCTACCACCACCTGCGCCTGCTCGTCGGCGCCGGCTGGCTCCACTCCTCGGCGCGCGGGCAGTACGCGGTGCCCGGAGACCGCGTGGTGCCCCTGCTCGTCGTCCTGTCCGGAGCGAAACGATGACCCAGGGTTCAACAGGCGCGGGGTCAGACGACGCGGCGGACGATGGACAACAGCGACTGCTCGACATCCTCGATCGGGCGGTCCGGCTGGAAGACCAGCCAGTCCACCGCCACCACCAGCCCGATCCCGAACAGCGCCGACGACGCCACCCGCACGTCCAGGTCCGCCGGGAGGTCCCCCGCGTCCACCCCCGCCTGCACCGTCTCCGCGATCACCCCGATCGCCTGCTCCCGCAGCAGCACGAGCGTCTGCTGCCACTCGCGGTTCGTGCGCCACATCTCCGACAGCAGGAGCTGGGCGAAGGCCCGGTAACGCCGGATGTACTCCAGCTGCGCCCGCACCAGCGCCGCCACCGCGTCCCGGGGCGGCAGGCCCTCCACCGCCGCCCGGAAATCGTCGGTGAGCAGGCCGATGCCGTGCCGGAGGAGCTCCTCGAACAACGCCGTCTTGGAGGCGAAGTTGTAGTAGACCGTGCCCTTGGCGACCTTGGCACGAAGCGCGATGTCGTCCACTGTCGTCGCCGAGAATCCCTGTTCGGCGATCAGCTCCACCGCCGCCTCGTACAGGCGCTGGCGAGTGTCCTCGCGCCTGCGGGTCCTTCCGTCCACAGTTCTCAGATCACCAGCTCCGGGTGCAGGTCGGACGAAGTCAGATGGCGTTTGCGGCGAGTCACCGCGACGGTGAGCGCGAGGGCGCCGAAACCGTACGCGAGCAGCGCAAGCACGCCGGTCACCACCGTACCTCCAGCACCGCCGTTGATCGTGTGGCGCAACGCCTGCACGACGTACGTCATCGGAAGCAGAGGATGAATCGCCTGGAAGAACCACGGCTCCGTCTGCACCGGATAGGTGCCGCCCGACGAGGTGAGCTGCAGCATCAGCAGGGCGAGCGAGAGGATCCGGCCCGCCGGGCCGAGCGCCGCACCCAGCAGCTGCATGATCGCCGTGAACCCGGCCGCGGTGAGCATCAGCAGGACCAGCGTCTGGACCGGGCTCACCGGTCCGAGGTCGAGCGCGAACACCACCACCACGAAGAGCACGAGCGCCTGCACGAGGCCGACCGCCAGCGCGGGCAGGAAACCGGCCAGCGCCACCCGGTAGGCCGGCGCGCCCGAGACCACGTAGCGCCGGTTCAGCGGCCGCAACACCATGTAGGTGATCATCGCGCCGACCCACAGCGCCAGCGCCAGGAAGTACGGGGCGAACCCGACGCCGTAGGTGGCCGCCGCGTGGCGTACGTCGCGGTTCAGCCCCACCGGATCGCCGAGCAGGTCGGAGCGGTCGGAGGTGTCGTCGCCGTACCCGGGGATCTGATCCGCCCCGTCGCTCAGCCCCGACGCGAGCTTGGCCGCACCGCCCTCCAGGTCACCCAGGCCGTCGGCGAGCCGGCGGCCACCGTCCGACAGCGTCCCCAGTCCGCCGTTCAGCTGGCGCGCCCCCGAGGCGAGCTGGAAGATCCCGCCCCGCAACTGCGTCGCCCCGGCCGCGGCATCGGAGGTACCACTGTTCAGCTGCTTGGCCCCGGCAGCGAGATCGTTCAGTCCGGCCGCCAGCTCATCGACGTGCCCCCGGGCCGCGGCCACATCGTCCGCCAGGTGCGGAGCCGCCGCCGCGACCTTGCGCGCCGTGACCGCCACGTCGTGCAGCCGGTCGCTCAGCGCATCGAGATCGGCGTCGTGAACCACGGTCTGCACCCGCTCGGCAGCGGCGAGAAGCTGATCCGCCAGCGCCCGGGCCTCATCGCGGTGCGGCGTGCCCTCCGGCAACCCGTAGACAAGCTCGCGCAGCTGCTTCGCCTTCGCCACGGCGTCCTCCGCGGCGCCGTCCAACCGGTCGACGTTCTGGGACAGCAGATCGGCGCCCTTAGCCACCTGATTCGCGGCATCCTCGATCAGCTCGGCGTTGTCCCGCAGCACCGGCTCGACCCGGTCGGCGGCGGCGTCGACGGTGGTGGCGAGCTGCCGCCCACCCGCGGCGGCCTGCTGCGTGCCCGCGGCCAGCTGAGCCGCTCCCACCTGCAACGCCGCCAACCCGTCCGCGAGATCATCCGCCCCCTGCGCGGCCGACCCCAGCCCGCCGGCGAGCTGACCGGAGCCCTTCTTCGCATCGGAGAGCCCGCCCTCGAGCTGGCCGGCACCCTTGTGCGCGGACCCCAGCCCGTCATCGATCTGATGCGCGCCGTCCGCGGCCTCGGTTGTCTTCTCCTTGATGTCGGTGAACGCGATGAGCATCTTGTCGAAGTACCCGGCCTGCGCGCTCTGCGCGGCGGAAGCCCGGACCTCCGAGAAGACGGTCCGCGAGAAGACCCCGGAAAGATAGTTGTTGG
Source organism: Actinoplanes sp. NPDC051475 (assembly GCF_040689425.1). Taxonomy (NCBI): domain Bacteria; kingdom Bacillati; phylum Actinomycetota; class Actinomycetes; order Micromonosporales; family Micromonosporaceae; genus Actinoplanes; species Actinoplanes sp. NPDC051475. The sequence goes on from NZ_JBFAZZ010000026.1 coordinate 20,531, forward strand.
CATCGTCGTTGACGACCAGCAGCTGCGCGGGCTTGGGTGCGGAATCGGCGTCCGGCCCGCTGGTCAGATTCGTGGAGAAATTCCGCGGAATCCGCAGCGACAACTGGTACCGGCCATCGGCGAGCCCGGCCTCGGCGCCCCGCTCGTCGGTGACGTGCCAGTCGAAAACCTCGCGATCGATGAGCTCGTCGGCGAGGTCCTGCCCCGCATGAACCTTGGTCCCGTCGCTGGCCGTGGCGGCCTGATCCTCCATCACGAGGGCGGCTGGAATGTGGTTGAGCTTCCCGTAGGGATTCCAGAACGCGGCGAGGTAGAGAGCTCCGTAGAGGAGCGGAATGACGCAGATGACGACGAGGGCGGCCGCGGGAAGCTTGCCGCGCAGGAGACGGCGAAGCTCGAATCCTGCCAGGCGGAAGCTGGGCAATCCGGTCACTTCTGCTCTCCACCCTGCTCTTCTTGCTGTCCCTTGGTTCCGGCCTTGTTGCCGTTCGCGTCTCCCGCGGGGGTGTCCATCTCGGACCATTCCGTTTTGGGCTCAGCCACCACGGTGTCTTCGGCTTCAGGCCTGGCCGCTACGGCGACCCCCGCCTTGCGGGGCGCCGCCGCCGCCGCCTTGGGGCTCGCCGCCGACCTGGGGCCCGCCGACTCTTCCGCCTCGGGCCTCACCGGCCCTTCCGCCTCAGGTTCTGTGGTCGTGGACCCTGCCGCTTTGCGTTCCTCGGTCTTGGGCTCCTCGGCCTTTGGCTCCTCAGCCTTGGGCTCCTCGGCCTTGCTCTCCGCGACGTCCGGACCGTCCGCCGCGACCGCAACCGCGTCCGCTTGGGCCGTCAGCCCCGTACTACCGAGTCGCACCACCGTGGACACCCGCGCCTCGTCGACCTCCCGAGCCGTGACCAGCACCGCCACGCCCTGCGCCGCGACGTCCCCGATCAGCCGCCAGAGCGCCTCCCGCTCCGCCGCATCGAGCCCCTCATCCACGCCGTCGAGCGCCACCACCTGCGGCGCCGACACCTGGGCGAGGATCAGACCCAGAACCTGTCGCTCGTACGGGCTGAGCTCCCACCCCCGCGTGCCGGGGTCGAGCCCGTGCCACGCCACTTCCCCGCCCGGCCGCCGCCCGGCGAGCAGGGCCCTCTCCCGTACGTGCTCGGCCACCGTCAGGACGGATTCGGGCTCCGAGACGCCGGGCACATAGCCGAGGGCCGCCGTACCCGTGAGGTCGACGCGGCCGGCAGACAGTCGGAAGCGCTGGGCAAGCGCCAGCAGCACCGTGGTGCGCCCACTGCCGGGCGGACCCACGATCGCGACGACGTCGCCTGACGAGGCCGAGACGTCCAAGTCACGGAAGAGCCACCGGCGCCGGCGACGTACACCCGCGGCCTGAGCACTGAGGACCGACATGAAGAAGCACCCAACCTTGTACTGACTGGTCAGTGCAAAAACATACTCGCAATGCCGATCGATGGGCGGCTCAGGTGGTCGACCTCACGTCGCCCTACCGCTTCGCGCAGCCCTCATCGCGGGATCGACCTCGGTCGGCTACTGAACGCCGCCGAATCGCTCCGCTACCGCCGCCGTCGGAGCCCTCCACAGGCACGACGCCGTTCGATTCCCTAGCTTGTCCGGCCGAGCCAGGCTGATCATGCCGTCAGCCACCACGACCCGAGTCCGCCGCCACCGCAACTTGTGCCCGCCACCACTGCCATCGCCCCAACTTGTGGCCGCCGCCACCGCAGCTTTTGCCCGCCACCACTGCCACCGCGCGCCAACTTGCGGCCGCCACCACCGCCACCGCGCCAACTTGCGCCAGCGGCCGCTGCTATCGCGCCAACTTGCGCCCGTCGCCGACACAAGCGAGCGCCGCTACACCGCCCGCGCACGCACCCCAGAGCGCACACCGGCACCATCCCAGCGCCGGTGCCACCCCCCAGCCGCATCGACGGCCTCCAACCCACGCCACCCGCGCTTGCCGCCGCCTCTAGCCCCGCAAGCCACCCCTCACCCCTGAGGAAAATCGCACCCCACCACTTGAGGCCAGTCCGGTAGACCGCCCTCCCCCCACGAGGCAGGATCAAAGCCATGGTGACGCGATGGGGCATGACCGTTCCGCTGGCCGGAGTTCCGCTCGCCGAGCACGCACCGGTGTTCGCAGCACTGACCGAAGCAGGCTTCACCGACTTCTGGTCGAGCGAGGTCAACGGCACCGACGCCTTCACTCCCCTCACTCTCGCCTCGGTCTGGCAACCCAGTGCCCGCCTCGGCACCGCCATCGCCCCCGTCTTCACCCGCGGCCCCGGCCTGCTGGCCATGACCGCGGCGGCGCTCGCCGAAGCCGCACCGGGTCGCTTCCAACTTGGCCTCGGCGCCTCGTCACCGGTGGTGGTCGGCGACTGGAACGCCGCTGACTTCACCCAGCCGTTCGCCCGCAGCCGTGACACGCTCCGCTTCCTCCGCGCAGCGCTGGCCGGCGAGACGGTCGACCAGCCGTACGAGACCTTCCAGATCCGCCGCTTCCGCCTCGAACGCCCGCCGGCCGTCCCCCCGCACCTGCTCCTCGCCGCGCTGCGCCCCGGCATGCTGCGCCTGGCCGCAGCCGAAGCCGACGGCGTGATCCTCAACTGGTTGGCCGCCACGGACGTCTCCCAGGCGCTGGCCGAGGCGAAGACCGACAACCCGAACTTCGACGTGGTGGCCCGGATCTTCGTCTGCCCGACCTCCGACGCCGCCTACGCCCGTAGGGTCGGCCGCCGCATGATCGCCGCGTACCTGACCGTCCCGGCCTACCTGGAATTCCACCGCTGGCTGGGCCGTGAACCGGTGCTCGCTCCGATGTGGAAGGCCTGGGCGGCCGGCGACCGCAAGGCCGCCCTGGCCGCGATCCCGGACCAGGTCGTGGACGAGCTGATCGTGCACGGCACACCCGAAGAATGCCGAGCGCACGTCGCCCGCTACGCGGAAGCAGGCGTCAAGGTCCCCGTGATGGCCCTCCTCCCGACCCCGGAGCTCGAGAAGGGCGGCGCCGCAGCCCTGGCAACCCTCGTCGCGGCCCTCGGCAACCGCTGACCCTTCCCCACGCACCGCAAACGACAAGGAGGCAATGCCCGGTCGCGCCCGCGCCAGTGTCCCGGCTGCGCTCGCATGGCATGACGGGCACGCAAGAAGCCCTCGACACCTATCCGGCCGGCCGCACGAGTCGCGGCCGAGGGCGCCACCGCCACCAACTCGACAGGCCAGGGCGCCACCGCCGGCCAACCCAAGGACTAAGGCGCCACCCCAACCAACCCAACGGGCCAGGGCGCCACCGCCAGCCGACAGGAGGGCTGCCTTAGCCCGGCATGCGGGCTCCCGCGACCGGGTTTTTATCGCTCGCCCGACAAGAGCTCCTCCGAGCACACGCTCCCGCGCGCCGGGGAATGCGCGGTGGCCGCGGACAGCCGTGATGCCGGGGGCCGGTGTTGCGGTTGGGTCGGTGTGGCGCCGTACCGTCGAATTCGGGTCTTGGAATGCAGAAAGGGCGCACCGGAGCGGCGCGCCCTTTCTGCGGTGGGGTTACTCGCCGTCGGCGAGGATGGCGTAGAGCTTGCGCTTGGTTTCGTTGAGGATCTCGAGGGCTCGCTGGCGCTGCTCCGGGGTGCCGTTGAAGCCGACCTGGCGCAGGGCGCTCATGATGCCGATCGCGGCGTCGCGGAAGTCCTGGACCTGCGACATCGTGTCATCGCTGAACTGCGCCCACGGCGGGTTCTCCGCGGCGGTCTGTGCCTCGGCGCGGCCGACTTCGGTGAGGGTGAAGCGCTTGCGGCCGCCGGTGGCCTCGGCCTCGATCAGGCCCTCGTCCTCGAGGAGCTGGAGGGTCGGGTAGACCGAGCCGGGGCTCGGGCGCCAGATGCCGCCGGTGCGGCTCTCCAGCTCCTGGATCATCTCGTACCCGTGCATCGGGCGCTCCAGCAGGAGCGCGAGCAGGGCGGGCCGGACGTTGGGGCGACTGCCACGACCGCCGCGGCGTTGGCCTCGGCCGCCGGGGCCCTCGTGTCCCCAGCCAGCGCCGCCGAAGCCGGGGCCGCCCTGGCCGAAGGGGAATCCGGGCGGGAACCCGAACCCGCGCATCCGAGCCTCGTGCAGACGACGCATGTGTTCGTGCCTCATGACTATCTCCGATCTGTTGGCGATAGTTAGACGATATATCGGCAACGTGTCGGCTGCAAGGGTTTCTTGAATCCGGCGGGGAGCGTCGGGTGTGCTGGGGCCGCCATCTGGCAATCTGATACCTGTGCTGACGGTGCCCATTCGCCAACTCGGGGAGCCCGAGCGGGCGACGGTCGAGCGGATCCTCGACCAAGACCCCTACGCCGGCGCTCAGATCGCCGAGCGCGTAGCGGCCCACGGGCTCAATTGGTGGCGCTCCGACGGACGCATTTACGGGTACGGCCAGGGTCGGGGCGTCGAATCCCTGTGCTGGTCGGGCGCGCACCTGGTGCCTGTCTGCGCCACCCCGCCGGCGGTCGCGGCGTTCGCCGATCTGCTCGGCGCCGACCCGCGCATCTGCTCCTCGATCATCGGCCGGGCCGACGCGGTGCTGGACCTGTGGGACCGCCTCGGCGGGCACTGGGGGCCGGCCCGGGACGTACGCCCCCACCAGCCGCTGCTTGTCGCCGACCGGGAGGCGCCGATCGCCCCCGACCCCGCTGTCCGTCTGGTCAGCCCCAGGGAAGTCGACCAGCTCTTCCCCGCCGCGGTGGCGATGTACACCGAAGAGGTCGGGGTGTCACCCCTGCTGGACGACGGCGGTCGCGGTTACAAGCGACGGATCGCGGAACTGGTACGCGGCGGACGGGCGTACGCGCGCTTCGTCGGCGATCGGGTGATCTTCAAGGCGGAGCTGGCGATCATCACGCGGCGTACGACGCAGGTGCAGGGCGTGTGGGTCGACCCGGAGTACCGCGGACGCGGACTCGCCGCGGGCGCGATGGCGGCGGTCCTGAACGATGCGCTCAGGCGGGTCGCGCCGACGGTGAGCCTGTATGTGAACGACTACAACAGTGCTGCTCGGCGGGTCTATGCGCGGTGTGGGTTCGTGCAGCAGGGCAGCTTCGCAACCGTACTGTTCTGAGGCCGGTCCGGAGCGGAGGCAGGGTGCAGAAGCCGTCGCGGCTCGTCTCCCACGTCACCGGTCTTGTTCCGCGGCGCCGGATGGTGGCGGTCGGCGTTGCCGGGGTGGTGGCGGTCGCGCTGCTGACGGTGAGCCGGAACCCGTGGAATCTGATCTTCCTGCAGGATCACCCGCTGCCGCTGGCGGTCAGCTGGCTCATGGTCTGTGTCCTGCTGGCCGTGGCGGTCTGGCTGCTGATCCCCACCGAGCACCGGCCGCTGATCTGGGCCTTCGTCGCTGTGGCCACCGTCGCGGTGCTCTGCGCCGGTGTCGCCGGTGCTGCGCTGGGCTCTTTCCTCTTCGAGAAGGAAGAACTGGTCAACCGGGCGGTGTCCGCCGACGGCCGCTACGAGGTGCGCGTCCTGTACTGGGTGGCGGTGATCGACGACGCCTGGGACATCGTCGTCCAACGCCGCGACGGCGCCCGCTTCGTGGCGGCGTACGCGGGCTGCCTCTACAGCGAGGCCGCCCGGTATGAGCGAATCCAGTCGGTGGAGTCGGGCCGGGCCCGGATAGTCACCGACGAGGGCGTGGTCGAGGTTCAGTTCGATCCCGACACCATGCGGATCACCAAGAGGATTCCCGCGGAGCTCTGCCCGGGGTACGGATAGAGCTCAGTGCACCGTCACCTGCGGGCCGGGCAGCAGCTCCCGCAGCTCGTCCGGCAGCTCCGCCCCCATCTCCTCGGCGAGGCGCAGTGCCTCCTCGACCAGCGTCTCCACGATCACCGCTTCCGGGACCGTCTTGATGACCTTGCCCTTGACGAAGATCTGGCCCTTGCCGTTGCCGGACGCCACGCCGAGGTCGGCCTCGCGCGCCTCGCCGGGGCCGTTCACGACGCAGCCCATGACGGCGACGCGCAGCGGTACCGGGAAGCCTTCCAGCGCCGCGGTGACCTGCTCGGCGAGGGTGTAGACGTCGACCTGGGCGCGGCCGCACGAGGGGCAGGAGACGATCTCGAGGCCGCGTTCGCGCAGGCCGAGGGATTCCAGGATGGCCTGGCCGACCTTGATCTCCTCGACCGGCGGGGCGGAGAGCGAGACGCGGATCGTGTCGCCGATGCCCTCCGCGAGCAGCGCGCCGAACGCGACCGCGCTCTTGATCGTGCCCTGGAAGGCCGGGCCCGCCTCGGTGACGCCGAGGTGCAGCGGGTAGTCGCACTGCTCGGCGAGCTGGCGGTACGCGCGGATCATGACGACCGGGTCGTTGTGCTTGACCGAGATCTTGATGTCGCGGAAGCCGTGCTCCTCGAAGAGCGAGCATTCCCAGAGCGCCGACTCGACGAGGGCCTCGGCGGTCGCCTTGCCGTACTTCTCCAGCAGGCGCTTGTCGAGCGAGCCCGCGTTGACGCCGATGCGGATCGGGGTGCCCGCGGCGGCGGCCGCCTTCGCGATCTCCTTGACCTTGTCGTCGAACTGGCGGATGTTGCCGGGGTTGACCCGGACGGCCGCGCAGCCGGCGTCGATCGCCGCGAAGACGTACTTGGGCTGGAAGTGGATGTCGGCGATCACCGGGATCTGCGACTTCTTGGCGATCGCGGGCAGCGCCTCGACGTCGTCCTGGGACGGGACCGCGACCCGGACGATCTGGCAGCCGGAGGCCGTCAGCTCGGCGATCTGCTGCAGCGTCGCGTTGACGTCCGAGGTGAGGGTGGTGGTCATCGACTGGACGCTGACCGGGGCGCCGCCGCCGACCAGGACGCCGCCGACGTTGATCTGCCGGCTCTGGCGCCGGGATGCCAGCGGCGGCGGGGGTACGGCGGGCATGCCGAGACTGACTGCGGTCATTTCACACTCACCTGGAGAAGATCGAGATCGGGTTGACGACGTCGGCGGTGATCGTCAGCAGCGTGAACGCGCCACCGATCAGGATGACGGCGTAAGTCAACGGCATGAGCTTGTAGTAGTCGACGCGCCCGGGGTCGGGCTTCTTCAGCCGAGCGTAGATCCACGACCGGATGCGCTCGTACCAGGCGATCGCGATGTGACCGCCGTCCACCGGCAGCAACGGGAGCAGGTTGAAGAGGCCGATGAAGACGTTCAGCGAAATGAAAATCATGAGGAAGATCTCGGGTACGCCGCGCTCGATCGCCTCGCCGCCGAGCCGGCTGGCACCGACCACGCTGATCGGGGTGTCCGGGTCGCGCTCGTCGCCGGTGATCGAGTTCCAGAGCGCGGGGATCTTCTCCGGGATCCGCTTCATCGCCGTGAAGGACGCCTTCACCAGCATCCAGCCGTAATCGAAGCTCGCGCCGACGCCGTCGACCGGCCCGTACGTGACCAGGCCCGGCATGTCCAGCTGGGGTCCGACACCGGCGACGGCGACCTGCTTGACCTCGCCGTCGGGATTGTCGAGCGGCGCGCGCTGGGCGGCGATGAGCTTGACGGTGGCGGTGCCGGCCACTCCGTCGCGGGTGTAGCCGAACGGGACCTCGCCGGGCGGGAGGGACCGGATCGCGTCGGTGAGCTGCCCGTAGTTGGCGATGGGCCGGCCGGCGACGCTGGTGACGAGGTCACCGGACTTGAGGCCGGCCACGGCAGCGGGCGCCTTGGGGTCGTTCGGCGCGCAGCCCTGCTGGTCGGTGATCACGACCTGCACGCACTCGCCAACCGAGATCTTCGCCGGGATGGCGCGCTCCTCGGCGGCGGTCTTCGGCACGTCCGGGTTCGGCAGACCGACGAAGACCGCGGCGAACCAGGTGGCGACGATCGCCAGCAGGAAGTGGGTAATCGAGCCGGCCGACATGACGACGGTGCGCTTCCAGACCGGGAAACGCCACATCGCCCGGTGCTCGTCCTGTGGCTCGACGTCGTCGTCCTGCGGCGTCATCCCCACGATCTTGCAGAAGCCGCCCAGCGGAATGGCCTTGAGGCCGTACTCGGTCTCGCCGCGTTTGAACGAGAAGATCGTCGGGCCGAAGCCGACGAAGTACTTCGTGACCTTCATGCCGAACCGCTTGGCCGTGATCATGTGGCCCAGCTCATGCAGGCTCACCGAGATCAGGATCGCGAGCGCGAAGGCCGCCGTCCCCAACCAGTACAGCATCAGGCTCCTTCAGCCGCAGTCGCGATCATCCGCTGTGCCTGGGACCGCGCCCAGGTCTCCGCGGCAAGCACCTCTTCGACGGTACCCGGTTCGTCGAAATCGGGCGCCGCCGCGAGCACCGCCGCCAGGGTGTCGACGATGCCCAGAAAAGGTAGCCGACCGGACACGAAAGCGGCCACACACTCCTCGTTCGCGGCGTTGAAGATCGCCGGACGGCAGCGGCCCGTCCGGCCGGCCTCCTTGGCGAGCTCGACGGCGGGGAACGCCTCGTCGTCCAGGGGCCGCAGCTCCCAGTTGTGCGCGAGGGTCCAGTCAACCGCCGCGGCGGCGTCCGGCACCCGGTCGGGCCAGGCCAGCGCGAGCGCGATCGGCAGGCGCATGTCCGGCGGGCTGGCCTGCGCGAGCGTGGAACCGTCGGTGAACTCGACCAGCGAGTGCAGCACCGACTGCGGGTGCACCATCACCTCGATGTCGTCGTACGGCACACCGAACAACTCGTGCGCCTCGATCACCTCCAGCCCCTTGTTCACCATCGTCGCGGAGTTGATGGTGACCACGGGCCCCATGTCCCACGTCGGGTGCTTCAGCGCCTCCTCGGGCGTGACGTTCGTCAACTCGGTGCGCCGCCGGTCACGGAAGGCGCCGCCGCTGGCGGTCAGCACCAGCCTCCGTACCTCCCGCCCGGTGCCGCCCCGCAGGCACTGGGCGAGCGCGGAATGCTCCGAGTCGACCGGAAGGATCTGGCCCGGCCGCGTCACCGCGGCCTTGACCAGAGGGCCGCCGGCCACGAGCGACTCCTTGTTGGCGAGCGCGAGGGTACGCCCGGAGCCCAGCGCCGCCAGCGTCGGAGCGAGCCCGAGGCTGCCGACCACGCCGTTGAGCACCACGTCACATGGCCACTGCGCGAGCTCGGTCATGGCATCCGGCCCCGCCACGATCTTGGGCAGCTTGAAGTCCCCGGTGGCCCAGCCCCGCTTCTGCGCCTCGGCGTAGAACGCCAGCTGCAGATCCTGCACGACACTCGACCGGGCGACCCCGACGACGTCGACCGCGAGCTCGAGCGCCTGGGCGGCGAGCAGCTCGACGTTGCCACCACCGGCCCCGAGCGCGACCACGCGGAACTTGTCCGGGTTGCGGCGGACGATGTCGATGGCCTGGGTACCGATGGACCCGGTGGAACCGAGCAGCACGAGCTCACGCATGACAGCCATCTTCCCGGACGCCCGCACGCCGCTGGCGCTCAGCCTTCCTCGTCGAGCAGGTCGGCCGGATCGACGGAGAACCGGAACGGCTCGCGCATCTCGAACGTCGCCCCGGCCGCCGCTGCGACAACCGGGAGGTATTCGCCGTCGACGAGTTCGTGAAGGATCAGTGAGGGGATGCGGTTCCGGAAGTCGACCCGGAGGAAGAACGGCACACCGGCCGCGGCGTACTCCCGGGGGCGATCGATGATGTCCTTACGCCGATTTCCCCGGGAGACGATCTCGCCTATGAGCGCGGCTTCACTGATCGGCATGACGGTCTTGCCGCCACCGGACTTGCGCAGCACGACGAAGTCCGGGATGAACAGGTCGTCGCCCGACACGATATTCACCTCGGGATAGGCCCACATGCCGGCTTTCCGAGCCGCCTGATGGAGCAGGAACGCCAGCTGCCTCTCGGCTGCCTGATGGTCGAAACCGGCATGTGGCGTCACGATCACACTCCCGCGGAAGACTTCGACCTTGGGGCCGTTGCTCTCCGGCAGCAGGTCGAGGGCCAGTTGGGCGGTCCACGGCTGGTCGAGGGTGCCGAGATTCTCGAACGACGGTTCGCGGTCGGGAAGGGCCATGGGACTCACCTCCTCGCGGGGCATCGTGTCGGAGTCAGCCTACTGCCGCCATGCTGTTCAACCCCGCCTGTGGACAAGTGGCTGGTGTGGGTATCCGGGGGGCATGCGAAACCTGCGCCGGCGGCTGGCCGTACCGTTCCGCCTGCTTCGGGGGCAGGATCTTGCCCTGCACGCCGCCGCGGTCACCTTCTACGCCGGAATCGCCGTCGTGCCCGTCGCGCTGCTCGCCGTCTGGATCACCGGGCTGGTCGCCGGGCCCGGCCGGGTACGCCGACTGACCGGTCAGGCCATCGCCGCCCTGCCGGATGCGATCGGTGCCCCGCACGCCCTCTCCCGGCTGATCGACGCCGGCCTCCACCTCACCCCGGTCCTCGCCCTCGCGAGCCTGCTCCCCGCCACCCTCTACGGCGAGGGCCTGCGCCGCGCCTTCGTGAGCCTGCGGGAGCCGGGTGAGTCACTGGTGGGCTGGCGCGGCCGCGTGCTCTGGCTGCCCCTTCTCGCGGCGTCGCCCGCGCTGTTGCTGGCGCTCTTCATGGCCCTGCCGGTCACGAGCGGGCTCTGGGTCCGCGGCGGCTGGTACGCGGTCGCCGGCGTGGTCCTGTCCTTCCTGGCCGCCTGGCTGGTGCTCACCCCGGTGGTGGTCTGGGTCTACCGCGGGGTGGCGCCCGGCCGCCCGGAGTGGCTCTCGACGGTGCTGGTCGGCTCGTTCACCGCCGCCAACCTCTCCGGCTTCCTGCACGGGTTCGTGCTCTTCTGCTCCCTGCCGTTGGACCTGGGCGTGCCGTTCGGCGGCTTCACCGAGATCGGCGGGGTGGTGGCGGTGGGTCTGTGGCTGTACCTCTTCCACGTGATCCTGCTGGCCGGTTTCGCCGCCACTCAGAGCGCCAGCGCGTACCAGCGCGCTAGACGTGCACGGTCTGAGGTTCCTCCGCGGCCGGAGCCGGGGCCGGCGGCGTCTCATGGATGCCGAAGCGGGCGTAGAAGCGGCCCAGGATCCCCGGCGCCCACCAGTTCCACCGGCCCAGCAGCCGCATCGTCGCCGGGACCAGCAGCGCTCTGACCAGTGTCGCGTCCACGAGGATCGCCACGATCATGCCGGTGCCGATGGTCTTGATGACGGTCACGCCGCCGGTGGCGAAGCCCGCCACCACGGTGATCAGCAGCAGCGCGGCGGCCGTGATGATGCCGCCGGTGTGCTGGAGGCCGGTGGCGACCGCGGCCGTGTTGTCGCCGCGGGCGTCCCATTCCTCGCGGACCCGGGAGAGCAGGAACACCTCGTAGTCGGTCGCCAGCCCGAAGAGCACGGCCAGCACCAGGATCATGTTGCTGGGTTCGATGAAGCCGGTGGACTCGAAGCGCAGCAGGTTCTCGAGGTGGCCGTCCTGGAAGATCCAGACGACCACGCCGAAGGACGCGCCGATCGAGACCACGTTCATGAGCACCGCCTTGATCGGCAGCAGCACCGAGCCGAACGCCAGGAACAGCAGCACGAAGGTGGCCACCGTCATGATCAACGCCATCCACGGCAGCCGGGCGGCCAGGCTCTCCAGCAGGTCCAAGTCGATGGCCGGGCGGCCACCGACGAGCACCTCGGCACCGGCGGGCGGGGGCAGGTCGCGGATGCCTGCGACGATCCGCCGCGCGTCGGCGCTGGAGAGCGTGGGCGGGTAGGTCACGGTGATGAGCGAGGAGCCGCCCTTCGACGCCGTCACGGTGGCTCCGGTGACGTCCGGCAGCGCGGCGATGCGCTCGGGCAGTCCGGTGGCCGGACCGGTGATCAGCACGGTGATCGGGTCCTCCCCGCCGCCCGGGAACTCGCGGTCCAGCCGCTCGCCGACGACCCGGGCCGCGGATCCCGGGGGCAGCACGCGCTCGTCGAAGCCGCCGAACTCCACGCGCAGGAAGGGCGCCGCGAAGGCGACGAGGACCGCGAGCACGCCCACGACGTACAGGATGGGGCGTTTCATGACGCTGTGCGCGACCTTGGCCCATCCCCCGCCGGCACCGGCGCGCTTGCGCGACGGGAACGGGATGCGCAGCTTGTCGATGCGGTGGCCGAGCAGGGACAGCGCCGCGGGGAGCACGGTGAGGGCGGCCAGCATCGCGACCAGCACGGCGGCCATGCCGCCGATCGCCAGGCCGCCGAGGAACGGCTGCGGGAAGATCAGCAGGCTGGAGAGCGCGAGGACGATGGTCAGGCCCGAGACCATGACGGTACGCCCGGCCGTCGCGACCGTGGTCCGGATGGCGGCCGGCACGTCATGGCCGTGCGCCAGCTCCTCGCGGAAGCGGCTGACCACGAAGAGCGAGTAGTCGACGGCCATGCCGAGCCCGAGCAGGGTGATGACGTTGATCGCGAAGACCGAGATGTCGGTGACGTAGGTCAGCGCCCGGACGGCGAGGAACGCCCCGAGGATCGCGATGCCGCCGATGAGCAGCGGGGAGAGCGCGGCGATCAGGCCACGGAAGATCAGCACGAGCAGCACGAAGAGCACCGGCAGGGAGAAGATCTCCGCCCGGGTGATGTCCTTCTCGGTCTGACTGTTGGCCTGGTCGGTGAAGGCGACCAGGCCGCCGACCTCGGTACGCAGCCCGGGGGCGGCGAAGCCGGGCTCGATGCGGTGGTACGCCGCCAGCTTCCCGTCCTCGTCGCCCGCCCTCAGGTAGACGGCGGCGTACGTGGCGTGCTTGTCGGTGCTGACCAGCGTGGGCGGCGCCTGCGGGTCGGCGTAGCTCGCCACCTGCTCGACGTCGGCCTGCGCGCGGATGCGGGCCACGGCTGCGGACACTGCTTGCCGGAAGGCGTCGTCGTCGACCGTCGCGGTGCCGCTGGACCACAGCACCACCAGGTCCGGGTCGCGCGTGCCGAGCTGCTGCGCGATGCCGGCGGCGGCGCGGTTGGACTCGCTGTCCGGGTCGTCGTAGCCGCCGCCGGTCAGCGCGCCGAAGACCCCGGCTCCCCAGGTGGCGCCCGCCACGACCAGCGCCAGCGCGGCGGCGACGACCCACCAGCGCAGCCGTACGACCGCACTGCCCCACCACCGGAACATTCGTCTGCCTCCCGGGTCAGCCGTTAGAGTCGCCACAGATCGATCGCAGATCAGTGAACGCCGTTTACTCTGGCAAACGGTGTTAGCACCCGTCAATTTCCGCCCGGGCCGATGGAGGCGACTGTGACGATGACCACGCCCAGCCGCCGGGAACGGCTGCGCGCGGAGACCGTCACCGAGATCAAGGACGCCGCCCGGCGCCTGCTGGTCGCCGGCGGCCCCCCGGCCGTGTCACTGCGGGCCATCGCCCGGGACGTGGGCATGACCGCGCCGGCGCTGTACCGCTACTTCCCCGGCCTCGACGCCCTGGTCCTGGCGATCGTCACCGACCTCTTCGAGGACCTTCGCATCACCGTCGAGGACGTCGCCGCGGAATACGCCGACGAGGAACCTCTTACCCGCGTCGGGCACATGGCACGCGGATTCCGGCGGTGGGCGCTCGACCACCCCGCCGAGTTCGCCCTGATGTTCGGCAGCCCGGTTCCGGGGGTCACGCAGTTCGCGGAGCACTGCGCGCCGGGGCCGGTCAACGACGCCGGGGCGCGCTTCGGCGAGACCTTCTTCGCGGTCCTGGGCGAGCACTTCGCGCGGCATCCGTTCGGCGACGAGCCCGACGATCTGCCCGACCCGGCCCTGCGCGAGCTCCTCCGGCCGTACCTGGAGACCTTCGGCGAGCGCTTCCCCCTGCCGGTCGTCGCCCTGTTCCTCGCGGCCTGGACCCGGCTGTACGGGCTCGTGGCCATGGAGGTCTTCGGCCACCTGGCCTGGGCGGTCACCGACGTCGAGCCGCTCTTCGAAGCGGAATTGGCCCGGACCGTCCGCCAGTTGGCGCGCTAAGCTCGGCGGCCATGAGCGCTCTGCCGGGACGTGCCGACGTCGTGATCATCGGATCGGGCCACAACGGCCTGGTCTCCGCCGTGCTGCTGGCCCGCGCCGGCCTCGACGTCGTCGTGCTCGAGGCTGCCGACGTCCTGGGCGGCGCCACCCGCACCGAGCACCCGTTCGGCAAGGTGCCCGGCCTCGGCCAGTCCACGGGGTCGTATCTGCTGGGCCTCATGCCGCCGGAGCTGCTGGCGACGCTCGACGTCGACATCCCCGTGCTGCGCCGCGACCCGCACTACTTCCTGCCCACGCCGGGCGGTCCCGGCTCTCCGTACCTGCTTTTCGGCAGCGACCGCGACGCCACCCGCGCCCAGATGGAGCAGTTCTTCTCGCCCCGCGACATCGCCGCGGACGAGGCTCTGCAGGTCGAGATCGCCGCGCTGCGCGCCGACCTCGCGCCCGCGTGGCTGCAAGAGCCGGCGTCCGTCGAGGAGATCGCCGACCGCCACATCCGGCCGCAGCTCCAAAGCACCTTCATCGATCTGGTACGCGGCTCCGTCGCCGACTACCTCCAGCGCTTCGGCTTCAAGAGCGAACTGCTGATGAGCATGTACGCGGTGACCGACGGCCTCTCCGGGCTCAACGCCGGCCCCGACGACCCGGGCACCGGCCACAACTTCCTGGTCCACAACATGTGCCGCCTGCCCGGCGCGGACGGCACGTGGATGGTCGCGGCGGGCGGCATGGGAACGGTCTCCCGGACCTTCGCGTCCGCTGCGCGGTCCGCAGGAGCCCAGATCTTCACCGGTACGCCGGTGAGCGCCGTGACCGTCTCCCACGGGGCGGCGACCGGCGTGGCCCTCGCCGACGGCCGGACCATCTCGGCGCGGGTCGTGCTGGGCTCGTGCGACCCCTACCAGCTCATGTCCCTGGTGCCCGAGGGCGCGCTGCCGGAGGCCCTCACCGCGCGGATGGCGGCGGTCAAGCGCACCGGCACGACGATGAAGCTGAACCTCGCGCTGTCAGGCCTGCCGCGCTTCACCTGCCTGCCGGAGGACGCCGCGTCGCCGTTCGGCTCGACGATCCACCTCCTGCCCGGCTCGGCGGGGCTGAGCCTTACCGCGGCGGAAAACCGAGGCAACATCGTCATGGCAGGCCTGGCCGAGTCCGACTCCCCCATGGCCGCGCTACGGGCGATGTGGGCGGACGTGCAGGCCGGACGCCTCCCCGCGGAGCCGACCATCGAGTGGTACCTGCACACCACGGTCGACAAGTCGTTGCAGGACGAGGCCGGACACCACTCGTCGGCGCTGTTCGTGCAGTCGGTCCCGTACGAGCTCGACGGCACGACCTGGGACGAGGCGCTGCCCGGCTACGTCACCCGGCTGCTGGAGATCTGCGACCGCTACGCGCCGGGTACGTCCTCGCTGGTGGCGGACATGATGCCGCTGACGCCGCAGGGCATCGAGCGGCACTTCGGCATCACCGGCGGCCACATCCACCACGTCGACAACACGGTCGCCTTCGACGAGCGCATGCCGTACTTCACCGGCCTGGACGGCCTCTACGCCGGCTCGGCGGGCGCCCACCCGGCCGGCAGCGTGATCGGCGCCGCCGGCCACAACGCCGCCAAGCGCATCCTGGCGGACCTGGGCCGCTAAGGCGGCGACAAGGTCCCGCGGGCCGGCGTCAAGAACGCGCCAAGGCCATCGCCGGCGAGCCCTGGGCGAGGCTTGACTGGCGGCGTGCTGAGTTTCCTGAAGCGCCTGGTGGTGGGTCGCCCGTTGCGCAGCGACCGGCTGGGCGAGACGCTGCTGCCGAAGAAGCTGGCCCTGCCGATCTTCGCGTCCGACCCGCTGTCCTCGGTGGCGTACGCGACCCAGGAGATCCTGCTGGTGCTGGCGCTGGGCGGGCTGACGTACCTGTTCCTTGCGCCCTGGGTCGCGCTGGCCGTCGTGGTGCTGCTGGCGGTCGTCGTCGCCTCGTACCGGCAGGTGGTGCGCGCCTACCCCAGCGGCGGCGGGTCCTACGAGGTCGCCTCGCGCAACCTCGGCCGCTCCGCCGGGCTGGTCGTGGCGGCCGCCCTGCTGGTGGACTACATCATGACCGTGGCGGTGTCGGTGGCCGCCGGCGTCGACAACATCATCTCCGCGGCGCCCGCGCTGAACCCGCACCGGGTGTCCATCAACATCTTCTTCGTGGTGGTGCTGACCGCGATGAACCTGCGCGGCGTACGGGAGTCGGGCAAGACGTTCGCCTGGCCGACGTACCTGTTCATCGCCGGCGTGCTGACGCTGATCACCGTGGGCCTGGGCCGGGCGCTGGCCGGGCACGCGCCGGTGGCCGAGTCCGCGAGCTGGGCGATCCGTCCCGAGCACGCAGGGCTGACCGGGCTGGCTCTGGCGCTGCTGAGCCTGCGGGCGTTCGCGTCCGGCTGCACCGCGCTGACCGGGGTGGAGGCCATCTCCAACGGGGTGCCGGCGTTCCGGCCGCCGAAGGCGGACAACGCCGCGCGAACGATGCTGGCCATGGGCCTCATCGCGATCACCATGTTCGCCGGCATCACCGCTCTCGCCCTGGTCGCGCACGTCCGCGTCGCCGGGAACACCTGCGATCTCGCCGGCTTCCCCGGTGACTGCACGACCGAGCCGCAGCGGACCGTCATCGCGCAGCTCGCGGCGGCGGTGTTCGGCGGCGGCAGCGCCGGGTTCTTCTTCATCCTGGCGACGACCGCGCTGATCCTCATCCTGGCGGCCAACACGGCCTTCAACGGCTTCCCGCTGCTGGGGGCGATCCTCGCGCAGGACCGGTACCTGCCCCGGCAGCTGCACACCCGCGGCGACCGGCTGGCGTTCTCCAACGGCATCGTGCTGCTCGCGCTGGTCGCCGGCGCGCTGATCTGGGCGTACGAGGGGTCGGTCACCAAACTCATCCAGCTGTACATCCTGGGCGTGTTCACGTCCTTCACCCTCAGCCAGGCCGGAATGGTCCGGCACTGGAACCGGGCGCTGGTCACCGAGCGGGATGCGGCCGTCCGCCGCGGGCTGCACCGCTCCCGGGCGATCAACTCACTGGGCTGCGCGTTCACCGGGCTGGTCCTGGTCATCGTGTTGGCCACCAAGTTCACCCACGGCGCCTATCTGGTCGTGGTCGCCGTACCGCTGCTGTACGCCCTGATGCGCGCGGTCCGGACGCACTACGACCGGGTCGGCGCGGAGCTCGAACCCGAGCCGGGCGGCGTCGTCATGCCGTCGCGGGTGCACGCCGTGGTGCTGGTGTCCCGTGTGCACCGCCCGACCCTGCAGGCCCTCGCGTACGCCCGCGCCACCCGCCCCGACACCCTCACCGCCGTCACGGTCGCCATCAGCCACGACGAGGTCGAGAAGCTGGAGGAGCAGTGGGCCGACCGGCGGCTGCCGGTGCCACTGACAGTGCTCGACTCCCCGTACCGTGAGATCACCGACCCGATCCTCGACTACGTCAACCGGTTGCGCGCCGAGGGACCGAGGGATCTGGTGGTCGTCTACATCCCCGAGTACGTGGTCGGCCGGTGGTGGGAGCAGCTGCTGCACAATCAGAGCGCCCTGCGGCTCAAGGCACGGCTGCTGTTCCAGCGGCGTGTCATGGTGGTGAGCGTGCCCTGGCAGTTGGACTCCAGCTCGCGACGACAGCCTCGGGAACGCGTTCACGCGGGAGAGCGCGACACGTGAGCGGGGCGAGCCCGACGCCCCGGTGGCGGCGAACCGCAGTCGGTGCCGGCGTGGCCGTCGCCGGGCTGACCCTCACGACCGCCGTCCTGGTGCCCGCCCGGGTGCACCTCTCGCTGGCGAGCGTAGTGCTGATCTATCTCGTGCCCGTCGTCGCCACCGCGGCGACCGGTGGCTGGGTTCCCGCGACGGCCTCGGTCGTCGCCGCGGACCTGCTCGTCAACTACCTCTTCGTGCCGCCGTTCCACACCTTCGTGGTGGAGACCGGGGACAACATCGTCGTCCTCGGTGTCTACATCGGCGTCGCCGCCTCGGTCAGCCTCGCCGTCGACCTGGCCGCCCGGCACCGCGCCGCCGCGATCCGCCGGGAGGCCGAGGCCGCGCTCCTGGCCCGGGCCGGCGGCGAGCCGGTCGACGACTCGCTGGCCGCGCTGCTGCGGCAGGTCCGGGACACCTACCGGATGCGCAGCGTCGCACTGATTGACGGCGACCGTACGGTCGAGCGGATCGGGCCGCCGCCGTCGGGCGAACCCGTGCTGTCGGTCGCGGCCGGCGGCGGCCTGCGCCTGCTCACGTGGGGACCGAAGCTGTTCGCCGAGGACCACCGTGCCCTCGCGCGGCTGGCCACGGCCGCCGCGCGCACGCTGGAGACCCATCGGCTGGCCGGGAAGGCGGCCCGTGCCGAGGAACTCGCCCACATCGACCGGGTCCGGGCCGCCCTGCTCGGCGCCGTGGGCCACGACCTGCGCACCCCCCTCGCCGGGATCAAGGCCGCGGTGTCGAGCCTGCGCCAGCCCGACGTCGACTTCTCCCCCGAGGACCGGGCCGAGCTGCTGGCAACGGTCGAGGAGTCGGCGGACCGGCTCACCGCCGTGGTCGGCAACCTGCTGTCGCTGAGCCGCCTCCAGGCCGGCGTGTTGTCCGTCGACGCCCGGCCCACCGCGCTGGACGCCGTGGTCGCCCGCGCGGTCCTCGACTCCGACACCGGCGGCGTGGAGGTGCTGGTCGACGTACCCGACGACCTTCCGCTCGCCGTTGCCGACGGCGGGTTGCTGGAACGGGTCCTGGCCAACCTGATCGCCAACGCGTGCGCGGCCGGGCCACCCGGCCGGCCGGTGCAGGTCCGGGGGCACCTCGACGAGGCGGAACTGCACCTGCGGGTGATCGACCACGGGCCGGGCATCGCGCCCGCCGACCGGGAGCGGGTCTTCACGCCCTTTCAGCGACTCGACGACCACACCAGCGGCGGCCTCGGGCTGGGCCTGGCCATCGCGCGCGGGTTCACCGAGGCCCAGGGCGGCACGCTCACCCCCTCGGACACCCCGGGCGGGGGGCTGACGATGACCATCACCCTGCCCGTGGCGGATGTGCGAGGGTGACCGGCGTGGCCCGCATCCTGCTCGTCGACGACGACGCCCAGCTCCTGCGTGCCCTGCGGATCAACCTCACCGCTCGCGGGTACGTGGTCGTCACCGCGGCCGACGGCACCGGGGCGCTCACCGCGGCCGCCCGGACCCCGCCCGACCTGGCCGTCATCGACCTGGGGCTCCCCGACCTGGACGGCGTCACCGTGGTCCAGGGACTCCGCGGCTGGACCGGCCTGCCGGTGATCGTGCTGTCGGCACGCGACGCCGAGGCCGCCAAGGTGGCCGCGCTGGACGCCGGAGCCGACGACTACGTCACCAAGCCGTTCGGCATGGACGAACTGCTCGCCCGCATCCGGGCCGCTCTCCGCCGGGCGGCGCCCGCACCGGACAGCGGCGACGCCACCATCACCACCGCGGCGTTCACGATCGACCTGGCCGCCAAGCGGCTCACCACGGCGGCCGGCGAGGTACGCCTCACCCCGACCGAATGGCACCTGCTCGAGATCCTCGCGCGCAACCCGGGCAAGGTGATCGACCACCGCCGGCTCCTCCGCGAGGTGTGGGGGCCGGCGTACGGGAACGAGACCAACTACCTGCGGGTGCACTTCGCCAACCTGCGCCGCAAGATCGAGCCCGATCCGGCCCGGCCGCGCTACGTCGTGACCGAGCCGGGACTCGGCTACCGGTTCACGCCCTGATCTGTCTTCTCTGCCCGGATCTTGTGGCCCACGCTGGTGAGGCACCTTCCGCTCGGCAGGTCGAACTTCCAGCCGTGCAGCTGGCAGGTGAGGACGTTGCCCTCGACGATGCCGAAGCGGCTCAGGTCGGCCTTGAGGTGCGGGCAGCGGCGCTGGACCGTCCAGTCGCCGAGCTGGGTGTCCTCGGCCTCCACCGACTTCTCGTGCTCGTCGTACCAGCCCTCGGCGTACTGCAGGCGCTCCTCGCTGAGGCACTTGAAGAACGCGTAGACGAACTCGTTGTACTGGCCGATCCGGGCCGCGGTGAAGCGGCAGGAGAGGAAGAGGGAGTTCACCCAGTCGCCCTCGTCGATGAAGATGAGGTGTTCGACCAGTTCGCGCTGGGTGCGGAAGCGGTATCGGACCTTCTCGTCGGCGTACGAGCGGACCTGCTTGCCGGGGAAGTCCACCACGATCGACTCGATGGCGTCGCCGTCGTAGCTGACCAGGTCGAAGCGGACCGGGCCGCCGACGCCCTTGGCCAGGTAGATCGACTCCTCGAGCAGCGGCTCGATGCGCTTCTTGAGCTCCCCGAGCACGTCGATCTCGGGGTGCCGCCAGGACGCCTTCTCGGCGGCGATGATCGGCGCCTTGCGCTCGCGCATCTCCTCGAGGTGGGCCTTCTTGTTGGCGAAGAACTCGTCGACGTCGGTGGGGTGGGTGGTCTCGATGCTCTCCGTGGTGAGCTCGGACGCGCTGCCGGGCAGCAGGACGACGGCGTTGGTGCCGCCGACCTTCGCGTACTCGGTCATGAAGACCGACTGGTCGGGGAAGATGTTGCCCTCGTCGCCGAAGATGTCGTTGAACTGCCACAGCTCGTCGTCGAGGAAGCACGGCGGGCCGGCGATCGGGAAGACGTGGTCGGCCTTCAGGTCGTCGATGTAGCGCCAGGTGCGGTCGAACTGCCGGTCGCGCTTCTGCTTGCCGAACGCGGTCTTGGCCGCCTGGGGCAGCTCGTAGACCATCGGGTACCAGATCGCGCCGGAGAACTGGAGCATGTGCGCGTGTACGTGGCCCAGCTCGGCGAAGGTCGAGAGATCCGTGGGGCGGGCGTCGTTCTGGTTCAGCACGCGGACACCCTCGTGCTCGACCCAGAGCGAGGAGTCGCCGATCGGCCCGTCGGTGGGGCTGATCAGCGCCTGGATCATGATCCTCAGGCCGCCGTCGAGCTCGTGCACCTCGTTGCTCTTGGTCTTGAAGAAGCTGGTGAAGCCCAGCTCGCGCAGCTCGTCCTCGAGCTGGCTGGTCGGGTACTCCGGGAGGAGCACCGTGGCCTTCTTGCTGATGAAGCTCTTGAGGTGCTCGGCGTCGAAGTGGTCACGGTGCAAGTGTGAGACGTAGAGGTAGTCGACGTCGCCCAGCGTCTCCCAGTCGAGCTGCGAGTTGTCCGGGAACGGGAACCACGACGCGAAGTACGCCGGGTTGACCCACGGATCGCACAGGATGCTGCCCGCGCCCGTGTCGATCCGCATGCTGGCATGCCCAGTGCCCGTGATCCGCACCGTGTCACTCCCTCGGCTCCTAGGACGATCCGACGGCATCGAAGGTACCGGGTACGGGTTGGTGAGCCGCGCGCGGAGGCTCCGTGCGAGACTGACGATGACGTTCGCACCGCTTCCTCGAGGAGGACCGAGTCGTGGCAGAAGAGCCGGTTTACGCGCCTGACCAGCTCAAGCCGGGCAACCGCAAGTGGGCCCGGATCGGCGCGCTGGGATCGGCCGCGATCATGCTGCTCTACATGTGGGGCAACCACGAGGGCAACACCGAGAACGTCTGGCTCGCCGGCATGGCGCTGCTGCTGGTCGGCATCGTCCTGGCCGACGTGGTCCTGCGCCGCAACGGCCTCAAGGCGAACGACCAGTAAGACGACGACGGCCCGCTCCCTCGAGGAAGCGGGCCGTTCCCGTGCGTCAGCGACGCCGCAGCAGGATGTCCTTGACCTCGCGCAGCGCAGCGTCGACCTCCGCCTCGAAGTAGCCTCCCGGAACCAGCCCGAACTGCAGCGTGTCGAGCTCGTTCTCGGGCACCGGCATCGGGCCCCGGCCGGTCATGGCCTGCAGGATGCTCTCGAAGAGGCGGTCGACCTGGACCGGGTCGTAGCCACTGCCGAAACGGCGGGGCTGGAAGGTGCGGCGCAGCTGGTCCACGCGGTAGAGCTCGGGGTTGCCGCCGCCGGCACCGCCGCCCATCGGGGGGCCACCCATCGGCGGACCGCTCATCGGGGGGCCGCTCATGGGCGGGCCGCTCATCGGGGCCGGGCCGCCGAAGCCGCCCCGGTCGCGCTCCGGCATGCGGATCTCGGCGGTCATGTCGGCCTTGCCGTGCCGGCCGGGCTCGAACTGCTCATAGCCGCCCGTGTCGTAGCCCTGCGGGGTCGGAGGGCGCTGCGGGGGCTGCTGGCCGCCGTAGCCGGGCTCCTCGTAGCGACCGTACGGGTCCGGGCCGGGCATCTGCCGCTGCGGCATCTGCTGCGGCTGCATGCGGTCTTCCGCGTACGGGTCCCGGGCGTACTGGTCGTCGCGGGCGTACTGGTCGTCGCGGGCGTACTGGTCGTCGCGGGCGAACTGGCGGTCGTCGCGGACCGGGGCCTGCAGCCGCTCGGTCGGCGGGGCGGCCCGGCCGGCACCCTGGCTCATCCGGTCGGGGGGCATGGCGCCGCCCCGCATCGGCTCGGGCTGCAGCCGCGCCTCGGGACCCCGGCCGCCGCCGCGGTCCTCGAACTCGGCCAGCTGCCGCTCCACCCGGTCGAGGTGCAGGTCGACCTGCCACTCGTCATAGCCGCCGAAACGCACCCGGAAGACGACGTCGTGCACCTCCTGGGCGCCCACGGGCGCACCGACCGACTCGCCGGCGAGGGTGGCCTCCACCCGGTCCAGGAAGGCGTCGACCTCGTCGACCTTGTAGCCGCGGCGCAGTGCGCGACGGCGGAAACGCTGCCCCTGACTCGTCACAACGTCTCCCAAATTCGCGTCTGCTGGGAACCAGGCCCAGTCATCGTGCCACCTCCGCGTCGGTGGGGACGCCCCCGGCGTCCTCCACCGTCAGCTCACTTGCGGCCAGCTGGCCGCACGCACCGTCGATCTCCCGGCCCCGGGTGTCGCGGACCGTGGTCGCGACGCCGGCCTCCCGCAGCCGGCGGACGAACTCGCGCTCGACCGGCTTGGGGCTGGCGTCCCACTTGCTGCCCGGCGTGGGGTTGAGCGGGATCAAGTTCACATGCGCCAGCTTGCCGTGCAGCAGCCTGCCAAGCAGGTCGGCACGCCAGGGCTGATCGTTTACGTCCCTGATCAGGGCGTATTCGATGGAGATCCGACGACCGGTCTGCGCCGCGTAGCCGAAGGCGGCATCGAGCACCTCGGCCACCTTCCAGCGCTGGTTGACGGGCACTAGCTCATCGCGCAGATCATCATCAGGGGCGTGCAGGGACAGCGCAAGGGTCACGGACAGCTCTTCGGCGATCAACCGCCGCATTGCGGGCACGAGGCCCACGGTGGAGACGGTGATGTGCCGTTGTGACAGCCCAAGGCCCTCCGGCGCCGGGGCGGTGAGGCGCCGTACGGCCTCGATCACCCGGGGGTAGTTGGCCATCGGCTCACCCATGCCCATGAATACGACCCGGGACAGCCGCGGCGGAGAGCCGGTCACCGCGCCCGAGGCGGCGACGCCCGCGAGATACACGACCTGGTCGACGATCTCGGCCACGGACAGGTTGCGGGTGAGCCCCGCCTGGCCGGTGGCGCAGAACGGGCACGCCATGCCACAGCCCGCCTGGCTGGACACGCAGGCGGTGACCCGGTCGGGGTAGCCCATGAGCACGCTCTCGACCAGCGCGCCGTCGTGCAGCTTCCACAGCGTCTTGCGGGTCGCGCCGTCGTCGCAGGCCAACTCCCGCTGCGGGGTCAGCAGGGTGGGCAGCAGGTCCTCGGCGAGCCGGGCGCGGGTGGCGGCCGGCAGGTCGGTCATGGCCTCGGGGTCGCGCACGAGCCGGCCGAAGTAGTGCGTGGAGAGCTGCTTGGCGCGGAAAGCGGGCTCGCCCAGGTCGGTCACGGCGGCTCGGCGCCCGGCCAGGTCCAGGTCGGCGAGGTGGCGCGGCGGCATGGCAGGGCGGCGGCGCGTGGGAACCGCGTCGGGGGTATCGGGGCTGGTCGGGATGACCGGAAGAATCGTCATGGCTTATCCAGTCTCCCACGTCGCGTACGCATGCCTACCCCGGCGGCGCGATGAGGGAGAGCAGCAGATACGCCGCGGGGACGGCGAAGAGGATCGAGTCGAGCCGGTCCATGAGGCCGCCGTGGCCGGGCAGCAGGTTGCTCATGTCCTTGATCCCGATGTCGCGCTTGAGCATCGACTCGGCCAGGTCGCCGACGACTGCGGCGACCGAGATCACTGCGCCGAAGAGCAGCCCCCAGCCGAACGAGATGTCGAGGAGGAAGTACAGCAGCAGCGAGCTGCCCACGGCGGCCGCGGTGAGCGAACCGGCGAAGCCCTCCCAGGACTTCTTGGGGCTGATGGCCGGCGCCATCGGGTGCTTGCCGAAGAAGACGCCGGCCGCGTACCCGCCGGTGTCGGAGAGCACCACCGCGAGCAGCGCACACAGCACCCGCTCGGCGCCGTCGTCCGGCTTGACGAGCAGCACGCCGAAGCTGAGCAGGAAGGGCACGTACACGGTGATCAGCGCGGCCGCGGCGAGATCCCGGCGGAAGCCGGCCTTGTGCTCGCTGAAGCGCCAGACCAGCGCCGCGAGCAGGGTCGCGACCAGGCCGAGCTGGAGCGCGTCCGGGCCCTCGTACCAGGCCAGGCCGGTCATCAGCAGGCCGCCGCCGATCAGCGGGACCAGCGGGGGCCGGGCCCCGGTGACCTTGAGGGCGCGCACCATCTCCCAGATGCCGACGCCGGCGGCGAGCGCGATGACGCCGAGGAAGGCCGGCTTCCAGACGATCATGGAAAGCAGCACGGCGAGCACCAGGCCGGTGCCGACGCCGATCGCCGCGGGCAGGTTGCGCCCGGCACGGCCCTTCTGCTTCGGCGGCACCGGCTTGCCGTCCCGTCCCGCGCGGCGCTTGCCCGGCCCGCGCCGGGCCACTTCCGCTGTGGTCAACTCCCACTCCGCCTGTGAGGTCGAGGTGGCGGCGGTGGGGGCCGCCCAGGGCGGCTCCGCCGCGGCGCCCGCACCGACCGGCGGCGCTGCCGGGTCGATGGTCCACGAGGGGGCCGGGGGCTGCGTCTCCCAGATCGCTCCCGTCCGCGGCGCCGGGGCGCCGGGGCCGCCGCCCGCAAGCCCCTCGGTGGGCGCCGGTTGTCCGGCAAACGGCGCCGGGGCGTCGGAGGGATCAGACGCCCGGCTGCCGGAGTGCCCGCCGCGGGGCTCGGGGTACGACGACATCAGACCTCGAGCAGCTCGGTTTCCTTGTGCTTGACCAGTTCGTCCACGACCCCGACGTAGCGGTGCGTGAGGTCGTCCAGCTCCTTCTCCGCGCGGCGGACCTCGTCCTCGCCGGCGTCGCCGTCCTTGACGAGACGGTCGAGCTGCTCCTTGGCCTTACGGCGCACGTTGCGGATCGCCACGCGGCTCTCCTCGGCCTTGTGCCGAGCAACCTTGGTCATCTCGCGGCGCCGCTCCTCGGTCATCTGCGGCAGGTGGATGCGCAGCTGGGTGCCCTCGTTGTTGGGGTTCACCCCGAGGTCAGAGTCGCGGATCGCGCGCTCGATCGGGCCGAGCTGCGTCTGGTCGTACGGCTTGACGATCACCATGCGCGGCTCGGGCACCCCGACGGACGCCATCTGGGTCACCGGGGTGGGCGCGCCGTAGTAGTCGACAACAATCTTGGAGAACATCGCCGGCGTAGCACGACCCGTACGGATCGCGGCGAACTCCTCCTTGGCGTGCTCGACCGCGCTCTCCATCTTCTCTTCGGCCTCGAAGAGGATCTCGTCGATCACCGCTCCGTCGCCTCCTTGCTTCTACTGGACTTTCCGATGGTGGTCGTGGCGCGGGATCACGTGGTGATCAAGGTACCGATCTTCTCGCCGCTGACGGCTCGGACGATGGTGTCGTCACCCTGGGCCCCGAAGACGAGCATGGGCAGGCCGTTCTCCTCGCAGAGGCTGAAAGCGGCCTGGTCGGCCACCCGAAGACCCTGCTGGAGCACGCCCGCGAAGGTGATGTGCTCGATCTTGCGGGCACCCGGATCGGTACGGGGATCCGCGGTGTAGACGCCGTCGACACCGTTCTTGCTCATCAGCACCAGATCGGCGTGGATCTCCAGGGCGCGCTGCGCCGTGACCGTGTCCGTGGAGAAGTACGGCATGCCGGCGCCGGCGCCGAAGATGACGACGCGGCCCTTCTCGAGGTGCCGGATCGCCCGCAGCGGGATGTACGGCTCGGCGACCTGGGCCATCGTGATCGCGGTCTGCACCCGCGTCTCGATGCCCTCCTTCTCGAGGAAGTCCTGCAGCGCCAGGCAGTTCATGACCGTGCCGAGCATGCCCATGTAGTCGGCGCGGTTGCGGTCCATGCCGCGCTTCTGCAGCTCGGCACCGCGGAAGAAGTTGCCGCCGCCGACGACGACGGCGATCTGCACACCGCGGCGGGTCACTGTGGCGATCTGCCGGGCGATGCCCTGCACGACGTCGGGGTCGACGCCCACCGCGCCGCCGCCGAAGACCTCGCCGGAGAGCTTGAGGACGACCCGCCGGGGCCGTTCGGGCCGCGGCACCGGAACCTCGCCCACCGCGACAGTCTGCTCGGTCACCATCGTCATGCCGACCCCGCCCTTCCTTCGCTAACCCGAGACCTTATGTGACGGGGAGGCCGGGCGCTTGCTTCGCGTCCCGACCTCCCCCTCGGCTTGGATTACTCCTGGCCGACCTCGAACCGGACGAAGCGCGTGACCTCGATGCCGGCGTCGGTGGCGACCTGCTTGACCGTCTTCTTGTTGTCGGTGACCGACGGCTGCTCGAGCAGGACGAAGTCCTTGAAGAAGGAGTTCACCCGGCCCTCGACGATCTTGGGCAGCGCCTGCTCGGGCTTGCCCTCCTCGCGCGCGGTCTCCTCGGCGATGCGGCGCTCGTTCTCGACCGTCTCGGCCGGGACCTCGTCGCGGGTGAGGAACTTCGGCCGCATCGCGGCGATCTGCATGCCGACCGCGCGGGCGTCGTCGACGCCGGCCTCGTCGTCCTTGCCGGTGTACTGCACCAGGACGCCCACCTGCGGCGGCAGGTCCTGAGCCTTGCGGTGCAGGTAGACCGCGACGGTGCCGTCGAGCTCGACGAAGCGGTTGAGCACGATCTTCTCGCCGATCTTGGCGGAGAAGTCCTGGATCACGTCGGTGACGGCGCGGCCGTCCTCGAGCTTGGAGCCGAGCAGCGCGGCGGCGTCGGCCGCCTTGGTCTTGGAGCCGTGCTCGACCAGCGTCTGACCCAGCTCGACGAAGTCGGCGGTCTTGGCGACGAAGTCGGTCTCGCAGTTGAGCTCGAGCAGCGCGGTGCCGAAGTGGCTGACGATGCCGTTCGCGGCCGTCCGGCCGGCGCGCTTGCCGACGTCCTTGGCACCCTTGATGCGCAGGAACTCGACGGCCTTGTCGAAGTCACCGTCCGACTCGTCGAGCGCCTTCTTGCAGTCCATCATGCCGGCGCCGGTGAGGTCGCGGAGCTTCTTCACGTCCGCGGCGGTGTAGTTGGCCATGACTCTCTCTTCGATCCTCGGGAAGGTCTCGGGACTGCAGGTGCCGGCCACCGTCTCCGGCGGCCGGCTCCTGAGGGATTACTCCGCGGCGGTCGCGATCGGCTCGGCGGCGATCGGCTCGGCGGCGGCCGGCTCAGCAGCGGCCGGCTCGGCAGCGGCAGCCGGCGCAGCGGCGGCAGCGGCCGGCTCAGCAGCGGCGGGCTCGGCAGCGGCAGCCGGCGCAGCGGCGGCAGCGGCAGGCTCGGCGTCCGCGGCCTTCTTCTCGGCACCCTCGTAGAGGTCGCGCTCCCACTCGGGCAGCGGCTCGCCGGCGGCGACGGTGGTGGCCTCGGGCTTCTCGTCGACGGCGCCCCGGCCCCGGCCGGAGCGGGCGATCAGGCCGTCGGCGACGGCGGTCGCGACGACCCTGGTCAGCAGCTCGGCGGAGCGGATCGCGTCGTCGTTGCCCGGGATCGGGAAGTCGACCTCGTCCGGGTCACAGTTGGTGTCGAGCACCGCGATGACCGGGATGCCCAGCTTGCGGGCCTCGTCGACGGCGATGTGCTCCTTCTTGGTGTCGACGACCCAGATCGCCGACGGCACCTTCGTCATGTCCCGCAGACCACCGAGGGTCTTGGTGAGCTTGGTCTTCTCACGGAAGAGCTGAAGGGTCTCCTTCTTGGTGTAACCCGCGGCGGTGCCGGTCAGGTCACCCAGAGCCTCGAGCTCCTTCATGCGCTGCAGACGCTTGTACACCGTCTGGAAGTTGGTGAGCATGCCGCCCAGCCAGCGGTGGTTGACGTACGGCTGGCCCACGCGGGTCGCCTGCTCGGCGATCGCCTCCTGGGCCTGCTTCTTGGTGCCGACGAAGAGGATGTGGCCACCCTCGGCGACGGTGTCCCGCACGTATGCGTAGGCCTTCTCGATGTACTCGAGGGTCTGGCGCAGGTCGATGATGTAGATACCGTTGCGCTCGGTGAAGATGAAGCGCTTCATCTTCGGGTTCCAGCGCCGGGTCTGGTGCCCGAAGTGGACACCGCTCTCCAGCAGCTGACGCATGGTCACGACGGCCATGGTGAATTGCTCCCTGTTTTCCCTGGTTGTCACGCTCACCGGCGGTGGGCGTCCTGGCGCCCGGTCGCCGGCCCGGGATGGACCCGAAGAACATCGGGACCAGGGAGGGCCGTCGCTGACGGCTCATGATCAAACCAGCACTGATCGACACAGCATCTAGATCAACCATGCACGTTGCAGAGGGCGCGCGAGGTCGACCGCACGAGGCGGTCGCCGTCGACCAGCATACGCCGTGCGTCCGAAGGCCCGCTTCCGGGCGGGTCCCGGACGGTCCGTCGCCGTCAGGCGACGCCCAGGCCCGCGGCGAGAAGCAGGATCAAACCCACCGGAAGGTACGCCAAAGGCGGGCGCAACCAGGCCTCGAGGCCGGTCACACGCCCTTCCCCGGAGAGTGTGTAGAGCCCCAAGCCGGTGAGCGGCAGCCCGAGGATCAGCAGGACGGCCGGCACCACGCCCCGGGCGGCCGGGTCCTCGATGAAGGCAGCCTGGATCAGCAACAGGACGGCGGGGACGAGCAGGACGGCAGTACCGACCGCGAAGGCCACGGCGAAAACCGGACGCCGGGCGCCGAAAGGAGCCGGCTTGGGGCTCGTGGGCGTCCCCCCGTACGTGGTGGCGGTCGTCACGGTGGAGACAGTCGGGGCGGGATCGGGGCCACCGGTCGGCCGGACCGTGGGGTACTCCGGGCCGCGCACCGGGATGCGTAGCGAACCGGAATCGGTCGGCGACACCGAGTGACCACCCGAGGTCGTCACCGGATCGGGCGACGAGTACCCCGCAGGAGCCGCGTAAGGATCTGCGGGGCGCTGCTCCGGAAGCCGGAACGCACCACTGGGGCGCTCGTACACCCCCGAGTCGTAAGGGTTCACGGCCGGACCCTGAGCTGTGTAAGAGCCCGGATCGGCGGAGGCGCGCTGCCCCGTGTACCAGCTCGGCTCCGGCTCTTCGGCGTACCGGCGATGTCCGTCCACGATTTCGCACCGTAGGTGACGCGGACGCGGGATGCCACCGCAGAGCCCTTATCACCTCTCAGTGATCACCGAACGGTTATCCACAGTTGCCCTCCGTCCACAACCGCCCACCCCCGCCGCCGAGATCCGGGCCAGGGTGGCCCCATGACGAACCAGAGACAAGCGGTCGGCGCGTACGGCGAACGCCTCGCCGAACGCCACCTGAGCGACCAGGGCCTGATAACCCTGGCCCGCAACTGGCGCTGCGGCGACGGCGAGATCGACCTGATCCTCCGCGACGGCGACGACGTGGTCTTCTGCGAGGTGAAGACCCGCCGCAGCGAGACGTACGGGACACCGGCGGAGGCGATCAGCCGCACGAAGGTCCAGCGATTGCGCAGACTGGCGGCGCGATGGCTGGCACAGAGCACGCTGCGGCCGCGGGAGGTCCGCTTCGACGTGGTGGCGGTGACACCACAACCGAAAGGCCCGGCCCAGGTCGAACACCTCCGCGCGGCCTTCTGAATGAGCTACGCCCGAATCCTCTGCGTCGGCCTCGTCGGCATGGCCGGTCACGTGGTGGAGGTTGAGGCCGACCTTTCGATGGGGTTACCGGCCGTCGTCCTCACCGGTCTTCCGGATGCGGCCCTCAACGAGGCGCGAGATCGCGTCCGAGCTGCCGTCGTCAACTCCGGTCAACGCTGGCCCAACCGCCGCATCACGGTGAACCTGTTGCCGGCCACCTTGCCGAAACAAGGCAGCGCGTTCGACGTGGCCATCGCTTGCGCCTTGCTCGCAGGAGCGGGAGAGCTACCACTCGAGCCCTTGGAGGGAGTGGTGGTCCTCGGCGAGCTCGGCCTGGACGGGACGGTCCGCCCGGTGCGGGGCATCCTCCCGATGGTCGCCGCGGCCGCAGCCGCCGGCCTCGAGCGAGTCATCGTGCCCTTCGAGAACGCCCGCGAGGCCACCATGATCCCAGGGATGGCGATCGAGGCCATGGACTCCCTGCGCCGGCTCGTGTCGTTCGTCCGCGGCGGACACGACCTCCTTGCGCCGCCTCCACCGATCCCTGCCACGGAACCCCGCGGCCCGGATCTGGCCGACATCGCCGGACAGGACTTCGGCCGGTACGCGATCGAGGTCGCCGCGGCAGGCGGACACCACCTCTGCATGCTCGGTCCGCCAGGCGCAGGCAAGACGATGCTCGCCGAGCGACTACCGTCGATTCTCCCTGAGCTGGACGACACCTCTGCGGTGGAAGTGACCGCGCTCCAGTCGATAGCCGGAGTGCTCCCGCCCGACGGAAGGCTGGTCCGGCGTCCCCCATTCCAGGCGCCGCACCACAGCGCCAGCCTCGCCGCCCTGGTCGGCGGCGGTTCAGGTCTTGCACGGCCCGGCGCGATCTCCCTCGCCCACCGCGGCGTCCTCTTCCTCGACGAGGCGCCGGAATTCGCCAACGGCACCCTGCAGGCGCTGCGCCAACCACTCGAGAGCGGTCGCGTCGTGCTGGCGCGAGCACGCGGCAACACCGAATACCCGGCCCGCGTCCAGCTCGTCCTCGCCGCTAATCCCTGCCCCTGCGCCAATCCCGGCGGAGAACAGTTCTGCCAATGCACCGCCCTGGTGCGGCGCCGCTACCTGAGCAGGATCTCAGGGCCACTACTCGACCGGATCGACATCCAGATCACCCTGCCGCCGATCCGCGCCGCCCAGCTGATGACGACAGCGATGGCGGCTGAACCCTCCGCAGTTGTTGCCCGACGGGTCGCCAAGGCCAGAGCCGCGGCCACGGCCCGTTGGGCAGCCGAGGGGTGGCTGGTCAACGCGGACGTACCGGGGCCGCACCTGAGGAGGGCGCCGTGGCGCCTGCCGCCGAAGGCGACCGCCGCCCTGCGAACAGGTTTGGACCGAGGTTCGCTGTCGGCTCGCGGATTCGACCGGATCCTCCGGCTGGCGTGGACCATCGCCGACCTGGACGGGCGGCAAAGACCGAGCGGCTCCCACGTGGACGAGGCCGCGCAACTGAGGATGGGAGACGCGCATGCTCGAAAAACCGAACACTGATCGCCCGCTCCACCGCCGGCACCTCTCCGGCGTACCCGAGCGAACCGTCGGCATCCTGCGCCGGAGCCGGCCGCCCACCGCAACCAAGACCGACGACAGGACGGCGAAGTGACGACCCCGCCGGGAAGCGACACCGATCGCCTGGCGCGGGTCGCCCTCACCTGGCTCGCCGAGCCCGGCAACCGCGTCATCTGGCACCTGGTGCAGGCCCACGGCGCCGACGAGACCTTGACCCGCCTGATCGCCGGCGACATTCCCGAAGCTGCCTTGCGTACGGCGGTCGCATCGCGCTCGGACTCCGGAGATCCGCACCGGATCGCCGAGATCGCCCTCCGCCGCGCCCAGCGCCTCGGCGCCCGCGTGGTCGTGCCGGCCGACGACGAGTGGCCCATCGGCGTCGAGGCGCTGGCGACCCTGGAACTGGACGTCGCCGGCCGGGTCAACCGGGACGTACGCCCACCGCTCTGCTTATGGGTACGCGGCTCCCGGCCACTGAGCGACGCCTTCGCCCGTTCCGTCGCCATCGTGGGCGCGCGCGCCGCGACACCGTACGGGCAGCACGTCACCACCGACCTCGCGTACGGGCTCGCGGAGCAGGAGTGGACGGTGGTCTCCGGCGGGGCGTTCGGCATCGACGCCGCGGCGCACCGGGCGACCCTGGCGGCGGGCGGGTTCACGGTCGCGGTGCTGGCGTGCGGGGTCGACCGGCCGTACCCGGTGGGCAACGCCGCAATGTTCGAACAGATAGCGGAAAGCGGCCTGCTGATGAGCGAATGGCCACCAGGCGCGGAGCCGCTGCGGCACCGGTTCCTCATCCGCAACCGCGTCATCGCCGCGGGGACGTCGGGCACGGTCGTCGTGGAGGCGGCGGCCCGCAGTGGCGCATTCCAGACGATGAGTCGGGTGGTCGCCCTGAACAGGCACGCGATGGTCGTCCCAGGACCGGTCACCTCGGCGATGTCGGTGGGCTGCCACGAACTGCTCCGCCGATACCCGCACACGCGGCTGGTGACGAACGTGGCGCACGTACTCGACGAGGTCGGCAGGATCGGCGAGTATCTGGCGGAACCGGCCCGCGCCCGCAACCACGTCCGCGACGACCTCGACGAGGAATCGGCCCTGGTCCTGGAGGCGGTCCCCCACCGCGGCAGCGCCGGCCCCGAGCAGCTCGCGGTAAGAGCAGGACTGGGCTTGCGTACGGTGCTGCGCCGCCTGTCCCTCCTGGAGATGAAAGGTCTGGTGGTACGCCGGAACGACGGAATAGCCCTGGCGGCGTTGGCCCGGAGCGCGGTGGCTCGTACGGGCTTTCCGCCTCAGGACCCCACATGAGCAAGCGTCCACTTCGGCGGTGCGCAAGCAACTAGCAGTGCGACCGCCTGCAATCGCTCCGCTCCGGCCGGACCCGGTCGTCCTATTCGGCGTCGTCGACGTCGCGGCGGTGCGCCTTCATCCAGACTTCGACGTCCTCCGCGAGCCAGACCTTGCCTTGCGCCAGGTCAGCGATGGGCGCAGGGAAATCCGCGCGGCTGGTGATCTGGTACGCCCGCTGCCGGCTCACCATGCCCAGACGGACGCGGATCTCGTGCGCACCCATGAGTCGGATTGCCTTAGCCACATGATCGACCGTAGACTTATGACTATTGGTCATGGGTCAACTTGCTGAGAGACGTCTAGTCATACGTCAAGTAGGGTAGCTTCATGACTAGCCCACCCAGGCGAAGCTCAGCCCAGGTCACGCACGTACACCCTCGGGCGCCATCGGCCGACCCTGAGGCACTGCCCCGCCTGCGGTCGTCGACAACGTCGTCCATCGCCAGCCCAAGATCCGCAAGACTCGATTCAGTCTGCACCTGCATCATCTCGACCTCGAACCACACCACTTCGGCGCGACAGAACGTTTCAGAGCCGACGGACAGCCTTTCATCGCCGCACGACATGGTCGCAGCGCGAAACAACCTTGATGTGGACCAGAGACAGACGCCTCTCACCGGGAAGAACTGGCTGACTACACGCCCGTCCCCGGCCGGCAGTCACCACGAACCACATCCCACAGCCGCAGCGCTCGACAGCACCCACGTGGACCAGGAACAGACGCCCCTCACCGGGAAGAACTGGCTGACTACACGCCCGTCCCCGGCCGGCAGTCACCACGAACCACAGTGCGTCGACCCCGAATCGCGCTCGGGACATTCCGTCAGGCGACCGTTCGTCTCCATCGCTGCACCGGCCGCGGCTCGGTGCCTAGCGTGGTCCTGACTGCGCCGTGTCGAAGGCGTGATCACGACCCTGGATCGGCCTCTGCCGTGGTGCAAACCTGCATAGGCGCACCTCGAGCCAGGGCGGCACTTGGTCCGGCCTCGAGCAGGCAATGACGCGCCTAGGCAGCTGTGATTCCGAGCTCGGCCAGGCAGGAATCGGAGCCGCCATCAGCGACCCGGCGGGCGTGGTCGTTGCCTTCGGTCGTCACTTCGGAAATCCGCCTTCAGCGTATGAGATCACGCGCAGACCGCGTTGATCACGCCAGCAGCTCCGCCGTGACGACGAGAGCCACCCACTGCGTGCACCAAACGGCGCCGCTCCATTTCGGAATAGACCCTGCCGCCGACACCTGTGTGGTCTCGGCCTGGCCATTCGACGGGCGCGCAAGGGAGACGACAGCTAGAGCCGCTGCCGGACAGCCGCCGGCCGGACACGCGACGACCGGACAAGCAACCGCCGGACAAGCAACCGCCGGACAAGCGACGACCGGACAAGCAACCGCCGGACAGGCGACGGTTCGAAGCCGACGGCCCCGGGCCGACCTCCGAAAGCCGACCGCCGGAAAGCCGATCGCCACAGGACCGACCGCCCGAAAGCAGACGGCACCGAGCCGACGGCCGGAAAGCCGACCACCGCAGTGCCAACGCCAGGCAGCCAGCAGCCGGCCGCCAGCAGCCGCCACATTCCGTCTCGGCCCGAATCCGCGGCACCGCTCACCCGCGGCGCCGTGCTCCGCACCACGACGGCCGAGCTTTCCCATCTCACCTCATCCCTCAGAAAGGCAGTCCGTCGAATGGCTGCAGATACTTCAGAAACCCCAGACCTGGAACGCTTCGGCTATCGCCAGGAGCTCCGGCGTACCTTGAGCTTCGGTGACCTGGTCGTCTACGGCCTGATCTATATGGTCGTCATCGCCCCAATGGGCATCTTCGGCTCGGTCTTCCAGGCCTCCGGCGGCATGGTCGCCCTGGCCTACGCGATCGGAATGGTCGCGATGATGGTGACCGCCTCGTCCTATGGCGTGATGACCCAGGCCTATCCGATGGCAGGCTCGGTCTACACGTACGCCGGACGGGCGCTCGCCCCCTGGATCGGTTTTCTGGCCGGCTGGACGATCCTGCTCGATTACGTTCTCGTTCCCGGACTGTTGTCGCTGATCGCCGCGGCGTCGATGACTTCGGTGGTTCCGGCCGTACCGGTGGGGGCGTGGATTGTCGCCTTTGTGGTTGTCAATGCGGTGCTGAATCTGTTCGGCATCAAGACCACACGGTTGCTCAACAAGGTGTTTCTCGTCGGGCAGCTCGCCATCCTCGCGATATACGTGGCTGCCGCGGTCATGGCTTTGGCGACCGGGCGCGGGCGGGGGTTCTCGTGGGAGCCGATCTATGCCAGTAGCCAGTTTCATTTCGGATTGCTGGCTACGGCGGCGTCGGTGGCGACCCTCTCGTTTCTGGGCTTCGATGCGCTGTCCACTTTGGCCGAGGATGCCAGAGGTGGGCCGAGGCAGGTGAGCCGCGCCATGGTTGCCGCGTTGGGGATCACCGGTTTGGTGTTCATTGCGCAGACCTTTCTGGCTGCGTTGCTGGTGGAGGATCCCGCGGCGCTGATCGCCGACGGTGATCCGGCCGGGACGGCGTTCTTCGAGACCGCCCGCGTCGCGGCCGGGTCGTGGCTGGCCACCCTGACCGCGCTCGCCACCGCTTTGGCGTGGGGTCTGGCCAACAACATGGTCGCCCAGGTGGGCACGTCGCGGCTGCTTTACGCGATGGCCCGCGACCGGCAGCTGCCGGCATTTCTGGCAAGAGTTTCGGTACGGCGATCCGTACCCGCCAACGGCATTCTGCTGACCGCCGTCATCTCCCTGGTTCTCGGCTTGTACATGGCTTCGCGGGACGACGGGATCTCCCTGATGGCGAGCCTGGTGAACTTCGGGGCGATCCTGTCGTTCATCGTGGTGCACTTGTCGGTCGTCGCCCGCCGCGTTCGGGTGGGCCGGGCCGCGGGTGGGGCGGTGCGCACCGTCCTGATGCCGATGGTGGGCGTACTGATCCTCAGCGGAATCGTGGTCAACGCGAACATCCTGGCCCAACGCACCGGGCTCGCCTGGCTCGGCTCGGGCGTACTCGTGTTGCTGGTGCTGACGGCCACGGGACGCCGCCCCTATCTGGCCGGTCTTGGTTCCGCCGGACGCGACGAGTTTCCCGTGGCAGGCGACCGTGACTGAGCACATGTCGTTCGTACCCGCCGTCGACACCACGACCGGTTACACCTTCGGCGGCAAGGACGCTGTCGGCCACATCCTGCCGCGTCAACCGGTGCGGCTGCGCACTCTCGACTGCTTCGCCGGCAATGTCCGCTCGGCCGATGATCTGCCGAGCAGGGTGTGCACGATGCCGTACCTGAATCCGGTGACCGGCCCGTTGCACGTCTTGGGGGCGCAGCCCGGCGACACTCTGGCCGTACACATAGTGTCTTTGACTCCGGTGGGTGGGGTTGGCTTCTCGTCGACGTTTCCGCACTTCGGCGCCCTGACCGGCACCCACACGACGGCCATGTTGCACCCACCGCTGACCGAACGCGTGTGGGAGTACACGATCGATCACCGGCGGGCGACGGTTCGTTACGCCGCCCGGGGCAGCAGCTATCACGTCGACCTGCCGCTCGTACCGATGCTCGGCACCATCGGTGTCGCGCCTGCCGCCGGCGAGGTCCGGGCCTCGATCCTTCCCGGCAGCCACGGCGGCAATCTCGACAGCCCGCTGATCCGGGCCGGCACCACCGTCTACCTGCCGGTCAACGTGCCGGGCGCGCTGCTTGCGATGGGCGACGGGCACGCTCGCCAGGGCGACGGCGAGCTGTGCGGGGTGGCCGTCGAGGTGCCGATGGACGTCGTGCTGATGGTCGACGTGGTTCCCGGCGTACCGTCGGCATCGCCCCGGCTGGAGACCGACGTTGCCGTCATGTCGGTCGGGATCGCCCGGCCGCTGGAAGACGCGTACCGGATGGCCCACGCCGACCTGGTGCACCACGTCGCCGCGCTGACCGGGCTGGACCTGCTCGACGCGTATCAGCTCGTCTCCCAGGCCGGCCGCGCTCACGTCGGCAACGTGGTCGACGCCGAGTACACGATCGTCGCGGCCATCGACAAACGGTTGCTGCGAGGCGATCCGCCGTACCGCGGTACGCATCAACGGCTCCGCATCAGCAACCACTCGTCGCTCGGGGCGGTGGTCTGATGCCCGCCGAGCCAGGCGGCCGCGCGGGCGACCCGCGCCTGAGCCGCGACATCGCCTCGGTCCGCGACCAGCTGTGGCTGCTCGCTCACGACGAGACCCGGGACCTGCGTCCCCGCCTGGACGTCCGAGCCCTTGACGTCGGCCTGGCCGGCGCGACCGTCGTGGACCTGCTGCTGCAGGACCGCGTCCACCTGCTCGACGGCCGGGTCCGCCTCCGCGACTACCAGACCAGGCCGACCGCCGACCCGATCGCCGGGGCCGTCCTGACCACCATCCGCGACCGGCGGGAACCACGGCTCGCCGAACTGCTGCGAGATCCGACCCTCCATCTGTACGACCGCACCGTAGCGGCATTGATCGCCGCCGGGACCCTGGTCGAGCACCGCCGCCTGCTCCGTGGCAGCCGCTACCGCCTGGTCGATGACGCCATCGCCACCTGGGTCCGGTCGCAGTTCATCCGGCGGCTCTACAAAACCGACGTACGCGACAGCGCCCTCGACGCGTTGTGCGCACTCGCCTGGGCGCTGAACCTGCACAGCACGCTGCTGCTTCCGTACAGCACCGCGGAAGCCGACGCCATCCTCCGCACCATCACCGAACAGATCCCGGCCCGCGCCGGCACCGTCTCCCGGCTCGCCGTCATCCCGCACCTCGCCGGACTCGTCCGCCACGCCATCGGCGACCTGGCCACCGCACCCTTCTGACCGTCGAATCCCG
The DNA here is from genome assembly GCF_040689425.1 of Actinoplanes sp. NPDC051475. Classification (NCBI taxonomy): domain Bacteria; kingdom Bacillati; phylum Actinomycetota; class Actinomycetes; order Micromonosporales; family Micromonosporaceae; genus Actinoplanes; species Actinoplanes sp. NPDC051475. Next base: position 58,199 of record NZ_JBFAZZ010000026.1, read on the forward strand.
CTCACAGCAAGGACTTCACCACATGGCTCCCGACGAGAACCGGCCGATCATCGACACCTCAGTGGCGCATCCCGCCCGCCGCTACAACTACTGGCTGGGCGGCAAGGACAACTTCAAGGCCGATCGCGAGTCGGCCGATGCCATCGAGGCCATTTATCCGTACGTCCGCACCACCGCCCTGCAGAACCGGCTGTTCCTGCAACGCGTCGTGCGGTACCTCGTGAAGGAGGCCGGCGTCCGCCAGTTGCTCGACATCGGCACCGGCCTCCCCACCGCCGACAACACCCACGAGGTCGCCCAGGCCATCGAACCCACAACCCGCATCGTGTACGTGGACAACGACCCGCTCGTCCTCGTCCACGCCCGCGCCCTGCTCGTCAGCGATCCACGGGGAAGGACCGCCTACCTGGAGGCCGACATGCGGGAGCCGGAACGCATTCTGGCCGATGCCGAGTTGACCAGCACCCTGAACCTCGACGAGCCCGTCGGTCTGCTGCTCATCGCCGTCCTGCACTTCATCACGGACACGGAGCAGGCCGCCGGCATCGTGAGAACCCTGATGGACGGGCTGGCACCGGGCAGCTACGTCGCCCTGTCGCACGGCACAGGTGATTTCCTGCCGCGGGGAACTGCTGATGCGTTGCGTATGAAGAACTTTGACTTCACGTTGCGCAGCCGGGCGCAGATTGAGCATTTGTTCGACGGCTATGACGTTGCGCCTCCCGGGGTGGAAGTCATCAGTGACTGGCGCAATCCTGGGGGTGAAGTGCCTCCGGCGGATCAGGTTGCGGGTTATGGGGGGCTCGCTCGCAAGCCTGCCGATTGATCGGTCGCGGCCCGAAGATCGCACGAGCCGACGCATGGGGTGCACCGTGGACGGCGGCCGGGACCTCGCAGGAGCGCCGACCGCCGCTCGCCACCCGATCAAGCTCGGCCTTCTCAGTGTGGCTTGTCTATTATAGCTACGTTCCTTCATACGTACAATGCTATGGAGCATCGTGACCACGTACGGTGTGTGTCATGATCGATCCCTCGGCCGACCGCGCGGTCTTCCGCCAACTCGCCGATCTGCTGCGCAACCAGATCGAGTCCGGCGACCTCGCGCCGGGTGAGCCGCTGCCGAGCGAACTCCGCCTGGCCCAGGAGTACGGCATCAGCCGGACCACCGTCCGGCAGGCCATCGGCCAGCTCCGCACCGAGGGCCTGGTGACCGTCGACCGGCCACGAGGGACATTCGTCCGCGTGCCCGAACCGACGGAGATCGTGACCCTCGGCCGCGGCGAGAAGGCCGGCGCGCGCATGCCCACCGACGCGGAACGCCGCACCTACCGCCTCGGCGAAGGCGTCCCTGTCCTCGTCGTCACGGCGACCGACGGCACGGTCACGGTGTACCCCGCCGACCGCGTGCAGCTGACGCGCCCCTGACTCGGCGCGACTGACTCGGCGCGACCCCAGCAAGGATCCGCGGGACCCCAGCAGCAGCCGCGACCTGAGGTCGCAGCTCCGCGCAGCCCGAACAGCAGCCACACCACCTCCAAGTCGCGGCGGTCGCGCGACTTCATGGGAGCCCACGGGACCCCGACGGCAGCCCTGAGAACCAGGCCGCCAGCCCCGCGAGACCCCGACGTCAGCCGCGGAACGGCAACGCCAGTCGCTGAACGGCAACGCCAGCCGCGGAATGCAACGCCAGTGGCGGCTACAAGGTCGACATCCGGGGCCTCGGAACGGCAAACGTCAGCCGCAAGGGCAAGCAAGGAATGAGCGGCGACTACTTCCGAGTGCGACGCCGATAACCGTGCTTCGTGTCCCAAGACTCGATCACGAGGTGATCCGCCGGATCGCCCACATACATCACCGACACCTCCCTCACGTCGACGTGGAAGAACCCGGCGCCCTCGTGCGGGCTATCCGCCGGCGGCGGCGTCTCCACCGCGACGCCTGCGAGCTTCGCGTCACCGGGCCCCCGCTCGGGGTGGTCGGCCGGCGGTTCCAGGGTGGGGCTGTGGATCGCGACGCGGGGATCCCTGCGGATGTCGAGCAGCTTCATCGAGCCGCCCATCGAGCCGAAGGTGATCTCGCCGGCGTCGAATTTCAGCTCCGTGCCGCTGATGCGCGGCGACCCGTCCCGGCGGAGGGTTGCGATCGTCTTGTTGGTGCCCGCCTCGAACAGGGACTTGACCCTGGCGGCGAACTCCGGGTTGTCGTTCTCGATCTCCTGCCAACTCGCCATGGCTCGAGCCTAGAGCGGGGGTCCGACAAGAATCGGCGTCAGAAGAAGTCGTACTGCTCCTTGGCGACCGTGAACCCGTGGCCCGACTTCTCGTTCTGGCACCGCATACCCGTGCTCGCGCTGTCGCATTGGAAGTCGCCCGCCTTCAGTGACCGCCCGTACTCGAGGCGGTCCTTCGCTCCGAGCACTGTGTCTCCGGCGCAGGTGAAGTTGGCCTTTCCCGACTTGCCGATGGCGACGCCGAAGCCCCAGTCGAGCTCGCAGTCCGCCGGCGCCGGACCGGGCGACCAGGACTTCTTCGCGATGTCGCAGCGCGCCCCGTCATCGGACAGGTAGCAGCCGATGTTGCCCGAGGGCGACGCGAACGCGGCCTCGGTGACGACCCGCGCCGAGGCGCTCGGCGAAGGGGCGTTTCCCAGTCCGGCGTTGGCTGCGGCCGTCGGAGTCACCCGAGAGTCGGCGCGCGTGCCGGACGGGCTGGAGCACGCGGCAACGGCCGCACCGATCGCCACCACGACAACGACCGCCCGTACTCGTGCACCGAAAGCCGCCCGCACAGCGAGGGCCCGCGACCGTGCAGCGGGAACGGCCGCAGGACGGATCGGTACGTGTGCAGCAGCCATGCCACCTCCAAAGGCGGAATGATAGGTCCGTGGAGCAAGACCGAATAGTCACCCGCGCAGCCCACGAAGCACTCCCGCCCGCCATGCGCGAGGCCGTGGACGACTTCAGCCTGCATCTCGCCCGGATCGAGAATCGCTCGGCCCACACCGTACGGGCATATGTCGGTGATGTGGTTTCTTTGCTGGATCATGCTGCCGAGGCCGGGTGCGCCTCCCCCAGCGATCTCGACATCGTCGTCCTGCGCGGATGGCTGGCGCGGCGGATGGCCGAGGGCGCCGCTCGCACCTCCCAGGCTCGGCGGGCCGCGGCCGCGCGGACGTTCACCGCCTGGGCGCATCGGACCGGCCTCTGCGCGGCCGACGTGGGTGCGCAGCTCGCGAGCCCCAAGGCGCATCGCGATCTTCCATCGGTGTTGCGCGCCGACCAGGCGGCGGAGCTGGTCGTCACCACTCCGAACCCTCATGCGGTACGCGACAGAGCCGTCCTGGAACTGCTCTACGCGACCGGCGTACGGGTGAGCGAGCTCTGCGGCCTGGACATCACCGACGTCGACGAGGCGCGGCGGGTGGTCCGCGTCTTCGGCAAGGGCGCCAAGGAACGCGCGGTCCCGTACGGCGTCCCGGCGCAGCGGGCCCTCGACGACTGGCTCGGGCACGGACGCCCGAAGGTCGCTCATGCCGGCAGCGGCGACGCCCTGTTCCTCGGTGCGCGGGGCGGGCGGCTGCAGCAGACCGTCGTACGCCGCATCGTGGACGCCGCGGCGCAGGCTGCCGGCCTGCCGCACACGAGCCCGCACGACCTGCGCCACTCCGCGGCGACCCACCTCCTGGACGGGGGCGCGGACCTGCGGGCGGTGCAGGATCTGCTGGGTCACTCGTCGCTGTCGAGCACGCAGATCTACACGCACGTGTCGACGGAGCGGCTGAGGGAGGCGTTCAAGCAGGCTCACCCGAGGGCTTAGCGCTTCGGCCCGTCGCCGCGGCTAATGTAGCTGCGGAAACAGGTTGAAAGACAGCCATTCAGGAGCGTTCGAGGCGGCGCGCCAGATGGCGCCCGGTCGCGCTGTCCCCGGCCTCGGCGATCGTGGCGGGAGGGCCGGTCGCGACGACCCGGCCGCCCGCGTCCCCACCGCCCGGGCCGAGGTCGATGACCCAGTCGGCGCCGGCGATCGTGTCCAGGTCGTGCTCGACCAGGACGACGGTGTTGCCGGCGTCGACGAGCCGGTGCAGTTGCCGCAGCAGCAGCGCGATGTCCGCGGGGTGCAGCCCCGCGGTCGGCTCGTCGAGCAGGTAGAGCGCGTGGCCGCGGCGGGCCCGCTGCAACTCGGTGGCGAGCTTGATGCGCTGGGCCTCGCCACCGCTGAGCTCGGTCGCCGGCTGGCCCAGCCGCAGGTAGCCCAGCCCCACCTCCCGGAGCGTCTCGAGGCTCCGGGAGGCGACCGGGACGTCGGCGAGGAACTTGGCGGCGTCGTCGACGGACATCGCCAGCACGTCCGCGATGTTCTTGCCGCGGTAGGTCACCTCCAGCGTCTCCGCGTTGTACCGCGCGCCGCGGCAGGCCGGGCACGGCGCGTAGGTCCCGGGCAGGAACAGCAGTTCGACCGCGACGAACCCCTCGCCCTGGCAGGTCTCGCACCGCCCCTCCGCGACGTTGAAGGAGAACCGCCCGGCCGCGTACCCGCGCGCCTGCGCCTCGTCCGTCGCCGCGTACAGCTTGCGCACCGCGTCGAACATCCCGGTGTAGGTGGCCAGATTGGACCGGGGCGTGCGGCCGATGGGCCGCTGGTCGACCCGGACCAGCCGGTCGAACGAGTCGAGCCCCGCCGCGTCCCGCACGTCGACGTCGAGCTCCGCCTCGTCGGGCTCGTCGCTCGCCAGCCCGAGGTGGCCGCGCACGACCTCGGCGAGTACCTGCGTGACCAGCGTCGACTTCCCGGAACCGGACACCCCGGTCACCGCGGTCAGCACCCGGAGCGGCACGTCGACGGACACGCCGTGCAGGTTGTGGCGGGAGACGCCGCGCAGGTGCAGCCAGCCCTGGGGCGTACGCGGGCGATGGTCGAGCGGCTCGGCACGGCCGAACAGGTACCGGCTGGTGGCCGACTCCTCGACCTGTTCGAGGCCGGGGACCGGACCGCTGTACAGCACGCGTCCGCCGCTCTCGCCCGCGCCGGGGCCGATATCGACCACCCAGTCCGCCCGCCGGACCACGTCCATGTCGTGCTCCACGACGAACAGCGAGTTGCCCGCCGCCTTCAGCCGGTCCAGCACGTCCAGCAGCGGCTCCGCGTCGGCCGGGTGCAGGCCCGCGGAGGGCTCGTCGAGCACGTAGACGACCCCGAACAGCCCCGAACGCAACTGGGTGGCGATACGCAGACGCTGCGCCTCGCCGGGCGACAGCGTCGTCGAGCGGCGCCCGAGGCTGAGGTACCCCAGGCCGAGGTCGAGCAGCACCTCGACGCGCGCGACCAGGTCGGCGCAGAGCCGGACCGCGACCTCGGTCGTCTCCCCGGACCGGGCGCTCGGCGTGGCAGCCCCGGCCCCGGACAACCCCGCGGCGGGCCGCAGGAGCGCCACGACGGCGGCGAGGGGCATCGCGTTGACGTCGGCGATGGTGCGGCCGGCGAAGGTCACCGCGAGCGCCTCCGGACGCAGGCCGCTGCCGTGGCACACCGGGCAGGGCACGCTCCGGACGAACCGCATCGCGCGCTCGCGCATCCGGTCGCTCTTGGAGTCGGCGAGCACGTGCATGACGTGCCGACGGGCGCTCCAGAACTTCCCGTAGTAGCCGCTGTCGATGCGGTCACGCTCGGGCTCGACGAGGACGGACGGCTGCTCGTCGGTGTAGAGCAGCCAGTCCCGGTCCTTCTTCCTGAGCTTGCGCCACGGTCTGTCGATGTCGATCCCCAGGCCGCTCACGACGCTGCGCAGGTTGGCGCCCTGCCAGGCGCCCGGCCAGGCCGCGATGGCGCCGTCGCGGATGCTCAGCGACGGGTCCGGGACGAGTAGGTCCTCGGCGACGTCGTGCACGACGCCCAGTCCGTGACACCGTGGGCAGGCGCCGGCCGCGGTGTTGGGGGAGAACGCCTCGGCCTCCAGCCGCGGGGCGTCCGGCGGGTAGGTCCCGGCGCGCGAGTAGAGCATCCGCAGCAGGTTGGACAGCGTGGTGATGGTGCCGACCGTCGACCGCGAACTGGGTGCCCCGCGACGCTGTTGCAGGGCCACGGCCGGGGGCAGGCCGGTGATCTCCTGCACGTGCGGCGCACCGACCTGCTGCAACAGCCGGCGGGCGTACGGCGCGACGGACTCGAAGTACCGGCGCTGCGCCTCGGCGTAGAGCGTGCCGAAGGCCAGCGAGGACTTGCCCGAACCGGAGACGCCGGTGAAGGCGACCATGGCATCGCGGGGAATGTCGACGTCGACGTTCCGAAGGTTGTGCTCGGCGGCGCCCCGGACGCGCACGAACCGGTCCTTAACGTCGTTTTTCACCAGGTCTGCTTACCCTGTTCGGCGGCGCCGAATCACCGCCACGAGCGCTCCCATCACCTCGGCGCCGGGTGTGAAAGATCCGGTCTTGCGGGGCCGTTGAGGCTGGCAAGGAGCTTGGGAGCTCGGGAGCGCAGAAGCCGAGGAGTCCCCGAGCGCAGAAGCTAAGGACCCCGCAGGCCGAGGAGCCAGGAACCCGCGAGCGCAGGAGCCAAGGAACTCGGGACCTCGGAAGCCCAATAGGTCGGGGCCTCGAGGCCCTGGGAGCCAGCCGCCGCACACGGAGGAATCCGAAACCCACCCGGAGCACCCCGCACCCACCCCGGAAGAGCCGGCGGGCAGCGAACGGTCCGCGTACAGGTCACCGGCGGCATCACCGCGCCCAGGAGGAGCCTCGACGGTCGCCCGGTGGGATGATCGCCTGCTCCCGGTGGGCCGCGGATCGCGGCACGATGCAGCGTGTGGTGACGTACGATCGCTGCGTGAGCGTCGGAGATCCGCCCCCGCCCATTCCGGGAGCGCGGCTCCTCTTCTCCCTTGACGCCGCCACCGCCTATCTCAATCACGGGTCCTTCGGCGCCGTACCGATCGGCGTGCAGCGGGCCCAGCAGCGGCTGCGGGACGAGACCGAGCGCAATCCGATGTCGTTCTTCCTGCCGCCCGGGCTCACGGACCGGATCGTCCATACCCGACGACATCTCGCGCAGTTCCTGGGCGCCGATCCCGACGGCAGCGCGCTGGTGCCCAACACCACCGCGGGCGTCTCGCTGGTCTTGCAGTCGGTGCGGCTCCAGTCCGGTGACGAGGTCCTGCTCACCGATCATGGGTACGGCTCGAACGCGCTCGCCACGCGCCGTCAATGTCGGCGGGCCGGGGCTACCGCGCGCACGGTCGCGGTGCCTGTGGATGCGGGCGGGGCCGAGGTCGTGGCTCGGATCCGGGGAGCGTTGCGGCCCGGGCGGACCAAGTTGCTCATCGTCGACCAGTTGACCTCGCCCACCGCCAAGGTGTTGCCGGTTCAGGAGATCGCCGCCGCGGCGCGGGAGCATGACATTCCGGTGCTGGTCGATGCCGCCCATGTGCCGGGCATGCTGCCGGTCGAGGTGGATCGGATCGGCGCCGACTTCTGGGTGGGCAACCTGCACAAATGGGCGTACGCGCCGCGCGGGACGGGCCTGCTCGTCGTGGCCCCGGCCTGGCGGCGGCGGATGGAACCGCTCATCGTCTCGTGGGAGCAGGACTCCGGGTTTCCGCTGTCCGTCGAGTTTCAGGGCACGGTGGACTACACCTCGTGGCTGGCCGCGCCGACGGGACTGTTCACGCTGCGTACGCTCGGTGTCGACACCGTGCGGCGGCACAATGCGGCGCTGGCCGCGTACGGTCAGCGGGTTGTGGGTGAGGCGCTCGGCCTCGCGCCCACCGAGCTGCCGGACCCGGGCGCTGCCGAGGCTTCGATGCGGATCCTGCCGCTGCCGTCCGGTATCGCGACCACGCTGCCGGAGGCACGCGCCCTTCGCCAGAGCATCGCGGAGAAGCTGGCGACGGAGGTGGCGGTGAACGCCTGGGGCGGGCGCGGGTGGCTGCGACTGAGCGCCCAGGTCTACAACCGAGCGGAGGAGTACGACCGCTTGGCGCAACACCTCCCGGAGCTGCTCAGCAATGCGCGCTGACGCCGTCATCGGCGCCACACCTGCCCGGAGCTGCTCAGCAACCGCGCCGGCGGGCAGCCCGACGTCACCCGAGCGCGCTGACGAGGTCACAGGGGTAGGAGCCGGACCCGGCCGAGTCCCAGCAGGGTCAGCGGATCGAGATAGGTGTCGCCGCGGCGCAGGCCCCAGTGCAGGCATGCCGCCGTCGGGCAGCCCGGGTGTCCCGGGTCCAGCCGCCCGATCTCCTGGCCCGCCGCGACCGTCTCCCCTATCCGCAGCCGTGCAGGCTGAACGGGCTCATAGGTGGTGCGGAGGCCGTCGGCGTGGGCGATGCTCACCACGCCGCGGCCCGCGACTGTGCCACTGAAGACCACCATGCCGGCGCCGGCCGAGCGGACCGCCGTGCCGGGTACGGCGGCGAGGTCGACGCCGCGGTGGCCGGCCAGCCAGGGCCGGGGTGGCGGGTCGAAGCGCCGGGTCACCTGGGGGTCGGACACCGGCCAGGAGAAGGACAGGGACAGCAGGAGCGCCAGCAGCAGGGCCATGCCCGGCATAGTGCCGGAATCAGAGCCAGGCTCGCGGAAGGCCTGTGGACAAGAGCCGGGCGCGCGGGACCGCTGTGGACAACATCCAGGCGCACGGAAGACCTGCGGAGAACGACCGGCCACCGATCACAAAGGCGCCGGCCGTGGACAAAGGCCAGCTACCGATCAACGCCGCGGTGGACAAAAAGGCTGGCCACCGGTCAAGCCAACCCCCGGATCAGCCGCCGAAGTTCGCGTCGTCCGGCAGCGAGATGTCCGGCTTCTCCAGCTCCTCGACGTTGACATCCTTGAACGTCATCACCCGGACGTTCTTGACGAAGCGAGCCGGCCGGTACATGTCCCACACCCACGCGTCGTGCATCTCGACCTCGAAGTACACCTCGCCGTCGGAGTTGCGTACGTGGAGGTCCACCTGGTTCGCCAGGTAGAAGCGGCGTTCCGTCTCCACCACGTACGAGAATTGTCGGACGATGTCGCGGTACTCCCGGTAGAGCTGCAGCTCCATCTCGGTCTCGTACTTCTCGAGATCCTCTGCGCTCATCGCTTCTCGCCCTCCATGGCCTCATTCTCCCCCACCGGCACCGGCGGCCGAGGCTGCTCGCCCGACGCCACGCCGACGGTACCCTCCAGCTCCGGCCAGAGCATCAGCGGCTCGGCGCAAGGCTGCATCGAAAGCCAGGCCGACCCCGACCCGGACCCAGAGCCCGACCCGGACCCCAAGCCCGACCCCGAGCCCGGCCCCGCAGCCGGGTCCGCAGCCGCCCCCGGCCCCGACGCCGGACGCCTGGCGCGCGGCGGCCGATTCCCCCGCCCGGAAGCCGCGGCAACATTCACGTACGAGAACCGATGCTCGGCGCACGGCCCATGTGCACTCAACGCAGCGCTGTGCTCATCGGTGATGTAACCCTTGTGCACCGCGAACCCGTAGTCGGGAAAACGCCCGTCCAGTTCCACCATCAGCCGGTCCCGCGTCACCTTGGCCAGCACGCTCGCGGCCGCCACGCAGGCTGCCACCCGGTCGCCCTTCCATACCGCCAGGCCCGGCGCTCCGAGGCCGTCCACCGGGAAGCCGTCGGTGAGCACGTAGTCCGGGTTGGTGGTCAGCAGGGCGAGCGCGCGGCGCATCGCCGCGAGGTTGCAGACGTGCAGGCCGCGGGCGTCCACGTCCGTCGGCGGGATGATCACCACCGACCAGGCGAGGGCCCGCTTGACCACCTCTTCGTAGACCCGTTCGCGGGCGGCCGGGGTGAGCAGCTTGGAGTCGGCCAGCTCGTCGATCTCGCCGCGCTTGCCCTCGGGCAGGATCGCGGCGCCGGCCACCAGGGGGCCGGCGCAGGCTCCGCGTCCGGCCTCGTCGGCGCCGGCGACGTTGCGGAAGCCGCGGCGCTGCAGCGCGCGCTCGAGGGCGTAGAGGCCGCCTTCACGCCGGACCACGGTGCGGGGAGGTGCCAGCATCAGAGACCCCGCGACGGTACGCACCGCCGGAGCAGGTCGGCGAGGTCGAGCGGGTAGATCTCCTCGTCCGAGGCGTCGATCTCGGCCAGGGACCACCAGCGGTGCTCGGTGATGCTCTGCCGTTCGCCGTCGTCGAAACCGGCGAAGTCGACCTCCCAGTGCGGCACGCGGTGCACGAAGAAGTGCTGGTCCTGCCGGTACTGCCGGGTGTCGTAGCTGAACTCGGTCACCTCGTGGTGCACGGGTTCGCCCAGGTCGGCGGGGTCCACGCGCAGGCCGGTCTCCTCGTCCAGCTCCCGCGCGGCGCCCTGGGCCGGCGTCTCGCCGTCGTCGAGGCCGCCGCCGGGGGTGAACCACCACTGCTTGCCCGCCCGCGCCGGGTCGCCGCCGTGCAGCAGCAACACGCGCTCAGCGGCGTCGATGAGCAGTACCCGCGCGGCGCGCCGGTCGATGTACGTCACGCCTCAAGCCTATTGCGCCGGACATCGATCTTGAGCCGGGGTCCGCGCTTACTTGGCGGTAGCCGCGTCCGGGATGCCGTCGAACTGCTCGGGCACCGGCAGCCAGGTGGCCCGGTCGACCGGCCAGAAGATGGTGAAGGCCCGGCCCACGATCGAGTCCGCCTTGATCGTGGCCTCGTCGATGTTCTCGGTCTGCTCCCAGTGCTCCAGGGAGTCGCCGGAGGCCGAGCGGTGGTCGCCCATCACCCAGAGGCGGTCGGCGGGCACGGTGATGTCGAAGGGCTCGTCGGCGGCCGGGTCCTGGTTGCCGTCGGCGTCCTTGTAGATGTACGGCTCCTGCAGCGAGTGGCCGTTGATGATCAGGTGCTGCTGGGCGTCGCAGCAGACGACGTGGTCGCCGCCGACGCCGATGATGCGCTTGATGAAGTCCTCGCCCTCGGTGCCGCTCTGCCAGTCGGAGGGCGCCTTGAAGACGACGATCTCGCCGCGGTGAGGCTCGCGGAAGTCGTAGACGAGCTTGTTGACCAGCACCCGGTCCCAGACGTTGAGGGTGTGTTCCATCGACGGGGACGGGATGTAGAAGGTCTGCAGGACGAAGGCCCGAACCAGGACGGCGACGAGGATCGCCACGCCCAGCAGGATGGGGAGCTCGCGCCAGAAGGAACCACGGCGCTGCTCGCCGGTCTGCTCGTCAATCACGAAGGGAGCCTACGTCGCCGCGGCCTGAACCACAGTCCGGAACGCGCGGATACGCCGACACTTAGCAGGAACGGCAACATAACCGCCGTGGTGGCCGGATCGGGCCCACGGTCCGGCTCCGGGCCGAGCGGGGCGGCCCCCACGGGCCGGGCGGCGGCGTACGCCTTCCAGTTGTCGGGCACGGACAGGCCGGTGAAGCGGCTTGTCGGCCACACGACGACGAAGGCGCGGCCGATCACGTTGTCGATGGGGACCGGGCCCTGACAGCGCGCGTCCTGGGAGACCAGGCGGTGGTCGCCCATGACGAACATCTCACCGTTGGGGACGGTCACCTCGGCGAAGCGCCGGCTGCTGCACTGCCGCGGGTTGGGCGGCGCGTCGAGGGGGGAGTTCTCCTGCACGTACGGCTCGTCGACGGGCTGGCCGTTGACCGTGATCCGGCCCTTGTCGTCGCAGCACGCGACCTTGTCGCCCGGCAGGCCGATCACCCGTTTGATGAAGTCGCGCTCACCCGGGCGGCTGACGCCGACGAGGTCGCCGATGGTGCGGCCGAGCTTCGCGCCGAAGGCGTTGCTGACCGGCTGGGACGGTTGCTCGGGCGCCCAGTTGTCGGTGCCGCGGAAGACGACGATCTCGCCGCGGACCGGGTCGCGCATGTCGTAGACGACCTTGTTGACGAGCACCCGGTCGCCGACGAGCAGGGTGTTCTCCATGGAGCCGGACGGGATGAAGAAGGCCTGCACGAGGAACGTCCGGATGAGCACCGCGAGGCAGAACGCCACGACCAGCAGCAGCGGCAGCTCCTGCCAGAGCGGCATCTCCTTGCGCCGGATCACCCGGCCGCGGCGCCGCCCGGAGGAGGAGCCCCGGTACCCCTGCATCGGTTCCACGCTATGCATCTCCCGCCGCCGATCCGGTGCAACGCCCCGGATACAGCACTACCGCCCGGAGTGCCCCGCAGGGAACAGGTCGGGCGGTAGTGCGAATGTGGCCCACCAGCGCGGCGAACGCCGCAATGGCACTGATTCCCATCCGTCACTGGCGCAAGCGTAGTTCGGCCGCGCAGTAAACGTCAGTCCGAGTGAATACGGCCCCGGACCGCTGCGGGGTTCAGTTGGCGGTCTGCTTCTCGCGCAGCTCCTTGATCTTGGCCTTCTTGCCCCGGAGCTCACGCAGGTAGTACAGCTTGGCGCGGCGCACGTCACCGCGGGTCATGACCTCGATGCGGTCGATCGCCGGGCTGTTGAGCGGGTAGGTGCGCTCGACCCCGACGCCGAAGCTGATCTTCCGGATCTTGAAGGTCTCGCGCAGGCCGCCGCCCTGGCGGCTGATCACGACGCCCTGGAAGACCTGGACGCGGGAGCGGTTGCCCTCGACGACCCGGGCGTGAACCTTGAGCGTGTCCCCGGCGCGGAACTGGGGAAGGTCGGTGCGCTGCGACTGGGCGTCAAGATCGTCCAGCGTGTTCATCGCTGCATCCTCGGGTAACTCATAGCGCACCGGGAGTTCGATGCGCGAATGGGTGATTCTGATCTTCCAGAACTGCGGCTTCTCGCCTCGATCCGGGGAGATCCTCGCCCGCCCACCACGGCGTGGGGACGAACGGCAACCTCCCTACTTTGCCACATCCGACCCCGGGATCCGAAATCCGGCGTCCTCGATCGCCGCCCGGTCCTTCAGGGTGAGCCTTTCGCCCGGATACGCCTCGAACAGGTCCGGCCGGCGGGCGGCCGTCCGCAGCAACGACTGCTCGCGCCGCCAGCGGGCGATCCGGCCGTGGTCGCCGGACCGCAGCACTTCGGGCACGTCCATTCCGCGCCACGACGCCGGCTTGGTGTAGACCGGGGCCTCCAGCAGACCGGCCGCGTGTGACTCCTCGGTGAGGGAATCGGCGTTGCCCAGCACGCCCGGCAGCAGCCGGGTGATCGCCTCGAGGATCACGATGACCGCGACCTCGCCGCCGAAGAGGACATAATCCCCCAGAGACACCTCACGCACCGGCATCCGGGTCGCGGCATCGTCGATGACCCGCTGGTCGATGCCCTCATAGCGGCCGCACGCAAAGATCAGATGAGGCAGCGCGGCGAAGGAGACAGCGTCCGCCTGGGTGAACGGGCGGCCCACCGGGGACGGCACCACGAGAGTGGCCGACGGCGACGCCACGGCGGAGAGCGACGAGGCCCACGGCTCGGGGCGCATGACCATGCCGGGTCCGCCGCCGTACGGGGTGTCGTCGACGGTCCGGTGCACGTCGGAGGTCCAGGTGCGCAGGTCGTGCACGGAGAGGTCGAGGATCCCGGCGCCGCGCGCCTTGCCGATCAGCGACAGATCCAGCGGCGAGAAGTAGTCCGGGAAGATCGAGATGATGTCGACGCGCACCAGAAACCTTCTAGAGGTCGAGCAGGCCCTCGGGCAGGTCGACCACGACGCGGCCGGCGGCCAGATCGACGGTCGGCACGATCGAGCTGACGAACGGGATGAGCGCGGTGCCCCCCGCGGCCTTGCGCAGCACGATCAGGTCGGAGGCGGGCGCGTGATCGATGCGGTCGACCGTACCCAGCTCGGCGCCGTCGAGGTCGACCACCGAGAGCCCGATGAGCTGGTGGTCGTTGAACTCGTCCGGGTCGTCCGGCGGTGCGACGTCCGCGCTGTCGACCTGGAGCAGTACGCCGCGCAGCGCCTCAGCGACGTTGCGGTTGTGAACGCCCTCGAACTGGGCGATGACCCGGCCCTGGTGCCAGCGCAGCGACTCCAGAGTCAGCTTCTCCGGCACCTGGTAGGCCACGTCCGGGGCGGCGGCGGTCGCCGGACCGGTGTTCACCCTGCGGTCCCGTGGGACCTCGGTGGCGAACACCGCCCCGGCGACGAATCTCGCCTCTGGCTCATCGGTCCGGACGGTCACCAGAACCTCCCCACGGATGCCGTGGGGCTTACCGATCTGGCCGATTACCAGCAACATCGAGCGACGAACGCCTCAGTACGCGTCGACGATGTCGACGCGGATGCCGCGCCCACCGATCGACCCGATGACCTGACGCAGCGCCTTGGCCGTACGCCCGCCGCGCCCGATGACCGTTCCCAGGTCCTCGGGGTGCACGCGGACCTCGAGCCGCTTGCCGCGGCGCGAGTCGACCAGCCGCACCCGGACGTCGTCCGGGTTGTCGACGATGCCCTTGACGAGGTGCTCCAGCGCGGGCCGGAGCGCCCCGTCAGCTCGCGTCGGCGCCGGCACCGGCCGGGTCCTCTGCGGTCTCGGCGACGGCCTCGCGGTCGGGCTCAGCCCGGTCGGCGACCTTGGTCTGCGCCGGCTTGGCCGCGGCGGCCTCCGGAGCGGCGGCGACCTTGGTGGCCTTCTTGGCGGGCTTGGCGGCCGGGGTGTCGGCGATGCCGGCGGCGGCCTTGGCCTCGGCCTCGTACGCGGCCTGGCGGTTGGCCTTCTCCGGCGCGACGAGCAGCGGCGGCGGGGCCGGCAGGCCCTTGAACTGCTGCCAGTCGCCGGTCTTCTCGAGGATGCGCTGCACGGCCTCGCTCGGCTGGGCGCCGACCGAGAGCCAGTACTGCACGCGCTCGCTCTTGACCTCGATGACCGACGGGTCGTGCTTCGGCTGGTAGATGCCGACGTACTCGATGGCACGGCCGTCGCGCTTGGTGCGCGAGTCGGCGACGACGATGCGGTACTGCGGGTTGCGGATCTTGCCCATCCGCAGGAGCCGGATCTTTACGGCCACGGTTGTTTCGCTCCTGATGATTACGTGGGTGAGCCGACCGAACCCGCGTGGGGATGCGGGACCGATGTCTCGTGGACTGGCAACGCGATCAGGGTTAGAGGGCGCCTCACGCGTGCCGGATACCAGCTGACCATTCTGCCAGATGAAGGGCGGGAGGTCCCAATCGGGCTCGAGAAGATCAAGTTCAGGGTCAAGATCTGGATGTCGTGCCTGGTTGCATGGTGCTGACCGCAACTCCCGTCGAGGCCGGGCGCGGGCGGCCGAGAGCCTGGCGGCTCAGAGCAGCCACCCGCACCCTTCATTCTGCGTGAGTGGGAAACCCGTCACAGCAGCCGTTGCAGCGCGGTGCGCGCGATCCGCGTCAGAACCGGGTAAGCGTCGTCGACCTGCCCGTTCCGCCACGGCGCGTCGTCGGCGGCGTCCGGCACCATCACGTTCAAGTTCAGGACGACGTTGGCGTCCCGGGCCGTGACCGAGTACAGACGCAGCCGCTTGCCCGCCTCCGCGTGCTCGTCCGGGTCGAAGCCGGCGAACGCCTGCTCGCCCAGGCCGGGGAGCTGGGTCAGGAAGGGCGCCGTGGAGAGGCTTTTTGCCTGCTCACCCTCGGCACGCGCGTAGATAAGTTCGGCCGGGAACTCGTAGTCGTACCAGTCCACGAGGAGTGAGCCGATGACACCCGGCACGAAGTCCTCGCCATCGACAGTGAACCCGCAGATCGCGCGCGAGTAGCCGCCGCGCCGCTCCGGGGTCCCCGGCGGGTCCAGGAGGCCCACCGGGCCGAGGGTCTCGGTGAGGGGACCGAGGTCCAGGGCCGGGCAGATGTCCGGGCGGACGGGGTGAGGGGTGCCGATGAGACCGATGAGGCGGTAGAGACCGAACCCCGTGCCGGCAACGACGAGCAGCAGCGCGACCAGGGCGGCGGTCCAGCCCGGCCGGCGCGGACCGGGATCCCAGCCGGGAACGGGTGCGACGGCGATCGGCCCAGCTTGGTTCGGCGGAGCGGCGGAAGCAGGCGGCATGGCGGAGGCGGGCGGCACGGCGGTCACCGAGGCAGGTTACGGATTCCGCCGATCCCGCGCCGCCCGTGATCACGGTCACGGGCGCCGTGCGACCTGGGCTCCGGCTGCCCGGACCCGGCGATCAGGGGCGTGGAACGGGCGGGCGGTCCCAGCCGGCGGGTACGGATGTCGGCACCGGCCAGGTGGGGTCGGGCGCGAAATCGGTCCAGGTGCCGTCGAAGGGGAAGTCGGCCGCCTCGATCTGCTTGATCACGCGCAGGCCCTCGGCGCGGACCGCGGCCTCGTCGTGGACCCAGTAGTGGTCCGGGTAGGCGAGGCGCTCGGTGAACTCGTCCTCGTCCTTCCACTCCCAGCCGCGGTCCGGGCGGGCCACGACGTCGAGGTCCTGGTCGATCACGTCCACCCCGGCCACGTCGCCGTCGTCCCAGCGCAGGGCGCGCTCCTCCAGGTTGACGTACCAGTGGGTGAAGCGATTGTCGTCGTCGCGGAAGAACCAGACCGAGTGGTCGGCGTCCGGTGGGATGAACTTGAGCAGGCCCGGGCCCTGCCAGACGGCTGGGACCACGTGGTGGCTCAGCCCGATCCACTCGGCGTACGGCATGTCGCGGATGCCGCGCCCGTCGGTGGCTTCCTCGACGAGCACGGCCGTGCCGCGGGCCAGCCAGAGCAGCAGGCCGCGCTCGTCGTCGGAGATCACCCGGCACGGGCGTACGGAGGCCAGGCGCGGGCCGTCGACGTTGCGGTACAGGACCTGGCGGCCCGGAGCGAACATCAGTACGCGCGCGCCAGGATCGCCATGACATCCGGCTCTTCGTCGGACTCGGGGACGCCGCCGTCCGCGGAGAGCAGGCAGCGGACCGTGACCGCCTTGCCGTTCGCCTCGGCCTCGCCCTCGGTGCCGACCGCCGACCACGGGACCCGCGCCCAGCCGGTCTGCGCCGCCTCGATCGCCTCGCCCAGGGTCTTCACGTCGACCGTGCGCTCCTCGCGCATCGCCAGCGCGCTGTCGTGGAGCCGCTGCTGGTCGGCCTTGAGCGCGCCGGTCACCTCGCCGACGACCGCCGCCAGTGCGACCGGCGTCTTCGTGCCGTCGATGCGCCGGGCCACCACCGCGTTGCCGGCCGCCAGGTCGCGGGGGCCGACCTCGATGCGGATCGGGATGCCCTGCAACTCGGCGTCGACCGCCCGGCGCCCGAACGGTACGTCGGCACGGTCGTCGAGCTTCACCCGTACCCCCGCGGCCTTGAGCTCGTCACGGAGCTTGACCGCCGCCTCGGTGACGCCCTCGCCGGCCTTGACCACCATGATCTGGGCCTGGATCGGGGCCAGCAGCGGCGGGAGCCGCAGGCCGTTGTCGTCGCCGTGCACCATGATCAGGCCGCCGATCATGCGGGTCGTGCTGCCCCACGACGTCGTCCACGCGTGTTCGACGCTGCCGGCCTGCGACGTGTACGTGATGTCGAACGCCTTGGCGAAGTTCTGCCCGAGCTCGTGCGAGGTGCCCATCTGCAGGGCCTTGCCGTCGCCCATCATGGCCTCGAGGGTCATGGTGTTGGTGGCGCCAGCGAACCGCTCGCCCTTGGTCTTGCGGCCCGGGACGACCGGGATGGCCAGCAGGTTGACCATGAAGTCCTCGTAGACCGAGTGCAGGATGCGGCGCGCGTAGTCACGGGCGTCGGCCTCGGTGGCGTGCGCGGTGTGACCCTCCTGCCAGAGGAACTCGGTGGTCCGCAGGAACGTGCGCGGCCGCAGCTCCCAGCGCACCACGTTGGCCCACTGGTTGAGCAGCAGCGGCAGGTCGCGGTACGAGTCGATCCACTTCGCCATGAACTCGCCGAAGATCGTCTCGCTGGTCGGCCGGACCACGATCGGCTCGGACAGCTCCTTGCCACCGGCGTGCGTGACGACCGCGAGCTCCGGCGAGAAGCCCTCCACGTGCTGCGCCTCGCGGCTCAGGTAGCTCTCGGGGATGAAGAGCGGGAAGTACGCGTTCTGCGCCTCCGCCTCCTTGATCCGCGCGTCCATCTCGGCCTGCATGCGCTCCCAGATCGCGTACGCCGCCGGCCGGATCACCATCGTCCCGCGCACCGGGCCGTTGTCGGCCATCTGAGCCTTGGCGATGAGGTCCTGGTACCAGCGGGGGAAGTCCTCCGCACGGGGAGTGAGCACGCGAGCCATGAGGCAGCATCCTAGCCGCGTCCGTCGCCGGGCCGCTCAGCGCACCACGCGGCCCTTGAGGACGATGCGCTGCGGAGCGCGTACCACCCGGAGGTCGGCGCGGGGGTCGTCGGCGTAGACGACCAGGTCGGCCAGGCCGCCCTCGACGAGGCCGGGGAAGCCCAGCCACTCCCGGGCGCCCCAGGAGGCCGCGGCCAGGACGTCGGCGGCCGGGATGCCCGCCTCGTGCAGGAGCAGCATCTCCTCGGCGGCGAGGCCGTGCCGGATGCTTCCGCCGGCGTCCGTGCCGACGTAGACGGGGACACCTGCCTCGTGGGCGGCGACGACCACCTGCGGGAACCGGTCGCGCAGGGACAGCATGTGGTCGGCGTACCCGGGGAACTTGGCCCTGGCTTGGTCGGCGATGCCGCCGAAGGTCTGGATATTGATCATGGTTGGCACGAGCGCGGTCCCGCGGCGGGCCATCTCGTCGATCAGGTCGAGGGACAGGCCGGTGCCGTGCTCGACCGAGTCGACGCCCGCCCGCACCATCTGCGCCACGGCCTCCTCGGAGAACGTGTGCACGGCGGCCCGGGCGCCCGCGGCGTGGGCGGCCTCCACGGCGGCCGCCATGGTCGCGGGATCCCAGGAGGGGGCGAGGTCGCCGACGGACCGGTCGATCCAGTCCCCCACGAGCTTCACCCAGCCGGTGCCGGCCTTGGCCTGGGCGGTGACGGCCTCCACGACGTCCGCGGCCTCCACCTCGACGCCGATGTCCCGCAGGTAGCGGCGGACCGGCGCGACGTGCCGGCCCGCCCGGACCAGGCGGGGGATCTCCGGCTCGTCATCCAGCTCCGGATACGGGTACGGCGATCCGGCGTCGCGCAGTGCCAGCACGCCGGCGTCGCGGTCCCGGAAGGCCAGGTCACGGGCCTCGTCCAGGCTCTCGATCGGCTTGGCGCCCGTCTTGATGCCCAGGTGGCAGTGGGCGTCGACCAGGCCGGGCACGATCCAGCCGGAGTCGCTGACCGTCTCGGCGTCCCGGACCGGCTCGAAGGTCACCCGGTCCCCGACCAGCCACAGGTCCCGGACCTCACCGTCCGGCAGCAGCGTCCCGCGTACATGCAACGTCATGCTTGAAGTCGTACCTGATCGCCGTGAACCCCCGCTGCCCCACCCCCGTTGGAAGGCCGACGACAGGAGCGTGCCATGCCGGGAAATCCGTTCGCCGACTTCTTCTCGTACACCAGGTCCGACGGCACGCGGGTCGCCCGGTCCCGGCTGGACGACACCGTGGCCCTCGGCAGCGTCGCCGCCTCCACCGGGAGCTTCGTGGCCGACGGCCTGAAGAACCAGTGGGATCCGGGACGGGCGGCCGACGCCAAGAGCGCCGCCTCCTGGGGGCAGGCCCTCGCCGGCCTGTACGAGGTCTCCGCCGCCGCCTACCGCGGGTACCGGGGCCTCGAGAACCTCCGCGAGCACAAGATCAACAACCTGGCCAAGCTCCTGACCGCCTCGGCGGGCGTCGTCAAGGCGGTCACGGACGGCTACACGGACGCCGAGAAGGAGGCGAACCCGCGCATCAAGCTGGCGGAGAGCATCGCGAACTACGCGGCGGCCGTGGGCGTGGCCATCGATCTGGCGTCGCGGGTCAACACCCAGCGGCAGGAGAAACGCAGAGAGCACGTGAGCTCACGTCAGGGATCGGTGCACGACGATCCCGTCGCGGCGGCCGACTCCACGGTCGCGTCCCTGCACCCGGCCGCGGAAGCCGCCGCGGCGGAGGGGCGCCGGATGTCCCGGGCCGGCAGCCCGGAGCCGCCGGCGAACCGGACCGCGTCGGCGGCCTCCCTGCCGCACGGCAGTCAGCCCGCCGCCGCCGAAGCGACGGTGGTCCCGCTGCGTCTGCGGCAGAGCACCGCATCCACCCGGACCACGGCGCCCGGGCGCTGACCGTCAGCGCTTGTCGTCGTCGCGCTTGGGGTTGGAGAGCTTGTTGAAGTCCAGCTTCGGCAGCTTGAAGCCCGGCGGCAGCCCCTGGCCGCCGGCGATCGCGTTCGGGTCCATCCCCGGAGGGAGCTGGGGCATGCCACCCGGGAAACCGGCCGGCATGCCGCCGCCGACCCGGGGCCGGTTGCCGCCCTTGGTGCCCTTGCGCTTGTTCTTCGGGCTCTTGGTCGCCTTGCGGCGGCCCGCGCCGGGCAGGCCCATCATGCCGCCCATCTGCTTCATCATCTTCTGCGCGTCGGCGAAGCGGTTGAGCAGCTGGTTGACGTCCATGACGGTCACGCCCGAGCCGTTGGCGATGCGGGCGCGGCGGGAGCCGTTGATGATCTTCGGGTTGGTGCGCTCGCCCGGGGTCATCGAGCGGATGATCGCCGTCACCCGGTCGAAGTGGCTGTCGTCGAGCTCGGCCAGCTGGTCCTTCATCTGGCCCATGCCCGGCATCATGCCGAGGATGTTGGCGATCGGGCCCATCCTCCGCACCGCGATGAGCTGGTCGAGGAAGTCCTCCAGGGTGAACTGCTCGCCACCGAGCAGTTTGGAGGTCATCTTCTCCTTCTGATCCTCGTCGAAGGCCTGCTCGGCCTGCTCGATGAGGGTCAGCACGTCGCCCATGCCGAGGATGCGGCTGGCCATCCGGTCGGGGTGGAAGACGTCGAAGTCCTCGAGCTTCTCGCCCGTGGACGCGAAGAGGATCGGCTCGCCGGTGACGTGGCGGACCGAGAGGGCGGCACCGCCGCGGGCGTCACCGTCGAGCTTCGACAGCACCACGCCGGTGATGCCGACGCCGTCGCGGAAGGCCTCGGCGGTGGTGACCGCGTCCTGGCCCACCATGGCGTCGATGACGAAGACGACCTCGTCCGGGTCGACCGCGTCGCGGATGTCGCGCGCCTGCTGCATCATCTCGGCGTCGATGCCGAGGCGGCCGGCGGTGTCGACGATGACGATGTCCTTGGCCGTACGCCGGGCGTGCTCGATCGAGTCCTTGGCGACCTGCACCGGGTCGCCGACGCCGTTGCCGGGCTCGGGGGCGTAGACGTCGACGCCGGCCCGGCCCGCGAGGACCTGGAGCTGGTTGACCGCGTTGGGGCGCTGGAGGTCACAGGCGACCAGCAGCGGCTGGTGTCCCTGGCCCTTGAGCCAGCGCGACAGCTTGCCCGCCAGCGTGGTCTTGCCGGAGCCCTGCAGGCCGGCCAGCATGATCACGGTCGGCGGCTGCTTGGCGAACTGCAGCCGCCGCCCCTCGCCGCCGAGGACGGTGATGAGCTCCTCGTGGACGATCTTGATGATGTGCTGGGCCGGGTTGAGCGCCTGCGCCACCTCGGCGCCGCGGGCGCGTTCCTTGAGGTTGGCGATGAACGCCTTGACCACCGGCAGCGCGACGTCCGCCTCCAGCAGCGCGAGGCGGATCTCCCGCGCGGTGGCGTCGATGTCGGCGTCGGTGAGCCGGCCCTTGCCCCGGAGCTTGGTGAAGATCCCGGAGAGGCGGTCGCTCAAGGTGTCAAACACGGCACAACTTCCCGTTGGTCAGTAGGGAGGAGATGACCGCAAGCCTAGCCGCCCGCCGGAAGCCTCACCGGTTGCGCATCCGGTACGTCTTCGCCGCCGCCTCGATCCGCCGCTGCGTCCGGGTGCCGGGTGCGAGCCCCTTCTTGGCCTTGCCGTACAGGTAGACGCCGCCGCCCACCACGATCGCGCCGACGATCAGGTACGCCAGCGCGCCGACGAGCACGTGCAGCAGCGAGATGGCGATCCACCCCACCACGATCACGCCGGCGATCGTCGCCACCAGATATGCCACAGCCTTGCCCATGTCGTCCTCCTCGGAGAGCCCGTTGTCCACCATGCGCCCGCCGCGCAAGTGGGCACATCAGGGCGCACCCGTAGGGGTGGGTCGCGGCCGTTCACCCGCGCCACGCCAGTAAATCGCGTATACCGCAGATATCAGGCGTAACGCCTCACAGCAATGATGTCCGGCAAATGGTCATCGACCGCAACCATCCGGCGCATACCTCCGTTGAGGCTCAGGAACCGGGCGGCTGACGATCGGCCCCGATGGACATCCGGCGGAAGGACGAGCTCGTGCCCCTACGGCGGATCCTGCGACTGGCGCCCTGGGAAGTCCGGTCGCGCGTCCTCAAGGCCGTCCAGCGCCGGGTGCTGCCGAGAGTGGCCGAACAGCAGCGGCTCGGCGTCGCCCGGCGGCTCGTGTCGCTCTCACCACCCCCGCGGCTGCCGCTCATGCGTGGCGCCGCGGATGCGCCGACCATCCGGGTCCGTACCGCCCGGGGCTGGGTCACGGCCCGCAAGGATCCGGCGGCCAGCCCCGCGGACGTACGCCGGCAGAACCTCGAGCGGGTCGTCGCGGCGCTCGACGAGGCCGGCGTCGAGTGGTTCCGGATCCCGACCAAGGCGCTGCGGACGACGGCGGTGGCCGTACGCGACACCGACCGCCCCGCGGTGGTGCGCCTCCTGCACGACCTCACCGGAGCCGGCCAGGGGCTGCTCGACGTCGTCAGGCCGTCCGGCGCCCGCAAGCCGCACGCCGCCCAGATCATCAAGCTGAGCTGGCCGGTCACCGACCCGCGCGGCAGCCTGCTCCTCGGCCCGGAGCTGGGCTGCGAGATCGAGTTCTGGACCGAGCGCGACGGCGTACTGGCCGGCCCCCGCGGCAACCCCATCGCCGACGTGATCCCGCTGGACGAGCCGGTGGTGTCCGCGCCCGAGCCGGCGTTCGGCCCGTTCAGCTCCCCCGCCGACCGGACCGCGTACCGGACCCGGGAGATCTTCACCCTGCCCAGCCCGGACCGGATCAGCTTCCCGATCGACGTGGTCTACACCTGGGTCGACGGCGGCGACCCGCAGTGGCAGGCGCGCAAGGCGGCCGCCCTGGCCGGCAACGACTGGCTGGGCGACGCGAGCCGGCTCGCCATCAACGACTCGCGGTACGCGTCCCGGGACGAGCTGCGCTACTCGATGCGGGCCCTGCACTGCTTCGCGCCCTGGGTGAACCACATCTACCTGGTGACCGACGATCAGCTGCCGGAGTGGCTGGACACCTCGCACCCGGGCGTGACCGTGGTCAGCCACCGGGAGATCTTCGGCGACACCGGCACGCTGCCGACCTTCAACTCCCAGGCCATCGAGTCGCGGCTGCACCGCATCCCCGGGCTCAGCGAGCACTTCCTCTACCTCAACGACGACGTGTTCCTGGGCCGGCCGGTCTCCCCCGACCTGTTCTTCACCCCCGGCGGCCTGACCCGCTTCTTCCCGTCGAACGCCCAGGTGGACTCGGCACCGCGGCGCCCCGACGACCCGCCGGCGGACTCGGCCGGCAAGAACAACCGGGAGCTCATCCGCGAGGCGTTCGGCCGGGTGCTGACCCGCAAGATGATGCACACCCCGCACCCGTCGCGGCGCAGCGTCATCGCCGAGATCGAGCAGCGCTTCGCCGAGCACGTCGAGGCCACGGCGTCGCACCAGTTCCGGCACCCGGACGACGTCTCGCTGCTGTCGTCGCTGCAGCAGTACTACGCCTACCTGACCGGCAAGGCCGCCCCGGGGACCATCGCCTACACGTACGCGGACCTGGCGAACCCCACGACGCCGCTGAAGCTCGCCGGGCTGCTGCGGCACCGCAACCTCGACGCGTTCTGCCTCAACGACACCGACTCGGACGACGCCGTGGCCGCCGAGCAGGCGGCGCTGCTCGGCGAGTTCCTGCCCGCGTACCTGCCGTTCGCGTCGCCGTACGAGCTGACCGGCCCGCGTCCCGCACCCGCCGTCCTGACCCAGGTGGACCGCGGACCGGCCCTGGCACCCGGCAAGACGCCGGAGGTCACCGTGCCGGCGCAGCCGGCGAAGAACGGCGGGCCGGCCGCAACCAACTCGCCCGTCGCCTGACGGGTCCGCCCAAAGGAGATCTCTCTCGTGAGCTTCGACGTGGTCATTCTCGGCCTCGGGTACGTGGGGCTGCCCCTCGCCCAGCAGGCCATCCGGGCCGGCATGTCCGTGCTCGGCTTCGACGTCAACAAGGCGGTGGTCGACGCGCTCGGCGCGGGCCGCTCGCACGTCGACGACCTGTCCGACGCCGACGTGGCCGAGATGCTCGCCGGCGGGTTCCGCGCCACCGCCGACGAGACGCGGATCGCCGAGGCGGACACCGCGGTGATCTGCGTGCCGACGCCGCTGTCCGAGGGCGACGGTCCGGACCTGCGTGCGGTCATCGGCGCGACCGAGGCGGTCGGCCGCAACCTGCGGCCCGGCATGCTGGTCGTCCTCGAGTCGACGACCTACCCGGGTACGACCGACGAGGTCGTCCGCCCGCTGCTGGAGAAGCTGTCCGGGCTGACCGCGGGCATCGACTTCCATGTCGCGTTCTCGCCCGAGCGCATCGACCCGGGCAACGAGCGGTTCGGCCCGCACAACACCCCGAAGGTCGTCGGCGGGTACACCGCGGGCTGCACCGACCGGGTCGCGGCGTTCTACGGGCGGTTCATCGAGACCGTCGTACGCACCCGCGGCACCCGTGAGGCGGAGACCGCGAAGCTGCTGGAGAACACGTACCGGCACGTCAACATCGCGCTGGTCAACGAGATGGCCCGGTTCTGCCACGAGCTGGACATCGACCTCTGGGACGTCATCCACGCCGCGTCCACCAAGCCGTTCGGGTTCCAGGCGTTCTACCCGGGCCCCGGCGTCGGCGGCCACTGCATCCCGATCGACCCCAACTACCTGAGCCACAACGTGCGCAGCAAGCTCGGCTACCCGTTCCGCTTCGTCGAGCTCGCCCAGGAGATCAACGCGACCATGCCGGCGTACGTGGCCCGCCGCGCGCAGAACCTGCTCAACGCCGACGGCGTGGCGGTGCACGGCGCGAAGGTCCTGCTGCTCGGCGTCACGTACAAGCCGAACATCGCCGACCAGCGCGAGTCGCCGGCCACGCCGCTGGCCCGCCACCTCACGTCGCTGGGCGCCGTCCTGAGCTTCCACGACCCGTACGTCACCGAGTGGAGCGTGCCCCGCACCGATGACCTCGAGGGCGCCGCCGCGGCCGCCGACCTCGTCATCCTCGTGCAGCACCACCGCGAGTACGACGCCGACCACCTGGCGGGCATCGCCAAGCGCTTCTTCGACACCCGGGGTGTCACCACCGGCCCGGAGGCGCATCGGCTGTGACCGAGATGAGCATCGCGCCCGTCGCGCCCTCGCCCCGGCAGACACCACGGTCCGACGGTCCGGCACCGGACACCACGCGTGCCCCGGCCGCCGGTCCGGCCCGGCACCGCCGCGACATCGAGGGGCTGCGTGCGGTCGCGGTGCTCCTCGTGGTCGCGTACCACTGCGGCCTGCCGGTGATCACCGGCGGCTACGTCGGGGTGGACGTCTTCTTCGTCATCTCCGGTTTCCTCATCACCGGCCTCCTGCTGCGCGAGGCGCGCAGCAGCGGCACATTGTCGATCCCGCGGTTCTACGCGCGCCGGGCGCTGCGGCTGCTGCCGGCCTCGACCGTCGTCGTCGTGGCCACGGTCGCGGGTGCCGCGCTCTGGCTGCCACCCCTGCGGCTGAGCGGCATCCTGTCGGACGCGCTGCACACGACGATCTACTCGATGAACTACCGCCTCGCGGCGATCGGCACGGACTACCTCCAGGCCGACGCGGAGCCGTCGCCGCTGCAGCACTTCTGGTCGCTGGCGGTCGAGGAGCAGTTCTACCTCGTCTGGCCGCTGCTCATCATCGTCTTCGCCCGGCGACGGGGGCTGGGCGCGGCGCTGTCCGCGCTGACCGCCGGCTCCCTCGCGCTCGCGCTGTGGCAGACGCGGGAGAACGCCGGGTGGGCGTACTTCGGCGCGCACACCCGCGCGTGGGAGCTCGGCGTCGGCGCGCTGCTCGCCCTCACCGCGCTGAAGCTGCCGCGCTGGTGCATCGGCGCCGGCCTGGTCGCCGTGGCGGCGTCGGCCGTGATGTACACCCCCGAGACCCCGTTCCCCGGGTACGCCGCCCTGCTGCCGGTCCTGGGCACCGCCGCCGTCATCGCCGGTGGCACCGGGCGTCCGGCGGGGCTCCTCGGGCGGCCCGAGCTGCAGGCGATCGGGCGGCTGTCGTACTCGTGGTACCTGTGGCACTGGCCGGCGCTGCTGCTCGCGCCGTACGCGATCGGCCGCCCGCTCGCAGCCTGGGAGAACGTCCTCGTCGCGCTCGGCGCCCTGGTCCTGGCCGCGCTGACGTTCGCGCTGGTCGAGAACCCGGTACGCCAGCTGCGCGCCCTGCGGGACCGCCCGTGGCGCGGCATCGGCGTGGGCCTCGCCATCTCCGTGGTCGCCGCGGGACTGTGCACCGTCATCACCTCGGCCGCCACGCACCTGGGCGGGACGACCACGTACCGCGCCGCCGTCCTGGACCCGGCGACGTTCGACCCGAAGGAGCTGAGCCGGCAGATCGCCGCGAGCGTGAATGCGCCCGCGGTGCCGGTGAACCTGACCCCGAAGCTGGCGAAGGCGAGCAAGGACAAGCCCCGCTACTACAGCGAGGGCTGCAACGGCGCCTTCGACGATCCCGAGGTCAAGAAGCCGTGCGCGTACGGTGACCTGTCCTCGGACACCACGGTGGTCCTCTTCGGCGACTCCCACGCGGGCCATTGGTTCCCCGCGCTGGAGGCGGCGGCGCTGCAGCGGCACTGGAAGGTGGTCGCCATCACGAAGAGCGCGTGCACCGCCGCGGACGGCATGATCTACCTGCCGCAGCTCAAGCGCGAGTTCACCGAGTGCGTCCAGTGGCGCCGCGATGCCGTCAAGTACGCCCGCTCCCTGCACCCTGCGAAGGTCGTGATGGCCTCGACGTACCCGAGCAACGAGCTGCTCGGAGTGACCGGTTCGCAGGACGACGCGTGGGCCGCCGCCTGGAAGCGGTCCGTCCGCGCTCTGTCGGCGCCCGGCACCGAGGTGTACTTCGTCAGCGACACCCCCTGGCAGGCCGGCCCCACGCCGGAGTGCCTGTCGGCGCACATGGACCGACCCTCGGCGTGCGGGCGCAGCCGGGAGAGCGCATTGGCGCAGCCGGAGCGGCGCAAGCTGGTCACGGCGGCGGCACGCGCGGCCGGGGCCACGATCATCGACCCGGTGCCGTGGTTCTGCACCGCGACGACCTGCCCGGCGATCGTCGGCGACATCCTGGTGTACCGCGACCAGCACCACATCACGACGGCGTACAGCCGGCTGCTGGCATCTCAATTCGGTTCGGCCCTGGCGGCCTCCTGACGCTCAGCACCACCCGAGAAGGCCCGGCGGAACGCTCCGCCGGCCTTTTCGCATCCGTACGGCAACCGCCCGCCGACCGCCGCCGCAACCGGCGGACGGCAGGCACCCCGGCGGCAACTCAGCACTCACGGCAAGGCACCTGAACAGGCATCAGCGACCTCCTGCGGGCTTCCGAAGGGAATGGCGTAGCGGCGAACAAGCGCCGGTGCGGTTCTCCGAAAGGTTGTGCCCGTGCAGAAGACCTTGGTCCGTCGCCTCGCCACCCTCGCGCTGATCCCCGCCGCCGCCCTGATCGGCCTGGTCACCCTGGCCGCTCCGGCCGAGGCCGCCGTGG